>NZ_JBEOPW010000001.1:0-649047 GCF_040310465.1 Pseudomonas sp. H26/SER47-MNA-CIBAN-0231 | reverse complement strand
CAGTCGAGCGGGGATAAATCCCCTCGCCACAGTGGCTCAAACACATGCAATCAGAACTGCCAGTTCAGGCTCAGCCCTACGCCATGCAGCTCCTCGCGGCTGGCGTTGCCTTAATCGTTCCCACGCGGAGCGTGGGAACGATCAGGTTTTGCGGCTGCTGCGCAGTCGAGCGGGGATAAATCCCCTCGCCACAGTGGCTCAAACACATGCAATCAGAACTGCCAGTTCAGGCTCAGCCCGACGCCATGCAGCTTCTCGCGGCTGGCCAGTTGGCCGTTGTAATCGAGGTTGACCCGCACGTCCTTGCTCAATGCCAGACTGGCCTGCACGCCGACCAGTGCGGCATCACGTACCAGCGCCGAACTCGCCACTGAGTACGGCGTGCCGCCGCTGGCAAAACGCAAATGCTGTTCTGATTCGATATCGCTGAGGCTGTGCTGCCAGCCGAGACGGGCACTGACATCCAGCGCTTGCTGGTTCGCCAGATTGAAGGTTTTGCTCGCGCGCACGCCCAAGGTGCTCAACACCGCATCGCGCAGATCGCCAGCGCTTTTCAGCGCAGCGGCATCGCCCTTCTCAGTGAAGCCTGCGGTGTCGAGATGCAGGTAGGTCAGGTTGGCGAACGGTTCCAGCGCCAACGCTTGCAACTGCAAGCGATACGCCGCCTCGGCGAAAACCTGAGTGGTGGTCGCATCGAGCTTGGCTTTCTGCTTGGCGCTGACCTCGTCGTATTGCAGATCGCGCTTCACATCGCCGCGATGCCAGCTGTACGCCGCACCGCTGCTCAAGCGCCAGGCGCCGATGTCGTGCCCGACGTAAGCGCCGAGGTGATAGCTGTCGACTTTTGCCGAGGAATGAGTGCCCGAGCCCATGCTCAAGGAGCTGTCGCTGTAGCCGGTGACCAGACCGATGCGGGTCTGCTCGTCCAGCGCGCCGTCGACACCGGCCAGCAGACCGCCGATCGAAGTGTTGTAGCCGGCCGTGTCGTGACTGGAATCGGTGCTGCCCCAAGCGCCGAGGGCTTTGATCCAGCCGTTGCTGCGGGTCGCCGACTCATCGTGCAGCCGCTCGCCGACCGCATCACGCAACTGGCGGCTGTCGTTGATCAGCATTGTCCCCAGCGCTGGATAAATCTCGCCGCTCAGTTGCTGGAAGGCTTGTCGCGCCGAGGCCTGAGTCGGTGCACGAAGAACGCTTTCGTAAACCGAATTGCCGGCGCCCAGCCCTTCGACTGCCGCCGCCACCGAACGCTGGTTCGGCGTTTGCCCGACGCTGGCGAAGCTTGTCGCGTTGCGTTGGATATTCAGCTGAATGCCGCTTGCGGCGTAGTCGAGAGCGCCGCCGATGAACAGGTAGTTCGGCACCACCGCAGCGAACTGCCCCTGCACGCCGCCGGCCGCTTGCAGGATGTTGTACTGGCGGCCGAGCAGGCTTTGCGCTTCGGCGCTGCTGAGCAAGGTCGGGCTGTTTTCCAGCGCCAGGCTGACGCTGGCGCCGCTGACGGTTGCCGTGCCGCCGGCGACGATGCGGTCACTGCTGGTGGGCGATAGCTCAACGGCGTAGGTCGAGCCCGGGGCGAGTGTCACATCACCAGCGACGTTCAAGGTGCCGATGGAATTGCCCGGTGCGACCCGGCCACCGCTGTTGGCGGTCAACGCGCCGATGCGTCCGGAGCCGCCGAGGGTGCCGCTGTCGTTGACGGTGACCGCTGAGGTCAGCGAACCGTTGACGGTCAGCAGACCGCCGTTGACGGTGGTCGGGCCGCGATAGGTATTTGCGCCGCTGAGCAGCAATTGCCCGGGGCCGGACTTGATCAGGCTGCCCTCGTACACCCGGTTCGCCGCTGCCGCATCACGCAGCATGCCGACCGCGTAATCGGTCTGCTCCTGCTGACTGGCGCCGGCCGGGAGACCGTTCTGCCAGCCTTTGTCCTGCAGGGTTTGCTGCCAGGCGCTGTGCTCGGCGAGGTCTTCGCGCTGGCGCTGGAGCAGCGCGTTGTCGGAGATGTCATTGCTCCAGACGTCGCGCTGCCCTGCCCCCAGATTGGCATCGAACGCACCGAGCAATTGCCCCGGCCCGCGCATCGCCCGGTCGAGGTTGGCGACGCCCCAGCCGACGCGCTCGTTCGGTGCGTCTGTGACCGAGCCATCGAGTTGCGTAGCGGTGGTCAGCAGCACCTCGAGCGCCTGCTGGTTGGTCATGTACGGATAACGCTCCATCACCAGCGCCAGGGCGCCGGTCGCGTGCGGTGCCGCCATCGAGGTACCGGACTTGATCGCATAACCGCCGCCGGGGATGGTGCTGTCGATCTTCGCCCCCGGTGTGGTGATGCACCAGTATTTGGCGATGCCGCACTGGTTGTACTTCTGCTGATTGCTCTGATCTAGCCCGGACACCGCCAGCCAGTGGCCTTCCAGATCCGGCTGAAAGTACGGCAGCGCTGAGCGCACGCTGGCATTCGGGTAGCCGCTGTTGCCAGCGCTGAACACATTGATTACACCGCGCCGCGAAACGTCGGCAGCGGCGTCGAGCCAGGTGCCCTTTTTCCAGTGCTGCGCGTAGGCGGCGTGCAGATCCGCGAGAGTGCGGTAACTGACATCCGGCGGCTGACTGCCCCAACTGTTATTGATCGCCCGCACCCCGGCATCGGCGAGGCTGTCGTAGACCGCTTTGAAATAACGCGGATCAGGGCTGGGGCCGAAGAGGAAACTGTCGTTCTTGTTGGTGTTGCCGACGTAGATCTGCGCGTTGTACGCCACCCCGTGCATGCCGCTGCCATCACGGGCAGCGCCCATGGTCCCGACGACGTGGGTGCCATGGGAATCATTGTTCGGGTTGAGCGTGCCGTCGACGTTGAACGCTGAGCCATCGACGTAGCTGCCGCTGGCGGTTACCGGGTGATAACGGTCGGCGGAGAATTCCGGGTGGGCGGCATCGAAACCGGAATCGAGCGCGCCGATCTTCACGCCCTTGCCGGTGATGCCGGCAGCGTAGGCCTGATCGGCCTGCATGCGTTGCAGACCCCAGTCGCGCAGGAACTCGGCACTGCGCCAACTGGCCGGATTGCCGGGCTGGCCGGTTTCCAGGTATTGCGCCTGCGTTGCCGAGGTCACCAGCAACAGCGTGCCGAGCGAAATCGGTTTGATGCGTACGTCCATGGTCATCACTCTCGTTTTTGTTGTTTTGTTCAGGGCTGAATTGCGGTGTCGCCTGTTCCCCTCACCCCAGCCCTCTCCCCGAGGAGAGGGAGCCGATTTGTGTTGATGTCAAAACCTGCGTCCAGCTCGGTGGTTCAGGTCGATGCAGCTATCGCAGGCCACTCGGTCAGCCCTCTCCCTGTGGGAGAGGGCGCCGACCGTGTTGTCTTCAGTCATTCAGCGACCTGAGAAAAACAGTCGATTACGGATTCAGCACAGCTCGTTCAAGTCGGTGCATCTCGCCAATCTCCCCGGATCGGTCCCCTCTCCCCCTGGGAGAGGGTTAGGGTGAGGGCTGTTGCGCGACCACAAATGCTTCGTCCACCCGCGCCAGATCCTGCTCATTCAGCGTCCCGGCGTAGTAATGCAATTTGGTCCAGGCCATCAGGTAGTCGTAGCGTGCCTCGGCCAGGTCGCGGCGGGTGGTGAACAGTTGCTGCTCGGCATTCAACGCATCGAGATTGGTGCGTTCGCCGCCCAGAATGCTTTGTCGGGTCGAGACCACCAGCGCCTCGGCCGACTTCAGGGCCTTCTGATAAGCACGCAATTTGTTCACGCCCGAGAGGCAGGCGCTGAACTGGCGGCGCAGTTCGATCAAGGTTTCGCGGGTCTTGCCATCCAGTTCGTACTCAGCCTGTTCCATGGTGCGGCTGGCCTGCCGTGTGGAGGCCGATACCCCGCCGCCGGCGTACAGCGGCACGCTGACTTCCAGGCCGATGGTGTTGGTTTCGTAGCGCTGGTTATAGGTGTTGCCGCTTTCCGACTCGTTGTCGCGCATCGAGGCATAGGCGCTTACTTTCGGCAGATGCCCGGCGCGGTTGCGTTCGACTTCATAGCGCGCCACTTCCACGGCCTGACGCTGCGAAGCGAGGTTCGGGTTGTTGCTGATCGCCAGTTCATGCCAGGTGTCGAAGTTGGCCGGTTGCAGGGTGAAGGTCTGGAATTGCTGACCAAGCGGCGCCAGATCACCGATATCCACCGCCGGCACGCCGACCAGCGCCCCGAGCTCACGCAAGGCAGCATCCTGCTCATTACGCGCTTCGATTTCCTCGGCAGTCGCCAGCTCATAGCGCGACTCGGCTTCGAGAATATCGGTGCGCGTGCCCTCGCCCTGCTTGAACATGTGTTCGTTCTGCTGGAACTGCTGTTCGTAGGCCTTCTTCTTCGCCTGGGCGATGTCGATCTGGTCTTGGGCGAACAAGGCTTTGGTGTAGTTATCCAGCACGCGCACCAACAGTTCCTGACTCTTGCCGCGAAACGCTTCGTCGGCAAACAACGACTGCGCCACGCCCTTGCGATACGCCGCGTAAGCTTCGTAATCAAGCAGCGGTTGCTGCACCGTCAGCGCTGAGCCGTAGCTGTTGTAGTTGCGCTCATCAGTACGATTGCGCGCACGATCATCCAGAGACGTAGCCTTGGACGAGTTGCGGCCCTTGTTGTAGGTGTAGCCGATCCGTGGCAGCAGCCCGGCGCGGCCAATCGCGCGGTTTTCCAAGCCAGCATCGCGCTCCTTGATTGCACCGAGAAACACCGGATCGTTGCGCAATGCCTGCTCGTAGATCTCAAACGGCCCCATGGCCGCGACTGCCGCGTGACTCGCGAGCAGCGTCATTGCGGCTCCCAGCATGCAAAGCTTTTTCATACAGCCGAACATCCTTATTCCTCGGTCAACGCAGAACCGGCGCGATCGAGCAGCGGTTTGAACAGGTAGTTGAGGAGTGAACGCTCACCGGTGCGCACGAACATTTCCGCCGGCATGCCGGGCTTGATCACCAGGCCATTGAGCTTTTCCATCGCCTGATCACTGACGCTGCTGCGCAACACGTAATACGGCACGCCAGTTTTCTCATCGACCATCTGGTCAGCGGAGATCAGGCTGACTTCGCCGGGCACGCGCGGGGTTTTGCTCTGGTTGAACGCGGTAAACAGAATGTCCACCGGCAAATGCGTGCCGACCTTGTCGATCAGGTTGATCGGCAAGTGCCCTTCCACTTCCAGGGTGGTGCCTTGCGGAACGATCTCCAGCAGGGTTTCGCCCTGACGCACCACGGCGCCTTCGGTGTGCACACCGAGGTTGACCGCCACGCCATCGGCGGTGGCGAGGATCTCGCTGTGTTGCAGATCGAAACCGGCGGAGGTCAGCTGTTCGGACAGCGTCACGCTTTTCAACTGCGCATCGGCCAGTTGCGTGCGCACTTCCTTCTGGTATTCCTCGCCGTGCTGCTGCAACTTCAGGCGCGATTCAAGGATGCCCTGCTCCACGCGGCCGCTTTCACCGGTGTTTTCTGCCAGTTGTTGCTGCACTTGCGACAGTTGCCGCTGGTAGTCCATCAAGCGGTTGCGCGGGATGTAGCCGTTGTCGGCCAGCGGTTGCAGGTTGCTCAATTGTTGCTGCAAGGAACTGGCCTGGGCATTGAGGTCGCTGCGCGCGCGGCGCATGCCGGCCAGTTGCGCGGTGGCGCCTTCGATATTGGCGCGCAGTGCCGCTTGTTCTCGGGAGAACGCTTCGCGGCGGCTGCTGAACAGTTGCCGCTGGCCTTCCAGCACCAGCGCCAGGCGCGGGTCCGGGTCGTTGCTCAATTCAGGCGGAAAGGTCACTTGTTTGAGGTTGTCGCGCTCGGCCTGCCAGCGCGCGAGGCTGGCCCAAGCCATGCGGTACTGCGCCTGCAGCGATTGCACATCGGCGGCGACCTGCGTCTGATCGAGGCGGAACAGCGGCTGGCCCTGCTTCACGATCTGGCCTTCGCGCACCAGAATCCGGCTGACCACGCCGCTGCTCATCGACTGCACAGCCTTGCGTTTGCCCGAGACCACCACGGTGCCCTGCACTGGAATGCCCTGATCCAGCGGCGCCAGTGCCGCCCAGGTGAAGAAACTGCCAGCGCCGACGATGGCCAGAATCCAGCCCAGGCGTGCGAAGAATTTCGCATCGCGTTCCGGGCGCTCAGTGAGGTAGGCGTGTTCCATGTTCGCTTCGTTTTCAGTGTTCATGCTGGCGCTGCTCATACACCCGAATTCCTTGTCGAGGGCTGATACTGCCGGCTCATGCTGAGCCCGCCCGGTGCTTGTGCGGCTTTTTCGCGTTGCTGTTCGTGCTGACCGGAAAGTGCCTTGAGCACATCCTGACTCGGGCCGAACGCCTGCAAACGACCATCGTTGAGCACGAGCAATTTGTCAGCCTGAGCCAGCACCGAAGAACGGTGCGTCACCAGAATCACCGTGGTGCCTTGCGCCTTGAGTTGCGCGATGGCGCTGGCCAGTGCGGCTTCGCCGACGGTGTCGAGGTTGGAATTGGGTTCATCGAGCACCACCAGACTCGGCGTGCCGTACAGCGCGCGGGCCAGGGCCACGCGTTGCTTCTGGCCGCCGGACAAACCGCTGCCGTCCTCGCCCAGTTTGGTGTCGTAGCCCTGCGGCAAACGCAGGATCATTTCGTGAACGCCGGCCTGTTGCGCGGCAGCTACGACTTTTTGCGGATCGGCTTCGCTGAAGCGCGCAATGTTCTCGGCGATGCTGCCGCTGAACAATTCGATGTCTTGCGGCAGGTAACCGATGTAAGGACCAAGCTGATCGCGGTTCCAGCGATGAATATCAGCGCCGTCGAGGCGCACGGTGCCGCCCAGAACCGGCCACACACCGACCAGCACTCGAGCCAGCGTCGATTTGCCGGAACCGGAAGCGCCGAGCACACCCAGCACTTCACCAGCACTCAGATTGAAATTGACCGTGTGCAAAGTGGCTGCACGCCGCCCGGGCGGGCCGGCGCTGACTTGTTCGAAGGTGATCTGGCCTTTCGGTGCCGGCAGTGCCATCGCCTCGTCGCTGGGCGGAAACGCCTGCAACAGCGCATCGAGACGGCGGTAAGCCAGCTTCGCCCCGCTCCACTGCTTCCATACAGCGATCAGTTGATCGATCGGGCTCAGCACGCGGCCCATCAGGATCGAACCGGCGATCATCATCCCCGCCGTCATGTCGCCCTTGATCACCAGCAACGCGCCCAGGCCCAGCACCAGGGATTGCAGACACAGGCGCAGGGTCTTGCTCAGCGAACTGATCACAGCGCCGGTGTCGCTGGCCTGGTTCTGCAAGCCGAGGAAGCGCGAATGCACCCCGAACCAGCGCTTGCGCAGCGAGCCGAGCATGCCCATCGCCTGAATGGTTTCGGCGTTGTGCAAGTGGCTGGTGGCCAACTGGCTGGACTGCTGGGAAAAACCGGCGGCTTCGCCCAGCGGTTTTTTGGTCATGTATTCGTTGAGGCAGGCCAGTGCGATCAGCAGCAACGCGCCCGCCGTAGCCAGCACGCCGAGCCAGACATTGAACAAGTAGATGACAAACAGATAGACCGGGAACCACGGTGCGTCGAAGAAGGCGAACAACGCCGGGCCGGTGACGAACTGGCGAATGTGGGTCAGGTCGCCAAGCGACTGCCCGGCGTTACCCTCGCCCTTGAACAGGTTGCGCTCGAACGCGGCCTGATAGACGCGCAGATTGAAGCGACGCTCCAGCTGGCTGCCGATGCGGATGACGATAAAGCTGCGGATCACTTCCAGCAGCCCGATAAAGGCGAAGAAACCGACCACCATCAACGACAGCATTGCCAGGGTGGTTTCGTTCTGCGACGACAATACTCGATCGTAAACTTGCAGCATGTAGATCGACGGCACCAGCATCAACACGTTGATCAGCGCGGTGAAACAACCGACGCTGATCAGAATGCTTTTATAGTCGCCCAATGCCTTGATTAACGGAGCGGTGGCAGGAGACTTCGCCATCTTCATTGATTCTTCCTGAATTCATGCCTCGTCATTACCGGACGAGCATTCCATTGATATTCCGCCTGCCTGCCAAAGATGACTTGCAAGTAGCGCTTACAATTTCATAACAACTTGACCGGATGCCGCGCTTATAACGCACGACCACTGGCTTATATCAACTTTCTTTCACCCGCCAACCATTGCCTACTGCGCTGCGCGCTCTAACGTAATAAGCAGTTCGGCGCTCAAGGCCTTTGTATAAATGCCATCACGCTGGCGGCTGAAGAAGGCGATCCTCGAACCTTCCTTGCCGGTGATGGAAATGCCATCGGGCTCTGGAAACCAGCCGATTGGCGCTTCGCCCAACCACGCGGCCAGACATTGAGTGCCCTCGCCCAAGGTCTGGTTCGGCGCAAGCTCGACCAGGCAAGTGTTCGAGGGCTTGTCTTGCAGCGACCGCGTTTCGGGTGTGTCGCTGTGACCGGTCAAAGTGGCCTGCCAGCGCCCGGCGAATGCCGAGGGTTCTTCGAGTCTGAGGCTGCTTGCCATGCTTGTCGCTCCGGTCATCATCAGCGTGACTGCCATCAGCCATGCCATCGTCGTGTCAGTTAAAACGTATCGAGTCATAGGAAACTTCACTTCCGCTCGTAGCCTTGCTCGGCGATCAGGCCGATGCAAGCGAAGAAAGCGACGCACGAGGCGCCGCTTTCCTCTCACATCACGCGACGATGTCGCTGGTCGCAGCCTGGCCCACGGTGCTGACGATAAAGTCAGCCACGCCATGCCCGGAGAAATCCACCGACAACAGGCTGTTGCCGCCCGACGAGGTCAGCACGGCATCGCCGGCAGAACCGGTGAAGCTGTTGACGAAGTGCAGGCCCGCGCCGTTGGTGATGCCGGTCAGGTCGATCTTGTCCAGACCACTGACGAAATCGAGAATCTGATCGATCGCCCCCGGCTTGGAGTCCGAACTGGCGGCGAACACGAAAGTGTCCGAACCGGCGCCGCCCCACAGTTTGTCAGCACCACCAGCGCCGTACAGGATGTCGTTGCCGGCACCACCCTTCAGCTCGTTGGCCACGCTGTTGCCGATCAACAGATCGCTGCCCGAACCACCAATCGCGTTCTCGATGACTGCGCCCTTGGCGATCGACACGTTGCCGACCATGCCGCCCACGTCGGAGAACGAAGCGCTATTGAGGTTGATCTTCTGGTTCTGGGTGAAACCGGAGAAATCCAAGGTGTCCTTGCCGCCGGCATCCCACACCGAGAACACCACTTTGTCGCTCGACGACGACGCGCTGAGGAAATCGCGGCCGGCATTGGAATTGAAGCCGTAGGTGGTATCACCAGTGCGGGTGCTGGTGTTGGCGCCGTAGAGCTTCTGGATCGCGGCGATGTCGTCCATCAGCGGGCCGGACGAATAGGCTTCGACGCCGCCCTTGCTGAAGTTCTGGTTGGTGTTGCTCTCGCTCCAGTAACTCATGACGCTATAGCCACGGGTGTCCTGGCCATAAGTCGCATCGTTGTAGGTCGGGTTGCCGTTGCCGGCGTTGTAGTCGCCGGGGTGCGCAAGGCCAAGGGTATGGCCGATTTCGTGGGTCAGGGTCTGACGACCGTAGTTGTTCAGATCCGGGTTCTTGTT
This sequence comes from Pseudomonas sp. H26/SER47-MNA-CIBAN-0231, assembly GCF_040310465.1. Taxonomy (NCBI): domain Bacteria; kingdom Pseudomonadati; phylum Pseudomonadota; class Gammaproteobacteria; order Pseudomonadales; family Pseudomonadaceae; genus Pseudomonas; species Pseudomonas sp. H26/SER47-MNA-CIBAN-0231. Next base: position 639,451 of record NZ_JBEOPW010000001.1, on the reverse strand, counting down.
CTGCGTGTAACCGCTGTTGATCAAGTACCACGAGGTGCCGTCATAACCAGCGCCGGTCCCCGGCAGATAGGCAAACGCCGCAGCGCCATCCTGGCCACCGCTGTAGTTACCGAAGGTCATGTGCCCGTCGCCGCCCGAGGCTTTCTCGGTGAAGGTGACATTGGCCACGTCGGCCCAGGACTGCATGGCGAGCTTGGCCTGGGCTTGCTGCTGTGCACTGAACTGACTGAACCCGGTGATCCCGTGCTTGTTCATCGTGCTGTTCGAGGCCGACGTCAGGAACGTATAGGTGAGTTCGATCTTGCCGCTGCCGTCCTTGTCCTGGTAGGCAGCGCCGTCACGCAGCAATTGCGTAGCCGCCTGGTCGACGGAGTACGAGGGTTTGCCATTGACCGTGAGGTTGCCGCCGCGGTCGTACTGATGGCTGAAGCTGTTGATCTGGTTGTACGCCGAGCTGAAGGCAGCCAGCTGGAAAGCTTGTTCGGCGGAATCAACAGCATTGGTTTTAACTTTCGACATAAACACACTTCCTTGTTTAGCAATGGAACAGTTTTTGTCCGACAGGACGATCTTTGGCGAGATCGTCCTATCACTCGCCCAATGAAGGCGTAACGAACCTGACATAATTGGAAATCTGTCGTAAAGAGTTTTTTTGCGATCCAATTTGGTGGTATCAGGAAACTGCCGTAAACAAAGCGCGCGGGGAGAAAAGATTGTTTTTAGTTGCGATGAGGGCGGAAATTGTCTGACGATTTTCTATTTAAATATTAAATATCGCTAAGTTTGAATTTGTTGGGCAAGTCACACTTTCAGTCAGCGGTGCCAGTGCTTTGATATCAACAATTCTGATTCATTGAATAACGAATGTGGGAGCGAGCCTGCTCGCGAAGACGCCAAGCCAGTCAACATAAGTGTCGAATGACAAACCGCTTCGCGAGCAGGCTCGCTCCCACAGGGGTCTTGTATGTTGGCCTGAAAAAACTCAGCTTCCGGTGCGAATCTTGTTCCACACCCGCGTACGGATCCGGTCGATATTCAGCGGCATCGCCTCCAGCGCAAACAGCTTGCCCATCATTTCCGCGCTCGGGTAAACCTTGGTGTCGTTCTTGATCGCCGGGTCGATCAGTTTGTCGGCCTGTTCGTTGCCATTGGCGTAATGCACGTAATTGGTGATGCCGGCCATGACATCGGGGCGCAGCAGGTAGTTCATGAAGGCGTAGCCGGCCTTTTCGTCCGGTGCGTCGACGGGCATGGCGACCATGTCGAACCAGATCGCCGCGCCTTCCTTGGGAATCGCATAACCGATCTCGACGCCGTTCTTGGCTTCCTTGGCGCGATTCTCCGCTTGCAGTATGTCGCCGGAAAAGCCCACCGCTACGCAGATGTCGCCGTTGGCCAGGTCACTGGTGTACTTCGAAGAATGGAAGTAGCTGACATAGGGCCGCACTTTCATCAACAGGGCTTCGGCTTTTTTGTAGTCTTCGGGATTCTTGCTGTGGTGCGGCAGGCCCAGATAGTTGAGCGCCGCCGGGAGCAGTTCCGGGCCGTTGTCGAGGATCGCCACGCCGCACTTCTGCAGTTTTTCCATGTATTCGGGCTTGAAGATCAGATCCCAGGAATCCTCCGGCGCGTCGTCGCCCAGCACCGCTTTGACCTTGGCGATGTTGTAGCCGATGCCGGTGCTGCCCCACAGATAAGGGAAACCGTGCTCGTTGTTGGCGTCGTTGGTCTGCAAGGCCTTGAGCAGCGCCGGGTTGAGATTCTTCCAGTTCGGCAACTGACTCTTGTCGAGTTTCTTCAGCGCCCCACCCTGAATCTGCCGCGCCATGAAGTGGTTCGACGGAAAAACCACGTCGTAACCGGATTTGCCGGTCATCAGCTTGCCGTCGAGGGTTTCGTTGCTGTCGTAGACGTCATAGGTGACGCCGATGCCCGTGTCTTTCTGGAAATTCTTCGTGGTGTCCGGGGCGATGTAGTCGGACCAGTTGTAGACCTTGACCGTCTCGGCCGCGTGACTGACGGAAGCGGCCAGCAACAGCGGCGCCAATGCGAGGGTTTTCTGGATCATGGGGCGATTCCTGTATGGGCTTTTTTTGTTGGCAGGCAATCAAAGGATCAAACAATCAGAAAATCAGCACGTAGCTCTTGCGCACGGTTTCCTGGATATCCCAGATCCCGAGCGTGTTGGCAGGCAACATCAGTGCGTCGCCGCCTTGTATGTGCAGGGTTTCGCCGCCACCGTCGGGGGTGAAGGTGCAGCGCCCGGAAATGAAATGGCAGAACTCCTGCGCGGGGATCTGCCGCCGCCAGCGGCCCGGGGTGCATTCCCAGACGCCGGTTTCGACACCGTCGTCGCGCTCGACACTGGTGGTCGAGGCAATTGCGACGGGTTCGCCGAGGGGGACGGCGACCGGGTTGGATTCTTCGAGCTCAAGCGTGGCGGTGTTCTTGAATTGGGTGATGCTCATGGCGTGACCTGTTTATTGAGGGAAACGACGTTCAGTGCATGAAACCTTCCATGAACCCGGCAACCCGGCTGGCGAGCTTGCGCCGCCAGGGCGCGGTCGCGGGATTGGCCAGGGTCTGGTCTTCGTGCACGAAACTTTTGATGATCGCGTTGTAGCCGAGCCAGCGGCATGGCTCTGGCTCCCAGGCACGCAGCGCATGAATGCCACCGTCGGGCAGGACCCACGGTTGTTGGGTCAGCTCGCTGTCGCGCTCAAGAATCAGATCGGCTAGCGTCCGGCCGCCGAGATTGCTGGCACCGACGCCCTCGCCGCCATAACCGCCAGACAACGCGATGCCGTTGGCGCGGTCGCAGAGCATGTGCGGCTTGAAATGCCGCGACATGCCAAGGTTGCCGCCCCAGGCGTGGGTGATCTGCACATTTTTCAGCTGCGGGAACAGTTCGCCGAACAGATAGCGGCGCAACTCGACTTCATCGCGGGTGAGGTTGAAGTCATGACGCAGCTTGCCGGCGAACTGATACCCGCCACGGGCGCCGAAGATCAGACGATTGTCGGCACTGCGCTGGCCGTAGGTGACCTGGCGGCTGAATTCACTGAAGGCCTGACCACGATTGAGGCCGATTTCGTCCCAGGTCGCAGCGGACAGCGGTTCCGTGGCGACAATCAGGCTTTGCACCGGCAACTGATAACGGCCAAGTGGCGGCAAGGTCACCGAATAACCTTCCACCGCCGGGACGATCCAACGGCTGCGCACGCTGGCCTTGGCGGTACGCAGACTGCCGGGTTGCCAGTGGGTGACCGGGCTGTTTTCGTAGATTTTCACGCCCATGTTCTGCACGGTACGCGCCAGACCACGGACCAGTTTCGCTGGGTGAATGGTCGCGACATGGGGGGCGAAGATGCCGCCGTAGGGCTTGGCCACGCGGATCTGCTGGGCCAGCTGCTCGGGACTGAGCCAGCGGTAGTCGTTATCGGTAAGGCCTTGGGCATGCAGCTTGTTCAAGTAATCGCGCAGAACGGTTTCCTGCTCTGGGTAGCGCGCAGCACAATAAAGCACCCCGCCCTTGCGGTAATCGCAGTCGATGCCTTCGCGTTCAACGACGATCTCTACTTCATCAGGAATGCTGTGCAGCAGATCAAACGACGCCCGCCGTTGCTGCGGCGATAAGCCTGCGAGCAAGCGATCCTCGCCCAGCAAGTTACCCATCAGCCAGCCGCCATTGCGTCCGGACGCACCGAACCCGGCGGTTTGCGCCTCGACGATGGCAATATCCAGGCCGGGCGCCTGTTTTTTCAGGTAGTACGCCGTCCACAGTCCGGTGTAACCGGCGCCGATGATCGCCACGTCGACATCCAGGTCCCGCTCCAACGCGGGCCGCGCCAATAGCGGCTCATCGAGCTGATCCATCCACAAACTGATCGTGCGCCACGCCGACATGCCAGACTCCGCCACTGAAAACTTTCGATGGCGTCGATCCTAGTGGCTGCCTTCAGTGGATGTCTTGCGCGCGTGCCCGCAGAGAAATTTGTTTGGCGTAGGCCTTGGGCGACTGGCCGGTGTGTTCGCGAAAGCATTTGTAGAACGCTGACAACGAATTGAAGCCGGCGGCAAACGCCAGCTCGTCGACACGCAACGGCGGCGTAGCGCTGTCCAGCGCACGCAGCAAATGCTGCAGGCGCGCCTGATTGACGTAGCGATAAAAGCTTTGCCCGAGCACCTGATTGAGCAGATAGGAAATCTGATTGCGGCTGTACCCGCACTCCTTCGCCACGCGTTGCAGGTCAAGCTCAGGGTCCAGATAGGGCTGCTGCTTTTCGAAATACTGCTGCAGGTCTTCGGCCATGAAGCTCAGTTGCCGCGGTGACAGACCTAGCCTGCTGACCGCCGGACGGCTTGGCGCGGAGCTACCGTCGGCTTGAGTACGCACCAGCGAGGCATACTCGTTGACGCGCCAGATCAAGCCGTCCTTGACCGTGATCGCTTCGCTGGAACGAAACGACACCAGGCCGTCGCCGCCGCGCAAGGTCACCTCGTATTGAATGAATGCGGTGTTGCCATCCACCCGGATTCGGTCGCAATGTTCGAGCAGTTCGTCGGATTCTCGCGGCATGCTCACGCGCACGTATTCGCGTAACTCATCCAGACCGAGCACCCGGTTCTGAAAGAAATCGTTGTACTGGATCTCGGCGTGATAAAGCGCCATGACGCTGTCCAGATCCCGGTGTTTCCAGCTCAGGTGATAGCGCATGACCGTGGCGGCCGTGGCCTGGGTCTGTTCTGGGCCGTCGTCATCGGCGTGCATAAGCGGCTCGGCGAAAAAGAACCGAGCTTGCCCAACTTCCTCTGCTGCTTCAATGAAAAATCCATGGTGGCGTTTTGGCGATAATCGATGAGCCAGTGACTTACATCAAAAAATGCGAATCAATCGCTAAACGGACTGAAAAAACTCACAGTTTTTTCACACACGGATGCTACTTTTAAAGCTCAAGTACTGGTTGAGCCAATGAAGGCTCTTCCCACCTAACATGAGCAAAAGGAAGCGCTCGATGAAGCAGGCGGGCAACACCATGAATAAAGGGTTCAGCAAAGTCACCTTTCCAAACGCTTGCCAGCTGATGCGCTGGCATTTTCATCCCATGGGTTTCGAGGCGACGATGGATGCGCCGGGCAGCATGATCGCCCGTCTTTTCGATCGGGCCAGCGGCGAAACCATGATCGCCATCGCTGGCATTCCCTGCGCAACGGTGATGAACGCGGCGGATGTCGAGCGCATGATCGAAGCCATCGAGGATGAGCTGGAAGCCTTCACTCCTCCGGAATCTCTCAAGAACTACGCATAACCACTTGATTTAAAACAAAAAGCCCGCAGCGATGCGGGCTTTTTATTGGTCAGGCGCTGGCCTTTTCGCGTCGATGGTCGACGAAGAAGGGCTTACCCTTGGCGACTCGATCCGACGCCCTCGGCATGTTTACCGCTTGGGTTTCCTGCGGCTCGACGTACCAATAGCAATGGCTGACGGCGCGCGTGATACCGACGTAGGCAAGGCGCAGGATTTCGTCCTTTTGCGCAGTGTCGTACGGCTCGCTGTCGCCGGTTTTACCCAATCCCGCCATGCGATAGACCTGATTCTTGTACGGAGAACTGGTCAGATGCTGGCAATCACCCAGCAGGAATACTGCATCAGCCTGCAAGCCTTTGGCGCTGTGATAGGTCAGTTGCTTCAGCCGCCGCGCGTCGTAGGGCAAGCTCGAATCTACATTAAGTACAGGCTGAATATGCTCCTCTATCAACAACTTATCGCTGCTTTTTCGATAAAGCATCAAGATTGAATCGCCGCGCCGATAATGCTCGGCCAGGCGCTGACCCAATGCTTCATCATCCCGCTCAAGCACATTGACCGGGTGAAGCGGCTTGGGCTCACCACTGGCCTTGGCCTTCTTGCCTGCGATTGCCGGCGCTGCACGGACAATGTGTTCGGCGGCGTCGATGATGTGCTGATGGCTGCGATAGTTGTCACTGAGCATCACTCTTGTGGTGCTCGGTGAAGGAAATTCCTTGTTGAACTCCATGAAGTAGCTCGGTGAACTGCCGCGCCAACCGTAAATCGACTGCCAGTCATCGCCAACACACAATAGCGACGAACGCTGCGCCCCTCGCCCAATGTGCATGGCCGGGCCACGGCTGCGGATTTCATTGAGGCTGGCACGAATCCACGAAACGATCTGCGGCGATACGTCCTGGAACTCATCGATCATCAAATGCGCCATAGGCCGCAGCAACTCATCGCTGAGCAGCTTGAGGTTTTCCGGCGAGTGCTCGCTGAACAGCGCGAACATGCGGTTGTAGGTCATCACTGGCGGTTTCTGATCCAGCAGATGATCTTCAAATGCGCGCCAGAACAGGCTCAGGGCTTCAAAGAAAAAGCGATCGGGATCGTCCTTGGCGAAGCTCATCCGACTGACCGCGTCCGGCACATCCAGGCCGAGGTTTTCGATAAAGCCTGCTGCGGCGACAAAACAATCCAGCAATGGCGCGGATGCCAGCTCGCCTTTGACCTTGTAATCAAAGCCGGGACCGGCGCTGGCATCTCCGGCCAACGTCGCAAGAACGCGCCTGGATGACTCGTAACTATCCAGCCATATCAATGGCTTACGGCAGAAAGCTTGAAACAGGGTGCGCTTGACCGCCCACTCTGCACGGACACTCAGCTTGGCGTTGGGTCGGGTCAGCTGGGCGTTTTCCCTCGCATCAAAGCCGAGCACCACCCAGGCATCTAGGCTGGGAATATAGCCATGAGCGTGGAACTTCGAGCCATTGATTTCGAAGGCCTGCCGATTCGGCTCGATGCCTTTAATGGGCCACGCCCCTGCACGAAACCATAAATCTTCAATCACATCGCAGAGCTCTTCATCGCGCTTGGCCGCCAGTTCGGTGACCGCCATGCGTTTCTGCACATCAGGATGATCGCGCTCCAGTTCCTTCAACTGTAATCCGGCACGGGACAGCGGCTGGATCAACTGGCGGAAACGCTCATCGTCGTTGAACAGGCGGTGATAACAAGCATTAAGTTGCTGGCGCTGCGCGTCATTGATGCGCAGGTCAAACGGATTGCTGTCGACCTCCTCCGCGCCGCTTTGCGGGCGATCGCTGAGGTTCTCGAAGGCCTGCAAACGCTCGAAACCCGGCAGGCTGCGCACCATCGGCAGGATGCGTGAGTGGAAGGTTCTGACCAGCTCGCGGGCCTGCTTGAGGTTCAGCGGCTGCCCCCACAGCGTGAAGATTTCGATCAGTTTGTTGATGAAGTCCTTGCGCGATTCGCGGGTGAAGGTCACCACGGTCATCGAATCCAGCTCAAAACCCAGATAATGGCTGAGCAACAGAATGCGCAGCACCAGCGTGGTCGATTTGCCGGCGCCGGCACCGGCCACCACCGAGGTGGACGGCGTATCGCTGAAGATCATCTTCCACTGCGCAGCGCTGGGCTGGGCGTGGGCCGGAAGCAAACGGGCGACGTCAGCCTTGATGCGCTTCTTCAGTTCCGCCGTCAGCGGCAGGCGCCAGTCATCGAACAGGTTGTTATCGACGCTGGGCGGCCGATGCTCGGTGTTGCGGCTGTCGCGAATCAGCAGCACCTGGCGGCCTTCCTCCAAACCCTCAAGCTTGCCCTCCTTGAAACCGTATTCGACGCCAGCGGTGTGGCCACTGCGAAATCCGTCGGCTTGCCCGTGCAGCCACGACGCCCGGTGCTGGGCGCGCAGCTTGGTCAACCCGTGACCAAAGAATCGCGCGGCCAGGCGTTTGAACCAGGGCATCTCGGCCAGTGGACGAAGTTCAGGGGGAAGATCGGGGGTGTGTTGCGCCACGCTGACGGACTCCAGGGTGTGAGGCTGTGGCGGCTATGGTGTCTGGATTTGCCGTCCAGTTCTAGCGAAATGCTTACAGGTCATCGGTTTAGGCGACGAATTGAAAGTCGGATGAGACGATTTCGAGGCGCATTCCCATCAAACAAACTGATCATGATGCGGCAGTTTTTGCGCTTTTTATCGATGATTGCCTGATAGATGATCGTCGTCATCACCCACGGGGCCCGCCCCCTGACGACCCTTATTAGGAGACGATCATGCTTGAACTCAGACCCTTCAGCTCGCTGGGCGGCGCCCATCATGGCTGGCTGGACGCGCATCACCACTTTTCCTTTGCCGAATACTACGATCCGCAGCGGATGAGCTGGGGCAACTTGCGCGTGTGGAACGACGACATCATTGCCGCAGGTACCGGTTTCCCGCAGCATCCGCACCGCGACATGGAAATCATCACTTACGTCCGAGAAGGTGCCATCACGCATCAGGACAATCTGGGCAACAAGGGCCGCACCGAAGCCGGCGACGTACAAGTGATGAGCGCCGGCACCGGCATCGCTCACAGCGAGTACAACCTGGAGGACAAGGAAACCAAGATCTTCCAGATCTGGATTCTGCCGACTGAAACCGGTTCGCCGCCGTCGTGGGGCGCCAAGCCGTTTCCCAAAGGCGAGCGCGAGGGTTTTGTGACGCTAGCGAGCGGCAAGGACGGCGACGATGAGAGCCTGCACATTCGTGCCAATGCGCGTCTGGTGGCGGCGAACATCAAGGCTGGTGAAACAGCCGAATACCGGCTCGACGAAGGGCGTCGCGCCTATCTGGTTCCGGCCACTGGCGTGATCGAGGTCAATGGCTTGCGTGCCCAAGCGCGCGATGGCGTTGCGGTGGCCCATGAGCAATTGCTGACGGTCACGGCGATCGAAGACAGCGAGATCGTACTGGTCGACCTGGCTTGATCTGCAGGCAATAAAAAAGGGCAACCATTACGGTTGCCCTTTTTCATGTGCGCATCACTTAGTGGAAATAGCGCCATCCACCAACGTTTGCGCTTCGGCCACCAGTTGCTTGAGGTGGTCATCGCCGAGGAAGCTTTCGGCGTAGATCTTGTAGATGTCCTCAGTGCCCGACGGACGCGCGGCGAACCAGCCGTTTTCGGTCATGACTTTCAGACCGCCGATGGCCTGATCGTTGCCCGGTGCATGGCTGAGGATGCTCTGGATCTTCTCGCCTGCCAGCTCGGTCGAGGTGACCTGTTCCGGCGCCAGCTTGCTCAGCAGTGCCTTCTGCTCAGGGTTGGCCTTGGCGTCGACACGTACCGAGAACGGCTCGCCCAGTTCGTCGGTCAGCGCGCGGTAGGCCTGGCTTGGATCGCGCCCGGTGCGCGCCGTTATTTCGGCGGCGAGCAAGGCTGGAATCAGGCCATCCTTGTCGGTGCTCCATACGCCGCCGTCCTTGCGCAAGAACGACGCGCCAGCACTCTCTTCACCGCCAAAACCCAGCGAGCCATCGAACAGGCCATCGGCGAACCATTTGAAACCGACCGGCACTTCGTACAGGCGACGGCCCAGGCGCTTGGCCACGCGGTCGATCAAACCGCTGCTCACCACGGTTTTGCCGACAGCGGCATCAGCGCGCCATTGCGGACGGTTCTGGAACAGGTAGTCGATGGATACCGCCAGATAATTGTTCGGCGCGAGCAAACCACCAGACGGCGTGACGATACCGTGGCGGTCGTGGTCCGGATCGCAGGCGAATGCCACGTCGAAACGTTCTTTCAGGCCGATCAGGCCCTGCATTGCGTGGCTGGACGACGGGTCCATGCGGATCTGACCGTCCCAGTCGACGGTCATGAAACGGAAGGTTGAATCGACCTGTTTATTCACCACTTCCAGGTCGAGACGGTAGTGTTCGGCGATGGCCGACCAGTAGCGCACCCCTGCTCCGCCCAACGGATCGACACCCAGACGCAGCTTGGCATCGCGGATGGCGTCAAAGTCGATGACGTTGATCAGGTCGGCGACATAGGTGTTCAAGTAATCGTGACGATGGGTCGTGCTGGCCTTGAGCGCTTGCTCGTAGCTGATGCGTTTGACCCCGGCCAGTTTGTTCACCAGCAGCTCGTTGGCCTTGGCTTCGATCCACTTGGTGATGTGGGTATCGGCCGGGCCACCGTTGGTTGGGTTGTATTTGTAGCCACCGCTCTGTGGCGGGTTGTGCGACGGCGTGATGACGATACCGTCCGCCAGGCCGGAGGTGCGACCGCGGTTGTAGCAGAGAATGGCGTGAGAAACTGCCGGGGTCGGCGTGTACTCATCGCCTTCGGCGATCATCACGGTGACGCCGTTGGCGGCGAGGACTTCCAGCGCGCTGGCGCCGGCCGGGGTCGACAATGCATGGGTGTCGATGCCGACGAACAGCGGGCCGGTGATGCCCTGGGCTTCGCGATACAGGCAGATCGCTTGGCTGATGGCCAGAACATGCCATTCGTTGAAACTCAAATCGAACGAACTGCCGCGGTGGCCGGAGGTGCCGAACGCCACTCGCTGGGTAGAAATCGATGCATCAGGCTGGCCGGTGTAATAGGCCGTAACCAGTCGCGGGATGTCGACCAACAGTTCTGCCGGTGCCGGTTTGCCCGCAAAAGGACTGAGTGTCATGCAAAAACCTCTGAAATCGGAGTGGTTCAGGAAATGCAGCGCAGTTTACTGGCAGTTTGACCACTGTGCGACGGGATGTATCCGAAACTCGCCCGATGTTTTTTAACGTTATTGACCGGGTGACAAGCGCAAGGCATCGCCGAGCAAGCCGATGACACTCGGCAGATCCCGCTCGCCGTGGTGCAACGCGCTTATCCGCAGATGATCCGCATGCAGACCTTGCAGGCTGAACAGCTCGCCGGGGGCCACGATGATCTGTTGCTTGAGCAGGCGACGGAATACATTCGCCATGTCGACCGGCCGTAACGAACGCACCCACACCGTCGCCCCGCCCTGCGGCTCGACGATCTGCAGCGTATCGCCCAAACGTTCGTGCAGAACCTGGATCAACACGGCTCGCCGCTCACCCAGCATTCGCCGCAGCACAGATAAGTGCTGATCAAGCCGCCCGCCATTCAACAACCGGGCAATCGCCTTTTGGCGGATCGGCGACAAGCGAAATGCGCGCAGCAGAAAATGGCGTTGCAGCGCCTCACGCCAGTGACGCGACAGGACAAAGCCGAATGGCGCTTCAGCGCCGATGAATTTCTCGAAAGTGGAAAACACCAGCAGACGCTCAGGATCAAGCCAACTGCGCAAACGCTGTGAATCATTGCGCTCGTCAAGCTCGCTGTAGCAGTCGTTTTCCAGCACCCAGACGCCATGTTGATTGAGCAACTGCGCGGCGGCCTGCTGACGCTCATGGGTGAAACCCTTGCCGTGGGGCATGCTCAACACTGAAGACAAAAGAACCAGACGTACTGGCTCGTTCTCCAGCAGCGATTGCAGTACCGACAGGTCAAGCACGCCTTCGGCCAGCAATGGCCATTCGATCACGCGCACCCCGCACGACTCGAGCAGGCGCAATATCACCCAGTCGCACGGTGATTCGACAATCACGCTGGCCTGACGCAATTCAAGCACCGAAATCAGAATTTCCAGGACCCCGCGCAGATCAGCACCGATGTAGATGTCATCGGCATGCCAGAAATGCTCTGTCGAACTCGTGTACCGCGCTGCCAGGGCAACCCGCAATTCCAGCTCTCCGCAAGGTTGCACGAATGTCTGTAGCTGACGTGGATATTGGCGCAGAAGCTCACGTTCCAACGTCAATAACGGACTGTCCAGCGGTTGCAGCGAGGCCGGTTCGTCGGCGCTCAACACACACATTCCGGGACGTCTGGCGTTGACGTACACGGTCTCCAGCAGATCATTGCCGTTGCCGGGCGCTTCCATGCTGAACAGCGCTTGCGCGTAATACCCTGACTTGGCTATCGAATAGACTCGACCTTCCTTCTCCAGAAGCGAATAGGCGTACTGCACCGTTGAAATGGAGACATTCAGTCGATCCGCCAGTTGTCGCAAGGAAGGCATGCGTACCGCCGCACCACCTCCGGCGTCATCAATCAGCGTGGTCAGATATCGATAAACTGCCTGATAAACAAAGTCGTTGTCCCGCGCGCTTTTCACACCCTCATTTCCGTAGATATCGGTTCACAACCCAGGCTCCGGCTCACCGTCAGCGTTCCGTCGACCGCTCGAATGACGAGGCCGAACCCGCCTGATCCTCAGACGCGTTCTCCGAGGCTAATTGCCTGGGCGCATGAATCTGCACAGGGCCTGTTGCATAGAGGCGGATCACCAATCTGACCGGCAACCCGCTCACTTCCGTTATCCACTTCAAAACCTGCTCCGGCGCGTGCAAGCCTTGCATGGCGCGGTGCAGGTCAGGCATGGCGACCAGCATGCCGGGATGACAGTTGCGCAGGAAGCGTTCGAGACCTTTGCCGTTGTCGATGAACGGCGCAAACAGCAGGCACACCAGCTGCGTTTCGCTCAATCCGAAACCATTGGTGAGGTAATCCTCGGCAAGCATCCGCAGTTGTTCTGGCCCGCCGGCGTTGTCGTAGCTGGCCAGCAAGTGCTCGCAGACGGTTTCGGCAACCTGCTTTCGCCGCATGTCGGCCAGCGTGTGCCGGACGTAATCGTCGATGCCCGCCTCATAGGCGCGCCCCTCGATGAAGCGTGCGTACAATCCTCGCACGTGCGCCGAGATCAGAGGGTCAGCGAATACCGCTTCGCCCTGGTACAGCGCCAGGTCGTCAGGTTCATAACCGAGAAATTCGCCCAGCAGCGGCCAGCGATCCTCGATTTTGCCGACCATCATGTCGTTGATGTCGATAAAACTGGTGCGCCGGCAGGCTTCGAATTCACCTTCCGGCCGCCATACGGTCCGGTCATCATCAGCACGCAGTTCCCGGTAAAAGTCATCACCGAGCTCGTCGAGCAGCGGAAAAAGCGTTTCGAATCCGGCATTGACCAAGCCTGGAGCCGGTATTGCCACTCGCTGCATTGCACGGTTCAGGCCTTCGAGGAAATGCAGCTGACTGCCTTTAGTTTCAGTGCTGATCATGGCGTCGACACCATTGTTCCAGCGGGCGATCTGGCTGTAGTACTCGGCCGTCGCCAGATAGGCGTCATCCCATAATTCAGGCGTTTCCAGCCAGGTGCGACAGTGCCCGACCAGCAGCAGATTGACGCGGCTGGCCTCACGCCCTTCGCTGCTCACAGGCGTGCGATGGTCGAACGGCAGCACTTCGCGATTATCGACCATCAGCACCTCGACCCGCGGATCGTCATAAAGAAACAGTGCGCTGTAGCTGCGATGCAGGTTTTGCAGGGCGAGCGGGCTGTCGCCACTCCAGCGCAGGGAAGCCACGCGCAACTGGAAGGTCGCCGGAGCACGTCCGGCGATGGTCAGCTGTGCGGCCCGGAGCAAGGCCAGGGTGTAGCAGCCGTCACGCAGGCCGGACTGAGGCACCAGCACCTTGAATTGCCCAATGTTTTCCATGCCGCCTGCCGCCACCACCAGGCGCTGTATCAACAACTGCAATGCCGTGCGCTCGGCTCGGGAAAAGAAACTCAGCAGACGCTGCAATACTTGCTGATAGACATAGTTCATTGCCTGATCATGGATCGTGCTCATCGGTATTTACCCGGTATCAAAAGTTTCATGCCGCGCAAACATGACAATGGGCGCACGGCAATTGGATCAATAAGTAATAGACGCTGAAATGCTAACACTTACAAAGTTGTAGTTATTTGAAACACTTCACCTGAATAAAGCCATCCAGATGCCAAGCGTCACGCTAAACCACCCGTATTCATTGGGCTTTCGCCATTCGCAAATGATCTGAGGAAACTTCCCACAACGTCCCACGACAAATCATTACAAGAAAAGGAGAAGCAACTTCCGAAACGCCCTACAGCAATTAAACAGAAATTGGCGAAGCCAGCCGAGCCAGCCATTTGATATTGCCTTGGACAAATTGAATGCACAGCCATAGCTCATTCCTTGAGATGAAAGTAATCATTCAATTATCAGTGCTTATAGTGTGATTAGAAGATACAGATCGAAGGCAAAAACCAGTTCAGTTGCTGAAGGGTCGATGCTTCGATATCGGGAAGGGTTTACTGACAGCGGAGGATCTAAACAGAAAAGAGTCCGTGACGGCCACGGACTCTGATGAGCGGATTTACGCGGTTTCCACTTGCAGGGCCACTCGCTCGCGGCATGGGCATTCGTCCATGTAGCGATGCGCTTCGACGAACTCGTTGAACGCGAATACACGCGTCTTGAGCGGCAGGAGCACGCGGTCAGCGGTCAACTGGTTGATGTCACGCAGAGCACGCTGCAGAGCGACGTGGTCCTGGACAATGCCCAGCTCCGGCTTGCCGGTGAAGTTGCCGATGCAATGCACGAAGAACTGGATGTTCTTCTGAAACGCCGCACACGCCGGGAACGGGGTCTGGTTACCACCTTGCAAGCCGTACAGCACCAGACTGCCGCGTGGCGCCAGCACATCGCCAAGCAACGACATTTGCGGGCCGCCAAGACCATCGAACACCACATCGACGCCGCGGTTGTCGGTGATCTTGTTGATGCGCATCAACAGATCTTCCTCTTCGGTGACGATGACCTTCTCCGCACCGAGGGACAGCAGGTACTCACGCTCCTCCGCCGATTTGGTCGCGGCGATCACTCGCACACCCAGCGCTTTGCCCAATTGCACAAACGACGGCCCGGCGCAGTGGCTGGCGTCAGTCACCAGCGCAAATTGACCAGGTTTGACCCGCGCCAGATCGGCATAAGCGAAGTAGGCGATCAGCAGCGGCGTGTAATGCACACTCGCTTCGATCGGGCTGAGCACATCGGGATAACGGGTCAGCGCGGTGCGCGGCAGAACGATCGACTCGCCGTAAACCGGATAGTCGTTCGGGCTTTCCGCTGGAAAGCTGGCCACTTTGTCGCCGACGGACAGGTCGTCGACATCAGCGCCCACCGCAGTGACCACGCCAGCCATTTCATGACCGAGGCCCGAAGGCAGACGTGCCTGGGATGACGCCAGATTCTGGCGCCACAGGGTGTCGTACCAACTGATGCCGATTGCCTCGACACGCACCTGCACTTCGCCAGGACCTGGCTGAGCAGCCGCATGCTCTTCGCATTTGAGCACCTCGGCCGGACCAAACTTGTGAAAACGGATCGTGCGGGACATCGCAAACCTCGTCAAAGTAACCTCTAATGCCATGAACTCTATCTGGGCTTTGGACCCAAGACCATCAGTGGCTATTAATAGTCGACATGCCTGTCATTGATTCCGCATCAAGGGCGGCATTGGCAAAATCCATGAAAAAAGGCCTGCCACCGTCGCAGTAAAGCTGAATTTTCCGGTGCAGAGTACCAGCCTTTCCCCGTAAGATTCATGCCGGCCATTGTTCTCATATGGTCGCCCTCGTCAAGTTTGATGACTCTGCCAGGACTCCAGATGAATCGTAATGACCTGCGTCGTGTCGACCTGAACCTGCTGATCGTGTTCGAAACATTGATGCACGAACGCAGTGTGACTCGGGCCGCGGAAAAATTGTTCCTCGGCCAACCGGCTATCAGTGCGGCCTTGTCGCGCCTGCGCAGCCTGTTTGACGATCCCTTGTTTGTCCGCACCGGCCGCAGCATGGAACCGTCCGCCCGCGCGGTGGAAATCTTCGCCCTGCTCTCGCCCGCCCTTGATTCGATCTCGACTGCCGTCAGTCGCGCCGCCGATTTCGATCCGGCGACCAGCACGTCGGTGTTCCGCATTGGATTATCCGACGACGTCGAATTCGCCCTGCTGCCCATGCTGCTCAAGCGCCTGCGCGCCGAAGCACCGGGCATCGTCCTCGTCGTGCGTCGGGTCAACTACATCTTGATGCCGGGCCTGCTGGCCTCCGGCGAGATTTCCATCGGCGTCAGCTACACCACCGACCTGCCCGCCAACGCCAAGCGCAAGGTCCTGCGCCGCAGCGCACCGAAGCTGCTGCGCGCCGACACCGTGCCGGGGCCGTTGAGCCTCGACGACTATTGCGCCCGACCGCACGCACTGGTGTCGTTCGCTGGCGACCTCAGTGGTTTTGTCGATGAAGAACTGGAAAAACTCGGACGCAAACGGCACGTGGTGCTGGCGGTGCCACAGTTCAACGGACTCGGCACGCTGCTGGCGGGCACCGATATCGTCGCGACCGTGCCGGATTACACGGCTGAGGCACTGACGGCAGCTGGCGGTCTGCGTGCTGAGGATCCGCCACTGCCGACGCGGACATTTGAATTGCACATGGCCTGGCGTGGGTCGCAGGATAACGACCCGGGAGAGCGGTGGTTGAGGTCGCGGATTCAGATGTTTTTCGGGGATCCGGATAGTCTTTAGGTATCGTCGGCTAGGGTGCTTTATCGGAAGTGCCGTAGAACGCACCCCGTCGGAATCAGATCCCGATTCAATATCCGGGCGGGCAAATTGGCATAATATGCCAATGTTCGTAAGTACCGGTTTGGCCAGCACTGGAGATAATTATGGCGACCCGAAACGTAGTGCTCACTCCTCACCAGGAACAGGTTATTCATGACCTTGTCCAGTCAGGCCGGTATCAGAATGCCAGTGAGGTAATGCGCGAAGGCTTGCGGCTGTTGGAGCAGCGCGTCGCCGAAGATACCGCAAAAATCGAGGCACTGCGTCAGGCGACCTCGATCGGCATCATGGATCTTGAGCGTGGGCGTTTTACTCAGGTGAACGAAGGGGATCTGGAACATTACCTTGAAGGCTTGAGCCAAGAGGCTTCCCTCCCCGCGCGCGAGAAACACTGAGGATGCCGCGATATCGGATTTCCAACCCCGCGCGCGCCGACATTGTCGACATACTCAGACTCTCGCATACCCAGTTCGGCGACCAGGCCCGCCAGCGCTACCAAGCGCTGATCCTTGCAGCGCTCCAAGCGCTGGCCGACAAGCCTTATCGCATTGGCAGCCATGACCGCGATGAGCTTGCACCAGGCCTCCGCAGCTATCACCTCATCTATTCGCGCCAGCAGGCGAAACCCACTCATGGAACGGTCAAGAGCCCGCGCCATATCGTGTTCTATCGCGTGGCAAATGACGACGTGATCGAGGTCGTCAGACTCCTTCATGACGCCATGGAAGCGCATTTGCACTTGCCTGCGGCTGATCAACCACCTGACCCCATGACCTGACTGGCCAAGAACAGGAAGATCAGGCGCCCCCTCTGAATCTCGACCCTGAAAGCCCTTTAGCCTCTTTCCCGACCCGAATCACTTGCCGCCAGTCACATCCAGAAAAGTACCCGTGACAAACGAGGCCTCCGCGCTGGCCAGCCACAAGATGGCCCGCGCCACCTCTTCCGGCTGACCGCCCCGCCCCATCGGGATCGACTCCTTCACGCGATCCACCCGCCCCGGTTCGCCGCCGCTGGCGTGCATGTCGGTATAGATGTGCCCCGGGCGAATGCAGTTGACCCTGATCCCTTCCCGCGCGACTTCCTTGGCAAAGCCGATCGTGAAGGTTTCCAGTGCGCCTTTCGACGCTGCGTAGTCGACGTATTCATTCGGGCTGCCCAAGCGCGCCGAGGCAGAAGAAACGTTGATCACCGCGCCGCCTGTGCCGCCGTGCCGGTAAGCCATTCGCTTCACCGCCTGCTGCGCGCACAGTATCGGCCCCAGAGCATTGACCGCGAAGATGCGCTGCATGCGTTCGAAGCTCAGGTCCTCCATGCGTGACTGTTTTGCCAGAATGCCAGCGTTATTGACCAGCACGTCGATACGCCCGAATGAACGATCGATAGCCGAGAACAGCGCAGCAACCTGCTCGGGGTCAGCACTGTCAGCACGCACCGCGAGGCCTTTGCGTCCCAATTCTTCGATATCCGCCACCACCTCAAGAGCGGCGGACTCGTTGGCGACGTAGCTGATGGCGACGTCGTAGCCTTGCGCGGCAGCGAGTCGGGCGGTGGCGGCGCCGACTCCGCGACTGCCGCCGGTGATCAGAATCAGCGGGGCCTGCGAAACGTTATCCATGCGACGTTCTCCTGAGCAGTTGGGCTGTGTCAGCCGATAATGATGGCGCCGCTGGCGATGACCACGCACGCCAGCATCCTGCGGACGGTGAGCTTTTCACCGAGGAACAAATAGCCGAGCAATGCGGCAAACAACACGCTGGTTTCGCGCAAGGCCGACACCGCACCCAGTGGCGCTTCGTTCATGGCGTAGATAACGATTGCGTAGGCCAGCAACGAGACCAGTCCGCCGACCACAGCGGCGAGCATGCCGGGCCGCACGGAAAACAGACTGCGAGCATCGCGCAGGCCGATATACACCAGCGGCATCAGCACGCCCCACAGGGCGCTCATCCAAACCGTGTAAGCCAGCGGCGCCCCCGACAGTCTGGCGCCAATGCCATCGACCACGCTGTAGGCGGCGATGAAACAACCGGTGCCCAGCGCATACGGCAGGCTCGGCACCGACAGGCTGCGCCCGCGAAAGGCCAGGGAAATGATTCCGCCGGATACCAGACCGATGCCGAGCAGCTCAGCGGGAGTAATGGTTTCGCCGGCAAACAGCGCGGCGCCGAGGGTGATCAGCGCCGGTGACGAGCCGCGGGAAATCGGATAGATCTGCCCTAGATCGCCGACCCGATAGCTGCGCACCAGGAACAGGTTGTAGCCGACATGCAGCAGTGCCGAGAGCAGCGCGTAACCCCAGCTCTCAGGTGCAGGCGGGGCCATGAAAAAGGCGGCGATGGCGCAGACGATGGCGATGGCCACGCACATCATCGTCATCGACCAGAGCCGATCGGCACCGCCGCGCAGCAGCGCGTTCCAGCTTGCGTGCAGGAGCGCGGCGAACAGAACGAGGAGTACGAGATGGATTGGCATGCGGCATTTTAGTCATCGCTGCAGCCCACATTACAGAGAAGTCTCTTCATCCAGTCATGAGCAATACCTCATGACTCAGTGCTGCGCGCCCTGCACTTTCAACGCCTCACTGAGCAACCACTCGCGAAATTTGAGGATATGCGGCTGGGCTTCGATGCCTTTGGGACAGACGAAATAATAAGCAAGCGGCGAAGTGAACGGCACATCGAACAGCCTCAGCAAGCGGCCGTCGCCGATTTCATTTTCGACATGCCCGCTGCGCACCAGCGCCACACCCTGGCCGAGCAATGCAGCTTCGACAGTCATGTTGGTGTCGCCAAACCTTACGCTTTCGCGCAGCGGCGAAAATGCCAGCCCGACGGACTCAAACCACACCTCCCATTTCGGCGCCAACTCGGCGCCGTCGCGAATCAGCAACGGCAACTGCAGCAAATCGGAGGGAGCGCCCGGCATGCCGACACGCTGCAGCATCTCGGGACTGGCCACGGGAAACACCTGCTCACCAAACAGGAACTCTGAATACAGACCGGGGTAGTTGCCCTTGCCCAAGCGGATTGCGACGTCGGCTTCGCCGCTGGCGAAATGGATGATCGTGTCCGTGGTATCCAGCGACACCAACAGCTCCGGGTGCAGGCGCGACAGATTCGGCAAGCGTGGCAGCAGCCACTTCAAGGCAAACGAATAAGTGGTGCTGACGGTCAGGCGAACCCTGTCCTTTTGCTCGCGCAGATCCTCCAGCGTTGCTTCTAGGCTCATGAAAAACTCGCGCACGATCGGCGCCAGCGTCGCCCCCGCTGTTGTAAGGCGTAACGCCTTGCCGCGCTCGAACAATTGCAAGCCCCAAAGTTCTTCAAGGTGCCGGAGCTGATGACTGACGGCGCTTTGGGTTACGTGCAGTTCTTGAGCGGCAGCCGTGAACGTCGGGTGCCGGGTGGCCACTTCGAAAGCCCGCAGGGTCGCGGTCGGGGGCAGGTTGCGCATATATGAGAGTCCCGGGGATGGCAGAAGCTGACGGCATGAATATCAGCTCATGTTAGAGCGAAATGCGTTCGCATGCCTCTGGCCCCAAGTGCATTTGGTGACGATCGGGTTTGGGTTTAGCCGCAGACCCACAAATCGTAAGCCGAGAGCCGATGACAAACCTTATGGTAACGATTAGATTACCGCCGCCCCGCCAATGGAGAGTCGGGCATTCAGTCTCTGCTCTCGTTGGCGACGACATCTGCACCAACGAAAACACCGGGATGTATCTGTCCCGTCTTTCGACTGACCATTTTTTAGGGAAAAAAACATGAGCCTGGTTTTCTGCCGTGGTTGCGCCAAGGAAATAAGTACTCTGGCATTGGCATGCCCCCAATGCGGCGCACCTCAAGCGCCACTGCATTCCATTGCCAGTGGCCCCGTCATGGCGAGCGGCAACCCATACGTGGAGGCACTGAAGAAATATGCCGTGTTTACCGGACGCGCCACGCGCCGTGAATACTGGATGTTTTTTCTGATCAACATGGGCATCGCTATTGTCATGAGCGTTTTTGACGCCATGCTCAAGACCGGTGGCGCCTTGCAGAGCCTGTACAACCTGGCAATGCTGTTGCCAAGCCTCGCCGTTGGTGTACGACGCATGCACGACACTGACCGCAGCGGCTGGTGGATTCTGCTGCCCATCGTCAACATCGTGTTTCTGGCGCAAGACAGCCAGCCTGGTCCCAATCGCTTCGGTGCCAACCGCAAAGGCTTCAACTGATCAATAGCCGCCATCGCGGATCGAAACGGCCTTCATGGCCGTTTCTTTATATATGGCTCCCTTCTCACAAAGGCCTTGCTCGATCATTGCTCGTCACGCAAGACAGATTTGCGAGAAAACACATTGTTAGCCCCCTAACGAAAGGTGCATGCTAGAGGGCTGCCTCGGCGCTTATATCATTCCGAATGATAGTTACCTTTGCTTCATTCGATTCGTGCCATCACACCCGCGCCGAGCATCATCCGCCCATCTTCAATACTTCGGCGGATTGCATCCATGGAACAATCACTCAAACATTTGCGCTTCCCGTTGGCCATGCTGGCCGTACTGGTGATGAGCGCCTGCGGCAAAACTCCGGAGACTGCCGGCGCCCCGCCCGCTGCCAAAGTCAGCGTGGCCAAGGTGCTGGAACAACCGGTCAACGAGTGGGACGAATTTACCGGGCGCCTCGAAGCGCCGGAAACCGTTGAAATCCGCCCACGGG
This sequence comes from Pseudomonas sp. H26/SER47-MNA-CIBAN-0231, assembly GCF_040310465.1. NCBI lineage: Bacteria > Pseudomonadati > Pseudomonadota > Gammaproteobacteria > Pseudomonadales > Pseudomonadaceae > Pseudomonas > Pseudomonas sp. H26/SER47-MNA-CIBAN-0231. The sequence goes on along the minus strand of NZ_JBEOPW010000001.1, from coordinate 618,439 downwards.
TTTCGGGCCAGATCGATCAGGTCGCGTTCACCGAAGGCGCGCTGGTCAAAAAAGGCGACCTGCTGTTCCAGATCGACCCGCGTCCGTTCCAGGCCGAGGTACGCCGCCTCGAAGCTCTGGTTGCTCAAGCTCGCGCCACCGCCACTCGCAGCGAAAACGAAGCCGCTCGCGGTGAACGTCTGCGTGCCAGCAACGCCATTTCCGCTGAACTGGCCGACTCGCGCACCAGCGCCGCCCAAGAGGCCCGCGCCGCAGTTGGTGCCCTGCAGGCACAACTGGACCTGGCCAAACTGAATCTAAGCTTCACCCGCGTGACCGCACCGATCAGCGGCCGCGTCAGCCGCGCCGAAATCACTGCCGGCAACCTGGTGACCGCCGACACCACCGCGCTGACCAGCGTCGTCTCCACCGACAAGGTCTACGCCTACTTCGACGCCGACGAACGCGTGTTCCTCAAATACACCCAACTGGCCCGCAACGGCCAGCGCGGCGCAACCACGCCGGTGTACATGGGCCTGTCCAACGAAGACGGCAACCCGCACCTGGGCCAGATGAACTTCGTCGACAACCAGGTCAATCCGAAAACCGGCACCATCCGTGGTCGCGCCGTCTTCGACAACGCTGACGGCACCTACACCCCGGGCTTGTACGCGCGGCTGAAACTGGTCGGTAGCGGCACCTACAACGCGATGCTGATCAATGACGAAGCCGTGGGCACTGACCTGGGCAAGAAGTTCGTGCTGGTGATGGATGGCGACAACAAGACCGCCTACCGCGCCGTTGAACTCGGTCCGAAAATCGAAGGCCTGCGCATCGTCCGCAACGGTCTGAACAAGGACGACACCATCATCGTCAAGGGTCTGCAACGGGTTCGTCCTGGCTCACCGGTCACCCCTGAGGTGATTCCGATGGCCAGCGAGCAGACCCTCGCCGCCCTCGCTCAACAACGTCAAGCGCTGGAAGCCAGCAACCTGCCCAAAGTTGCCCCTGCCAAGGGCGCATCGGGTTCGGCTGCGAAGCTGGCCGCTACGACCCCACGCGGTTAAGGGACGACAACTCCGATGAATTTTTCCCAATTCTTCATTTCCCGGCCGATCTTCGCAGCGGTGCTGTCGCTGTTGATCCTGATCGCCGGCGCGATCTCGCTGTTCCAGTTGCCGATCAGCGAATACCCGGAAGTCGTGCCGCCGACCGTGGTCGTGCGCGCCAACTTCCCGGGCGCCAACCCCAAAGTCATCGGTGAAACCGTGGCCGCTCCGCTGGAGCAGGCGATCACCGGCGTCGAGAACATGCTGTACATGTCCTCGCAATCGACCGCTGACGGCAAGATCACCCTGACCATCACCTTCGCCCTGGGCACTGACCTGGACAACGCGCAGGTGCAGGTGCAGAACCGGGTGACCCGGACCGAGCCAAAGCTTCCTGAGGAAGTGACGCGCATCGGTATCACCGTCGACAAGGCTTCGCCCGACCTGACCATGGTTGTGCACTTGACCTCACCGGACAAGCGCTACGACATGCTCTACCTGTCCAACTACGCGATCCTCAACATCAAGGATGAGCTCGCTCGCCTGGGTGGTGTCGGTGACGTGCAGTTGTTCGGTATGGGCGACTACTCGCTGCGCGTCTGGCTTGATCCGAACAAGACCGCTTCGCGCAATCTGACCGCGACCGATGTGGTGACCGCGATTCGCGAGCAGAACCGTCAGGTCGCCGCCGGCCAACTGGGCGCGCCCCCTGCCCCGACCGCGCAAAGCTTCCAGCTGTCGGTCAACACTCAAGGCCGTCTGGTTTCCGAGGAAGAGTTCGAGAACATCGTCATTCGTGCAGGCGACGACGGTGAGATCACTCGCCTGAAGGACATCGCGCGCATTGAACTGGGCTCCAGCCAATACGCCTTGCGCTCGCTGCTGAACAATCAGCCGGCGGTGGCGATCCCGATCTTCCAGCGTCCCGGTTCCAACGCCATCGACATTTCCAACGAAGTGCGCGGCAAGATGGAAGAGCTGAAGAAAGGCTTCCCGCAGGGCATGGACTACAGCATCGTGTATGACCCGACGATCTTCGTCCGTGGCTCGATCGAAGCGGTGGTGCACACCCTGTTCGAAGCGCTGATCCTCGTGGTGCTGGTGGTGATTCTGTTCCTGCAGACCTGGCGCGCCTCGATCATTCCGTTGGTGGCGGTGCCGGTATCGTTGATCGGTACGTTTGCGGTCATGCACCTGTTCGGCTTCTCGCTCAACGCCCTGTCGCTGTTCGGCCTGGTATTGGCCATCGGTATCGTGGTGGACGACGCCATTGTCGTGGTGGAGAACGTCGAACGGAACATCGAACTCGGACTGACGCCGGTCGAAGCGACCAAGCGCGCCATGCGTGAAGTGACCGGGCCGATCGTGGCCACGGCACTGGTGCTGTGTGCCGTGTTCATCCCGGCGGCATTCATTTCCGGCCTCACCGGGCAGTTCTACAAACAGTTCGCACTGACCATCGCGATCTCTACAGTGATCTCGGCGTTCAACTCGCTGACCCTGTCGCCAGCATTGGCCGCTGTGTTGCTGAAAAGCCACGACGCGCCGAAAGACCGCTTCTCGAAAGTGCTCGACAAGATCTTCGGCGGCTGGCTGTTCCGTCCGTTCAACCGTTTCTTCGACCGTGCCAGTCATGGCTACGTCGGCACCGTGCGCCGGGTCATCCGTAGCAGCGGCATCGCCCTGCTCGTGTATGCAGGCCTGATGGTGCTGACCTTCTTCGGTTTCTCCAGCACGCCGACCGGTTTCGTACCCGGTCAGGACAAGCAATACCTGGTGGCCTTCGCGCAATTGCCGGATGCCGCGAGCCTGGATCGCACCGAAGACGTGATCAAGCGCATGTCCGACCTCGCGCTGAAACAGCCGGGCGTGGAAAGCGCCGTAGCGTTCCCGGGCCTGTCGATCAACGGCTTCACCAACAGCCCGAACGCCGGCATCGTCTTCGTGACGCTGAAACCGTTCGACGAGCGTAAAGACCCGAGCATGTCCGCCGGTGCGATTGCCGGCGCCTTGAACGGCCAGTACGCGAACATTCAGGAAGCGTACATGGCGATCTTCCCGCCACCGCCGGTACAAGGCCTGGGCACCATTGGCGGTTTCCGCCTGCAGATCGAAGACCGGGGCAACCTCGGCTACGACGAGCTGTACAAAGAAACCATGAACATCATCAACAAAAGCCACAACGTGCCGGAACTGGCCGGCCTGTTCACCAGCTACACGGTGAACGTGCCGCAGGTCGATGCCGCTATCGACCGTGAAAAAGCCAAGACCCATGGCGTGGCCGTCAGCGACATCTTCGACACCCTGCAGATCTATCTGGGTTCGCTGTATGCCAACGACTTCAACCGCTTCGGGCGCACCTATCAGGTCAACGTTCAGGCCGAACAGCAGTTCCGCCTTGAATCCGATCAGATTGGTCAGCTGAAAGTACGCAACAACAAAGGCGAAATGATCCCGCTGGCGACCTTCATCAAGGTCAGCGACACCTCGGGACCGGATCGCGTGATGCACTACAACGGCTTCATCACCGCTGAAATCAACGGTGCCGCAGCCCCGGGCTACAGCTCCGGCCAGGCGGAAAAAGCCATCGAGAAACTGCTCAAGGAAGAACTTCCGAACGGCATGACCTACGAGTGGACCGACCTGACCTACCAGCAGATTCTGTCCGGCAACACCGCGCTGTTCGTGTTCCCGCTCTGCGTGCTGCTGGCGTTCCTGGTGCTCGCCGCACAATACGAAAGCTGGAGCCTGCCACTGGCGGTGATCCTGATCGTACCGATGACCCTGCTGTCGGCCATTACGGGTGTGATCATCTCCGGCGGTGACAACAACATCTTCACCCAGATCGGCTTGATCGTACTGGTAGGACTTGCCTGTAAAAACGCGATTCTCATCGTCGAGTTCGCCAAGGATAAACAGGAAGAAGGCCTCGATCCGCTCGCTGCGGTACTGGAAGCCTGCCGCCTGCGTCTGCGGCCGATCCTGATGACCTCGTTCGCGTTCATCATGGGTGTGGTGCCACTGGTGTTCTCCAGCGGTGCCGGTGCCGAGATGCGTCACGCCATGGGTGTGGCGGTGTTCTCCGGGATGCTCGGGGTGACCTTCTTCGGTCTGCTACTGACGCCAGTGTTCTACGTACTGATCCGTAACTTTGTCGAACGCGGCGAGCAGCGCAAAGCAGCCAAAGCCCTGCAATTGGAGGCGCAACAATGAGTCTGAAAGTCTTCCTGCCGAGTCTGCTGGTGCTGGCCCTCAGCGCCTGCGCCGTCGGCCCCGACTACAAGACCCCGGCCACGGAGGCGGCCAACATCACGACCGCCACCGACGGCGCCGCCGGACAAAAGAACTTCGACCGCTCGAAATTCGAAGGCATCTGGTGGCAGCAATTCGATGATCCGACCCTGAACCAGTTGGTGAGCCAGTCGCTGCAAGGCAACCGTGAACTGCGCGTGGCGTTCGCCCGCTGGAAAGCCGCTCGGGCGATCCGCGACGACGCCAGCAACGACGCGATGCCGACCATCACCAGCCGCGCCAGCAGCGACCTGGGCAAGGGCCAGATTCCCGGCCAGACCACCGACCGCGTCAATAGCGAACGTTATGACCTCGGTCTGGACATGGCCTGGGAGCTCGATCTGTTCGGCCGCATCCAGCGCAATCTGGAAGCCAGTGATGCCGACCAGCAGGCCGCCGAAGCCGATCTGTATCAGTTGCAAGTCACCATGATTGCCGAACTGGTCGACGCTTACGGTCAACTGCGCGGTGCCCAACTGCGGGAAAAAATCGCCGTGGCCAACCTGAACAACCAGCAGGAGTCGCGCAAGATCACCATCAGCCTGCGTGACGCCGGTGTCGGTGATCAGCTTGATGTCGAGCGCGCCGATGCGCGTCTGGCCAACGTCGAAGCCACCGTGCCGCAGTTGCAGGCGGAACAGGTTCGGCAGAAAAACCGTATCGCCACCCTGCTCGGCGAACGCCCGGACAAGCTGACCGTCGACCTCAGCCCGAAAGATCTGCCGGCCATCGCCAAGGCGCTGCCGATCGGTGATCCGGGTGAACTGCTGCAACGTCGTCCGGACATCCTCAGCGCCGAGCGGCAACTGGCTTCGGCCACCGCGCGTATCGGCGTGGCCAAAGCCGATCTGTTCCCCCGCGTCAGCCTCAGCGGCTTCCTCGGCTGGACCGCCGGACGTGGCTCGCAGATCGGTTCTTCGGCGGCCAACGCTTGGGCGCTCGGCCCGAGCATCACCTGGGCGGCGTTTGACTTGGGTAGCGTCCGCGCCCGCTTGCGCGGCGCCGATGCTGACGCCGAAGGCGCACTGGCCAACTACGAGCAACAGGTGCTGTTGGCGCTGGAAGAATCGGAAAACGCTTTCAGCGATTACGGCAAGCGTCAGCAACGTCTGATCTCGCTGATCCGTCAGAGCGAATCGAGTCGCAAGGCCGCCGATCTGGCAGAAATCCGTTATCGCGAAGGCACCACCGATTTCCTCGTCCTGCTCGACGCCCAGCGTGAGCGCCTGAACGCCGAAGACAGTCAGGCACAGGCCGAAGTCGAGCTGTATCGCGGCATCGTCGCAATCTACAAGGCCCTCGGCGGTGGCTGGCAACCGGAGACAGTTGCCAGCAAGTAAAGATTGTTAAAGAGCTCCTTTGGTTGGCCGCAACCAACCAAATTTTTTGCCCCGCGTATCATTCGGTCGCGGGGTTTTTTTATGCCTGTTTGCAGCACTGGGATTTTTTGTGGGAGCGAGCCTGCTCGCGAAAGCGTCAGGTCAGACATATCAGCGGTGGCTGATAATCCGCCTTCGCGAGCAGGCTCGCTCCCACAGGGGATCAGCGGTGATCCTCCAGGACGGTGACGGTGGCGGTTGTACCGGCGCGCAGGCGATGCTTGCCGGCAAAGTCGCCATCGATGCCGATACGCACCGGCACCCGTTGCGCCAGTTTCACCCAGGTGTAACTCGGGTTGATGTTCGCCAGCAGACGACTGCCCGGCGCGTTTTCGCGGTCGGCGATAGCGAAGGCGATGCTTTCTACCGTACCGCCGAAACGCTCACCGCTCATCAATTGAATGCGTACCCGATCACCCTCCTCGATTCGCGGCAGCTTGGTTTCCTCGAAGTAACCACTGACATAGAACGAATCGCTGTCGACCAGCGCCAACAGTGCCCCGCCCGCCTGTGCGTAATCACCTTGGCGGGTCAGCAGGTTGGTCACGTAACCGCTCACTGGCGATTCAACGCGGGTGCGCTGCAAGTCCAGTTCGGCTTGGGTCAGCGCGGCAATTGCCAGTTGCACATTGGCTTCGGCCAGCCCGAGGTTGGCCTGATTGCGCAGCAGATCTGCCTGGGCAACCGCTACGTCGGTACTGGCCTTCTCCCATTCTTCACCGGAAATCGCGAAGCCCTGCTTCAGCGTGCGGCGGCGGCGCTCCTCGCTTTGACGTTGTTTGAGCAACGCTTCACTGGCGACGATTGCCGCCTGCGATTGCCCCAGCGACGCCTTGGACACTTCCACTGAACGACGGGCATGCTCGACCGCCAGTTGATAGCGCGCCGGATCGATCTCCAGCAACAATTGGCCCTTGTCGACATGCTGGTTGTCCTGCACTGCCAGTTTGACGATTCGCCCCGAAACATCCGCCGACAGCGTCACCACATCCGCCCTCACCCGAGCATCCCGTGTCCACGGCGCGCGGGTGTAATACTCCCAGGCGAACCAGCCGAGGACGATCGCCAGGATCACCACTGCCACGGTCATCATTCGTGCAACTAGTGCTTTCAAGACATCAGGCTCCCATCAACAGAATCAGCGTGGCGCAGACACAGGCGTACAGCGCGCCTTCGAACAGTGCTTCATGCCACACCAGGCGCAGCACGCCGAGGCGCCGCAGACACCAGTCCAGCAACATGAAAATCGGAATCGCCAGTAACAGTGCCTGGGCAATCGGCGGCACATAAACCCCGCCAATTTCGAAATCAATGGGCAAGTTGCGGTTCTCCTTCCAGGCCTTGAGGTTGCAAATAATCGCCGTGCCGCTCGAGGAATGACACCACAATCAGCAGCGCCACACGCATGCGAAACACCGACCATAGATGTTCATGACTGGTGGCGTGCAGCTCGTCCAGCTCATCTCCGAGTTGGTGCAACGTGGCCAGCGGCGCCGCAAGCTGGACATCGTCGCGACCGGCAACCAAACGACCGGTCTTGCGCAACGCCGACGCCAGGCGTTGGCCGAACGCATCGGTAAGTAGCGCGTTGTTCTGTGCCTGCTGCCGCAGCTGATGCATGGCCACGCCCAAGGCCACGCATGCCAGGCTGATTTCATACAAGCGCTGCATGGCACGATCGTTCGCCGCTGGCAGCAGGCCGAGCATGCTGGTCAGGCGATCGGTCATCCGACTCTCGAAAGCGAATTGTTGTTCATCGGTCGCAGGCATTTTGCTCAGTTGGTACACCTGCTCCCGCGCTTCGCCGTACAGGCGGCGGATGCGCAAGCCCGGGCGGAACGGGAAGATCAGCGCATAAACGATCAGGGCCAGCATCGCTGCGCTGACGTAGGCGCCGGCGAATTCGAACCATTGAATCGCCGTATTCTGCCCAGTGCCGGTATTTTGCGGTCCGAGCATGAGGAAACTGGAGAGGCCAAGGCCCATGCCGATACCGGCGGTGGCCGGACTGGAAATTCCCACGGCAATGGCATATAGCAGCGGCGCCAGCAGCAAGGCCAGCAGCTCGAAATCACTGATCGCCGGCACCAGCATGAATTGATAGAACGCCGACACCACCAGTGCCAGACCCAAGCCACGGGCGTAGCTTTGCGCAGCCATCAGCGGACGCGGAAAAGTCGCCATCAGCGAGCAGAGAATCCCCACCAGAATCATCCCGCCGCGCGCGCCATCCCAGGCCGTTTCGATCCAGATCAACCCGCTGACCAACAGCGCGGTAAAGGCGCGGATCGCATTCATCGAGGCCAGGGTGAAATCCAGATGCAACGGACTGCTCTGGCCGCGATAGAGACAACTGGCCGGGCGCCCTTCCTGAATCGCGTCGCTCAGTTCGAGGATCTGCTCAAGTTGCTGCAACAGGCGCGCCTGCTCCCAACGCAGCGCCCAAGCCAATGAACGCAGGGTCGCGCTCATGTTCTCGGTCTGCTGCTCGGCCTTGTACGCCAACGCTTCGAACTGTTGCTGCAAGGTGACGAAACGCTGCCGATCGGCGCCAGACAGCGCGCGGCCCTGTTGCGCCAGTTGCTCAAGCAACGCCAGTTCCTCGGCACGCAACTGCTGGACCTCCAGCGGCAGATCGCCCTCCCAGCGTTCGATGAGCAATTCACGCTGATGACGCAGCGCGGTCAGTCGCGAGGTCAGCAGCATCAGTTGGTTGCCGAGCAGCAATACCAGGTTGTCGGCACTGCGCAAACGTGGGGCATCGAAATACAAATGACGTCGCAAACCTTCCAGTGCGCTGATCTCACCGAGCAGTTGCATCTGCCGACGCTGGAAATCGGCTTCGCTTTCTTCCGTGCGAAGCACTTCGGCGGCGTGGCTGGCGGCCAGTTTTATGACCTGATCGATTTTGGCGAAATAGCCCTTGGTGACGGCCTCAGGCCGTGCCGTGAGCAAACTGACCACGCAGACACAGGCCACCGCCAACAAAGTTTCGGTGACACGGGTAACCGCTAGCAGAAAGGTGCCGTCCTGATCCGGAATCGCCAGTAAAGCTACGACCACAGCGGTGTAACCACTGAGCACGAACGCCTGGGAGCTGGTGTAACGCAACAAGGTGCCGCCCGCCGTGCACAGCGCCAGCCACAACGCCAATGTCGTGATGAACGGCAGCGGCGCCTGAGGGAAAATCGCCATGATCAGCACCGCCACCGCCGCGCCCACGGTGGTGCCGATCACCTGGCCGAAACTGCGCGCCAGTGCCATCCCTGCCAGTGGCTGGCTGACGATCACCACGGCCATGATCGACCACTTCGGCTGTTCGAGATCAAAAATGAACGCCAGATAAAGCGTCAACAGCCCGGCGGCGATGGTCCGCAGGGCAAACAGCAGAACAGCCTGACCGGGATGGATCAAAGCCTTGAAATAGGTGTACAGCGCAGACATGGGCACTCTCTTTAAAACGACTTCTGCAAGCGTAGACATTGCAGCAAAAGCCTGACGGATTTCACAGTCGACACGTGTTGTAGGACGATTCGCTGGCAACGGTTTGACTCACGCGCCAAGCTGAACGAAGCTTGCCGCTCTGCTCAAGTTCGAAGCTTTCGGAAACCCGCATGACTCAGTCCCGCCGCAACCTGCTGATCGGCTTAGGCCTCGTACTGATCCTCGGCGTCGTCTGGCTGTCCTGGCGCAGCAGCACTCCGACCATCCCCGATGCTATCAAACATGGCTACAGCGAAGCGCTGAACGCCGCGCGCACCGGTGAGCCCGGAGCGGCGCGCCAGTTGTACCAGCAATTGGGCCGCCCGGACATCTCGGTCAAGCGCCGGGTCTGGCTGCATGGCGAACTGCCCAATTACCCCAGTCCGCAGGCGTTGAAGCTGGCGGACATCGACTTGCATCACGAAGCGCCGCAAGTGCGCGTCGCAGCGATCAAAAGCATCGTCGGTCTGGTGCCCGGCGGGCAGCGCAGTCTGCTGCTAGGACCGTTGCTCGATGATGAAGAACAAGCTGTCCGTTTCGCCGCGATCAATGCCCTGCTCGGCCTGGCCCCGGACGAGCTCGGCCTGTATTTCGCACCGCTACAGCAGGCCATCGACGGCTGGCAACAGACCTTGGAAAGCCAGCCGGAAAGCGCCGCCAACTATGCGCAACTGGCCCATCTCTATATTCACAACGCCGAATACAAGCAGGCCCAACAGGCTTTGGACAATACCCTGCGTCTGGAACCCGGTAACCTGGCGGCGCTGGTCATGCAGATCGATGTGCTTGACCGCCAAGGCCAGAGCGATGCCGCTCGCCAGTTGCTCGCCCGCCAACTCAAGGCGCAGCCTGATTCCGCCTATTTGCAACATGCTCTCGGCCTGTGGCTGCTGCACCATGGCCAGCGCGAATATGCCCTGCTCGGCCTGTCCAAGGCGGTCGAGCTGGAGCCGGACAACAAGGATTATCGCTACGACCTCGCCACCACTCTGCACAGCGCGGAAGAACTGGAAGCGGCGCAGAAACAACTGCAGGAAATCGTTCAGCGCCACCCCGCCGACCGCAAGGCGCGGGTGTTGTTGATCAACTATTGGAAGGAAAGCGGCCAATTGCAGAATGTGCAGATTCTGCTGGCGCAACTGGAGCAGCTGAATCCGGACGACCCGGCCCTGCAACAGGGTCTTTAATCAAGGTAAAGCGGGTGCAATCAACCACCTGTCGAAAGAAAAAGCGGAACCGTGAACATGCCCTGAGGTCAAGTTATTCAGGCGGCTCACTTAAGCCAGCCGCCGAATTACCCTAGTCATAAGAGGGCGTTTTTTGACTACATCAAACGAGTTGATCAGTGCAAAGGCCGCCGTCGGCATCGTAGGTCTGGATGACATCCTTGCCGGTGGCCTGTCTCGCGGCCATGTGTTTTTGCTCGAGGGGGAACCCGGAACCGGCAAAACCACCGTGGCTTTGCATTTCCTCCGCGCCGGTGCGCTGGCCGGGGAACGTTGCTTGTACATCACTCTCTCGGAAACCGAGAAAGAACTGCGTCAAGGTGCGCTCTCCCACGGCTGGGAGCTGAACGAAAACATCAAAATCTTCGAGCTGACACCGCCGGAAAGCCTACTCAATGCCGAACACCAGCAAAGCCTGCTGTATTCCTCGGACCTTGAACTGGGCGAGGCGACCAGGCAGATTTTCGAAGTGGTCGAACGCTTCAAACCGACCCGTGTAGTGCTCGACAGCCTTTCGGAGATCCGCCTGCTGGCGCAGAGCTCGTTGCGCTATCGTCGGCAGATTCTGGCGATCAAGCACTACTTTGTGCGCTACGACGCCACCGTCCTGCTGCTCGATGACCTGACCACCGAATCCCTCGACAAGACCGTGCACAGTGTCGCCCACGGCGTGATTCGCCTTGAAGAGCTGACGCCAAGCTACGGCGCCGAGCGTCGTCGGGTACGAGTGGTCAAATATCGCGGGCAGAAATACCGTGGCGGTTTCCATGATTTCACCATCATGGGCGACGGCGTCCATGTTTTCCCACGCCTGGTAGCGGCGGAACATCGCGGCGACTACCCACGTTTGCAGCTGTCCAGCGGCATCCCGCAAATGGACGCCCTGCTCGGCGGCGGCATCGAGACCGGCTCAAGCACGCTGATTCTCGGCCCGGCCGGTACCGGCAAATCGATGATTTCGATGATCTTTGCCGCCGCAGCGGTGGCCCGAGGCGAAAAAGCCGCGCTGTTCATTTTCGATGAAGAGCTGGGCCTGCTGTTCGAACGCATGCGTCATCTGGGCATCGACCTCAAAGCCTTGCAGGCCACCGGTAATCTGCTGATCGAACAAGTAGACGCCGCCGAATTGTCTCCCGGTGAGTTGTCCCATCGCGTGCGCCGTTGCGTCGATGAGCTGGGTATCAAAACCGTGGTGATCGACAGCATTAACGGCTATCAAGCGGCGATGCCGGAAGAAAACGCGCTGGTGCTGCACATGCACGAGCTGCTGCTGTACCTTAACCGCAAAGGCGCGGCGACTTTCATGACGGTCGCCCAGCACGGTCTGGTGGGCGATATGCAGGCGCCGGTCGACATCACTTACCTGGCCGACACGGTGATTCTGTTGCGCTACTTCGAAGCCCTTGGCAAAGTCCGCCGGGCGATCTCGATTATCAAGAAACGTACCGGCAACCACGAGTCGACCATCCGTGAATACCGGATCTCCTCGCGTGGCATGACCATCGGCCAACCGCTGGAATCCTTCCAGGGCGTGCTGCGTGGCGTGCCGACCTACATGGGAGCGAGCAATCCATTGCTTGAGGATGAAAGCTTGTGACGGTCAACACGCCGTTGGCCGAGCGGGTGCTGGTGCTGGCGCCCATGGGTCGTGACAGCCAGATCGCGTTGATGATTCTCAACGAAGCCGGTTACGGCGGCATGGTGGCGCCGAATCTCGCCGCTCTGTGCACGGAACTGGAGGTCGGCGCCGGGTTGCTGCTGATTGCTGCTGAAGCGCTGCGCGGACCGGAACTGGAAGGGCTTATAGCCTACCTTGACCAGCAACCCGCGTGGTCGGACATGCCCATCGTGCTGCTGACTCATCATGGCGGCGATGAACAAGGTCCGCCGTCGCGTCTCAGCACCCTGCTCGGCAACGTGACTTTTCTCGAGCGCCCCTTCCATCCCGCGACGCTGGTCAGTCTGGTCTCCGCCGCCCTGCGCGGGCGGCGACGACAATATGAAGCGCGGGATCGGCTGATCGACCTGAGTGAAAGCGAACGACGCCTGCAATCAACTCTGGAAACCCTCGAACAACAGGTTGAAGAGCGCACCGCACAACTTCGCCACAACGAAGAAGCGCTGCGCCAGTCGCAGAAAATGGAAGCGGTCGGCCAACTTACTGGCGGCATTGCTCACGACTTCAACAATATGCTCACCGGCATCATCGGTAGCCTGGAACTGCTGCGCCGACGGCTGGCCCGGGGCCGCACCGAAGACCTCGACAGTCTGATCGATCTAGGCGTGACCTCCGCTAACCGCGCCGCCGGCCTGACTCACCGCTTGTTGGCGTTCTCCCGCCGGCAATCGCTCGACCCGAAAGCCGTGCAGATGAACACGCTGGTGCTGTCGATGGGCGAGCTGCTGCAACGCAGCCTGAACGAAAGCATTCATCTGGAAATGCGCCTGGACGACAACCTCTGGGTTGCCGAGGCCGATCCCAATCAACTCGAGAGCGCCCTGCTCAACCTGGTGATCAACGCCCGCGATGCGATGCCCGAGGGTGGCAAACTGGTGGTGGAAACCAGCAATCAGGTGCTGCATCGCGACTTCACTGCCGCTTACAGCAATCTGGAGCCGGGCGATTACGTGATGCTCAGCGTGACTGACAACGGTAGCGGCATGCCGCAGAGTGTGGTCAGCCGCGCGTTCGATCCGTTCTTTACGACCAAGCCGATCGGCCAGGGCACCGGCCTCGGACTGTCGATGATCTATGGCTTCAGCAAGCAGTCGCGCGGGCATGTGTCGATCGACAGTGAAGTCGATCAAGGCACCACGGTAAAACTCTACCTGCCGCGTTTCCGTGGTGAAGAAGTGGAAATTCCCGTCTCGGATTCGCAGCAGGCTCCGTATGCGATGGATGGCGAAACCGTACTCATCGTCGAAGACGATCCGGCAGTGCGCGTGTTGGTCAGCGCCGTGCTCAGTGAGTTGGGTTATGCGTTCGTGGAGGCCGGTGATGCCGACGGCGCCATGCCGATTCTAAACTCGACGCAACGCATCGACCTGCTGATCAGCGATGTTGGCCTACCGGGTATGAACGGTCGTCAACTGGCGGAGGTTGGTCGGCAGTATCGGCCAGGTCTGAAAGTGTTGTTCATCACCGGTTATGCCGAGCACGCGGCGGTGCGCGGTGGCTTCCTCGACTCGGGAATGCAGATGATTACCAAGCCCTTCACCTTTGATCTGCTCACCGCCAAGGTGCGCGAGATGATCAATAGCTGAATCTATAGGGGCTGCCGAAGGCTCGGCAGCTCCTGCATGAGATCAGGCCAGCAATTCCTGAATCTTTTCCTGCAACACATCCAGATCGAACGGTTTCTCCAGGATCGGTGCCTTGCTGGTGATCGGGCTGCCGGTTTCACGGATTTCCTGCGGGTAGCCGCTGATGAAAATCACTTTCAGGTCCGGTCGCAGCTTCACTGCCGGCTCGGCGATCTGCACGCCCGAGATCCCGCCCGGCAGGCGGAAATCGGTAATCAGCATGTCCAGGTGAGGTTTGCTGGCGAGGATCTCGAAAGCCTGCTCGCCATTTTCCGCTTGCAACACGCGATAGCCCTGCCCTGACAGGTAATCCGTCAGGACCATCAAGATAACCGGTTCGTCTTCGACGACGAGTACTACATCTTGCGCATCTACGCTCATGGGAAGCCTTTGTTCGGTCAATAGCTGCTGATACGACCGTGTGGTCACTCAGAGGTTGCGTCGGATATGCCGTTTTCCTGGATCGGCAGACAAACGCGAAACAGGGCGCCTTCGTTGATTTCACTCTCGACGACGATGGAGCCGCCATGGGCGGCGACGATCTGCTCGGAAATGAACAGACCCAGCCCGAGCCCGGCCACCACCGTCTTGGCGGACACCCGTTCGAACTGCTGAAAAATACGCTTCTGGTTCTCGGCGCTGATGCCGATGCCGTGGTCCTGAACTTCGACCCGCGCCTCCTCGCCTTCGCGATAGACGCGCACCTGAATCGGGCTGCGACCGCCGTAGCGCAAGGCGTTGGTCAGCAGATTGGACACCACCTGCTCGATGCGGAACTCGTCCCAGCAACCTTCGACCGGCTCGGACGCCTCAAAGGAAACGCTGGTTTCCGCCGCTTCCATTTGCGGTGCAAAATTTTGCAGCAGATTGCTGACCAGTTGCACCAGATCGAAACGACTCGGGCGGATCGACAGTTTGCCGGTGCGGATTCGCGAGACATCGAGCATGTCTTCGATCAGGCGAATCAGGCTTTTGATCTGCCGCTCATCGCGGTCGACCATCGCCTGCATCTTGTCGAGGGTGAACGCCGCGGCGTTATCCCGCGCCAGGTGCATCTTGCGCAGCTGGGTTTCAAGAATCAGACCATTGAGCGGCGTGCGCACCTCGTGCGCAACGATGGACATGAAGTCATCGCGCATGCGCACCGCTTGTTCCAGCTCAAGCTGGGTGCTTTGCAGTTGTTGCAGCAGCGCTTCCTGCTCACGGCGGGCCTGCTCCAGCGCCTCGACCTGCTGTTTCATGGCCTTGCTCTGGCGATACAGATCGACGAAAACGTTAACCTTGCTCTTCACCGCATGAATGTCCAGCGGCTTGTGCAGGAAGTCCACCGCACCGCTTTCGTAGCCCTTGAACGCGTAGTTGAGTTCACGGCCAGCGGCGCTGACGAAAATGATCGGAATGTTCTTGGTCTTCTCGGTGCCGCGCATCAACTCGGCCAGTTCGAAGCCGTTCATGCCCGGCATCTGCACGTCGAGAATGGCCATGGCGAATTCGTGTTGCAGCAACAGCGACAGTGCCTCGTCCGCCGACAGAGCCTTGTAGACCGTGCGATCCTCGCGCTTGATCAGCGCTTCCAGCGCCAGCAGGTTTTCTGGCAGATCGTCAACGATCAACAGTTTGGCTTGGATATTACTCAGCATGCGATTCGTTCCAGCTCGACTAGCAGACGGCCGATGCCGTGAATGGGTAGGACATGATCCGGCTGCAGAACGTTCAGTGCAGCCTGGGGCATGGTGGCGACTTGTGCATCATCGGGGTCTTGAACAATGGTCAGGCCGCCGCACTGCTTGACGCAGGCCAGCCCGCGCGCGCCATCGTGATTGGCGCCGGTCAGCAGGACGGCGGCGAGTGTCTGGCCATAAACATCAGCGGCGGATTCAAACAGGTAATCGATTGAAGGCCGCGAATGATGTACGCGGTCCTCCAGGCTCAGCGACAGGCTGCGATCCGCTTCGACCGACAAGTGATAACCGGGCGTGGCGAAATACACCGTGCCGGCTTCAATGTCCTGCTTGTCTTCAGCTTCCTTGACCGGCATCGCCACACGGCGGGAGAACACTTCGGCCAGATGACTGCGGCGTTCTTCCGGCAGATGCAGAACGATGATGATCGGCAGCACATAGCCTTTGCGTAATGGCCCGAGCAAGGTCAGCAACGCCTCGACACCGCCTGCGGAGGCGCCGATCACGACGGCCTCGATGCGAGGCAGGCTCGGGGTGTCGTTCATGATTTGCGGTAGATCCGTTCTTGTTTGACCAACGCCTCGAACTGGTTCGAGTAATTGGAAAAATCCAGGGTTTCCTTGCTGCCCAGCACCAGAAAGCCGCGATGCGACAACGATTCATGGAACAGCCCGAACGCCCGGTCCTGCAACTTCTTGTTGAAATAGATCAGCACGTTGCGGCAGGAAATCAACTGGGTTTCGGAGAACACGCTGTCGGTGGCCAGGCTGTGGTCGGCGAACGTCACGTTCTCGCACAGGCTCTTGTCGAAAATCGCGTAGCCGTAGGCTGCGGTGTAGTAATCGGCAAACGAACGCTGACCGCCGGCCTGCTGATAGTTGGCAGTGTAGGCGCGGACGTTTTCCATGGAGAAAATCCCTTGCTTGGCCTTCTCCAGCGAGCGCGGGTTAATGTCGGTGGCGTAGATGATCGTGCGGTCGAGCAGGCCTTCCTCGCGCAGCAGAATCGCCATCGAATAGACCTCCTCGCCCGTGCTGCAGCCGGCAATCCAGATCTTCAGCGACGGATAGGTGCGCAGCAGCGGCACCACTTCGTTGCGGATCGCCAGGAAATGCGACGGATCGCGGAACATCTCGCTGACCGGGATCGTCAGCAGTTGCAGCAGTTGCATGAACGCCGTCGGGTCGTGCAGGACTTTTTCTTGCAGGGCCGAGATGGTTGCGCACTCGAACTGACTCAGCGCGTGTTGCACCCGGCGCTTGATCGAAGCGCCGGAGTAGTCGCGAAAGTCATAGCTGTATTTCAGGTAAATCGCCTCGATCAACAAGCGTAATTCGATTTCGCTGTTGCGCTCGGCTGAACTGCTGCGTTCCACTAGATGCGTTCCATTTTCGGTAACCACACACGTATCAGCGAGAACAGACGATCAAGGTCGATGGGCTTGGCCAGGTAATCGTTGGCGCCCGCTTGCAGGCAGCGCTCCTGATCGTCCTTCATGGCCTTGGCCGTCACCGCGATGATCGGCAGCTTGCGCCAGCGCGGATCCTTGCGGATTTCCATGGTGGCTTCGAAGCCATCCATTTCCGGCATCATCACGTCCATCAGCACCAGGTCGATGTCCTCGACTTCATGAAGTTTCTCAATCGCTTCGCGGCCATTACGGCCGATCACCACGACTGCGCCTTTGTGTTCCAGCGCGCTGGTCAGGGCGAAGATGTTGCGCACATCGTCGTCCACCAGCAGCACTTTGCGACCTTCAAAGACCTTGTCGCGGCTGCGCGCGGTCTTGAGCATCTTCTGCCGTTCATGGGACAGCTGCGATTCGACTTTGTGCAGAAAGAGTGTGACCTCGTCGAGCAACCGCTCCGGCGAGCGCGCGCCCTTGATGATGATCGAGCGCGAATACTTGCGCAGTTCGGCCTCTTCATCGCGGGTCAGATTGCGTCCGGTGTAAACGATGACCGGCGGGAACGAGCAGATGTCCTCGGTGGACATGCGCTTGAGCAGATCGTTGCCGAGCATGTCCGGCAGCTTGAGGTCGATGACCATGCAGTCGTAGATGGTCGTGCGCAGCAGTTCCAGTGCGTCCTGGGCCAGGCCGACCGCAGTGATTTCGATGTCTTCGTCGCCAATCAGCCGCGCGATGCTTTCGCGTTGCAGATCGTCGTCTTCGACCAGCAGCACGCGTTTGACCTTCTGCGTCAGCTTGGCCTCGAGACGGGCGAACACATCCTTGAGCTCTTCGCGGGTGGTCGGCTTCACTGCGTAGCCGATCGCGCCCATGTGCATGGCCGCTTCGACGCGGTCTTCCACGGAAATCACGTGCACTGGAATGTGCCGGGTTTCGGCGCGTTCTTTCAGGCGTTGCAGCACGGTCAGACCGGAATGATCCGGCAGGCGCATGTCGAGCAGGATCGCATCCGGAACGAATTCGCGCGCCAGGTCGTAACCTTCGTCAGCGCCGTGGGCGACCAGACACATGTAGCCCAACTCATGGGCCAGGTCATAGAGGATACGGGCGAAGTTCGGTTCGTCCTCCACCACCAGAATGCAGCGGGTGGCGAACGGTGCCTTGTCGCGATCGTCGGCAAAGCGCGGGATAACCGCTGGAATCGCCGATGCGAGCGGAGCCGCAACAGCAACTGGCGCAGGCGTCACAGGTGCCGGGTGGAAGGTCAGCGGCGCGGCCGGCGTTTCACCGAATTCGTGATACTGACGCGGCAACACTAGCGTAAACGTACTGCCCTGCCCCGGCACGCTGTCGACGCTGATCGAACCGCCCAGCAACGTCGCCAGATCCCGCGAGATCGACAGGCCCAGACCGGTGCCGCCGTACTTGCGATTGGTGGTGCCATCCGCCTGACGGAACGCCTCGAAGATACTTTCTTGCTGATCGGCAGCGATACCGATCCCGGAATCCTTGACGCTGAAGGCGATGTGATCATTCGGCTGCGCGGTGATGGTCAGGCTCACGGCGCCGTGCTCGGTGAACTTGATCGCGTTGGACAGCAGGTTCTTGATGACCTGCTCCAGACGCTGACGGTCGGTGAACAGCAAGCCCGGTGCGTCCGGCTGAACCTCGACGCTGAAGGCCAGTTTCTTGTCCGCCGCCAAGGGTTCGAACATCGAGCGCAAGCCGTCGACCAGACGATCGACGCGGGTGTTTTCGGCAATCACTTCAAGCTTGCCGGCCTCGACCTTGGAAATGTCGAGGATGTCGTTGATCAGGTTGAGCAGATCGTTGCCGGCCGAATAGATCGATTCGGCAAACTTGACCTGTTCCGCCGACAGATTCTGCTGCGGGTTCTCCGCCAGCAGCTTGGCCAGAATCAGCGAACTGTTGAGCGGCGTGCGCAGTTCGTGGGACATGTTGGCGAGGAATTCGGACTTGTACTTGCTCGAACGTTGCAGCTCTTCGGCACGCTCTTCAAGCTGGATCTGCGCATGATTCAGCTCGGTGTTTTTCTTGTCCATCGCATCGCGCTGCTCGGCGAGCTGCTCGTTGGTCTGCTCCAGCTCCACTTGCTGGGTTTCCAGATGCGCCTGGGATTCCTTGAGAATCCGCGACTGTTCTTCCAGCTCTTCGTTGGCAGTCTTCAGTTCTTCCTGCTGCACTTGCAGCTCTTCATTGAGCTGCTGGGTTTCGGCGAGCACTTCCTGCAAGCGCTGACGGTAACGCGCCGCTTCGATCGAGGTGCCGATGTTGCCAGCAATCAGTTCCAGCAGTTCGATATCGCGCTCGGACAGCGGACGCAGGAAGCCCAGTTCGATCACACCGTTGACCCGATCATCATCGCTGGTCGGCACCACCAGCACACTGTGCGGCAGGCCTGCACCGAGACCAGAGCTGACTTTGAAATAGTCGTCCGGGACCGCGTCGAGACGGATCAGGCGTGCTTGTTCTGCGACTTGGCCGACGATGCCTTCGCCGCTGTAAATCGTCTGGTTCAGCTCTTCCTGCTCGCGGGAGAAACCATAAGTCGCCACGCGCTTGAGGCCGCCATGTTCTTCGCGCACATAAAGCGCGGCGACGGCAGTGCCGAGGTATTGCGCGCAGAATTGCAGAATGTTGCGCCCCAGCAGGTTCAGCGTCAGTTGCCCCAGCACCTGCTCGGCCAATTGTGTCTGGCCGTTGCGCAGCCACGCCTGTTTCTCGAGGCGTTCGGCGCTGGCCAGTTGGGCGGCGAGGTTGGCGCTGTAATTGGTCGACAGGTTGAGCAGATCACGGCGGCCGATGTAGGCCAGCAAACCGCTGATCCCGACGATGAAGATCAGGTAAAGGGTGATGCTCCAGATCGTCGTGCGGCGCACATCCTCGTTGCGCGTGGCGCGCAGCACCTGCTCGGTCTCGATGACGTCCTCGAATTGCTTGCGGATTTCATCGGTCAGGCGCTTGCCCCGCCCGGCCTTGACCGCACCGCGATAGTCGCCACTGCTGCGCTGCAGATCGATCATAGACTGCGCGTAATTGGCCCACTCCACCTGCAAGGCTTGCAAACGGCGCAAGCGATCGGTCTGCACCGGATTATCGGCGGTCAGCTCCAGCAACGTATTGAGGGCAACATCAATGCGCGGCTTGGCGATCTCATACGGGTCGAGAAAGTGCTCGTCACCGCTGAGCAGATAGCCGCGCATGCCGGTTTCCAGATCAACGGTGAGCTTCACCGCTTCATTGGCGTTATTGATCACCCGGTCGGTGTGCTCGACCCATTGGATGACCGACAGCAAATAAGTGATCAGCGAGACGAAGAACACGGCGCTGAGCACGCCGACGCCCAGCGGCAGGCTGACGTTGCGACTCAGAAGTTTGCGGAACCGTTGTTCATCAACCGAGGACGGAGAGGACATGGGGCAGCCTTGTCGAACTGTTGAAAACCCGAGAGTTTGCCCCAAAACCCCGCCATGGATCCATTTTTCTCACACAAATGATGGCATTTTCCTACACACGCCTGCGCATTGGACGACGCCAACGGTTATCCTTGCCGCACCGCACTGACCTGTTCTTTTTTGTATCAGCTCGGGAACTTGTGGCTATGCGCCACTTACTCATGCAAGAGTCCGGCAAAATTCGCTTGCCCGGTATCCCCCGATTTCAATTTTTGAGAGTCCTGCCATGTCTGCCAATGCCTCCACTATCCTTGTCGTAGAAGATGACGACATCGTGCGCATGCTCATCGTGGATGTGCTGGAGGAGCTGGAATACACGGTATTGGAGGCTGATGACGGCAACGCGGCACTCGAAATCCTTGCGGATCCTGGCAAAGCCATCGATTTGATGATGACCGACCACGGCCTGCCTGGCATGGACGGTCGCGAACTCTCTCAAAGGGCCCGTCAGCTGCGCCCTGCTCTGCCCATCCTGTTTGCCAGCGGTTATGCCGAGACTATCGAAGTACCCGGCGACATGCATGTCATCGGCAAACCGTTTTCGATTGACCAGTTACGCGACAAGGTCAAATCCATACTGGAATAGTCCTGCGGATCTACCAGCATTGGCTGGAACCCGAGCAATCGTGATCAACCTGAACTGGCGATGAGCACACATCACTGTGGTTTAATTGCGCCCTTTTTTATGCGCCGAGAATCCAGTGATGTCCCACTCCGTTCCCACCAAAGTCCTGGTCATCGGCTACGTCTGGCCCGAGCCCCGCTCTTCGGCGGCCAGCGGGCATGTCATGCAGATTCTTGAAGCGTTCCTCGAGCAAGGCTGGGACATCACGTTCAGCAGCCCGGCCGGCCCGGGGGAACACAAGGCTGACCTGACGTCACTGGGCATTCGCGAAGTGCCGATCGAACTCAACAACAGCAGCTTTGATACGTTCATCAGCGGGTTGGCGCCGGATATCGTGCTGTTCGATCAGTTCATGATGGAAGAACAGTTTGGCTGGCGGGTGGAGAAACACTGCCCGGACGCACTGCGCATCCTGGAAACCTCCGACCTGCAAAGCCTGCGGCATGCGCGTCATCAGCGTCTGAAAGACCGGCTGAAAAGCGACGACGAGCAGACTGATTTCACCGAACTGTTCGCACCGGCATTGCACGAAGAATTCCAGCTGATGGCGAGCACCGATCTGGCCAAACGGGAAATCGCTGCGCTGTACCGGTGTGATTTGAACCTGATGATTTCCGAAGTCGAGATCGACCTGCTGGTGGAGGAATTCGGCCTGCCTCGGCAAATCCTGCATTGGTGTCCGTTGATGATTGATCTTCCGGACACCACCGCGCCAGGTTTCGAAGAGCGCGCGCATTTCCTCAGCATTGGCAACTTCCGTCACGCGCCAAACTGGGATGCCGTGCTCTGGATGAAGACCACGCTCTGGCCGCTGATCCGCGCGCGCTTGCCTCGCGCGCAACTGCATATCTATGGCGCCTATACGCCGCCCAAAGCCACCGCATTGCACAACCCGGCCCAAGGCTTTCACATCATGGACTGGGCCGAAGATGCGCTTGAAGTGATGTCCGCAGCACGAGTCTGCCTCGCGCCATTGCGCTTTGGCGCGGGAATCAAGGGCAAACTGGTCGATGCCATGCTCTGTGGCACGCCAAGCGTGACCACACCGATCGGCGCCGAAGCCATGCACGGCGATGCTCCTTGGCCGGGAGCGGTTGCCCTGGACGCAAATACCTTCGCCGAACAGGCCGTGCAAATGTACGAAGATCCAGCGCGCTGGAAGCAAGCGCAGATTCAGTCTTCGGCACTTTTGCAGCAGCGTTATCAGCGCAGCGTACATGGCCCGCGTCTGATCAACCGGATAGCTGATTGCCGACAACACTTGGCACAACTTAGAAACGACAACTTCACCGGCGCCATGCTGCGACATCACACACTCAAAAGCACTCAATACATGGCTCAATGGATCGAAGCGAAAAACCAGTTAAATCCAACAGAGCGTTGATTACATCAATTACATGACTTGCATTAAAAGCGAACTTTCGCAATAACGCGAACATGCTTATAAACATCCTGCGCGCAACTAATCAACCACTTCGCAGGATATGCAACATGGAAAACTTCGACGATATACCAACCCATCAATGGATGGCTGATTTACCACAAATCGATAATCTTTCGTTATTCGAAATGACCCTGCCCGGCGCGCATAACGCCGGCTGTGACTGGGAAGCGTCTTACGCCCTGATTCCCGGGA
The DNA here is from genome assembly GCF_040310465.1 of Pseudomonas sp. H26/SER47-MNA-CIBAN-0231. NCBI lineage: Bacteria > Pseudomonadati > Pseudomonadota > Gammaproteobacteria > Pseudomonadales > Pseudomonadaceae > Pseudomonas > Pseudomonas sp. H26/SER47-MNA-CIBAN-0231. The sequence goes on along the minus strand of NZ_JBEOPW010000001.1, from coordinate 595,899 downwards.
AAAACTGGCTTGCCTGCCAGGACGTTTCGTTTTATTCGCAGTTGAATCGCGGCGCTCGCGCACTTGATGTACGCCTTGTTTACAACAGCAAGGCGAAACAACTGGCGAGATTCCGTTTCCAGCACAATGGCTTCAACTCTTCGCGAACGCTTGAAGACCTGATCAGAGACCTCAAGGGGTTTTATGAAAGAAGCCCGAACGAGTTTATCGTTCTGGACTTTCATGAACTTTCCAACGCTACAGATCCATTCAACCATGAGGAATTCAGAACAGCTTTGCTGGAGCACCTTGGGGAACGGATCATTCCCACCGAAAATCTGCATCTGACAATTGGCCAACTCAAAGCCATCGATCCATTGCAGCGCATTATGGTAGCTGCGCCGATGACCTGGGAAACCCTGGACTTCCGCTTTTATAGCCAGATCAATCACAAGTGGATCGGCAAATCACAGGTCAGCACCTCGGATCTCTATGGCTATATAGACAACGTACTGAGCACACCTGTCAGTACGCGCCGCCCGTGGTCGCTGTCGGCAACCAGTTACACACTCGGCGGCCCGCAGCGAATCCTCGACAGTCTTGACGAGTGGTTCGACCCGGAAAAATCCGATTGGGCGCGCAAGTGCAACATCATCAATTTCGACTTCATCAAGAATTCGAACATCGTGCGTTTCTGCCAAATGGCCAACTTGCAAAAGGCCCGCGACAAGCTCAACTGAGCGGTTACCACGGACGGCCGGTCGGAAGTGGCACAAATGGCAAAAAACGAGGCATGATCGCGCAGCGATAATAAAAAGTGCCTTGTCATGACCCGAAACGCTCGCGTGACCGACCCTTCCTACGAGTTGATGGACGACCATAACGGCTTGTCCATCATCTACCGCCAGCACGGCTTCCCCTGCCCGCTGGTGCGCTGGCATTTCCACAAGGAATACGAACTGCACCTGATCGTTGCCAGTTCCGGCAAAGTGTTCATCGGCGATTACATCGGCAACTTCTATCCGGAAACCCTGTTTCTGACCGGTCCCAACCTGCCGCACAACTGGATCAGCCAGGTCGCTGAAGATGAAGTGGTGGAGAAGCGCGACATGCTGGTCAACTTCACCGACGAATTGTTCGAGAGCGGGCACCAGGTGTTCGCTGAGCTGAAATCCCTGGCGCCACTGCTTGAGCGCGCGCAGTACGGCATCGAATTTCGCTGCAAGCGCACGATCCGTCAGGCCATGACACTCATGCAGCGGATCGCCGACAGCACCGGCATCACCCGCCTCGGGCATTTTTTCATCCTGATGGAATTGCTCGCTGCGAGTGAGGATTACCAGTTGTTGTCCGGTGCCACCACCCCGCAATTGGCCGACGAACACAACATCGACCGCACCAACCGCGCGGTCGATTACATCTTCAGCCATTACGCCCGGGACATTTCACTGGAGGAAGTGGCCGAGCACCTGGGCATGACGCCAACTTACTTCAGCCGGGTATTCAAACAGGCCACCGGGCGCAACTTCATCGAATTCGTCAATCGCCTGCGCATCAGCAAATCCTGTGAACTGCTGGCCGACGGCGACAAACCGGTGACCGAGGTGTGCTTCGAGTCGGGCTTCAACAATATTTCCAACTTCAATCGACGCTTTCAGCAACTCAAGGGCATGACGCCGTCGCACTATCGACGGCTGGCAGTGCAGCGGCTGACTGAACAGAACCATCTCTGACGACACGCCACCTGTGGGAGCGAGCCTGCTCGCGAAAGCGGTCTGTCAGTGAAAAGTCCTGTGCTGACACACCATCTTCGCGAGCAGGCTCGCTCCCACAAAAAACCGTGCCCCGGCTGGCGAAATCTGTACGCATTCGTTAACCGCACCTCGCGCAAAACCCCTTCCCTGCGTTCCCCCCACCAAACCCCAGTGCAAAAAAGTATCAACAAAAGTGCTAGGGATGATTTGTCAGCCCCGCCGTGGAAGGCTGTAATCAGCGCAGATTCTTCCTGCATTCGGAAGACACAAAAACAATAACTGTCCTTCTGCCCCGTTGGGTGTCAGAAAAGGAGTGCACGATGCAACCCACTGCAAAAGCTCTGCTCGCTCTCACCTGCATGACCCTCAGCAGCGTCAGCCTTGGCGCCCAGACCCTGACCATCGCCACCGTCAACAACAGCGACATGATCCGCATGCAAAAACTCTCGAAAACCTTCGAGAGCGAGCATCCGGACATCAAGCTCAATTGGGTGGTGCTGGAAGAAAACGTCCTGCGTCAGCGCCTGACCACCGACATCGCCACACAGGGTGGCCAGTTCGACGTATTGACCATCGGCATGTACGAAGCCGCACTCTGGGGCGGCAAGGGTTGGCTGGAGCCGATGAAGGACCTGCCGGCCAGTTACGCCCTCGACGATGTCTTTCCGTCGGTGCGCGAAGGCCTGTCGGTGAAGGGTTCGCTGTATGCGCTGCCGTTTTACGCGGAGAGTTCGATCACCTATTACCGCACCGACCTGTTCAAGGCAGCCGGGCTGACCATGCCGGAGCGTCCGACCTGGGAAGAGATCGCCGGGTTTGCGGAAAAGCTCACCCAGAAAGACAAAGAGCAGTACGGCATCTGCCTGCGCGGCAAGGCCGGTTGGGGCGAGAACATGGCGCTGGTCACCACGGTCGCCAATGCTTATGGCGCGCGCTGGTTCGATGAGCAGTGGAAACCGGAATTCAGCGGCCCGGAATGGAAAAACGCGCTGAATTTCTACGTCAACACCATGAAGAAATCCGGCCCGCCGGGCGCGTCGAGCAACGGTTTCAACGAAAACCTCGCCCTGTTCAACAGCGGCAAATGCGCGATCTGGGTCGACGCCAGCGTCGCCGGCTCGTTCGTCACCGACAAGACCCAGAGCAAGGTCGCCGATAGCGTCGGTTTCACCTTCGCTCCGCATCAGGTCACGGATAAAGGCTCGGCGTGGTTGTATTCGTGGGCGCTGGCGATTCCGACCAGTTCCAAGGCCAAGGACGCAGCAAAAACCTTCAGCGCCTGGGCCACGTCCAAAGAGTACGGCGAACTGGTTGCCAAGACCGATGGCATCGCCAACGTGCCACCGGGCACCCGCGCTTCGACCTACAGCGATGCGTACATGAGCGCTGCGCCGTTTGCCAAGGTGACGCTGGAATCGCTGAAAGCCGCTGACCCAAGCAAACCGACGCTGAAACCGGTGCCGTACATCGGCATTCAATTGGTGACCATCCCCGAATTCCAGGCAGTGGGCACCCAGGTCGGCAAGCTGTTCTCGGCTGCGCTGATCGGCCAGACCACGGTGGATCAGGCGCTGGCGGCGGCGCAGCAGACTACGGAACGGGAGATGAAGCGCGCGGGTTATCCCAAGTAAGCGCTGAACGACTTGCTCCTGCCTCTGTGGGAGCGAGCCTGCTCGCGAAGGCGTCGTGTCAGCCAACACACATGACACTGATCCGGCGCTTTCGCGAGCAGGCTCGCTCCCACATGGGGATCTCCATAGGTCTGTATGACTCGGTTGTGAATGCCATGAATACTTCAACTGCCAAAGCCCACATCGACCTGTCGCCACCCCAGCGCAAGCTGCGCGTGCGCAATCCCGGCTGGTTTCTGGTCAGCCCTTCGGTGGCGCTGTTGCTGCTGTGGATGATCGTGCCGCTGGGCATGACCCTGTACTTTTCGATGATCCGCTACAACCTGCTCTACCCCGGTGAAAACGAGTTTGTGGGGTTGGAGAACTTCACCTATTTCCTCACCGATTCGGGTTTCATGCCCGGCGCGACCAATACGTTGTTGCTCGTTGGCAGTGTGCTGCTGATCAGCGTGGTCTTCGGTGTATTGATCAGCGCGTTGCTGGAGGCCAGCGAATTCCTTGGGCGCGGTCTGGTGCGGGTGATGCTGATCTCGCCGTTTTTCATCATGCCCACCGTCGGCGCGTTGATCTGGAAGAACCTGATTTTCCACCCGGTCTCGGGGATCCTCGCCTACATCTGGAAGCTGTTCGGTGCGCAACCAGTGGACTGGCTGGCGCACTATCCGCTGCTGTCGATCATCATCATTGTTTCGTGGCAATGGCTGCCCTTCGCAATCCTGATTCTGATGACAGCGATGCAATCGCTGGATCAGGAACAGAAAGAAGCTGCACGCCTGGACGGTGCCGGCCCGATCGCGATTTTCTGGCACCTGACCCTGCCGCACCTGGCGCGGCCGATTGCTGTGGTGGTGATGATTGAAACGATCTTCCTGCTCTCGGTGTTCGCCGAAATCTTCACCACCACCAACGGTGGCCCCGGCTACGCCTCGACCAACCTCGCCTACCTGATCTACAACCAGGCGCTGGTGCAGTTCGATGTCGGCATGGCTTCGGCCGGCGGTTTGATTGCCGTGGTCATCGCCAACATCGCCGCGATCATTCTGGTGCGGATGATCGGCAAAAACCTGACTGACAAAGCGTGAGGCCTGCCATGACCCTCCAACAATCCCGCCGCCTGCAAAGCCTGCTGCTCGGCACCCTGGCCTGGGCCATCGCGATCGTGATTTTCTTCCCGATCTTCTGGATGGTGATGACCAGTTTCAAGAGCGAAATCGACGCCTTCGCCACGCCGCCGCAGTTCATCTTCACGCCAACGCTGGAGAACTACCTGCACATCAACGAGCGCAGCGATTACTTCAGCTTCGCCTGGAACTCGGTGGTGATCTCCTTCAGCGCCACCGCCCTGTGCCTGTTGATCGCGGTGCCGGCGGCCTACTCGATGGCGTTCTATGAAACCCAGCGCACCAAAGGCACGCTGCTGTGGATGCTCTCGACCAAGATGCTGCCGCCGGTGGGCGTGCTGATGCCGATCTACCTGCTGGCCAAGAGTTTCGGCCTGCTCGACACGCGCATCGCGCTGATCGTGATCTACACGCTGATCAACCTGCCGATCGTGGTCTGGATGGTTTACACCTACTTCAAGGACATCCCCAAAGACATCCTCGAAGCCGCCCGCCTCGACGGTGCGACGCTGTGGCAGGAGATGGTCCGCGTGCTGCTGCCGATCGCCAAGGGCGGCCTCGCCTCGACCGTGCTGCTGTCGCTGATCCTGTGCTGGAACGAGGCGTTCTGGTCGCTGAACCTGACCTCATCGAATGCCGCACCACTGACCGCGTTGATCGCCTCGTATTCAAGTCCCGAAGGATTGTTCTGGGCCAAGTTGTCGGCCGTCTCGACCCTGGCCTGTGCGCCGATTCTGATCTTTGGCTGGATCAGCCAGAAGCAACTGGTACGCGGGCTCTCGTTCGGTGCCGTGAAATGAAGCCTCTCAATCTAATGCGATTCACTGTGGGAGCGAGCTTGCTCGCGAAAGCGGAGTGTCATCCAACAATGATGGTGACTGACACGGCCCCTTCGCGAGCAAGCTCGCTCCCACAAAAGAGCTTATCCAGCTCAATCGAATAACAACAATGCGGAGGCCCATCTCATGGCCAACCTGAAAATCAAGAATCTGCAAAAAGGCTTCGAAGGCTTTTCCATCATCAAGGGCATTGACCTGGAAGTGAACGACAAGGAATTCGTGGTCTTCGTCGGCCCGTCGGGCTGCGGCAAATCCACCCTGCTGCGCCTGATCGCCGGGCTGGAAGAGGTCAGCGGTGGCACCATCGAACTCGATGGCCGCGACATCACTGAAGTCAGCCCGGCCAAGCGCGATCTGGCGATGGTGTTCCAGACCTACGCGCTGTACCCGCACATGACTGTAAAAAAGAACATGTCGTTCGCCCTCGATCTGGCCGGCGTGCCGAAAGCCGAGGTCGAGCGCAAGGTTGGCGAAGCGGCGCGGATTCTCGAGCTCGGACCGATGCTCGAGCGCAAACCGAAACAGCTCTCCGGCGGCCAGCGCCAGCGCGTGGCGATCGGCCGTGCCATCGTGCGCAACCCGAAGATTTTCCTCTTCGATGAACCGCTGTCCAACCTCGACGCGGCGTTGCGCGTGCAGATGCGTCTGGAGCTGCTGCGCCTGCACAAAGACCTGCAAGCGACGATGATCTACGTGACCCACGATCAGGTCGAAGCGATGACCATGGCCGATAAAGTCGTGGTGCTCAATGGCGGCAGGATCGAGCAGGTCGGCTCGCCGCTGGACCTGTATCACAACCCGGCCAACCTGTTTGTCGCAGGCTTCCTCGGCACGCCGAAAATGGGTTTCCTCAAAGGCAAGATTGCCCGCATCGACGGCGCCAGCTGCGAAGTTTCGCTGGACGCCGGCACGCGCATCACCCTGCCGTTCAACGCCGCCAGCCTCAGTGTCGGCAGCGCAGTCACGCTGGGTATTCGCCCTGAACACCTGGAGCTGGCGCAACCTGGCGACTGCACGCTGCAGGTGACTGCCGATGTCAGCGAACGCCTTGGCAGCGACACCTTCTGCCACGTCACTACCAGCGCCAGTGAAGCCCTGACCATGCGCGTGCGCGGCGATCTGGCCAGCCGTTACGGCGAGCAATTGAGCCTGCGTCTGGACCCGACTCACTGCCACCTGTTCGACGCTGAAGGTGTGGCGCTGACTCGCCCACTGCGCGCTGCCGCCTGATTTCGAGACTATCCGATGAAACTCAACCAACAGAACCTCAACCGCCTCGCCGCCGAAGTGCAACTGCCGGGCTACAACCTGAGCGACACACGCCAGGGCATCGCCCACATCGGCGTCGGCGGTTTCCACCGCGCGCACCAGGCGTATTACACCGATGCCTTGATGAACACTGGCGAAGCGCTGGACTGGGCAATCTGCGGCGTCGGCCTGCGCCCGGAAGATCGCCGCGCTCGCGATGATCTGCGCGAGCAGGATTACCTGTTCACCCTCTTCGAACTGGGCGACAGCGATGACACCGAAGTGCGCGTCATCGGCGCGATCCGCGACATGCTGCTGGCCGAAGATGGCGCGCAAACGCTGATCGACAAACTCGCCGAACCGCAGATCCGCATCGTTTCGCTGACCATCACCGAGGGCGGTTACTGCATCGACGACAGCAGCGGCGAATTCATGGCGCATCTGCCGCAGATTCAACACGACCTCGCCCATCCCGAGGCGCCGGGCACCGTGTTCGGTTTCCTCTGCGCCGCATTGGCCAAACGCCGTGCGGCGGGTGTTCCGGCATTTACCGTGATGTCCTGCGATAACCTGCCGCACAACGGCGCCGTCGCGCGCAAGGCGCTGCTGGCGTTCGCCTCGCTGCGTGATCCGCAATTGCGCGATTGGATCGACCAGAACGTCAGCTTCCCCAACGCCATGGTCGACCGCATCACGCCGATGACCAGCACCGCGCATCGCCTGCAACTGGCCGACAAACACGGCGTCGACGATGCCTGGCCGGTGGTCTGCGAACCGTTTGTGCAGTGGGTGCTGGAGGATAAATTCGTCAACGGCCGCCCGGCGTGGGAAAAGGTCGGCGTGCAGTTCACCGACGATGTGTCGCCGTACGAAGAGATGAAAATCAAACTGCTCAACGGCAGTCACCTGGCGCTGACGTATCTGGGCTTTCTCAAGGGTTATCGCTTCGTCCACGAGACCATGAACGATCCGCTGTTCGTGCGTTACATGCGCGCTTATATGGATCTGGATGTCACGCCGCAGCTGGCGCCGGTGCCGGGCATTGATCTGAGCGAATACAAGGACACGCTGGTCGCGCGGTTCTCCAATCAGGCGATTGCCGATCAACTGGAGCGCGTGTGTTCGGATGGCTCATCGAAGTTTCCCAAGTTCACCGTGCCGACGATCAATCGGCTGATCGCCGATGGCCGCGAGACCAAGCGTGCAGCGCTAGTCGTGGCGGCGTGGGCGCTGTATTTGAAGGGCGTGGATGAGAATGGCGATACGTATTCGATTCCGGATCCGCGAGCGGCTTTCTGCCAGGGATTGGTGGCGGACGATGAGTTGATCACCGAACGCCTGTTGGGCGTGGAAGAGATTTTCGGCACGGCGATACCGAAGTCGGCGGAGTTTGTTGCAGCGTTCGAGTGGTGCTGCCAGAGTTTGCGCGAGGTTGGGGTTTCGCGGACTCTGGAACGGGTGCTCGGCTGAAAAGCCCCTCACCCTAGCCCTCTCCCGGAGGGAGAGGGAACCGACCGCGTGGTTCTTCCGTTATTCATCGACCTGAAATTCCGAGTCGAATACAGAGTGTGAAAGGCATGAAAATCTGCTCCCTTTCCCCCTCGCCCCCGTGGGGGAGAGGGCTGGGGTGAGGGGGTAGCTCTTGATCTTCAGCGCAATCTGACAGGCCCATACATGACAACAACAAAGCTCTTCCTGGGTATCGACTGCGGCACCCAAGGCACCAAAGCGATCATCCTCGACGCCGGCAGCGGCCAGGTGCTCGGTCTGGGCGCAGCGCCGCACACGATGATCAGCGGCGCCAACGGCCGCCGCGAACAAGACGTTCAACAGTGGCTCGACGCGTTCGTCAGCGCCACCCGCCAGGCCTTGCAAGTGGCCAACGTCGACGGCCAGGCGATCCTCGGTGTCGGCGTCTCCGGCCAGCAACACGGCTTGGTCCTGCTCGATGAGCAAGGCGCAGTGCTGCGTCCGGCCAAACTCTGGTGCGACACCGAAACCACGCCGGAAAACGAGCGCTTGCTCGCGCAAATGGGCGGCGAGAAAGGTTCGCTGGAACGCCTCGGCGTGGTCATTGCGCCGGGCTACACGGTGTCGAAACTGCTCTGGACCAAAGAGCAGCATCCCGACGTGTTCTCACGCATCGCCCGGATTCTGTTGCCTCACGACTACCTCAACTACTGGCTCACCGGTCGCGCCTGCAGCGAATACGGCGATGCGTCCGGCACCGGCTATTTCAATGTGCGCACGCGGCAGTGGGATGTACAGATCCTGCGCGACATCGATGCCAGCGGCCGTTTGCAAGCCGCGCTGCCGGAGCTGATCGACGCGCACGCCGCCGTCGGCACTCTCCTCCCGGCAATCGCCGAGCAACTCGGCATCAACCCCAACGCGGTGGTTTCCAGCGGCGGTGGCGACAACATGATGGGCGCCATCGGTACCGGCAATATCCAGCCCGGCGCGATCACCATGAGCCTCGGTTCGTCCGGCACGGTCTACGCCTATTCGGAGGAGCCGAGCGTCAGCGCCGATGCCTCGGTTGCCACGTTCTGTTCCTCCAGCGGCGGCTGGCTGCCGTTGATCTGCACCATGAACTTGACCAACGCCACCGGTGCGATTCGGGAACTGTTCAAGCTCGACCTGCCGACCTTCAACGAATTGGTCGCGCAATCGCCCATCGGCGCCGAAGGTGTGAGCATGTTGCCGTTCCTCAACGGTGAGCGCGTCCCCGCCCTGCCCCACGCCACCGGCAGCCTGCATGGCCTGACCATGGACAACCTGACCCAGGCCAATCTGTGCCGCGCCGCTGTCGAAGGCACCACCTTCGGTTTGCGCTACGGGCTGGATTTACTCCGCCAGAATGGTTTACAAAGCCGGCGCATTTGCCTGATCGGCGGCGGCTCGAAGAGCGCGGTGTGGCGGCAGATCGTCGCCGATATCATGAACGCTCCGGTGATCTGCACCGAACAAAGCGAAGCCGCCGCACTGGGTGCGGCGATTCAAGCGGCGTGGTGCGCGTCGCGCTCTCACGGCGATGATGTGTCCTTGGCCGAGCTGTGCGAGCGCTGCGTGAAACTCGACGCGGGCAGCGAAACCCTGCCGATCGCCGCCAATGTCGCGGCGTTCCAGCAGGCCTACGAACGCTATCAACAGCATGTCGCAACCCTATAACGAGCAAACAACTATGTACCTGGTGTGTGGCGAAGCCCTGTTTGATTTCTTCAGCGAAAACGATGCCAGTGGTCTGGCCTCGAAAGTCAATTTCAAGGCGATTGCCGGCGGCTCGCCGTTCAACGTCGCCGTCGGTCTGCGCCGCTTGGGCGTGGACTCGGCGCTCTTCGGCGGCCTGTCCACCGACTACCTCGGCCGCCGTTTGCAGCAAGTCCTGCAGGACGAAGGTGTGCGCCCGGACTATCTGGTGGATTTCGCCGCGCCGACCACCCTGGCAATGGTCGCGGTAGGCGCCAATGGCTCGCCGCATTACAGCTTCCGTGGCGAAGGCTGCGCCGACCGGCAACTGAGCGAGGCACATCTGCCGACGCTCGGCGACGAGGTGCGCGGCCTGCACATCGGCTCGTTTTCGCTGGTGGTACAGCCGATCGGCGACACCTTGCTTAAGCTGGTTCAGCGCGAAAGCGGCAAACGCCTGATCAGCCTCGATCCCAACGTGCGCCTCAATCCCGAGCCGAACATCGAGCTATGGCGCGAGCGCATCGCCACGCTGGTTCAACTGGCCGATCTGATCAAAGTCAGCGACGAGGATCTGAGCCTGCTCTATCCCGAGCAAGATCCGCAGCATGTTATTGAAAGCTGGCTCGAGCATCGCTGCCAGATCGTCTTCCTGACGCGCGGAGGCGACGGCGCAACGGTGTTCAGTCGCGCGCATGGCTCGTGGTCGGTGCCGGCCAATCAGATTCAGATCGCCGATACGGTAGGCGCCGGCGACACCTTCCAGGCGGCGCTGATCACCTGGCTGACCGAACATTCGCTGGACTCGGTCGAAGGCGTCCAGCAGCTCAGTCGCGAGCAAATCGACGGCATGCTCAGGTTCGCCGTACAAGCCGCCGCACTGACCTGCAGCAAAACCGGTCCGGATCTGCCCTATCGTCATCAATTGAGCTGAGCGCGTAGACTGTCGGCCTTTTTGCGCACGACGGAAAACAGCTCTTGAATCACAGGCACATCCTCGCCCTCCTGACCATGGCCACCCTGCTGAGCGGTTGCGGCACCTCGCCGCCCCGCTCCCCGGAAGACATCTGCGCAATCTTCCGCGAGAAAAGCGATTGGTACGACGCTGCGCAAGTCACGCAGAAACGCTGGGGTGTGCCGATCCAGGTGCCTTTCGCGATCATGTATCAGGAATCCGGCTACCGCTACGACGCCAAGACGCCGCGCAAATATCTGCTCTGGGTAATTCCCTGGGGCCGCGTCTCCACCGCTTCCGGTTATGCGCAAGCCAAGGATGAAGTCTGGGCCGACTACCAGAAAAGCACCGGCCGCAACTGGGCCGATCGCGAAGACTTCGACGACGCCATCGACTTCGTCGGCTGGTACATGGACAAGACCACCTCGACCAACGGCGTGTACAAATACGACGCCTATAACCAGTACCTGAATTACCACGAAGGTTGGGGCGGCTTCCGCAACAAGACCTACGCGAGCAAAGCCTGGCTACCGCCGACCGCGCGCAAGGTGCAGAACCGTTCGGATCTGTATGCGCAGCAGTATGCCGGCTGCAAGGAAGACCTCAATCGCGGGTTCTGGAGCCGGTTCTGGCATTGGTTGTAGCGGTGTTGCTGAAGACGCCTTCGCGGGCAAGCCCGCTCCCACGGGACCTTAGTGAACGCCGATTTTGTGTCCACCCGAGAAACCTGTGGGAGCGGGCTTGCCCGCGATGGCCATCTCTCAAACACCATCAAAGTCTATGAAAGGCCCGATTTCACTGACCCAAACCGCCCTCCTAAGGGTTTTCCCTATGGCATCAAGGCCCCACACCTACGCCATTTGCGCCTTGAATGAGGCCGTCTAATCCTGCAACATCCATCACCTGCTTATTCAACGGACGGAATTCAAGGCATGCTGGACGCCAATGCAACCCACATCACCCTCTCGATCGAAGACGCCAACGCCGACCTGCAAGTCCTCAGCTTCACCGGTCGCGAAGCCCTCAACGAACCGTTCCGTTTCGACCTCGAACTGGTCAGCGCCCGCCCCGACCTGAAGCTCGAAGAGCTGCTGCACAAGCGCGCGTGCCTGACGTTCGGCGCCACCGGAGAAGGCAAGATTCACGGCCAGGTCTATCGCATCGAGCAGGGCGACTCCGGCAAGACCCTGACCCGCTACAGCATCAGCCTGATGCCGCAACTGGCGTATCTGCAGCACAACCATGATCAGCAGATCTTCCAGCAACTGACGGTGCCGAAAATCATCGCCCAGGTGCTGGAAGATCGCGGCATTCTCTCTGACGCCTACAGCTTCCAGCTCGGCGCCGAGTACCCGGAGCGTGAGTATTGCGTGCAATACGACGAGTCCGACCTGCATTTCATCCAGCGTCTGTGCGAAGAGGAAGGCATTCACTTCCACTTCCAGCACAGCAGCAGCGGCCACAAACTGGTGTTCGGCGACGATCAGACGGTGTTCCGCAAACTGAAGCCGGTCAGCTACCAGCAGGACTCCGGCATGGCTGCGGAGAAACCGGTGATCAAGCGCTTCAACCTGCGCCTGGAAACCCGCACCACCCGCGTCAGCCGTCGCGACTACGATTTCGAAAAACCCAAGCTGCTGCCCGAAGGCGCGGTCAAATCCGAATTCGCCCCGGATCTGGAAGACTACGATTACCCCGGCCGCTTCACCACCCGCGAGCGCGGCAAGTTCCTCTCGACCCGCGCCCTCGAACGCCATCGCAGCGACTACAAACTCGCCGAAGGCAAAGGTGATGAACCGACGCTGACCAGCGGCCATTTCCTCACACTCGCCGAACATCCGCGCGCCGAGTGGAACGACCTGTGGCTGCTGCTGGAAGTCTTCCACGAAGGCAAACAACCGCAAGTGCTCGGTGAAAACGTCACCAGCGACGTCACCGACAACAAAAGCGATTTCCACCAGGGCTACCGCAACAGCTTCCTCGCCACCCCGTGGGACGCGCACTACCGCCCTGCCCTCGAACACCCGAAACCGAAAGTCCTCGGCAGCCAGACCGCCGTCGTCACCGGCCCTGCCGGTGAAGAAATCCACTGCGACCAGTACGGCCGCATCAAGGTCCAATTCCACTGGGACCGCGACGGCCAGTCCGACGACAAAACCACCTGCTGGATGCGCGTCGCCAGCGGCTGGGCAGGCAGCGCCTACGGCGGCATCGCCATCCCGCGCATCGGCATGGAAGTCCTCGTCACTTTCCTCGAAGGCGACCCCGACCAGCCCCTCGTCGCCGGCTGCCTGTATCACAAGGAAAACGTCGTCCCCTACGACCTGCCCGCCAACAAGACCCGCAGCACCTTCAAAACCCTCAGCTCCCCGGGCGGCAAGGGCTACAACGAATTCCGCATCGAAGACAAGAAAGGCGCCGAACAGATCTACCTCCACGCCCAGCGCGACTGGGACGAAAACATCGAACACGACCAGAAAATCCGCGTCGGCAACGAACGGCATGACACTGTTGAAGCCAACGTGTTGAGCGAGTTCAAGGTCGAAGAACACCGGATCACCCATCTGGACCGAATCAGCGAAATGCGCGCGGATGATCACCTGACAGTGGGTGTGACGCAGCATGTGAAGGTGGGGACTGGGCAGTTTGTTGAGGCCGGCAACGAAATCCATTATTACGCCGGCCAGAGAGTCGTGGTCGAAGGCGCCATGGAACTGACCGCCAAGGCTGGCGGCAGCTTCGTCAAGGTCGATGCGGGTGGCGTGACCATCAGCGGCGCTGAGGTGAAGGTCAATACTGGTGGCTCGCCCGGGGTGGGCACGCCGGCGGCGCCGTTGTTGCCGGGGCCGATGAAGGTTGTGGATGCGGATAAGGCGGGGAAAGTCCCTGTCCCGCTGCCCAAACGTCTGAATGAGTCTGGAATAACGCCGTTGTGCGGCAAGCAAAGCAACGGCGCCTGCAGCCGTAAGGATTGCACATGCATGTGAAAGCGCTCAGCGCACTCCTCGAAGCTCCACGCCATGGGTTCGTTGATTTACCGAGAGAAAGCTCTGAATCAACAGTGTGTTTCATTATTGACCCGGTTCGACAGCCTGACGCGATGAGCCGCCTTTATCGTGTTGGCGAACCGGTGGTAGATGCACAGAGCCTGTTCCTCAAAACCGCCTTCGCTGAGATCGCCGCTGACGGTCCGCTCTGGATCACCGCGCCGTGGGGCAGTCGCCTTGCGACTGAGGCAGCAAAGCTGTGCGAGGAAAATTTCTCTGGCATTGCCATTACCACAGCTGATTCTGACAAAGCGCTCGCCCATGCGCGCTGGCTCTTGCGCGCTAATGATGGCTCTGGCGGACAAAGCCTGCTGAGCTACCACAAGCCAAGCCTGTGGGCCGCGCTGGCCTATACCGCTGGCGACAACTCCCATCAGCTGTTCGGCCCTTGGCAGCACGTATACAGCCCAGCGCCGGTTCATTTTGGGCGCAATAAAGGTCCATGGCTCAGTTGGCGCGCCGTCTCGGAAGTCGAATGGCTGGGCGATACTTCAGTGTTCAGCCTGCCACCATCCGCGGCGAACGTTCAAGAGCATTTGGGTTGGATTTATTGGGCAGATGAACATCACGCAGATTACGGCGAGCCGAGCGATGAGCATCTGCCCAACCTTGTGGCAAACCTCAATGTGCTGGTTGCCCACAATATTTACGAAGGCCGTCACTTGCTGAAGCTGGGGTCAATCATAAATGGCCCACTGCTTGAAACACAGCCACAGGCAATGGCCATCCTGCAATCCAGGGAAGAGTCGTTCATCAAAGTACAGCAGCTGCAGCAACTCACCACCAGCGTTGCTTGATGAACCCGTCCGTTAAGAATGAATGGAAGCGAAATGGATACTGAAATCTCAGAAGCAACAAAGGTAGATCGCGACAGCTCTGCGGCAACTGCCTCAGCCCCGTCGACACCGGTTGAAACGAAACCTGCCTTGGAGCTTGATCCTCAGCCTGTAATGCCTGCCAGTTGCCCCAACGCGTTCGACAAAGTGGAAACGGCTTGCTCGACAAGTTATGGCGAGGTGATCTACGCAACCAAGGAAAGAATGTTCTATCTGCTGCCTGAACGCGCTGCAAGCTCGATCAAAGAAGCGATGAATGAACTTGAGCAACATATCAGCGCAAGCAAGTCTCCTGAGGAACGTTTGAAGGGGATGAACACCGCGGGGTTGCTCGAGTACTTCCTCGAACCCAAGTTGTCAAACTTCCTGCAAGGTGAACAGAAAAGCCGAATGCTGGAAATCGAAGCTCAGGAGCCGGATATTGCGCAGCCAACCATGGCCATGCGCTTGAAATCCGTGAGCCGTGACGCCCGAAATTCAGCGGCGCTGGAGAAGTTGCCGGATCAGAGTGAGTACGCACGGAACCGGGCACTGGCCGGTCAGCAACAGGCTAGCCTGCTTGAGGCCAACTCCGAGGGGCAAAAGCTGCAACGACTCTACAACGAGTGGAAGAAGCTGAAGGCTGTAGCAATAGAGCAAGCCAAGATAGCTGGCTATATCTATGAAAGTGGCAACCTGTTTTCGCCCGGTGCTCTTGAGGCTAGAACTCGTGTTCAGACCTATCTGAAAGCCCGTGCGGCACTCACAGCCAGCGGCAAGCTGACTACTCTCAAAGAAGAAGATTTCAAGAAGAACAAGAAGGCGTATCTGGACGCCACAAACTGTGTGATCGATGGCAAGGCCCGGATGTGCGGTTATTTGAACGACGTGGCCAACGAACGCAAAAAAATCGAAAAAGACTTTGCTGCCTATATCGATTCGATTTTGAAAGTCGCCGACTATGGCTTGGCACTTCCTGAGTTTGCCCTCATTCCTGACACAGGCGAAATCAGCGCAGGTATCGAGAAATTCAAATCATATCTCGAGATGGAACAGCGGCAGGTCAAACTGGCTGAACAAATCCGCACCAAATACAAAGCCTGGATTGACGCCAGCGGCCAAAACGTAGCGGCACCAGCGGGCATCGTGCAGGCTGAAAAAACCGAGTGGCAGCACATTCAACAAGAGCGCATGAAGCTTCGCGATGATGCAGAAGCCGCTGTAGCCGCAGCCCTACCACTGCGCCATCTGTTGTGGGAGCCAGAGCAATTTCAGCCGAAACCGGAAGAGCGCCTGGTCAAGGCTGGCTTTCCGTTGCGCGAAGTGGCGCTTTTCAATAGCCCCAACAGTCCGGTCAAGCATTTGAGTCTGCTTAATCTGGAAGGCATTGAAAAAGCCTTGAAAAAAGACGTAAGCGCGCTCGGTGCTACTGCAAGCAAAGACCTGCAGAAACTTCCCGGCAACAGCAACGGGAAAGCGCAAACTGACACAGACGATAACCCTTTCCATGAATGGCTACGCCTCGAAGGCGCGATGGCCATCAAGGATCAGGAAAGCAACTGGTTCGATGAAAAAGGCTGGTTCGATGTAGAACTCTTCCATTCCTATCTCAAGTCGAAAAAACTGACAGTGGATACTATTGAGGACGCAGGCGCCCGCAAAGACTGGGGGCTGCGCCTTCGGCAGCTGCTGTTCAAAGAAGAAGTTCGAAGTTCGTTGCGCCTGTTCGATAACAGTCCTCAAGCACAATTGGTTCGTTGCCTCACGCCACCACAGTCCTCCATCCACACTGGAACCAAGGTCACTGGTCCGAGCTTCAGCGTCACCGATAACTTCAAGGCCTCTGCCAAAGCCGAAGCCAGCCTTGGGATTGACTTGGCACGCGGTGAAGTTGAGTTGATGAAGATGGATCTGCCGGGTAAAGATCAAGCAAAAGACATCCTGATCCCGTACCTGGATTACGAGAAAAACCGCAAAAACCTGAATCTCGGCAGGTTTTCGATCCATTTGGGCGCTAGAGCGTGGGGCTACACAGGCGCTACCCTCCTCCTCTCCTCCAGCGTGCAGTTGGGACGTGCAAACGTACAAGGCGGCCTCAATCTTCCGGAAATCACCGATGCAAAACGTCCGGAGACCACCAATGCCGTAGCAACTACAACTAGAAGCGAACCTGTTCTGGCGGGCGACGCCGCGAAAGTACGGGTTGAAGATGGGGCTAAAGCCCAATTCAATCTCTTTGCAGGAGTTCAGGCTGGGATTCTACTGACAGGCGCCTTGAACTGGGCTCCGCCGAAAGATATCGCTGTGTTGCGCACCGCCCCTTCGCCCGGCATGGCGAACACCGTCAACAACGCGAAAGCTAGCCAATGGGCGAGCCTGGCCAGACTCACAGCAGGCTTTACTGCCGCGTATGGGCTGGGTACTACGGCAGATATTGGGATCTCCTTGCATGAAGGCCGCTTCATCATGCGGTTCAAGGCTTCCGTCATCGTCGGCGCTGGCGTCGGCGGCGAATTTCAATTTGAAGTAGGCTATGACGGTGTTACTGACTTGATTAACTTGCTGCGACGGGAAATGCATAAAAATCAGGATAAATCGCTAATTTTTGTGACGGACGAAGCCGCCGACTACATCGACAAACTAAACTTTCTTGGCGCTGCCGGGATGGAAGTGGCGATGACTTACATGCAAGGCGTTGATATGGTGATGTCGTTATATGAGGCGTTAACCGGGGGCGGCAGAGGAGCAATTATCGCTCATACGATTATGAATTATCATAATCAAGCTGAGTTAGACCAATGGATCTTGGCAGCGACTCCAGGTGCGCTTGGCCCAATGTTGATGACATTGATTTCCGCGCCGGAGAAATTCAAGATTTCGGAATATGGAGCGCCTAGTGCAAGCTCTAAAGCCACAGAAAAGTCTTATACAAAAGACCAGTGTCAACTGCTTCAGCAGCAGGCTGTTGAGCGCATACTAGGATTGATTGTCCGCCAAGCGGAAAAGCAAGGAACAATAACCCTTGCCCAAGCACAATTTGAAGAAGCATGCATGAGCATGAATCGGTTCGGAACCAAAGCCGCAGACGAAGCAGAACAGCTATATTGCGAGAATCGACTGCATATGGACAATTTCATGTCAGAAGCAATTCTGCGACTGCACGACGATGCGAACGACGAAATGCGTGCCCGGTATAAAGCGCACGTGAACCTTTTAGGCGCGAACCTAGATGGCTTTTGTCACAGAACCCGATACTACGGACAAACTTTTGTTCCTGGCGGAAAAGCAAAATATGTCCCTCCAGCTACATACATCAAGGGATAAAAAAATGTCGCGCACACTTATATATATAGCAACCGCAATTGCAACCCTCTTATCAAACAACGTACTTGCCGAGCTTACACCAACTCAGCAGGCCGCAAAAACTCGTGGGATAATGCTTTTCAATCAATACAAACCAGCAGAACTGGAACTTCGCATAGCAGCCGAAGCGGGCGATGCGGAAGCACAATTCTATTTAGCTGACGAGCTTCGTCAAAAAAAACAAGGAATGACTGTCGAAGCGCAAAAATGGTACGAGGCATCAGCATCACAGGGTGATTATTATGCGATGTTTAAACTCGCCACCGTATCGGAAGACCTGTGCTCGGTTGTCAACCAATGTCCTGCTAGTAGTAAAAAACCAAGTGACTGGCTAGATTTATTGATAAAAACTGCTACGCCTCGCGCTTTGGGTGGCGACGGCGAAGCGATGGCTGTGCTTTACAACGCGACTGCAGAGTTGGATTGGTTGCAGAAATCAGCAGCGGCTGGATATGCGCCGTCACAGTGGTTGCTCGCTAATCGTTACGCCGAGGGGGAAGGCACATTTTTGCTACCTTGGAAAAGAAAGAGTGCCGAGGAGGAGTTGCTAAAGGCTGCTTCGGAAGGAGGTTACCCTCCTGCAATGATCGAATATATTTCGATTCTTTCCCAGCGAAATGATCTGGCAGGTGTTCGGCATTGGTGGGAAGAAGCGGCGAAAACCGGTTATCAAAATGCCGTCGCAACCTATGGTGCATATCTTTCCCACACGCCCGACAAAGTTGGCTACCCCGTCGATTTGATCAAGGGCTACGCACTGGTCTCTTTGCTTAAAGAATTGGATGGCGGTGGAAACGTTCAAGTCTATGTGGAAGGGAAGCTTCCTAAAATTGCTGCAAAAATGACATCGAACCAGATTGAGGAAGCGGAAAAATATGCAATTGAGTGGAAGGCCACCCACCCGCCCCTTTCTTTCTTTCCAAGGAAATTAGGTTTTTAATTAGTAATGAAGCAGAATGCAAGAAATAACCGGTACGAGGCTAATCTTCACCAATTAGAACAATCGACAGCCTTGTCGTTCGCGCTCTGCCGTATCGTTTTCAAAAGTTTTGCAAAGACCGATATACCAGCGAAACAACTGCAATCGAAAAACAACTCAGCACTTACACTGATGAAGGTGATCCCCACTACGCTTATTTTATTAACGCTAGCGTCGACCCAGTCATTCGCGCTTACGAACGAACAATCTCGGGCAAAAATCAAGGGCATTGAGCTATACAATCAATACAAAGCGACTTCTGCAATCCCGTTTTTAACAACAGCGGCAGAAGCGGGAGACCACGAAGCTCAATATTATTTAGGAGAAGTTCTTCGTAAGAAAAATCATTACGTGAACGAGGAGGCCAAGAAATGGTATGAAGCGTCAGCAGGCCAGAACGATCTTTATGCCATGATCCAATTGGGCCGCATTGAGCATGATATATGTAAAATATCCAACGACTGCCCTCCTTCTCACAAGCAACCAATAGAATGGTTAAATCAGGCAAAAAAAATAGCTCAAGAAAAAGCCGAGGCTGGTGATGCGGAGGCAATGTGCATAATGTATGAAATCACGCTAGATGATGCGTGGTTGGAAAAATCCGCCTCTGCGGGAAATGCATTTGCGCAATACTGGATGGCGGTATCCCTCAAACAAGGTGATGGTTTTCTCATGCCTTGGAAACGAAGCGAAGCAGTTGAAAAGTGGTTTAAGCTATCTGCTGAAGGCGGCTACCCAAAGTCAATGATAGAATACGCTGCGATATTGTATGAGCGCGGCGATATAGAGGGATTTCGCCACTGGAATGAGCAAGCAGCAATAGCAGGTTATGCGGAATCAGTGTATGGATATGGCTCATATCTTGCTCATGAGCCCGACACATATGGATTTCCATATGACCCCGTTAAAGGCTATTCACTAGTTTCATCCTTAAGTATTCTGAACGGCGGGGGTGGAATGCAAGAAAATGTTGAATACAAACTCCCTCTCATTGCAGCCAAGTTGACACCCGCACAAATTTCCGAAGCGCGCGAGCAAACAAAGAAATGGGCCGCTACACATCCTCCGCTGTCTTTTTTTCCTGAAAAACTGAGTCGTTAATTCACTTTAATCAATAATGAGTTAGGACGCGTACTACTTGAGAGCCATGACCAGGATCATCGCTCCTGGTTATGGCTGATCGGCAATCGCTTCAATGCAAATATCTTTGGTTAAATGTGCTTACCGCTTGATCCCCGATCTATTCAGCCTAATTAGTCCAATTACCCCCCCTTAATCCTCAAATCAAAGACTCTACAGTACTGTTCCGCTCAGGCATCGCGCTGAAACCGACTGCGGCAGGCTCGTCCGGCTTCATGCCGGGCGCCTATCCGTTACGCTGGAGTCCTTTCATGAACATTCGTCCATTCCTACTCACCTCTACCCTCGCCTGCGCCGCTTCCGCCGGGCTGGCCCCAGCCACTGATACATCCGCCACTTCCGACGCCTTGCCCTACCAATACGGCATGCCACTACACGTGGCGAAGGTGCTTTCGCTAACCGAGCCGCCGACCCTGGAATGCAAAGTCATCACCGCCGACATGAAATACATAGACAACTCCGGCAAGCCCGCACAAATCAGTTACAGGAAGTTACCTGACGCTTGCAGTCAACAGAACTGACAGACGCTTCTGATTTTCCGGTTCGCCATAGGCGTGGAGTGGCTCCGGCGGGTATGCTCGGGGCCTACCCTACTGCCGCAAGGATTGGCCATGCAGTTGTCGTTCCGCACGTTGTCGAGTTTTACTTCCATCCTGTGTTTTTTGCTGGCGCTGGTCTGGGGATTTTTTCCGGAGGTGTTGCTGGCGATCTGGAGTATTGGCTATTCGGAAGGCACCGGCATAGTCGCAAGGCGCAGCGCGGTGCTGTTTGCGGCGTTGGGGGTGATGTTTTATTTGCTGCGCAATGCTCCGCCGTCAGCGGCACGCAGTGCACTGAGCACTGGTTTTATCGTCGGCTGTTTCGGTTTGGCGGCGTTGGGTTTTGGCGAATGGCTCAATGGCCATGCCGGCCCCGGGATTTTGCTCGCGGTGCTGGTCGAGTTCGCGCTGGGCCTGGGTTTCGTGCAGGCCCGGCGCGTGACGGTCGAACTGGGTGAAACGGTGGGTTAAACGGCTCGAGAACGAGCGCTGGTTTGATGTGTCGTGGTTTGTTGCGCGAGGTCGGAACGCAGGCCAGCGACCAGGTTGTTGATTTCACGGCAACTGTTCAGGCGGCTGGCGTCGATTCCACTGACGTAGAGATCGGCTTGGTCGGTCCGATGGTCGCCAAAGACTTTGACGGACATCGACAAGTCGGGTGACAGCGTGCACTGGCAGCGTTTCGGCAAGAAGCTGCTTTCAATGATATTGCGTAATTCCAAGGCAGATAAAAACATGGCGAACCCTCTCCTTTCTGTGCGATTGCCAATCAAGTATTCACGCTGACCCTTTGCTGCGCCTTCACGGGTGTGCCCCCGCTGTTTCCCTGGTGCGGCAAATGGTGGTACTGCGAAATGCCCATTGGAGTGTAGGCGCCCAAATCCGGTGCGCCTCACCGGAAGAACGCATAAAACGTGCCTTTGATCGGTTCGTTTGGCGCCCTGCAAAATCAAGCACTTGGAAAGATGGCCAGTATCCTGCTATTTGCAAAATGCATGAACCGACCGCCCGTCCACTGCAATCTGCAATCTCCGGCTGAATTTGCTTTCGAAGACCATGACGGCAAGAATGTCTCCCATTGCAATTCAACTCGCACGGAGGCTTCCATGAATTCCTTACGAATTTGCGCGATCACTGGCCTGTTAATCGCCAGCCTTTCCACCCTCGCTCACGCCGCCAAACTCGAAGACGTCGCGCCGTTTCCCAAAGCAGAAGCCGGGTTTACCCGTCAGGTCATCCATCTGCCCAAACAAGAGCAGGAGGAGAATTTCCAGGTTGAAATTCTCGCTGGCAAAACTCTGGAGGTGGATTGCAACCGTCAACGTTTGGGCGGTGTGCTCGATGAAAAGAATCTTCAAGGCTGGGGCTATCCGTTCTATCGTCTGGAAAAGGTCATCGGCCCGATGAGCACGATGATGGCCTGCCCGCCTGGCAGCCAGAAAAAGCGCGCTTTCGTTCCGGTCGTCGGCGACGGCTTCATGTTGCGTTACAACAGCAAATTGCCGGTTGTGGTGTACGCGCCGTCGGATGTCGAAGTGCGTTATCGCATCTGGTCGGCGTCGGACAAAGTCGGCACCGCCCTGCAGGAATAACCCGAGCGCTTGTTACGCCGGCACGCCGCAAGCAGCGGCGCGCTCGGCGACATGGCGCAGGCTGTCGAAGTTGATGTTGGCCCCGGAGTCGATGGCGACGAATGTCTGATCGCGAACGCCGCTACGCGCCACGTACTGCTTGATCCCCGCCACGGCCAGCGCACCTGAAGGTTCAGTGATCGAACGTGTATCGTCGTAGATATTCTTGATCGCGGCGCAGAGCTCGTCATTGCTTACCGTGATCACCTCATCTACGCAGAAGCGGCATACCTCAAAGCCATACGCGCCGATCTGCGCCACCGCGACGCCATCGGCGAAGGTGCCGACGCTCGGTAGAACCACCCGCTCGTCCGCACTTAAAGCCGCTTGCAGGCACGCCGAATGTTCAGATTCGACGCCGATGATCCGCACTTCCGGGCGCAGGTATTTGACGTAGGCCGCGATACCGGCGATCAAACCTCCGCCCCCGACCGGGATGAAGATGGCGTCCAGGGCGCCTTGATGCTGGCGCAGGATTTCCATTGCCACGGTGCCTTGTCCGGCGATCACGTCAGGATCATCGAACGGTGAAACAAACGTGCATCCGGTCTGTTCGGCCAAGTGCAACGCATGGGCCAGAGCAAAGGGGAAACTCTCGCCATGAAGCAATGCGTCGGCACCGCGACTGCGCACGCCGAGCACCTTGAGCTCAGGGGTGGTAGACGGCATGACGATCGTCGCGCCGATGCCCAATTCCCGTGCCGCCAGCGCTACACCCTGCGCGTGATTACCCGCCGATGCAGTGATCACTCCCCGCGCTCGCTGCTCATCGCTCAGTTGCACGAGTTTGTTGTAAGCACCACGGATCTTGAAAGAGAACGTCGGTTGCAGATCTTCGCGCTTGAGCAGGACCCGATTGCCCAATGTTTCCGACAACGCTGGCGCAAGCTGCAACGGCGTGCGCACCGCAATGTCGTACACCGGCGCGGCGAGGATTTTCTTTACGTAGTGCTCGAGCAGGGCTTGCTGGTCGGGGCTGTGCGGCATGGTCGTCTCCTGACAGTTTTCAGAACCCAGGAGACAGAAAGTAAAAACCCGCCTCTAGGGCGGGTTGGGTGCTGCAGTCGTGAGCTAGCCCGCCAAATGAGGAATGGCGGCAATAATGCTTGGCTGGCAGCGCGATACGATGAAAGTCATGGGCTGGAAATTAGCCTGCCGGCGGATGACAAGTCAATGGCCAGCTGCAGAACATTGAATCATCCGCAGAACTGCACAGTCACTGCAAAGGAGAACAACAACTTCCCCAAGCTGATAAAAGTGGAGATTGACCATGAACATTCGCCAAGTGCTGTTCGCCGTCCCGCTGCTGGTCGCCGCCCTGTCCAGCCCTGCTGTTTTTGCTGTCGATGAAAGCGACGCCGTCAAGAAACCCGAATGCCCGAAAGGCCAGGTCTGGGACAGTAAAACCCAGCAATGCGTGTTGCAGACCAGCGCCACAACGCAGCCCTGATATTCGTCATCCGGTTCAGGCCATGGCCGGCAACCACAGCCTGAATCGCGCCCCACCCAGCGGCGAACTCTCAACGGTTAGTGTGCCGCCCTGCGCTTCGAGCGCGCGGCGGCTGATCGCCAAACCGAGGCCGAATCCGCCGGTCGCGCGATCACGGCTGCGGTCGAGCCGATAGAACGGTTCAAAGATCCGCTCGCGCTCGTCGTCGGGAATGCCGATGCCATCGTCGTCAACCCATATCTCACAACCGCCCCCAATGACCTGCACGCCAATCTGAATGCGCTTTTCGCAATAGCGCATGGCATTGCGCAACAGGTTCTGGATGGCCCGAGCGGTCAGGCGCGGATCCAGCGCAAAGCGTTCGAGCTGACCGTGCAACAGAACGTCAATCACGATTTCCGGCGATTCCAGCTCCTCATCGACGCTGCCGAGAATGCTGTCGATGAACTCGTCGAGCGACACCTCGATGCGCTCGGGCGATTGCGCCGGGTTTTGCAAACGGCTGTAGGAGAGCAACTCCAGCACCAATTCATCCAGCTCACGAATGTGCGCGACCAAACTCTGCAAGCGCTCGCGGCTGGCGGCTGGCAAGTCTTCTGACAACGCCAGCGCCAGGCCGAAATCCAGACGCGTCAACGGCGTACGCAGTTCATGGGAAACGGCGTTAAGCAGATCACGTTGCTGGTTGAGCAGGTTTTCGATATCGCCGGCCATGGTGTCGAACACGTTGGCGAGACTGCCGATGTTCGAACTCGGGGCGATTCTGGTTCGTTCGCTCAAATGTCCCTTGCCGAAGCGTTCGGCAGTGCCCTTCAGACGTTCAAGATCGCGCCAGTGCGGGCGCAACCAGAGCAGCAGGCAGCCGAGCAACATGGCGCCGATCAGCACGTTGATGCTCCAGTACAACAGATCGACGTCGACCGGATCCGGCGGTACGACCATACGCACGGCCATGTCCGCATTCAGCGGAGTTACCGCCAATGTGCGCCAGCCCCAGTCGCCGATGCGCACCACGTTTTCACCACGGTGCAGACGTTCCTGCTCGATGGGAGTGAACACCGGGTCGTCGATTGGCGTCAGGACGATGTGCAGCGGCTGGAATTCCTTGTCCATCGCCGCTGCAATCTCCGGCCACTGCTCTTGCGGCGCGGCATGAAACTGCTTGGTGATCAGCGATTGCAGACCTCGGGAAAAATCCAGGTTGTAGGTGACGAAGCGATCCCGGAAGGCCATGACCACCAGATCCGGCACTAGATAGATCGCCGCGCTATAGGAGACGATCGTCACCAGATACAGGCGAAACAGAATGCGAAACATCAGCTCAGCATTCCCATTCGGAGCGGCTGAACAGATAGCCCTTGCCCCACACAGTCTTGATCTTGCGCGCCTCGCCGGCGTGATCATCGAACTTGCGCCGCAGCTTGGAAATCGCCACGTCCACCGAGCGGTCAGTGCCATTGAACTCGATGCCGCGCAACCGCTGCAGAATCTGATCGCGACTCAGCACTTCGCCGGCGTGCCGGGCCAGCACCACCAGTAAATTGTATTCGCCGCTGGACAGCTCAACCGCTTGATCACGCCAGGTCACGGTGCGCTCGGACAGGTCAATGCACAGATTGCCCATGACGATCCGGTCATTAACCGCCAAAGGCTCGCCGAGGCTGCTGCGCCGCAACAAGGTACGCACCCGAGCCAGCAGCACCCGTGGCTCGCAGGGTTTGGTGACGTAATCGTCAGCGCCCATTTCCAGGCCCAGCACCTGATCATGGCTGTCATCGCGGGCCGTGAGCATGAGGATCGGCAGTGTCGCTGAATCGGCGCGCAGCAAGCGGCACACCTGCAAGCCGTCGAGGCCCGGGAGCATGAGGTCGAGGATCACCAGATCCGGCGGGCTGATCCGCGCCCGTTCGCGCACATGGTCGCCACGGCCGATGACGCTGACGGAGTAACCGTTGCGCTCCAGGTAGCTGGAAATCAGTTCGGCGAGGGCGGTGTCGTCTTCGACCAGGAGGATGTTGGGCATGGGGTGTTCCAGATATTGCTGAGGTATATGTCAGACCGCTTTCGCGAGCAAGCTCGCTCCCACAGTGGTTTTGCATTGTTCACAAAACTCATGTGGGAGCGAGCTTGCTCGCGAAAGCGGTTCAACCGTCACAAAAGAATTCAAGGTCTGCAGGATATACGCCCTCACCCGCCACGGAGCAAAACCCTTACACAATTTCACACAGCAGCTACAAAGCTTCACCGCTAACCTCCCCGTCTGGCCGTAGGATGCGGCCTTCAATATTGGGGGTTGTACATGTCTGGAAAACTGCTGGCCGGGCTCGGCCTGATCGCATTGGCGCTGACGCTGAGCGCTTGTGATTCATCCTCGAACGCCGAAGAGCAGACGCCGCCGGCCACGGTGCGCGTCGAGACCATTAAAACCCAGCCATTGTCGATCAGCAGCGAACTGAGCGGCCGCATCGCCGCGCCACGGATTGCCGAAGTGCGTGCGCGAGTGGCCGGCGTAGTTTTGCAACGCACCTACCGCGAAGGCAGTGACGTGAAAAAAGGCGATGTGCTGTTCCGCATTGACCCGGCGCCGTTCAAGGCTGATCTGGACAGTGCCGAAGCGGCGTTGCGCAAGGCCGAGGCCAACGCCTTTCAGGCGAAACTGCAAGAACAACGCTACGCCCAATTGATCGAAGACAAGGCCATCAGCGGCCAGGACTACGACAACGCCCGCGCCGCTGCCCGGCAGACCGCCGCTGATGTCGCCGCCAGCAAGGCAGCGCTGGAACGGGCGAAACTGAACCTCGGTTATGCCACCGTCACCGCGCCGATCTCCGGCCGCATCGGCCGCGCGCTGGTCACCGAAGGTGCGCTGGTGGGGCAGAACGAAACCACGCCGCTGGCGCTGATTCAGCAGCTCAACCCGATCCATGCCGACCTGACCCAGTCGACTCGCGAGCTCAACGAACTGCGTCGAGCATTTCGTTCCGGACAGTTGAAGGAAATCGGTCAGGATCAGGTCAAGGCCACGCTGATTCAGGATGACGGCAGCCTGTACCCGCTGCCGGGCAAGCTGCTGTTCAGCGACATCACAGTTGACCCGGGCACCGGCCAGATCATCCTGCGCAGCGAGTTTCCCAACCCGGATCTCGACCTGCTGCCGGGCAGTTTCATCCGTGTACGCCTTGAACAGGCCACCATCCAGAACGGCATCACTGTGCCGCAACGCGCGGTGCAGCGTGACAGCGCGGGCATTGCCCAAGTGCTCACCGTCGACGAGCAGATGCGCGTGGCGCAGCAACCGGTGCAACTGGGTGCGGTGCAGAACAATCGCTGGATCGTCACCGGTGGTCTTAAGCCCGGCGACCGCATCGTCACCGAAGGCCTGCAACACGCCCGTCCCGGGGAAAAGGTACAGATCGACGAAACCCCACTTCCACTTGCCCAGGCCACTGGTCAGTAAGCAGGACGCTCTTATATGCCGCAGTTCTTTATCGACCGCCCGGTGTTTGCCTGGGTGGTCGCCCTGTTCATCCTGTTGGCCGGTGCGCTGGCCATTCCGCAGTTGCCGGTCGCGCAATACCCCGACGTCGCACCGCCGCAGATCGAAATCTATGCCGTCTACCCAGGCGCCTCGGCGCAGACCGTCGATGAGAGCGTGGTCAGCCTGATCGAGGAAGAACTCAACGGCGCCGATCACCTGCTCTATTTCGAATCGCAGAGTAGCCTCGGCAGCGCGACGATCAAAGCCACGTTCCAACCGGGCACCAACCCCGAGCTGGCGCAGGTCGATGTGCAAAACCGCCTCAAGGTCGTCGAGTCGCGCCTGCCGCAAGCGGTCAATCAGCAAGGTTTGCAGGTGGAGAAAGTCTCTTCCGGTTTCCTCTTGCTCATCACTTTGACCTCCAGCGACGGCAAGCTCGATGACGTGGCGCTCAGTGATTATCTGGCGCGCAACGTGATGAACGAGATCAAGCGCCTGGACGGTGTCGGCAAGGCGCAGTTGTACGGCGCCGAACGGGCCATGCGCATCTGGATCGATCCGCAGAAACTCATCGCCTTCAACCTGACGCCGGCGGATGTCAACGAAGCCATCGTCGCGCAGAACGCCCGGGTTTCGGCGGGTAGCATCGGTGATCTGCCGTCACCTTCGACGCAGGAAATCACCGCGACAATTCTGGTCAAAGGCCAATTGTCGACGCCGCAGGAGTTCGCCGACATCGTGCTCAAGGCCAACCGCGACGGCTCCACGGTGCGCATCGGTGATGTCGCGCGCGTCGAAATCGGCAGCCAGGAATATCAGTTCGGCACTCGCCTCAACGGCAAGCCTTCCACCGCCGTCGGCGTGCAGCTGTCTCCCGGCGCCAACGCACTGAACACCGCGACGCTGGTGCGGGCGAAGATGGATGAGCTGGCGCGCTACTTCCCGGCCGGCGTGGAGTACAAGATTCCGTACGACACCTCGCCCTTCGTCAAAGTCTCGATCACCAAAGTGATCTACACCCTTGGCGAAGCGATGTTGCTGGTATTTGCGGTGATGTTCCTGTTCCTGCAGAACGTGCGCTACACGCTGATCCCGACGCTGGTGGTGCCTGTGGCGCTGATGGGCACGTTCGCGACCATGCTGGCGCTGGGCTTCTCGATCAACGTGCTGACCATGTTCGGCATGGTGCTGGCCATCGGCATTCTGGTGGATGACGCCATCGTCGTGGTGGAGAACGTCGAACGGATCATGGCCACCGAGGGCCTGTCGCCCAAGGAAGCCACCCGCAAAGCGATGGCGCAGATTACCGGCGCGATTATCGGCATCACTCTGGTGCTGGTCGCGGTGTTTATTCCGATGGCGTTCATGCAGGGCTCGGTCGGCGTGATCTACCAACAGTTCTCGCTGTCCATGGCGACGTCGATTCTGTTCTCGGCGTTTCTCGCCCTGACGTTGACGCCGGCGTTGTGCGCAACATTGCTCAAGCCTGTCGCCAAGGGTGAGCATCACGAGAAGTCCGGATTCTTTGGCTGGTTCAATCGTCGTTTCGAGCAACTGACCGATCGCTATCAGGGTTGGGTCGGCTATGCGCTCAAGCGCACCGGTCGCTACCTGATGATCTACGTCGTCCTGTTGATTGGACTTGGGTTCTGTTTCGCGCGCCTGCCCTCCTCGTTTCTGCCGACCGAGGATCAGGGCTATACCATCACCGATATTCAACTGCCGCCCGGCGCGACGAAGAACCGTACTGTACAAGTGGCCGAACAGCTCGAAGCGCACAACGCCGGTGAGCCGGGGATCAGTGACAGCGTAGTGATCCTGGGTTTCAGCTTCTCCGGTAGCGGGCAGAATGCGGCGCTGGCGTTTTCGACGCTCAAGGATTGGTCTGAACGTGGCGGAGACGATTCCGCCAGTTCCATCGCCGACCGCGCCAACGTTGCCCTGAGCCAGATAAAGGATGCCATGGCGTTCTCGGTGCTGCCGCCGCCGGTGGATGGCCTCGGTACTTCCAGCGGTTTCGAGTTCCGATTGCAGGATCGCGCAGGCCTCGGTCACGCGACGCTGATGCAGGCGCGCACCGAACTTCTGGCCGCCGCCGAGAAAAGTCCGGTGCTTATGAACGTGCGCGAAAGTGCTCTGGCCGAAGCGCCGCAAGTGCAGTTGGTTGTAGACCGTAAGAAGGCCAATGCCCTGGGTGTATCGTTTGCCGAAATCGGCAGCGTGCTGTCCACTGCGGTGGGTTCCAGCTACATCAACGATTTCCCGAATCAGGGCCGCATGCAGCGCGTCGTCGTGCAAGCCGAAGGCGACCAGCGCAGCCAAGTGGACGACTTGCTGAAAATGCACGTGCGCAACAACGCCGGGAACATGGTGCCGCTGTCGGCATTCGTCCAGGCGAACTGGATTCAAGGTCCTGCGCAGTTGACACGGTACAACGGTTATCCAGCGATCGCGATTTCAGGCGAACCGTCACCGGGTCATAGCACCGGCGAAGCCATGGCGGAAGTCGAGCGTCTGGTCGCGCAGGGGCCGAAGGGTCTGGGCCAGGAATGGACTGGTCTCTCGTTGCAGGAACGTTTGTCAGGCAATCAGGCGCCGATCCTGCTCGGCTTGTCGCTGCTGGTGGTGTTCCTGTGCCTGGCGGCGCTGTACGAGAGCTGGTCGATCCCGACTTCGGTGTTGCTGGTGGTACCGCTGGGTGTGCTCGGCGCGGTGCTGGCGGTGACGTTGCGCGGGATGCCCAATGATGTGTTCTTCAAGGTTGGACTGATCACCATCATTGGTCTGTCGGCGAAGAACGCGATCCTGATCATCGAGTTCGCCAAGAGCTTGTATGACGAAGGTCACGATCTGATCGATGCGACGTTGCAGGCCGCGCGTTTGCGTCTGCGGCCGATCGTGATGACATCGCTGGCGTTCATTCTCGGTGTGGTGCCGTTGGCCATCGCCACTGGTGCCAGTTCGGCAAGTCAGCAGGCGATCGGCACTGGCGTGATCGGCGGGATGATCACCGCTACGCTGGCAGTCATCTTCGTCCCCGTGTTCTTCGTCGTCGTCATGAAGCTAGTACAACGATTCACCAAATGACACTGATCTAATTGTAGGAGCTGCCGAAGGCTGCGATCTTTTGACTTTGCTTTTAGAAGATCAAAAGATCGCAGCCTTCGGCAGCTCTTACAAAAGCCGGATCGCCTGCGCTATGGTGCGCTGACAGTTCACCAACGTGAGTCACCATGCGCTTCCTCGCCCGTACGCACCCTCGCCTTTCCGGCGCCGCCCTGTTCGGCCTCGCAACGGGTCTGCTGGTCCCGGCCGATTCCATCGTCAGCAAAATCCTCATTGGCTGGAACGTCGGTGTCTGGACTTACCTGGTTCTGATGTTCTGGCTGACCATACGCGCCAAGGCCCCGGATGTGCGTCGCATCGCCGAGATCGAGGATGAAAACGCCGGACTGGTGCTTTTCGTCGTGTGCATCGCCGCGCTGGCAAGCCTGGCCACCATCACATTTGAACTGGCGGGCAGCAAAGATCTGGATAACACACACAAATTGATGCACTACGGCTTCACAGCGCTGACGGTGATCGGCTCATGGCTGCTGATTGGGGTGATCTTTTGCGTGCACTACGCGAGGTTGTTTTACACCTGGAACGGCAAGGAGCCGGCACTGCATTTTGCTGAAGGACTGACCACCCCCAATTATTGGGATTTTCTGTACTTCTCGTTCACCATCGGCGTGGCTGTGCAGACTTCGGATGTAGGTGTTGCGACACGGGATATTCGAAAGATTGTGCTGGCGCAGTCGTTGATCGGTTTCGTGTTCAATACAGCGATCCTCGGGTTCTCGATCAATATTGCAGCAGGGTTGTTCGGCTGAAAAACACGGCATGTTCCTGCTGCTCAAAGCTCACAAAAAAGTGCGCCTGTAAACTGTCAACACTGACAGTTTACAGGCGCACTGCATTCAGGCTTCCATACAACATCCAGAAGTAGGACGGGTCAGTCTTTGGATGTCCCCAACCATATCGTATGGAGATATAACTCATGAGCTATACAGCCCGAGCCTACAGGACGATCTTGCCGGATACAGCGCAGACCTTTTTGTCAGCCACGATCAACGGCGATGCCAATCCACGCTACAGGTTTGTCAAAGTCCCTCAGTTTATGGAGTTTCGATCTACCTCTGTGCCTTCCTTCGGGCCTAAGCCCTACCCGGAAGGCTTGCGTTACGTTTTGACAGCTGGACACACCAAGGATGGTGTGACGCGTACGCTTGAGTTTGTGTTCCCTTTCAAACCTCAATCGTTGAGCTATGACCTGTCCAAAGATAGCGATGATGTCAGAAGCACCTACTATTCCAATCCCGCGACGGGCGACCTGCATGTCTCTGTGAGCGGGAGCCTGACATTGAAATATGACGACATTGAAAAAACACTGAGAGGCACTTGGTCCGGCACATATGACCATGGTGGAGAGAATGGCACCGAAGAGTTCCCGATTGCTGGGGAATTTGTCGTTGACGCCGACCTGAGCAAAAGAAAAAGCACTTACTGACTACGGAAAAAAGGAAGCTGCGAGGCTTCCTTTTTTTTATGCTGATGCAATCAGAAACTGAAGCTCAGCCCGACACTCCCTCCCAGCTCCTGGTCAGCTTTGCTGCCCCTGCTGGTTCCTAGCTCGCCATATACCTGCCATTTGTTATTGGCCGGAACCCAGTTGAGGCCACCGGTCAGCTCGAGGTTGGTGCTGGACAAGTCGTTGTTGAATCCAGTGTCATTGACGCTGACACGGTTGTTGTTAACGAATTCATGACTTACCGCCGCGTGCAGCCTGGGTTGCAGTTTGCCGCCATTGTTCAGCACCACCTCGCGGCCAACTGTCATTCCGACCTTGCCGAGCAATGAGCGGGTCTCGTTGCTGTCTACCTGCAGCCCATTGTCCAGCTGATAATCTTTGCCTTTTACCGTCGCTACACCAAACTGGGCAGAGGGCTCGATGAAATAGCCTCGATTCAAGACTATATGCTTGCCCACTTCGACGGTCCCACTGATCCCGAGATTATCGAAGTCACCCTTTGTTCGAGTGTCATCGCTCAATGTGACTTTGACGTCATTACTGAAACGGTTGATTTTGCCAACGGTATCCACGTAGTACCCGGTCATTTCGTCGTACCACGACAGATACATCCCGCCATAGGTGCTATTGATCGTGCCCGCGCTGCCGCGGGCCAGGTCAAGGCGAGTGGTGCTGTATCCACCAAAAACCCCAATCAACCATTGGCCATCACCCATCGGTAGTGGCGTATCCACCCCCAACGAGACGCCAGTCTGATTTTGTTTGTAACCATCGCCATAGGCATTCTTGACGTTGTACTGATTGGCATGAGTCCGTATCCACAGGCCGGTGGTCGCGTTCTGATTATCTGAGTCCAATGCAGCAATCGATTGCGATCGGGGCTGAGTGCCGGCCATGCGACGGTCGCCGAGGCGGGTATTGAGAGTGGTCATTTCCGAATAGATAACCGTAGGAGCGGTACCGGCAATCGCCAACGCCGTTTGCGTACCTGTGCTCGGCGTTGTCCCATCAGTTCGCAGGAAAATACCTTCGCCTTCTCGCACCAGTTTGTACGCCAAAGCACCACGATCAACCTGACCGTTTCTCAGATCGAACTCAGCATCCCCGCCAGCGATGTTAGCCACTTGAACCGGTGCACCGGTGACAGGTTCGCTGGCGCTTGCACCGACTACCAGCTCGTGCCGGCCACTGGCTGATTCCGTGACATTGAGAAAGTCCGTTTCACCGGTGGACACGTCAGCATCCAAAAAAAACCGGCCGTTGCCTGACAAGTTGGCAACGTCCAGGCGGACGAACTCGGCGGGCGTGCCGAATCTCACGTTCCCGCCCTGCATTTCGAGATTCGATAACGAATTGTTGCCAACCAGGTTCCATTCAGCGCCACGCCCGATGGACATAGCGCTGACGCCAGTAACCGAACCGTGCAGGATCGAGTCGTTGTCCAGCATCACGACGCCAGTCCCGGAGCCCTGAATGTCACCGGTGAGTATGCTTCGGGTATCGAGCGAAACAAAATCGACGTTGATCAAATTGCCGTCGAGGCTGGCATTGTTTTGCAAGAAAACCGCGGCGGTCCCGCCGTCAGCAACCGCTACATTGCCGGTCAACTGGCTGTCGTCGATTTGAAAGCGCGCTGCTGCGCCATCAATGACCTCGACGATATTACCGTTGCCGCCGATCAGATTCGAACGGTTAGCTATCTCGATCAATACCGGTTGATCGTCTGGCGTTGCAAAATCGACTTTGATCGCTGCGCCGGTGCGGCCCTGCACGGTTGACCCATCAATCTTCAGTACACTCTGTGCGGTGACATCGCTCGGGTTAAGGACAGTATCCTCGCCAAAGATGATCCCATCCAGTTCTCCGATGACCTCGCTGGCTGCACTGATGTTGACGTTGCCGCCGTAAAGTTCGAGGCCAACACTATCTGCGTCGGTCCCTTCAACCCGGCTGTCCACCAGATTCAAGGTACTGAGGGATGTTATCGCTGCGCCCGAGAAACCTCCTGTCAGCGTACTGCCAGTGACGGTCGCTGTTGAACCAACGGGTACGTTCAGGTCGCGCGTAAGCGACATTGCTCTGCCATCGCTGGACAGCGTACTGCCGGACACCACTGCCGAGCTGTCGGTCAAGCTCAGCGCAGTGTCGAAATTGCTACCGGTCACCCTCGCCCCATCCAGAGTTACGAGGGCGTTTGAGGCTTCAATCTGGGCAGTGTTGGCGGAAATCGCATTCAACGTTCCACCGCCGACCACAATGTTAAGCGCGTCACCACCATTGAGGTTAAGCGTGGCAGTGGCAGGGATAAACCAGGCTTCTGGCGTAGCACCGACGGATACGGTTTCGACTTCACCAGGATTGAGATTCCGGGAAAAGGCCGTCTCGGATATCGCGATCAGTAATGCTGCACAAGAGAGCGTGCCAGTGAGTTTCAAAACTGTCGGTCCCAAGCTATTTTCAAACGTCATATACACTTCTCGTTGAGGTTAATCGGGACGGAAGAAGGACGGTTCAGACGTACATATTCCATCAGACGACCTTTGTAGGCGACGCCGGAGAATACCTGCTAGTCCGGACTTTCTCTGTAGGACTAATCCTCTTAGTAGGTGGGCTTAATCGCCAACTCGCGACATTTCGAGATGTTTCTTACTTCTCCAATTAAATTGCATTGCCTGAAGAGGCTGGCTCTTCCGGCAATGCAATGATCGCGAATGCCATTTATGAAGCAGGCGCAGGATCCCAGCCCGGTTCCGACTCGCAGTACAGGAAGTCACCATTGAGCAAGTAAACGACCATTTCCTGAACTTCTGACGTCGTTACAGTTGGCGTCGAGTACCAGATTTTCACATAGCCCGCATAAAAATCGTTTCGATCAGGAGGGGTAGCAGGAGGACGAGGAAGATTACGAATAAAAGGCACATATGGCACCTCCCAAAGCATCCCGTCCTTTAGCTCCTGCAAAGTGATCGCACGTGTATCACTAAACACGGTATCAGCCGGCGCATCTACTGTATAAGCATCGTCATGCCAACCTTGCCAATTGAATGTGATGTCCATTCCATCGGTGAAATGATCATTGGGCTTGATCAAGAACGTCGCAACGTGATCCTCCCCCGCCAAGCTCTCGCAGATAATGTTTGGGTACTCGGTGCCATCGGTCGGTGGACGCTGGAACTCTGGCTTATCAAGAACAATAACTACTGTATTGACATTCACTGTCTCTTTTGCCGAATCCTGGCTATTGTTTCGAGCGGGGTTTTCATATGTCCACCAAGCCTCTTTAGGCCCAATACCACCCGGACCGACAACGCTATATGGCAGATCTATCTGAACGACCGTATTGATATTCGATACATCCATTGCTATTGAATTAACAATGATTTCGCCTTGATCACCGAGATACTTCAGAGTGACCAGATCGCCTGCTTCGGGTTCAGGGAATGTCGTTCCGGCGGTGACAGGCGATACATCGATGTGAGCCTTGGCTGTCTGATCGACATCATGAGGGCCCAGCACGTTATCCGTAACAGGTGCCTGTCCGCGAACGATCAATTTGCGGAATTCTGGATTTACCTCAGGGGGGGGGGTCGTCGGGTCAACCGTGTAAGGCGGATACGTCGAGAAATCTGTTTTTACAGTTATTGTTCCACTGTCGATCGATAAACCGCCACGCATCAAGTCAGCTTTGATGACCACGTCCAACTCAAAATTCGTACCCGTCTGGTTATCGAAGTACTCCTTGCTCAGACTCGACCAAGGAATAGTAAACTCCAGCTCCGTGAGTGCATTGAATTGGAGATCCTGGGCCGGTTGAGCGCCGTACGTCAGGCTCACTCCGTCGGTGCCGATTGTATCTGCCAACCGGCTGACTTTTACCTTCACACCTGCACGCGCATCGTTTAGATCAATCAGACCATCTTCGTTTGCCGGGACGGTAATGACCCCCAGTTTAGGCAGTGGCAAAAAACGTACGTTTTTGAAATACACACCCCATGCGCTCGGGTTGCCAGCAACGTCAGTGATGATGAACCAGATGAACGCTCTGCCGCTCGTTACCTTGCGAAGCTCCGCGGTCGGGATCGACAGCTTGCCATCGATAGGCATCGTTCCGTTGAAAAAAGGGGGCACCTGCGGAGGATTGGTACGTACGCCTCCCACGTACAGGGTTAACGTGTCATCGGGCTGAGCGTTGGCGTAGCCTGTATCAATTTCTACCTGCAATCCCCCTTCGTTACCTGGCTGATTCGCCCAGGTGTCATCCAGATCGCCCGGGGCATTGGGAAACGTGGCTGGCGGAACTGTTCTGGCGCCTGGAACCTGCCCTGGATTTGTCCCTGTTTGTGCAGGTTTCGCTTGCCAGGCACCGGTACGGTCGATGAAAAACTGCATCACAACACCGGTCAGCGGGTTGAGCCCCCGCTCAAACAGCACGCTACGAACCCAGATCGGCGTCGGTCCGTCCGGGGTCGCATTCTCACCCAGATATTCAGTGGGCACTGTGATCGGAAAATCTACAGGGCGGGTGCCCACGTCACCGAGCCTTACCCGGGGCAGCCGCGTGAAGTCTGTCGGCAACGGATTGGACGGGGGTTGAGTTCGCGTAACCTCAAGAGCAATCTGATCACCGTTATGGGGGTTCAACCACACATTGGTCTTGACCATAAGTGTCAGCGGGCCGCCCACAGGTATCGCAGCTATCGGAATAATGTCCTTGTTTGTACCGCGCCCGTCTGGCAATTCGGGGGTGGGTGCGGCAAGAATGCCTGCTTGGGTACTCGACTCCGCTGTTTGAATGCTTGTCATGTGCCTTCTCCATTGCGTAGAAAATGTTTTTTGATCCATGCATCTTCGACAATGGCGAACGTCGCCAACTGCTGTCTTAATATCGCTACCCTGTTGCGCCCTGATCACTTCATCCAACTTGAATCCGAGCAATACTTGCTTTCGCCCGGAATTTTCCTGTCTACCTTCACCAGCCCGGTAAACGAGCGAAAGATGGGTACACCGTTGCGCAATAGCTGGTAATTCACTATGGCCGAATCGTTTTCCTCCATGGGTGCTATATGTGAATCGAATGGCTTGATTACTATCTTGACCGGCTCCTTGGTTACAACATCTGTCACAACCTCAGTAAAGTTAAACACCTGTGTCAAAGGGTTTCCCGACCCGTTTAAAGAATCCCATGCCTGCCAATCGAGGCTGAGGACATCCGTAAGCTGAAACAAGTCATCGAAAGGAATTTCGATACGTACCCCTTCCCAGATAAACAAGGCTTCCGGATCTTCGGGATGGTTCTTGTAACAGCCGATATAACCCCAATCATCCGCATCGGGAAAAATAACCTCTTTCAAACGTTGCGGCGGCTTAACTATTGCAAAAGTCAGGCGTCGTGAAGGCGACGTAGTAGGGTTGATCGAACGTACTGTGTAAAAAAGCTCAAACGTAGCCAAATCCGGAAGTTTCTCGGGAGCCACTGGAATACGAAACTCCGGCGCATCATCCGCGGCCCCATATTCGGCATATGCGATGTAATCAGGGTTACCGACGATGAAAATCTCAACACGGTCTTTACGCACGCCTGAAACAGGAAAGTTCGGCCAGCGGTCAATAATACAAACGATGCCCACCTGTTTTGCGTCCGGCGGCAATGTTCCGGCGGGGTCAAGCGGATCGACGCCTTCCACTCTAGGCAAGCTCAGAAGCACACCGGGATTCAAGGGATTGCTGGAAGTTATTGGCGTTTCGATAGGCATGGAATTTCTCACTGGCGGGTCATCTTGGCCTGAAAGAAATTAAGCGCTGGTATTGGAAAGATTCCTACTGTCAGA
This sequence comes from Pseudomonas sp. H26/SER47-MNA-CIBAN-0231, assembly GCF_040310465.1. NCBI lineage: Bacteria > Pseudomonadati > Pseudomonadota > Gammaproteobacteria > Pseudomonadales > Pseudomonadaceae > Pseudomonas > Pseudomonas sp. H26/SER47-MNA-CIBAN-0231. The sequence continues at coordinate 558,340 of NZ_JBEOPW010000001.1, read as the reverse complement.
TCTGACAGGTAATCCGACCGTTTGTCGGAAACCAATTTTTGCCGTGACGACTTCTGCTGCATTTGGAGGTTGACGGCTTGAGGTCAGATGGTGTCTTCTGAAACCGGTTTCAGCGGTATTGGTGCCGTCAGACCGCTATATTCAAAAACAAGGTCTAACTCATTGAATGACTTCTCCGCCGCCCAGCGCAGCCGCGTGACCATGCTCGATGTCGCCGAGCGCGCCGGCGTGTCCAAGGCCAGCGTCTCACGTTTCATCGGCGATGACCGCGCCCTGCTCTCCGATGCCATAGCCCGGCGCATCGAGCAGGCGATTGATGAACTCGGCTACCGCCCCAACCAAATGGCCCGTGGCCTGAAACGCGGGCGTACGCGCCTGATCGGCATGCTTGTCGCCGATATCCGTAACCCCTATTCGATTGCCGTGATGCACGGGGTGGAAACCGCCTGCCGGGCGCACGGCTACAGCCTGGTGGTTTGCAACACCGACCGCGATGACGAGCAGGAGCGCCAGCATCTGGCGCTCCTGCGCTCGTACAACATCGAAGGGCTGATCGTGAACACGCTGGGCCATCACCGGGACGAACTGCACGAACTGCGCCGCGAGATGCCGCTGGTGCTGGTGGATCGCAAGGTCGACGGGCTCGACAGCGACATGGTCGGGTTGAACAACTCGCAAGCAGTAGAGATGGCGCTCGCGCATCTCGAGCAACGCGGATATCGGGATCTTTTGCTGGTGACTGAACCGTATGACGGCACCAGCTCGCGGATCGAGCGGGTCAGCAGTTTTCAGGCGCAGATTGCTCAGCGCTCAACCCTGACTGGGGCGGTGCTGGAAACCGGTGATGATCTGAACGCGCGACTTCAAAGCTTTTTAAACACACCCGGTGATGGCCCGAAAGCGCTGTTTTGCGCCAATGGCGTCGCGGCGCTGGCGGCGACTCATGCGTTGCGCATGCTGGGTGTGCGTTTGTTTAAAGACGTCGGATTGATTGCTCTGGATGATCTGGACTGGTATCCGCTGGTGGGCAGCGGAATTACCGCGCTGGCGCAGCCGACGCAAGAGATTGGCGCGCGGGCGTTTGAGTGTCTGCTCAAGCGTTTGCGCGGAGATGATGAGATGGCGCGGGTACTGGATTTTGCGCCGGCGCTGGTTGAGCGTGGGTCGACCCGTGAGGTTGGCGGAGTCTGATCTGACGCCTGCTCGCGAAAGGGCCTGCAAAAACACCACAGAACCATCTGATATTTTTTTGAACAAAAATGAAACCGGTTTCAGAGGTCAATAACAATGAATAAACCCGCCGTTTCCATCAGTCTGTCCAGCTACGGTGCCGAGCTCGTGCGCCAGCGTGGGCAGGATTGTTTTATCGACATCCTCGCGGCAGCCGGGGCGAATCGCATCGAGTGGCGTGAAGAGCTGCTGACCCGTGAAGACCCGGCGCAACTGGCTCAGGCTACCCAGGCGCAGGGCTTGCAAAGCATTTATTCCTCACCTACCGAACTCTGGCTCGCAGGGCAAGCGCAGCCGAATCCCGAATTGATTACCGCGCTGCAACAGGCCCAGGCGTTCGGTTCGAAATGGCTGAAAGTTTCGCTTGGCTATTTCACTGACAACTCTGATTTGCAGGCACTGGCCGAGCGACTCAAGCAAAGCCCGGTGCAACTGCTGGTGGAGAACGACCAGACCTTGCACGGCGGGCGCATCGAGCCGTTCCAGCGTTTCTTCGCCGCCGTCGAGCAGCACAACCTGCCGATCAAGATGACTTTCGACATCGGTAACTGGCACTGGCAGGATCAGTCCGCCGCCAGCGCCGCACGCGCGCTCGGCCGTCACGTCGGTTATGTGCATTGCAAAGCCGTTGCGCGCCGCGCCGACGGCAAACTGGTCGCCGTACCGCCGGCCATCAGCGACCTGCATCTTTGGGAACAACTGCTGCGGCACATGGACCAAGGCGTCATGCGCGCCGCCGAATACCCGCTGCAAGGCGATGACCTGGTGCAACTGACCCGTGAACACGTCGCCGCCCTCGCCCGCCTCGGTCAATCGCGCCTGGAGCCAGCTCATGTCTGAGATCGATATTCTTTCTTTCGGTGAAACCATGGCGATGCTGGTCGCCGAGCAGACCGGCGATCTGGCGAAGGTCGAGCGATTTCACAAACGGATTGCCGGGGCCGACAGCAACGTCGCGATCGGCTTGTCGCGCTTGGGTTTCAACGTCGCGTGGCTGAGCCGGGTCGGTACCGATTCGCTCGGACGCTTTGTGGTCGAGACGCTGATCAAGGAAGGTCTGGATTGCAGCCACGTCGAAGTCGATAAAAACCATCCGACCGGATTCCAGTTCAAATCGCGCAACGACGATGGCAGCGACCCGCAGGTGGAGTATTTCCGCCGTGGTTCGGCGGCCAGTCATCTGTCGCCGCACTCCATCAACGACAACCTGCTCAGCGCCCGCCATTTGCACGCCACCGGTATCCCACCGGCGCTCTCCGCCTCGGCGCGGGAAATGTCCCTCGAGCTGATGACCCGCATGCGCGCCGCCGGACGCAGCGTTTCATTCGACCCGAATCTGCGCCCGAGCCTGTGGGCCAACGAGGCCGAGATGATCCGCGAGATCAACCGCCTCGCCGCCCTCGCCCACTGGGTGTTGCCGGGGTTAAGCGAGGGCCGCTTGCTCAGCGGTTTCGACGACCCGGCCGACATTGCTGCGTTCTATCTGGACCAAGGTGCGGAGGCGGTGGCGATCAAGCTCGGGCCTGAGGGCGCTTATTACCGCACGCAGCTGGATCAGGGTTTCGTTGCCGGCGTGCCGGTGAGCAACGTGGTCGATACCGTGGGTGCCGGAGATGGCTTTGCGGTCGGGATGATCAGCGCCCTGCTCGAGCATCAGAGTTTTGCCGAGGCCGTGCAGCGAGCGAACTGGATTGGCAGTCGCGCGGTGCAGAGCCGTGGGGATATGGAGGGGTTGCCTTCCCGCTTGGAGTTGACCGCTGAATTCGCGAGCAGGCTCGCTCCCACAGGGGAACGCATTTCAAGCCTGCTCGCGAAGAGGCCCGCCTGATCACCGCAAATCAATGAACCTGCTGCGACAAAAACAACAAGCTCAGGAGTCACACCGATGAAAACCGCTACCCTCGCCACCCGCCGCTGGTGGTACATCATGCCGATCGTGTTCATCACTTACAGCCTGGCCTATCTCGATCGCGCCAACTACGGTTTCGCCGCCGCGTCGGGCATGGCCGAAGACCTGATGATCACACCGGGCCTGTCCTCGCTGCTCGGTGCGCTGTTCTTTCTTGGGTACTTTTTCTTCCAGGTACCTGGCGCGATCTACGCGCAAAAGCACAGCGTGAAAAAACTGATCTTCGTCAGCCTGATTCTCTGGGGCGGGCTCGCCACGCTGACTGGCGTGGTATCCAACGCCTATTGGCTGATCGTCATTCGCTTCATGCTCGGCGTGGTCGAAGCGGCCGTGATGCCGGCGATGCTGGTGTATCTCTGCCATTGGTTCACCCGTGCCGAACGCTCACGGGCCAACACCTTTCTGATCCTCGGCAACCCGGTGACCATGCTGTGGATGTCGGTGGTCTCGGGTTATCTGGTGCAGCATTTCAGCTGGCGCTGGATGTTCATCATCGAAGGTCTGCCGGCAGTGTTGTGGGCGTTTATCTGGTGGCGTCTGGCCGATGATCGTCCGGTCCAGGCCAAGTGGCTCAACGACCAGGAAAAGCAGGATCTGGAAAGCGCCCTCGCCGCAGAGCAGGTCGGCATCAAGGCTGTGAAGAACTACGCCGAGGCTTTCCGTTCGCCGAAGGTGATCATTCTCGCGCTGCAGTTTTTCTGCTGGAGCATCGGCGTTTACGGCTTTGTGTTGTGGCTGCCGTCGATCCTCAAGGCCGGCGCGCAAATGGACATGATCGAGGCCGGCTGGCTCTCGGCGCTGCCATATCTGGCGGCAGTGCTGGGCATGCTCGCGGTGTCGTGGGGTTCGGACAAGTTGCAGAAGCGCAAACGCTTTGTCTGGCCGCCACTGCTGATCGCCTCGATTGCGTTCTACGGCTCATATGCCTTGGGCGCCGAACACTTCTGGTGGTCGTACACGCTGCTGGTGATTGCCGGCGCCTGCATGTACGCGCCGTACGGTCCGTTCTTCGCTATCGTCCCGGAGATCCTGCCGGCCAACGTTGCCGGTGGCGCCATGGCGCTGATCAACAGCATGGGCGCACTCGGCTCATTCGGCGGTTCGTATCTGGTCGGCTACCTGAACAGCTCCACCGGCTCGCCCGGCGCGTCCTATTTATTGATGAGCGGCGCGCTGTTGCTGTCGGTGGTGTTGACCATTTTCCTCAAGCCCGGCGCCAGTGATCGCGTCGTCGCCAAAGCCGTCGCCACACCGCGTGTGCCGGCGCATTCCTGAAAGGACTTTTGCCATGAAAAAACAGGTCGTGCTGTACAAGAACCTTTCGCCCGCGCTGATGGCGCGCCTGCAAGAGCAGTTTGACGTGACGCTGATCGAAAGCCTCGACGCCGATGGCCTCATGCAGTTGCGCGATGCCCTGCCCCGCGCTCACGGTTTGCTCGGCGCCAGCCTCAAACTGGATGCGGCGTTGCTGGACCTGGCGCCGCAGCTGGAGGCAATTGCCAGCGTCTCGGTGGGTGTCGACAACTACGACATCGAGTATCTGAATCGGCGCAAGATTCTGCTGACCAACACTCCCGACGTGCTCACCGAAACCACCGCCGACACGGGTTTCGCCCTGATCCTCGCCGCCGCCCGCCGTGTAGTCGAACTGGCGAACATGGTGCGTGGCGGGCAGTGGAGTCGCAACATTGGTCCGGCGCATTTCGGTACCGATGTGCACGGCAAGACGCTGGGCATCATCGGCATGGGCCGCATCGGCGAAGCCTTGGCCCAGCGCGGGCATTTCGGTTTCGGCATGCCGGTGATCTACCACAGCCAGTCGCGCAAACCGGCGGTCGAGGAGCGTTTCGACGCGCAATATCGCAGCCTCGAAGATTTGCTCCAGCAGGCCGATTTCATTTGCCTGACTTTGCCTCTGACGGCGCAGACCGAACGCTTGATCGGCGCCGAGCAATTTGCGCTCATGCGGCCGGAAAGCATTTTCATCAATATCTCGCGGGGCAAGGTGGTTGATGAGGCGGCGATGATCGAGGCGTTGCGCAGCAAGCGGATTCGCGCGGCGGGGCTGGATGTGTTCGAGCGCGAGCCGTTGAATCATGACTCGCCGTTGTTGCAGTTGAGCAACGTGGTGGCGACGCCGCACATGGGCTCGGCGACTCATGAAACCCGTGAAGCGATGGCGCGCTGTGCGGTGGAGAATCTGCTGGCGGCGCTGAATGGGCAGCGGCCGGCGAATCTGGTGAATCCTCTAAACTGATCGTTCCCACGCTCTGCGTGGGAATGCCTCAAGGGACGCTCCGCGTTCCAGCTTACGAAGGGACGCAGAGCGTCCCCGGCTGCATTCCCACGCCGGAGCGTGGGAACGATCAGTGTGTAGGGTAAGGCCGGGGCAGGCAATGCAAGACCCTCAGGCACTCCGCGCCTGCAGCAGCTGCACCGCACACAGCGCAATCCGCGCGCAGGCATCCGCCAGTTTGACCCGATCCACCACCAGCCCGATGCGAATATGCCCCGCCGCGCTCGGCCCGAACGCTTCGCCGGCCAGCACCGACACGCCGTAACCTTCCAGCAATCGCTCGGCAAACGCCTGAGCGCCGAGGCCGGTCTGGCGCACATCGACCATCACGAACATGCCGCCATCCGGGCAAATCGGCTGCAACCCAGGGCAGCCGTGCAACCGCTCGCACACCAGGTCGCGGCGCAAGCGATACTCCTCGCGCATCTGAGAGACTTCCGGCAGATCACTTTGCAGCGCCACTTGCGCGGCTTTCTGTACGAAATCCGGCAGACCGAAGAGCATGCTCAGCGACAGATTCACCAGATGCTCGGCCAAGGCATTCGGGCCGATCATCCAGCCGATACGCCAACCGGTCATCGCATGGGATTTCGACAGACTGTTGATCGTCGCGGTGCGCTCGGCCATGCCCGGCAGGCTCGCCGGGCTGATGTGCTCGCCTTCATATAACAGCTCGCTGTACACCTCATCGCTTATCAGCCACAAGTCATGGCGAATGCACAGCGCCGCCAGTTCCTGCCAGATCAGCAAGGACAGGCTGGCGCCGCTGGGATTGTTCGGGCTGTTGAGCAGCATGGCGCGAGTTCGCGGGGTAATGCGCGCAGCGACATCGGCCGGGTCGACACGAAAACCGTTCTCCGGGCGCACCGGCACCGCAATTACCTTGGCACCGCAAGCGCCAAACACTCCTTCGTAGGTAACGTACATCGGCTCGGCGACGATCACTTCGTCACCCGGATCAAGCAGACACTGCGCCACCGAATACACCGCGCATTGCGCGCCGGGCAGGACAATCACCTGATCAGGATCAACCCGTTGACCACTGCGCTGGCGATGACGCTCGGCAATCAGCCTGCGCAGCTCGAACCGCCCACGCACATCGGCGTAATGGGTATCGCCGGCCAACAGGCTATCGATCGCGCCATGGACAATCGGCAACGGCGTATCGAAATCCGGATCGCCGACGCTCAACAACAAAACATCTACGCCCTCGGCGCGCAGTTCCAGCGCTCGGTCGTGAATCTGCCAGGCAGCGGCACCCTCCCCGGCGATTCGTTGGGTCAAGGCTGAATAGCGCATGTACGTCTCCTGTTAGCGCGGTTTCCAGCCTTCACCGTATCTCAAATCACGAAACGCGCCACCATGGCGTTCAAATCCACTGCCAGTCGCGACAGTTCATGGGTCGCGGCACTGGTCTCATTGGCGCCGGCGGCCGATTGCGTGGCGAGGTCGCGGATGTTGACCAGGTTGCGATCGACTTCGCGGGAGACTTGCGCCTGCTCTTCCGAAGCGCTGGCGATAACCAGGTTGCGTTCGTTGATCTGGTGAATCGATTGCGTGATCTGCTCCAGCGCCACACCGGCAGCGCGGGCCATTTCCAGCGTGGACTGAGTGCGCTGATTGCTTTGCTGCATCGACGAAACCGCTTCACCGGTGCCGTTTTGAATGCCGGCGACCATTTTTTCGATTTCCTGAGTCGACTGCGCGGTGCGATGGGCCAAGGCGCGCACTTCGTCCGCCACCACGGCAAAGCCACGGCCAGCCTCGCCGGCACGCGCCGCTTCAATCGCAGCGTTGAGCGCCAGCAAGTTGGTCTGCTCGGCGATGGCACGAATCACGTCCAGCACCTTGCCGATGTCACGGCCCTGCGCGGCGAGGCCTTCGATCATCTGTGCGGTGTTCTGCACGTCGTGAGTCATGGTCTGGATCGCGTCGACGGTTTTCACCACCTGATCACGACCTTCGCGGGCGGCGTAGGTCGACTGGTTTGACGCTTCGGAAGTCGACACGGCGTTGCGCGCCACCTCTTCCACCGCAGCGGTCATCTCGTTGACGGCCGTGGCGGCCTGTTCGATTTCATTGTTCTGCTGCTGCAGCCCGCGCGACGCTTCTTCAGTGACGGCGCTGAGTTCTTCGGCAGCGGCGCCCAGTTGCGTGGCGGAACCGGCGATCTGCTCGATGGTTTTGCGCAGGTTGGTCTGCATCGCGGCCAGGGCTTCGAGCAGGCGCGCCGGTTCATCCTTGCCGTCGTCTTCAATGGCTTTGCTGAGGTCGCCGCTGGCAATGGTTTGCGCAGCGAGCACGGCGCGGTTGAGCGGCGTGACGATGCTGCGGGTCAGCAACCAGGCGAGCAACACGGTGGCCAGTGCCGCAATCACGGCGACGATGATGATCCCGGTGATGGCGCTGTCATAGTTTTCACCGGCTTTGGTGGCAGCCGCTCTGGCCCCGGCGGTATTCATGCCGATCAGCTTGTTGAGCTGCTCGCCCATCTGATCGGTGCCTTCCTTGATGCGCGTGTTGATCAACGCACGCATCGCTTCCAGATCGCCCTTGCGCGATAGCTCAATCATCTGATTCTGCGCTTGCAGGTAATTATCGAGCGTCGTCGAAAACGTTTGGAAAACAGCGTGCTCTTCAGGACCTGCCGGCAACGCAGCGTAGCTGGCTTGCGCTTTGCGCACCTTGTCGACCAGCACCGCGATGCGGGTTTCTGCCTCTTGCAGGCTGGCCGGTTCGCGATTGACCAGCACACGGAACGAGAGGATGCGCATACGCAGGACGTTTTCCGTGACCACGCTGAGGTGGGTCACGCTTGGCAACTGGTTGGTGTCCATGTCGATCGACGCCTGACGAATGACCGTCATGCGGCTGACGGCAAACACGCCGAGGACAATCACCAGCAAGGCGATAAAGGCAAAACCGAGGAAAGCACGGGGCGCGATATTCAGGTTACGCAGGGACATGGTCGGACTCTCGAAAGAAAGAAACTACGAGCGTCCATGCCGTGAGCACTGGCCCATAGCGGGCGACAGTCCGGCGGCACTGAATTGTGGTTTTGTGTGCGCCTGACCGTTGTATCGGCCAGGCTTGAGGAAGGTTTCGGGTCGGCGGTAAATATTTTTCAGGCTGAGGCGAGTTGCCAGACCCGAGCAATATCGGTGACGCGTTCACGCAGCAGGCGCGGGGCTTCGGCGCAGGCCTGTTCCAGAGTCATCGGTCCGCTGGTCACGGCGAACGCGGCGTCGATGCCGTGTTGATAGAGCTCCTGATAGCCCTCGCCCAAGGTCCCGGCAATCACGATCACCGGCACAGCGTATTGTTTGGCAACTCGCGCGACACCGAACGGTGTTTTGCCGCGCAGGGTTTGCGCATCGAAGCGGCCTTCTCCAGTAATCACCAGATCCGCACCTTTGACTGCCTCAGCGAGCCCGACCAGTTCCGCCACCACCTCGACGCCCGCCTGAAACTGCGCACCGAGAAAAGCCTTGGCGGCAAAGCCCAGACCACCCGCCGCGCCGCTGCCCGGTTCATCGCGCACGTCCTTGCCCAATGCTTGCGCGCAGAGTTTGGCAAAGTGCCCCAGCGCCTGATCGAGCTGCTCAACCTGCGCAGGCGATGCGCCCTTCTGCGGGCCGAAAATGGCCGAGGCGCCATGGGGGCCGCAGAGCGGATTGTTAACGTCGGCGGCGATGTCGAAACGCACATCGGCCAGACGTCGATCGAGCCCACTCAGGTCCAATCGCGCCAGTTGCGCCAAGGCCAGGCCGCCGGGTACCAGAGGCTGATTTTGCGCATCCAGCAACTTCACCCCCAGCGCCTGCATCGCCCCGGCACCGCCGTCATTGGTCGCGCTGCCGCCGATCGCCAGGATCACTCGTTGCGCGCCGGCATCCAGCGCTGCACGAATCAATTCACCCGTGCCAAACGTGCTGCTGATGCAGGCATCGCGCTGTCCCGGCGGGACCAGTTGCAGACCGCTGGCCTCGGCCATTTCGATGATCGCGGTGTGGTTGTGCGGTAGCCAACCCCACGCAGCATCGACCGGCGCGCCCAGTGGACCGCGCACGCGGGTGCGGCGTAACTCACCTTCGCAGGCTGCAAGAATCGACTCGACCGTGCCTTCGCCGCCATCGGCCATCGGGCATTTGATCAGCGTCGCCTGCGGCCAGACCTGCGCCAGTCCGAGGGCAATGGCTTCGGCAACGCCTTGGGCACTCAGGCTGTCCTTGAACGAGTCGGGGGCGATGACGATCTTCATGGGAATTCTCCGGTTGCAGTGGCATTCATGCTGCCAGTCGGCCTGCGCCTTGACGCCGGTCGGGTGCACAAGTGGCGTCGGCGTTTATTGTTCATTTCCACAAAAGACTTGCGTTGGATGTTCCGGCCTCATCGCTGGCAAGCCAGCTCCCACAGGGTTCTGCGGTGGATATGGAAGTTATGAACGCCTTCTGACCTGTGGGAGCTGGCTTGCCAGCGATGGCGGCCGCAAGGACAACTCATGTCAATGGATCAGTCTGCGGCAACAGCTGCACCCCCAGATACAACGCCAGCATCCCGTCCAGCTTCAACGGATCAACCCCGCTCAACTCGGCAATCCGTTCCATGCGATAGCGCAGGCTGTTGCGATGGATGCCCAGCGCCTCGGCACAGGCCTGGCTCTGCCCGTCGTGCTCGCACCAACTGCGCAGGGTCGCCAATAGTTGGCCGTTGCTGTCCTTGGCGATGACCTGGCGCAGCGGCTTGAGCAGTTCGTCCAGCGCATCATCGTTGCGATGTCGCCATAGCATGACCGGCAAGCGATAACGATTGAGCGTCAGCAGTCTCGAATTCGGCAGCACGTCACGACCATACGCCAGCAAGTCGCCGACCCGTCGATAACAGCGGCGCAACCCGGCCAGGCCATCCGCCTGCCCGCCGACGGCGATGCGCAGAATCTTCCAGCCGAGGCCATCGAGTTTTTCCAGCAGGCGATCGTGCTCGACGTTCTGGCTCGCCGGGCGACACCACAACAGCGACGACTTCGCCGAACTCACGCACCAGCTGTCGGGATAACGCGAGGTCAGCCATGCACTCAACGCCTCGACGGTTTGCCCCGGGCCGTGCTCAAGCCCCAGTTCAAACAGATACGGCACCCGCGTCAGTTGCGGCTTGAGTCCCAACTGTTGCGCCTCATCGACCAGACGCGGCGAATCCCCCGCCTCGCTCAACAGCAACGCCAGCAGATCATCGCAGCGCTGCCGTCGCCACTGCTGCTCGGCCTGCTGGTTGCGCTGGCCGACGAGCATTTCGGCGGTCATGCGCACCAGCTCGGCGTAGGTGCGCAATTGCTCCGGCTCGCCAGTGATGCCAAGCACGCCGATCAAGCGCTGATCGAGCAACAGCGGCAGGTTGATGCCCGGTTGCACGCCTTTGAGGTGCACCGCCGTCTGCGCATCGATTTCCACCACGCGCCCGTTGGCCAGCACCAGTTGCGCACCTTCATGCCGGGTGTTGATGCGCTCCGGTTCACCGCTGCCGAGGATCAGGCCCTGACTGTCCATGACATTGACGTTGTACGGCAAAATGGCCATGGCCCGGTCAACGATGTCCTGGGCAAGGTCGTGATCGAGTTCGAACATAGCGGCGGCAATCCTTCATTTCAGGCACAAGCGGTTGTTCAGCCGCACAGGGTCTGGCGGCAAACCCTGTGCTCAGGCACAAAGACAATCCGGCCAAAGGTGGCCGAGACTCTCAGGGCGATCAACGTTACCCTTTGCATCGCAAAAAATCATAATAAAGAGAGAGCCGCTATGTCGCAGAGCGCCGCAGCTACCCAGACCATCGACGACGGTAAAAACGCCGTCTACAAACGCATCACCCTGCGTTTGATTCCCTTCATTTTCATCTGCTACCTGTTCAACTACCTCGACCGGGTCAACGTCGGCTTCGCCAAATTGCAGATGCTCGACGCACTGAAATTCAGCGAAACCGTATATGGCCTCGGCGCCGGCATCTTCTTCATCGGTTACGTGCTGTGCGGCGTGCCGAGCAACCTGGCATTGACCCGCTTCGGTCCTCGGCGCTGGATTGCCTTGATGATGATCACCTGGGGCACGCTGTCGACCTGCCTGTTGTTCGTCACCACCCCGACCGAGTTCTACACCCTGCGCTTTTTCACCGGTGCGGCTGAGGCGGGTTTCTTCCCGGGCGTCGTGCTGTACCTCTCGCAGTGGTTCCCGACGTTCCGCCGTGGCCGGATCATGGCGCTGTTCATGTCGGCGATCCCCGTCTCCGGGCTGCTCGGCAGCCCGTTTTCCGGCTGGATCCTTAACCACTTCGCCGCCGGCCAAGGTGGCCTGGCCGGTTGGCAGTGGATGTTCCTGCTGCAAGGCATTCCGACCGTGATCCTTGGTGCGCTGGCATATTTCCTGTTGAGCGACAGCTTTGCCAACGCCAAATGGCTGACCGCCCACGAACGTTCGGTGCTCGAAGCCGACCACGCCGAAGACCTCGCCAACAAACCGAAAACCGCCACCGACTCACTGCTTGCGGTGTTCAAGAATCCTGCGATCTGGGCCTTCGGCCTGATCTATTTCTGCATCCAGAGCGGCGTGTACGCGATCAACTTCTGGCTGCCGTCGATCATCAAGAACCTCGGCTTCAGCAATAACCTGGTGATCGGCTGGCTGAGTGCGATTCCGTACCTGCTCGCGGCGGTGTTCATGCTGGTCGTCGGCCGCTCGGCGGACTTGCGCAAGGAGCGCCGCTGGCACTTGGTGGTGCCGATGCTGATGGGCGCGATCGGGCTGGTGATCGCAGTGAACTTTGCGGCCAATCCGGCGATTGCGATTCTCGGCCTGACCATCGCGACCATGGGCGCACTGACTGGTCTGCCGATGTTCTGGCCGGTGCCGACCGCCATGCTGAGCGCGGGCGCGGCGGCTGGCGGTCTGGCGTTGATCAACTCGATGGGGCAGATGGCCGGGTTCCTCAGCCCGTATCTGGTGGGTTGGGTCAAGGACAGCACTGGCTCGACGGATGCGGCGTTGTATGTGCTGGCGGCGGTGATCGTTGGCGGGAGTCTGCTGGCGTTGCGGATGACGAGGACGTTGCGGGCTTAATCAGAAGCGCAGATCGAAAGATCGCAGCCTTCGGCAGCTACTGTGGAATGCGTTCCCTGTAGGAACTGCCGAAGGTTGCGATCTTTTGCGTTTAAGCGGTGCAATCATGCATAGCGCCAGCCGACGCAACATCTATGCTGAATCTGCCGGCCGCTTCGCGAGCAGGCTCGCTCCCACAGGATTTGTGGCTCTGATGTGGGAAATAATGAGCATCCGCTCAATATTCAGCACAGAAACCACGTATCCTGCGCGGCCCGTTCAACCATCACGTCGCGAGGACAGTTTGTCTAAAGGTATCGCTCTATCGGTTTCAGCCTCGGTGCTGTTTGCCGTCATGTATTACTACACGTCGCTGCTGACGCCTCTGAGCGGCGTGGAAATCTTCGGCTGGCGCATGCTCCTGACCGTGCCGTGCATGACCGTGTTCATGCTGGTTTCCGGGGAATGGCGGCGGGTGCTGGAGCTGTTCCGATTGATGGCAGCCAGGCCGAAGCTGATCGCCGGGCTGCTGGTTTCTTCCGCCCTCCTCGGGGTTCAGCTGTGGCTGTTCATGTGGGCACCGCTCAATGACTACAGCCTGGATGTATCGCTGGGTTATTTCTTGTTGCCGCTGGCGATGGTGCTGACCGGGCGGATTGCCTATGGCGAGAGCCTGTCTTACCTGCAGAAAATCGCGGTATTTTTCGCCAGCTTGGGCGTGTTGAACGAGCTGTATCAGGTTGGCGGCTTTTCCTGGGCGACGCTGGTGGTCGTGGTCGGTTATCCGCTGTATTTCGTACTGCGCAAATACCTGAAAACCGACAACCTCGGTGGCCTGTGGGTCGACATGACTCTGATGCTGCCAGTCGCCTACTGGTTTGTGCAGGGCGGTGAACAGGGCCTGGCCGTGTTCGATCAATATCCGGGGCTGATGTGGCTGATTCCACTGCTCGGCCTGATCAGTGCGTCTGCGCTGGTGGTGTATATCATCGCCAGCCGCTTGCTGCCGTTCAGTCTGTTTGGTTTGTTGAGTTATGTGGAACCGGTGTTGTTGCTTGCGGTGGCGTTGTTGCTGGGAGAAAGCATCAAGTCGGGCGAGTGGCTGACTTACATCCCGATCTGGCTGGCGGTTGTGGTGCTGGTTTTCGAAGGCTTCAAGCATTTGACGCGGCAACGCCGCTCTTAAAAGCAAAAGATCGCAGCCTTCGGCAGTTCCTACAGGAAAAATGCATCCCAAATGTAGGAGCTGCCGAAGGCTGCGATCTTTTGATCTTAAAAAATCCCGGCCCTGCATTTCTGCAGGCCGGGATTTTTATTTCAGGTGCGAATTACTCAGTGGTCAGCACACCACGACGCACCTGGTCACGCTCGATCGATTCGAACAGAGCCTTGAAGTTGCCCTCGCCGAAACCGTCGTCACCCTTGCGCTGGATGAACTCGAAGAATACCGGGCCCATCAGGGTTTCCGAGAAGATCTGCAGCAGAAGGCGCTTGTCGCCCTGCTCCGAGGCACCGTCGAGCAGAATGCCGCGTGATTGCAGCTGATCGACCGGCTCGCCGTGGTTTGGCAGGCGACCTTCAAGCATTTCGTAGTAGGTATCCGGCGGCGCGGTCATGAAGCGCATGCCGATTTTCTTCAGTTGATCCCAGGTCTTGATCAGGTCGTCGGTGAGGAACGCAACGTGCTGGATGCCCTCGCCGTTGAACTGCATCAGGAACTCTTCGATCTGCCCGGCGCCTTTGGACGACTCTTCGTTGAGCGGGATGCGGATCATGCCATCCGGTGCGGTCATGGCTTTCGAAGTCAGACCGGTGTACTCGCCTTTGATGTCGAAGTAACGGATTTCACGGAAGTTGAACAGCTTCTCGTAGAAGTTCGCCCAGTACGCCATGCGACCGCGATAAACGTTGTGGGTCAGGTGATCGATGATCTTCAGGCCGGCGCCAACCGGGTTGCGATCAACACCTTCGATGAACACGAAGTCGATGTCGTAGATCGAGCTGCCTTCGCCGAAACGGTCGATCAGATACAGCGGCGCGCCGCCGATACCTTTGATCGCCGGCAGGTTAAGCTCCATCGGACCGGTTTCGATGTGGATCGGCTGAGCGCCGAGTTCGAGTGCGCGGGAATAGGCTTTCTGCGAATCCTTGACGCGAAACGCCATGCCGCAAACGGACGGGCCGTGTTCGGCGGCGAAGTACGAGGCGACGCTGTTGGGTTCGTTATTGAGGATCAGATTGATCGCGCCCTGACGATAGAGGTGCACGTTCTTGGAACGGTGGGTCGCGACTTTGGTGAAGCCCATGATCTCGAAGATCGGCTCCAGCGTGCCAGGAGTCGGCGCTGCGAACTCGATGAACTCAAAGCCCATCAGGCCCATTGGGTTTTCGTATAAATCTGCCATGGTGACGCCTCATCATTTCTTATCAATTAACCAGGGTTATTTGTCAGGAAAGTGATGTAGAGGGAGGCGCACAGGAGATGCCACGCACGCTGCGCGCGAGGAAGTCTCCGTAGATCAGTTGGAACCCGAATATCTTCATTGTCGACCCAAGGCTCTTGCGGGCGAGGCTTCTGCTGCCAGAAGACGATTATTATTGTATGCGTAAATCGATTCTACACAGCGTAACGAGACCTGTCTGCCCTCTGTATAAAATCCGCTTTTTTTCGTACGGCGCAAGAGCCATCTGCCATCTATTCTCCCTTTTGGCTCAATTGTTTATCGGGTCGGATTTCTAGACCACAGGATGTGTCCATGCCGCTGACCCGTCAAACCCGCCGCAAACGCAGGACCCGCATCGTCGTGACTGTGCTCAGCGGTCTGCTGCCGATCGTACTGGGCAGTGGGATTCTTTATATGCAGGCAGAACGCACACTGCAGCAAAGTGCCGGGGAGACGGCCGAACAAGCGCTGCGACAGTTCGATCTGATGCTCGATAACACGGCAGAAGCCGCTCGGGTCCTGCTGCCGCTTGCCGGGAAAAATTGCGAAGAGGTGAAACTGGCCCTGCGCGAACAAGTGACCCGCCGCCCCTTCGTGCGCTCGACCAATCTGGTCTGGGACAACAATCTCTACTGCAGCTCACTCTTCGGGGCGTTCCAGGAAGCCGTCAATGCCGGGGACTATCATCAAGGCAAACTGTGGTTGATGAACGGCAATCCGGTGACGCCTGATACGGCACTGTTGATCTACCGTCTCAGCGACGGTCGCGGTGGCGCACTGACTACACTGGATGGCTATCACTTGAGCAACATCCTGCGCCTGATCGGCCGCCAGACATTACTGACGTTGCAAGTGGGCGATAACTGGCTGTCCGCCGACGGCAAAGTTCATCAGGGATCACTGCCTGCCCCGCCGGTCGCGCGCAGCCTGCTGGAATCCGAGCGTTACGGTTTCAAAGTGTCGGCGGGTTTCCCCCAGGGCGAAGTCCGGCGTTACATGGCGGCTGAATATCCTCCGCTGTTCAGTCTGTTGATTTTCTTCGGTGCAATCTCCGGTGCCATTGGCCACTTCGTTCAGAAGCGATCGACCTCGCCCAGCCACGAAATGATGCGCGCACTCGAGGCCGGGGAATTCATTCCTTACTTCCAGCCCGTGGTTCACGGTGACAGCAAGCAGTGGTCGGGCGCTGAAGTGCTGATGCGCTGGAATCACCCGAAAGAGGGGCTGGTACGCCCGGACCTGTTCATTCCATTTGCCGAACACTCAGGCCTGATCGTGCCGATGACCCGCTCACTGATGCAACAGACTGCGGCCCTGCTGGGACCGCACTCTGTGAACTTCGCCAAGCCTTTCCATATCGGCATCAACATCAGCGCCAGCCACTGCCAGGATCTGGAGCTGGTCGAGGATTGTCGCGACCTCTTGGCGGCGTTTGCGCCCGGCAGCGTCGAACTGGTGCTGGAATTGACGGAGCGCGAACTGATCGAGCCGAGCGACATCACGCTTCAGTTGTTTGAGCAATTGCATGCACTGGGAGTAAAAATCGCGATCGACGACTTTGGTACCGGGCACTCGAGCCTTGGTTATCTGCGCACCTTCAACGTCGACTTTCTAAAGATCGATCAGAGCTTCGTGGCCATGATCGGTGTAGACGCGTTATCGAGGCATATTCTCGACTCCATCATTGAACTGTCGGCCAAACTGGACTTGGGCATTGTTGCCGAAGGTGTCGAAACTCAGGCCCAGGCTGATTACCTGACCGAGCATAACGTTAACTTTTTGCAGGGCTATTTGTACGGTAGACCGATGCCTGGCGCTGATTTCCTCGAAGCATTAACTCATCATTAAATCGCCGACACTGCCCGCCGAACAACCGCACCAAATTGATACAAAAAGTCATTGTTGTTACATGGCGACAACATCAGGATTTACTCTTGTCGCATTAACTACTACAATTTTTTCAACCTGAGCCAGACTGGCAGGTGAGCCAATTATCACCGAGTCGCTTCCAGGCTCTTGGCTTATAGCTTTGTTTGCGGTTGGTATCAGCCAAACACACTATTGGAGTAAAGATATTGTCCAGACTCGCTGAATTTCGCGCAGCTGAAAAGGCCCTTCAGGAACAGCTCAAACAGCTGGAATCGCTGAAGAACGATGCCGGGCTGAAGAAAGAAATCGAATTCGAAGAAAAGCTCCAGGGACTGATGAAAACCTATGGCAAAGGCCTGAAAGACATCATCGCCATCCTTGATCCAAACCCGGCAAAGTCCGGTCTGCAGCAGTCCGCAGCGCCCAAGACCCGCCGCGCCCGCGTGGTCAAGGTTTATCAGAACCCGCACACTGGCGAGCTGATCGAAACCAAGGGCGGCAACCATCGCGGTTTGAAAGCCTGGAAAGAGCAGTACGGTGCAGCCACCGTGGATTCATGGTTGCGCGGTTAATCTGACGCCAACAAAAAGCCCTGCCTGATGCAGGGCTTTTTTATTGACAATATCTAACAAATGAAATGATTTTCATCGAACAAGTTGGAAATTTGTGTAACGCTTCTGAATCATCAGGCTAAACATTTTGCTGCGCGATGTTACCTCGCGCGCTTGATCAAACTATGTGCTTAATCCCTTCCGGTAAGCGAACTGCTGCGAGTTAGTACGAACGTTTATAATTTCAGGCTGTTGCGCGCCGCTTCTATATCGTCGGCGCTCGCCTTATAAACGTCGGCCTGACCGGCATATGAAAGTACGTAAGCCTTGTCTGTTTCCACAGCTGCCACCAACGTTTGTGATAATACGTGTCGACCGTTCTCGGTGACCGTGCAGGTCGTCTCCAGCCCGGACAATGAGCCGAGCGCAGCCGGATGAATTCTGTTGCAGACGCTCTGATAACCACTGCGGAAAAAATCCTTCTGGATCGATTTGCGCATCTCCAGCAGCACGCCTTGCAAATTGACCTGATGCCCCGCCTCCACTTGCGTCATCGTCAACTCCATCACCATCACCTGATTGCCATCAGCATCGAGCTTCACCGCCCGTTGCCGCGAGACTGGCGGCGCGGTTTCCGGCAATGCTTCAACCTCCCAGCCCGTCGGCCAAGTGATACTTGGTTCGGCCATTACGGGTAAAACCACAGCCGACGACAAAGCAAAAAAAACAAACACGGATTTCAACAGTCGGATCATTGCCGGACGCACTCATGGATAGAAAGCAAAGTCTGAGCCCCGCCTTCGCGCAGGGCAAGCCCGCCTTGCATTTGGCGATGCCGGCGGGCATGCGTATCATTGCGCCCATTCACTCGCCCATTTGTTATTGGAGGGCCCATGAGCCTCAACGAACTGAACACTTTCCCCGGCGTGACTGCCGCGCCAGACAGCGCAACCCGCAACTTCGTGTTCAACCACACCATGCTACGCGTGAAGGACATCACCAAGTCGCTGGATTTCTACACCCGCGTACTGGGTTTCTCGCTGGTCGAGAAGCGTGATTTCCCGGAAGCCGAGTTCAGCCTGTACTTCCTCGCGCTGGTCGATAAATCACAGATCCCGACCGACGCCGCCGCGCGTACCGAGTGGATGAAATCGATTCCGGGTATTCTCGAACTGACCCACAACCACGGCACCGAAAACGATGCCGACTTCGCCTATCACAACGGCAACACCGACCCGCGCGGTTTCGGCCACATCTGCATCTCAGTGCCGGATATCGTTGCAGCATGTGCACGTTTTGAAGAGCTGGGTTGCGATTTCCAGAAGCGTCTGACCGATGGCCGGATGAAGAGCCTGGCGTTCATCAAGGATCCGGATGGTTACTGGGTCGAAATCATTCAGCCTGCGCCGCTGTAAAAGCTGAAAGCCCCTCACCCTAGCCCTCTCCCAGAGGGAGAGGCGACTGATTGCGGGATGTTGGAGAATTACGCCGACTTGAACGATTGGCGGTGAATCCATAATCGACCGGCTCTCTCAGGTCGATGGATGACTTCAGACACCTCGGTCGGCTCCCTCTCCCTCGGGAGAGGGTTGGGGTGAGGGGTGGCTTTCCACGCGCAATAAAAAACCCATGATCGCTCATGGGTTTTTTAGTTTTCGACCTGGCAGTTACGCCGGGGCCGAAGTCCGGATCAAGTGATCGAACGCACTCAGCGAAGCCTTGGCGCCCTCGCCCACTGCGATCACGATCTGCTTGTACGGCACAGTCGTCACGTCACCCGCTGCGAAGATCCCCGAGATCGAAGTCTCGCCACGATTATCGACAATGATCTCGCCACGCGGCGACAGCTCGATGGTGCCCTTCAGCCAATCGGTGTTCGGCAGCAGACCGATCTGTACGAAGATGCCTTCCAGCTCAACCGTACGCAGCTCATCTGTAGTGCGATCCTTGTAACGCAGACCGTTGACCTTCTCACCACTGCCGGTGACTTCAGTGGTTTGCGCACTGGTGATCACCGTGACGTTCGGCAGGCTGTGCAGCTTGCGCTGCAACACAGCATCGGCGCGCAGTTGTACGTCGAATTCCAGCAACGTTACGTGCGACACGATACCGGCCAGATCGATGGCCGCTTCAACGCCGGAGTTACCGCCGCCGATCACCGCCACGCGCTTGCCTTTGAACAGTGGGCCGTCGCAGTGCGGGCAGTACGCCACGCCCTTGTTGCGGTATTCCTGCTCGCCCGGAACGTTCATTTCGCGCCAGCGTGCGCCGGTGGCGAGAATCACGCTCTTGGCTTTCAGGGTCGCGCCACTGGCGAAGCGGACTTCATGCAGCTCGCCGTTCTTGCCCGGGATCAGCTTGTCGGCGCGTTGCAGGTTCATGATGTCGACGTCGTACTGCTTGACGTGTTCTTCCAGCGCCGTGGCCAGTTTCGGCCCTTCGGTTTCCTGCACGGAAATGAAGTTCTCGATGGCCATGGTATCGAGCACCTGGCCGCCGAAACGCTCAGCCGCGACACCAGTGCGGATGCCTTTACGTGCGGCATAAATAGCCGCCGAAGCACCGGCCGGGCCACCGCCGACGACCAGCACGTCAAAGGCTTCCTTGGCGCTGATTTTCTCGGCCTGACGCTCAATCGCGCCGGTGTCGAGTTTGGCGAGGATTTCCTCCAGGCCCATGCGGCCCTGGCCGAAGTTTTCGCCGTTGAGGTAGATGCTCGGCACGGCCATGATCTTGCGATCGTTGACTTCGTCCTGGAACAGCGCGCCGTCGATGGCGACGTGGCGGATGTTCGGGTTGAGCACGGCCATCAGGTTCAGCGCCTGGACGACGTCCGGGCAGTTTTGGCAAGACAGCGAGAAGTAAGTCTCGAAGCTGAACTCGCCTTTGAGCGAGCGAATCTGCTCGATGACTTCAACGCTGGCCTTCGACGGGTGGCCGCCGACTTGCAGCAGGGCCAGCACCAGCGAGGTGAATTCGTGGCCCATTGGAATACCGGCGAAACGCAGGCTGATGTCGGCTCCAGGGCGATTGATCGAGAACGATGGCTTGCGAACATCGTCACCGCTGTCGATCAGGGTAATTTGGCTCGAAAGACTGGCAACGTCTTTCAGCAGGTCCAGCATTTCACGGGATTTCGCACCGTCGTCGAGGGATGCAACGATCTCGATCGGTTGGGTGACCCGTTCCAGGTACGATTTCAACTGGGCTTTAAGATTGGCGTCCAACATACGGGCGATTTCCTTTATTTGAGGCGAAAAAAAGCCCGAGCGAATCTCGCCCGGGCATTTTTATTGGGCGGTGCAGCTAACTTAAGAAGGTGCGGCGTGCCGCCCTGCGTTGCATGTCACAGACTTAGATCTTGCCGACCAGGTCCAGCGACGGAGCCAGAGTGGCCTCGCCTTCTTTCCACTTGGCCGGGCAAACTTCGCCTGGGTGTGCAGCGACGTACTGAGCGGCCTTGATCTTGCGCAGCAGCTCGGAAGCGTCACGGCCAACGCCGCCATCGTTCAGTTCAACGATTTTGATCTGGCCTTCAGGGTTGATCACGAAGGTGCCACGGTCAGCCAGACCAGCTTCTTCGATCAGCACGTCGAAGTTGCGCGAGATGACGTGGGTCGGGTCGCCGATCATGGTGTATTCGATTTTGCCGATGGCTGGCGAAGTGTTGTGCCAGGCAGCGTGAGCAAAGTGGGTGTCGGTCGAAACGCTGTAGATTTCCACGCCCAGCTTCTTGAACTCAGCGTAGTTGTCGGCCAGGTCTTCCAGCTCGGTTGGGCACACGAAGGTGAAGTCGGCTGGGTAGAAGAACACTACGGACCACTTGCCTTTCAAGTCAGCATCCGAGACTTGAACGAAGTCGCCGTTTTTGAACGCGGTAGCTTTGAACGGTTTTACTTGGCTGTTGATGATAGGCATCGATGACTCTCCGTCAGGGGTTATGAAGTTGATGGGTGAATCCTACCCACTCACTCGACGGAAGGCTCATTGGCAAACCTGATACTGCTGATTTGTTTTCGCTATTAGCTGACTGTATTAATAGAAGAAAACGATCTCTACGCTTGATCCGGCTTATCCATAATCCGAGCCATTCCCTGGAATGGGCTGACCTCAACATAGCGCATGGCGGATTTCATGTCCTTCCAGCCGACGTAGCTCATCAGCGACTTCAGGTCCCAGCCGCTTTGATGCGCCCATGTGGCAAAGCCACGCCGCAGTGAATGGCTGGTGTAGTTGGCGGCGGCAATCCCGGCGCGCTGCAACGCCTGGCGCAGCAGCGGAATGATACTGTTGGCGTGCAAGCCCTCCTCGCTCAGATTGCCCCACCGATCAATGCTGCGGAACACCGCGCCGCGTACCAGCGCAGCCTCTGTAATCCAATCGATATAGGCCTGCACCGGGCACAACTTCAACAGCGCCGGGGCCTGGTAGGTCTGCCCGAGGTTCTCCCGGTCGCCCTTGCTGCGCGGCAGATACAGAGTGATGCCCTTGCCAGCGCTCGCCTGCACATGCTCGATTTGCAAACGGCACAATTCGTCGCTGCGAAAGCCGCGCCAGAAGCCCAACAGAATCAGCGCGCGATCCCGATACGCCTTGAGCAAGGTCGGGCGGTCCTGTTCTTCCCGGGCCGTCTGCGCCTCCTGCTCAAGCCAATCGATCACGCGCTGCAGATCCTGCAGTTGCAGCGGCTCAGCCTGTTTTTCCTGCGCCGGGTGCAAAGCACGAATGCCCTTGAACACCTTGCGCACCACTGGCGCCTTGGTCGGATCGGCAAAGCCGTGACTGTTGTGCCACTGCGCCAGCGCCGACAGGCGCAATTTCAGCGTGTTGATCGACAGAACCCCGGCGTGCTCCACCAGATAGCGCGCAATGCTGTCAGCAGTAGCCGGGAGAAATCCGCCCCACGTCACCTCGAAATGCTCAATGGCCATGCGATAGCTACGGCGGGTGCTGTCCCGGGTGGCGGCTTGCAGGTATCGATCGATGTCACTCATGGGCAGTTTTCTCGCTGGCGTACGGGTTCAGACATGCAGGTGCGCATTTTGCCGCCTGACATTGGGTAATACCAGTATATCCCGCGTGTTTTAATTCAAATATTTACCTATATGTTCAGCATGGTACACTGCGTACTTTAGTGGCATGTACCACAGTACGTAACCGTAGGAGTTCTCATGGCCCGTGGCGGCATTACCAAAGCACTGGTGCAAATCGCGCGCACAGCGATCCTGGCTCGCGGCGAACACCCAAGCATCGATGCAGTACGCATCGAAATGGGCAACACCGGCTCGAAAACCACGATCCATCGCTACCTGAAAGAACTGGATGACGGCGCACAACCAGCAGAAGCGTCTGCAGAACCGATCGATGATGAGCTGACCGCCCTCGTCTCTCGCCTCGCCCAGCGTCTGAAAGAACAGGCGCAGGAGCCCATCGAGCAAGCCCGCGAACAGTTCGAAGAGCAACGGGAAGCACTGGAAACCGAACTGAAACAGGTTCGCCAGGCGCTGGAGAAACTCGAACACGACCACGACATTCAAGGCGCCGCGCTGCAACGCGAATCCGAAGCGCTGAGCAACACCCGCTCGATGCTGCAAACCGAACAGACGCGCAATGCCGGCCTCAACCAGGCATTGGCCGATTTTGAATTGCGCTTGCAGGACAAGGACGAACAGATCCGCTCACTGGAAGAAAAACACCTGCACGCCCGCGATGCGCTGGAGCATTACCGTAACGCCACCAAGGAACAGCGCGAGCAGGAACAGGCCCGCCACGAAGGGCAAATCCAGCAGATCCAGGCCGAACTGCGTCAAGCCCAGCAGAGCGCGTTGGTGCGTCAGGATGAGATCACACAGTTGCACCGCGACAACGAACGCCTGCTCACCGAAAACCGTGGCACCCAGCGCGAGCTGAACTTGTTGCAGGATCAGCTCAAGCAGAGCAATCAGCGGCAGGATCAATTGCTCGAGCAGGCGACGCGCATGGACAGCGAGCGCACCCTCCTCCAGGAACGTCTGCGCGTCGCGACGCTGGAAAGCCAGGCACTCAAGCAGAGCGTCGACGAGCAGACGCAACTCAATCAGTCACTGGAAAAGGAATTGCTCAAGGCTCAGGCAAGCCTTGAGGACAGCCAGCGTCTGGCGGCTGCCGTTGCGGCAGCGCCAGACTCGACCAAAGCGAAAGACGCTTAAGCGCTGACCGGCGTGCGCATGGTCACAAACTCTTCGGCAGCCGTCGGGTGCACCCCGATGGTGTCGTCGAAGTCGCGCTTGGTCGCGCCGGCCTTCAAGGCGATCGCCAGACCTTGCACGATCTCGCCAGCGTCCGGGCCGACCATGTGGCAGCCAAGCACCTTGTCGGTCTTGGCGTCGACCACCAGCTTCATCAGGGTTTTCTCCTGACAGTCAGTCAGGGTCAGCTTCATCGGCCGGAAGCGGCTTTCGAAGATCACCACTTCGTGGCCACATTCGCGCGCTTCTTCTTCGCTCAAACCGACTGTGCCGATGTTCGGCAGGCTGAACACGGCGGTCGGAATCATCTTGTAGTCCACCGGGCGGTATTGCTCCGGCTTGAACAGACGCCGCGCCACAGCCATGCCTTCGGCTAGCGCGACTGGTGTCAATTGCACGCGACCAATGACGTCGCCCAGCGCCAGAATCGACGGCTCGGTGGTTTGATACTGGTCGTCGACTTTGATAAAGCCCTTGTCGTCCAGTTGCACATCGGTGTTTTCCAGGCCGAGATTGTCCAGCATCGGACGCCGGCCGGTGGCGTAGAACACGCAGTCGGCTTCGAGTACGCGACCATCCTTGAGCGTGGCCTTCAAGCTACCGTCGGCCTGCTTGTCGATGCGCGCAATGTCGGCATTGAATTGCAGGTCGAGGCCGCGCTTGGTCAATTCTTCTTGCAGATGCTTGCGCACCGACCCATCGAAACCACGCAGGAACAGATCGCCGCGATACAGCAGCGTGGTGTTGGCACCGAGGCCATGGAAAATCCCGGCGAACTCGACCGCGATATAACCGCCACCCACCACCAGCACACGCTTGGGCAGCTCTTTGAGGAAGAACGCTTCGTTCGAACCGATCGCATGCTCGTGCCCCGGGATTTCAGGAATCTGCGGCCAGCCGCCAGTCGCGATCAAGATATTTTTGGCGGTGTAGCGCTCGCCATTGACCTCGACCTCGTGCGGCCCGACGATTTTCGCGTGCGCCTCGTGCAGGGTCACGCCGCTGTTGACCAGCAGATTGCGATAAATGCCGTTGAGGCGATTGATTTCACGGTCCTTGTTGGCGATCAGCGTGGCCCAGTCGAAGTTGGCTTCGCCCAGGTTCCAGCCGAAACCGGACGCCTGCTCGAAGTCCTCGGCAAAATGCGCGCCGTAAACCAGCAGCTTTTTCGGCACGCAGCCGACGTTGACGCACGTGCCGCCCAGATAACGGCTCTCGGCCACCGCCACTTTCGCCCCGAAGCCTGCGGCAAACCGCGCAGCCCGCACACCGCCGGAACCGGCACCAATCACATAAAGGTCAAAATCGTAGGCCATTTCTATCTCCTCGGCAGGCCATCAGCATACCCGCAGTCATCCATTGGGCAAGCACTGCCATCCATATAAGGGCGGAAAATGAAAAAGCCACCCGAAGGTGGCTTTCTTTTGCAGACGAGGCAAACGCTATCAGTAAGCTTTGCCAGTCTTGTAGAAGTTTTCGAAGCAGAAGTTGGTCGCGTCGATGTAGCCTTCAGCGCCACCGCAGTCGAAACGCTTGCCCTTGAACTTGTAGGCCATGACGCAGCCGTTCTGGGCCTGCTTCATCAGGGCGTCGGTGATCTGGATTTCACCGCCCTTGCCTGGCTCGGTCTGCTCGATCAGGTCGAAGATGTCCGGGGTCAGGATGTAGCGACCGATGATCGCCAGGTTCGACGGCGCGTCTTCCGGCTTAGGCTTCTCGACCATGCTGTGTACGCGGTAGATGTCGTCGCGGATCATTTCGCCAGCGATTACGCCGTACTTGTTGGTTTCCTGCGGATCGACTTCCTGGATAGCGACGATCGAGCAGCGGAACTGCTTGTACAGTTTGACCATCTGGGTCAGCACGCCGTCGCCGTCGATGTTGACGCACAGGTCGTCCGCCAGAACCACGGCGAACGGTTCGTCACCGATCAGCGGGCGGCCCGTCAGGATCGCGTGACCCAGACCTTTCATTTCGGTCTGACGGGTGTAGGAGAACGAGCATTCGTCCAACAGCTTGCGGATACCGACCAGGTACTTTTCCTTGTCGGTGCCCTTGATCTGGTTTTCCAGCTCGTAACTGATGTCGAAGTGGTCTTCCAGAGCACGCTTGCCACGGCCAGTGACAATGGAAATCTCAGTCAGGCCCGCGTCCAGTGCTTCTTCAACGCCGTACTGGATCAGTGGCTTGTTTACCACCGGCAGCATTTCTTTAGGCATGGCTTTGGTCGCTGGGAGGAAGCGAGTGCCGTAACCGGCTGCTGGAAACAAGCATTTCTTGATCATATAAGTCCTTGAAAAGGCTGTGTGTACGAGTTTCGAGGCAGTCTAATCAGGCGGCGTGCGCCTTACAATGCCCCGCGCTGGCTAACCGATGCCAACATAGAGAAATATTCGCGCGGATAGTTCCATCCGGGTATTTCAGCGGCGGAGTCAGCGTAGCTCAAGATCCGGGCAAACAGGATCACCATACGCTTATCAGCCCCCAATGCGAGCATTTGCCGCTATCATGGCGCCTTTGAACCAGCGAACGAGAATGACCAGATGGCTGCGGTAAAAATCATCAACGGGTATGTGATCGACAAGAAAGACGGCAAGTGGACGCTGACCACCACCAACGGC
The DNA here is from genome assembly GCF_040310465.1 of Pseudomonas sp. H26/SER47-MNA-CIBAN-0231. NCBI lineage: Bacteria > Pseudomonadati > Pseudomonadota > Gammaproteobacteria > Pseudomonadales > Pseudomonadaceae > Pseudomonas > Pseudomonas sp. H26/SER47-MNA-CIBAN-0231. The sequence goes on along the minus strand of NZ_JBEOPW010000001.1, from coordinate 532,111 downwards.
GAACACATCGCCGGACCTTTCGACAGCGAGCAGATGGCGACGGATGTAGCCTCGGTGTTCACCGATACACCTGCTTCTTCCAAGCGCCGTGGTAAAGATCAAGACTGATCCTGTCCGCACTTGCGCCAAGCCCTGCCAGCATGCAGGGCTTTTTTGTGCCATGTTGGCAAACAAGTGGCCAATCGCTATAACCTTTTCATCGCGGCGCTGTCAGAGCATCCAGTCCCCCACCTGAAGATCACGTAACCATGAACCTGAACAAACTGCAGCCGCTTCTCGCGGTATTGGTATTGAGCGGCTGTGCCACTTCGCAGCCCACCTATCTGAACAATGGCGAACAGGGCCTGAGCATCGATTGTTCCGGCGAAGCCAACTCATGGGCCATGTGCTACGAAAAGGCCGATGCCTCCTGCGCTGGCACCGGTTACCGCATCGTCGGCACCGATGGCACGCCGGCGCCCAAGGAAGATGACAAAACCCTGGGCGTTGACGTTGGCAATTACAAGACTCGCAACGTCGTGGTCGTCTGCAAGTAAGCCTTACATGTGGATTTCGGCAAACTTGATCCCGAGGCCACGGACGACCTCGATCAGATCGTCGAGCCGATTGAAAGACTCGACTTCATCATTGTCATCCACCAAAAAGTAGCTGCGCCCTGCACTCTTCTTGAAAAACACGATCCACTCACCGGGATTCGCCGGGTTCTGGATGACATGGGTGGCAGAGATAAGGCCCTCTGCGTGGCGCTCCCGCACATGCTCTCGCTTCATCACGACTCCATAAATGACAATGCCGCCACAGCAGGACTGTGACGGCATCGGGTGCTGATGTTCGCTAGTCTATCAGCCGGAAATACAGGCGTTCGCGGCTTTCTGCACATCGCGAGGGCGAACCGGCACGTTGGACATGCGCTCATGCAGCTTGATGCTGCTGCCGCCGGCGCGATCTTCGATATCAAACACGGCTGCCGGGCCTGAAGAAAGTTTACCCGGGACGATCACTCTTACACCGTCCTTCTGCGGCTGCACCTGCAACGCGCCGCGACTGTCAGCGAGCTTGTCGGTCAGGCATTGCGCATACTCCTGGGGCTTTTTGCCGGAGATCACGCTCATGGTTGGCAGCGTTTCATTGATTTCGGAAACATTTGCACAACCGGCCATCGCCAGAATCAACGGCACACACACCACACCCCACTTCATATCAATCCTCCGTCAAAGACCGTCCGACAGCACAAATGCCGCTTTTCTCCGGTGCCTTGTGCATTTAACCCGCCTGCCGTGGCGAAGTTCTGTTCAAAATTTGTCAAAGCAACGCCCGACGGCCAGATAATAACCCGTGCGGGCTGATAAACTGCGCCCATCGACAAGCTATCGTTTTGATTTAGTAGAAAAAGCCCTTCTGGAGGCGCCCATGAAATTCATTCACCAGCGCGAGCACCTCAACGAAGACGACATCGTCGTCATTCAATGCTCGCAGATGTGCAACATCCGTTTGATGAACGACGCCAACTTCCGCAGCTTCAAAAACGGCGGCCGTCACACCTACCACGGCGGCGCGTTCGACACGTTTCCGGCACGCATCACCGCACCGAGCACCGGCTTCTGGAACATCACCATCGACACCGTCAACCGCCGCGCAATCAGCGTGACTCGCAAGCCGACGCTGACCCACTCGATCAAGATCATCCGTCGCTCCAGCACTAAACTGAGCTGAGACGCACAGCCTATTGAAAGGGAAACATGACCGTGGCGCAAAAAACCAAATACGTGATCAAGTACAAACTGGACGGTGAACAGCGTTTCGAGTTCGCTGAACTGGAAACCGGCACTGACGAGGAGGCGAAAGCGGCGCTGAAGAAAATGCACGCTGACGAAGAACTCAGTGACATCAAGGTCAGCAAAGCGCTGTAACCGAATCATGCAACCGACCACGTTTGACCTGTTCGCCGACAACGAACCCGTACAGCAAGCCCGCGCCGAGCAGATCGGCGAACAATCGTGGGTGCTGCGCGGATTCGCCTTGCCGCAGGTCGAGCAATTACTGACCGAGCTCGAAGCCATTCTTGCCGCCGCCCCGCTACGCCACATGGTCACGCCCGGCGGTTTCAGCATGTCGGTCGGCACCAGCAGCTGCGGGCAGTTGGGCTGGATCACTGATCGCAGCGGTTACCGCTATTCCAGCGTCGATCCACTCAGCGGCTTGCCGTGGCCATCGATGCCGGCGGTGTTTGCCGATTTGGCCCACGAGGCGGCGAAACGCGCCGGCTTCCCGGGTTTTCAGGCCGACTCCTGCCTGATCAACCAATACGTCCCTGGCGCCAAGATGTCGCTGCATCAGGACAAGGACGAAAAGGGCTATGCCGCGCCCATCGTTTCGTTGTCGCTGGGGTTGCCGGCAATGTTTCTGTTCGGCGGTTTCGAACGCAGCGATAAAACCCGGCGCATCCCGCTGCTGCATGGCGACATGGTGGTCTGGGGCGGCGTGGACCGTCTGCGCTATCACGGCGTGCTGCCAATCAAACCCGGCCATCACCCGCTCTTGGGCGAACGGCGCATCAACATCACCTTCCGCGTCGCGGGCGTTCAATAAAAGTTTGACCGCAAGGCGCGGAGTGTCGCGGGTTACGATGCTGGTTAACCTGACTCAAACAGGTCAACGGATTCCCTCTCATGGACACGCTTTCGAAGACGATCAGAACTGAAGACGATCCACGCTGGGCCGCCGTGGTTGCCCGCGATCCGCGTGCGGACGGGCAGTTTGTCTACGCAGTAAAAACCACCGGCGTTTATTGCCGACCGAGCAGCCTTGCGCGTTTGCCGAAACCGCAGAATGTCGAGTTTTTCGACACCGCCGAAATGGCCGAAGCAGCGGGATACCGGGCAAGCAAACGCGCCAGCAAGGACCAGAATGACGCGCAGCACGCGGCGATCATCGCAGCGGCCTGCCGGCAAATCGAAGCGTCCGAGACGCTGCCCGCGCTCGACAGCCTCGCCGCCAGCGCCGGCCTCAGCCCTTTTCATTTCCATCGAGTATTCAAAGCTGCGACAGGCCTGACGCCCAAGGCTTACGCCATGGCGCATCGTTCGCGCAAGCTGCGTGCGCGCCTGGCCGACGGCGGCTCGGTGACCGACGCGCTGTATGACGCCGGATTCAATTCCAACAGCCGTTTCTACGAATCAGCCGATCAACTGCTGGGCATGAAGCCCACCGACTACCGCGCCGCCGGGCAGAACAACGACATCCGCTTTGCCGTTGGCCAATGCTCGCTGGGGGCGATTCTGGTGGCGCAAAGCGAACGTGGGATCTGCGCGATTCTGCTCGGCGACGATCCGCATCAGTTGGTCTGCAACCTGCAGGATCAGTTTCGCAACGCCAACCTGATCGGCGCCGACAGCGAATTTGAACAGTTGATCGCCAGCGTCGTCGGCTTTGTCGAAGCGCCCGCGACGAGCCTGAACTTGCCGCTGGATATACGCGGCACCGCGTTTCAGGAGCGCGTCTGGCAGGCGCTGCGGGAGATTCCCGCAGGCAGCACCGCCAGTTATGCCGAAATCGCGCAACGCATCGGCGCGCCGACTTCGATGCGCGCCGTGGCCCAGGCTTGCGGGGCCAACCGCTTGGCGGTGGCGATTCCCTGCCACCGCGTGGTACGCAGCGATGGCAACCTTTCCGGCTACCGCTGGGGCGTCGAGCGCAAACGCCAACTGCTTGAGCGCGAACTCAACGATTGACGTCGACCACCACCCTGCCCCGCAGTTTCCCGGCGAGCAGTTTGGGCGCCGCCTCAAGGGCTTCGCTCAAACTGATTTCGTGACTGATCAATTGCAGCAATGAGATATCCAGATCCTTGGCCAGCCGGTTCCAGGCCTCGATACGGCGTGCTTTGGGCTGGGTCACGCTGTTGATTCCAGCCAGCGTCACGCCGCGCAGAATGAACGGCGCTACCGAGGCCGGGAAATCCATGCCTTGCGCCAACCCGCATGCCGCAACCACGCCTTCCGAACGCGTGCTGGCGCAAGCGTTGGCCAATGTATGGCTGCCGACCGAATCGACCACCGCCGCCCAACGCTCTTTCGCCAACGGCTTGCCCGGTTCGGACAAGGTGGCGCGATCGATGATTTCGGCAGCACCCAATTGCGCCAGATATTCATGCTCGGACACGCGGCCGGTGGATGCCACCACGCGGTATCCCAGCTCGCTGAGCAAGGCAATGGCAAAGCTGCCGACCCCGCCATTGGCGCCGGTGACCAGCACTTCGCCGTGATCCGGCGTCACGCCATGGCGCTCCAGCGCCAGAATGCACAGCATCGCCGTGTAGCCGGCGGTGCCGATTGCCATGGCTTGCGCCGGGGTGAAAGCTTCGGGCAGTGGAATCAGCCAGTCACCGTTGAGCCGAGCCTTTTGCGCCAGTCCGCCCCAGTGGCTCTCACCGACGCCCCAACCGTTGAGCAGCACCCGATCGCCCGCCTTGAAATCGGCATGGGAACTGGACTCGACAGTTCCCGCCAGATCGATCCCCGGCACCATGGGAAACTTGCGCACCACCGGGCTGCTGCCGGTAATCGCCAGGCCGTCTTTGAAATTCAGGGTGCTGTACGCGACGTTCACGCTGACATTGCCTTCGGGCAGTTGCTGCTCATCGATTTGCTGCAGATTGGCGCGATAACCGTTGTCGTCTTTGTCGATCAGAATGGCGTTGAACATGACGGCCTCTCGAAAATAATGGGAAGAAAGCGTGCCCTGAAATAACACATCGCAACACATTGCCACACTCGACTTTCGCCAAGCCACCCGCACCGACGCTGAAAAACTGCACGTGATGTTCAGAATTTCAGACTGGCCCCGCAGCCGGTTTTACTGCTAAAACCGCCTGCCGTCCCTGCCCGTTTCATCGTTCGGAGATTCGTTATATGAGCCAGTGGCCAGACACCCGCATCCTTGATCTTCTCGGTATCGAACTGCCGATCATCCAGGGCCCGATGGCCGGGGCGACCAACTCTTCGATGGTGATTGCCGTGTGCAATGCCGGTGGCCTCGGTTCAATGCCCGCAGCGATGCTGAGCATCGAGCAACTGCGCGAAGAACTGAAAACGATTCGCCAGCACACCACCAAGCCGTTCAACGTCAATTTCTTCTGCCACCAGCCACCGGCGCCTGATGAACAGCGGGCCCGTGACTGGAAAAACCTGCTCGAACCTTACTACCGTGAATTGGGTGCCGATTTCGACGCGCCGACCCCGGTTTCCAACCGTGCTCCGTTCGACGAGGCCGCGTGTGCCTTGCTCGAAGAGTTCCGACCCGAGGTGGTGAGTTTCCATTTCGGGCTACCGGAAAAAACCCTGCTTGATCGGGTCAAGGCGACCGGGGCGAAAATCCTTTCGTCTGCGACTACGGTCGAAGAAGCGATCTGGCTGGAGCAACACGGCTGCGATGCGATCATCGCCATGGGCTATGAGGCTGGTGGCCATCGCGGGATGTTTCTCAGCGAGGATCTGAGCACCCAGGTCGGCACCTTCGCCCTGGTGCCGCTGGTGGTCGACGCGGTGAAAGTGCCGGTGATCGCGGCGGGCGCGATCAGCGATGCGCGGGGTGTTGCAGCGGCGTTGATGCTCGGCGCCTCGGCGGTGCAAGTTGGTACGGCGTACCTGTTCACGCCGGAAGCCAAAGTCAGCGCCTCACACCACAAGGCCCTGCGCACCGCCAAGGAAAGCCAGACCGCCATCACCAACATTTTTACCGGACGCCCGGCACGGGGCATTGTCAATCGGGCGATGCGTGAACTCGGCCCGATGTCAGCGCAGGCGCCGGCCTTCCCCTTGGCTGGCGGTGCGCTGATGCCGCTGCGGGCCAAGGATGACGCCGAGTTTGCCAACCTCTGGGCCGGACAGGCGCTCACGCTCGGCAAGGATATCGGCAGCGCTGAACTGACCCGGCAACTCGCCGAAGGCGCCTTGGCGAAACTCAACCGCCACTAAATTTACGTGGCGAGCGGATTTATTCCCTCGCCACTTGGCGACGTATCGCTATATATTTCCGTATACAGCGATTGCGCCCGTGCATCGGCGTTATCCAAAGCGAGCATTTACCGCCGATCACGGAGCCTTTACATGACACTTGCTGCCACACGCTTCGCCCCTGCCTGCTTCGCTTCACTCCTCGCAATGTTCAGCATGGGCGCCGCGCAGGCTGACGAAGTGCAAGTGGCGGTCGCCGCCAATTTCACCGCGCCAATCCAGGCCATCGCTGCCGACTTCGAAAAAGACACCGGCCACAAACTGGTCGCCGCCTATGGTGCAACCGGCCAGTTCTACACCCAGATCAAAAACGGCGCGCCCTTCGAAGTGTTTCTCGCTGCTGACGACGCGACCCCGGCAAAGCTTGAGCAGGAAGGCGAAACCGTCAAAGGTTCGCGCTTCACCTACGCCATTGGCACCCTGGCGCTGTGGTCGGCAAAAGAAGGTTATGTCGATGCACAGGGTGACGTGCTGAAAACCAACCAATACCAGCACTTGTCCATCGCCAACCCGAAAGCCGCGCCATACGGTCTCGCCGCCACCCAGGTGCTGGAAAAACTCCAGTTGAGCGAAGCCACGAAAAGCAAAATCGTTGAAGGCCAGAACATCACGCAGGCCTACCAGTTCGTCTCCACCGGCAACGCCGAACTGGGCTTCGTGGCCCTGTCGCAAATCTACAAGGACGGCAAAGTCAGCAGTGGCTCGGCATGGATTGTCCCGGCCGCTCTGCATGATCCGATCAAACAGGACGCGGTGATCTTGAACAAAGGCAAGGACAGCGCTGCTGCCAAGGCTCTGGTCGATTACCTCAAAGGGCCGAAAGCCGCTGCGGTGATCAAATCCTTCGGATATGAACTGTAAATGTCACTGACCAGTGCCGACTTCGCCGCGATCTGGCTGACCCTGAAACTGGCGTCGCTGACCACAGTGATCCTGCTGCTGATCGGCACGCCGATCGCGTTATGGCTGTCGCGCACCTCGTCGTGGTTGCGCGGGCCGATTGGCGCCATCGTTGCCCTGCCGCTGGTGCTGCCGCCGACGGTGATCGGCTTTTATCTGTTGCTGGCGCTGGGGCCGCACGGTTTTCTCGGTCAGTTCACTCAATGGCTGGGGCTGGGCACGTTGACGTTCAGTTTCACCGGGCTGGTCATCGGCTCGGTGATCTACTCCATGCCGTTCGTGGTGCAGCCGCTGCAAAACGCTTTCTCGGCGATTGGCACCCGCCCGCTCGAAGTCGCGGCGACCTTGCGCGCCAATCCCTGGGACACGTTCTTCAGCGTGATCCTGCCGCTGGCGCGCCCCGGCTTCATCACCGCAGCGATTCTCGGCTTCGCCCACACCGTGGGTGAATTCGGCGTGGTGCTGATGATCGGCGGCAACATCCCCGACAAGACCCGCGTGGTCTCGGTGCAGATTTACGACCACGTCGAAGCGCTGGAATATGCGCAGGCGCACTGGCTGTCCGCGGCGATGCTGGTGTTTTCGTTTCTGGTGTTGCTGGCGCTGTACTCCAGCCGCAAGACCCGCGCAGGCTGGAGCTGATCGATGATTGATGTACGCCTGAAACGCACTTATCCGGGGTTCGAACTGGATATCGATCTGCAAGTGCCGGGCCGCGGCGTCACCGCGCTGTTTGGTGATTCCGGCTCGGGCAAAACCACCTGTCTGCGCTGCATCGCCGGGCTGGAGCGCGCCGAGCACGGTTTTGTGCAGATCAACGATGAGGTCTGGCAGGACAGTGCCAAGGGCATCTTCGTCCCGCCGCATAAACGTGCGCTTGGCTATGTGTTTCAGGAAGCCAGCCTGTTCGCGCATCTGTCGGTGCTGGCCAATCTGGAGTTTGGTCTCAAACGCATCGCCAAGTCGCAACGCCGGGTCGATATGAACCAGGCCACAGAACTGCTCGGCATCAGCCATTTGCTCGAGCGTCATCCACAGCATCTGTCCGGCGGCGAACGGCAGCGCGTCGGCATCGCCCGCGCCCTGCTGACCAGCCCGAAACTGTTGCTGATGGACGAACCGCTGGCGGCTCTCGACAGCCGGCGCAAAAGCGAAATCTTGCCGTACCTGCAACGCCTGCACGACGAACTGGATATTCCGCTGCTGTACGTCAGCCATGCGCAGGATGAAGTCGCGCGTCTGGCCGATCATTTGGTATTGCTCCGTGATGGCAAAGCCCTCGCCAGCGGCCCGATCGGCGAGACCCTCGCACGCCTGGATCTGCCCTTGGCGCTGGGCGATGACGCCGGGGTGATCATTGAAGGCCAGGTCAGCGCCTACGACGCCACCTATCAATTGCTCAGCCTGCAACTGCCGGCCACTGAAATGAACATTCGCGTCACCCATGCGCCGATGGCCGTGGGCCAGGCTCTGCGCTGCAAAGTGCACGCGCGCGACATCAGCCTGGCGCTGAACAACGATGCAGCCAGCAGCATTCTCAATCGTCTGCCCGTTACGGTCGTCAGCGAACAGGCCGCTGACAACAGTGCCCATGTGCTGATCCGCCTCGATGCCGGCGGCACGCCGCTGCTGGCGCGGATCACCCGCTTCTCGCGTGATCAACTGAGCGTGCATCCGGGCCAGCGGCTGTGGGCGCAGATCAAGGCGGTGGCGGTGCTCGCGTAAATCATTCGGCACGACGGCCAGCGCCTGCGGTCAATCAGTTACAGACTGCCGTATGACCGAAGGAAACCGCCATGCCCGATACCGTGCTGACAGATGCCCTGCCCGCCGATCTGCATTACGTCGATGACACTCAGCCTGGTATCACCCGGAAAAAACTGCGCGGCAAGTTCGTCTATTTCGAACCGTCGGGCGAGCGCATCACCGACCCGGAGGAAATCAAACGCATCAATGCCCTCGCGGTACCACCGGCCTACACCGATGTATGGATCTGCGCCGACCCGTGCGGCCATTTGCAGGCCACCGGCCGCGATGCGCGCGGGCGTAAACAGTACCGTTATCACGCACGCTGGCGCGAAGTGCGCGACGCCGACAAATACTCGCGCCTGCGCGACTTCGGCATGGCCCTGCCCAAACTGCGGCGCAAGCTCGAGGCGCTGCTCGATGAGCCGGGCTTCAGCCGCGACAAGGTCATGGCCACGGTGATTACCTTGCTCGACGCCACGCTGATCCGCGTCGGCAATACCCAATACGCACGGGACAATCGCTCTTACGGTTTGACCACGTTGCGCAGTCGGCATGTCGAGGTCAACGGCAGCGCGATCCTGTTCCAGTTCCGTGGCAAGAGCGGCATCGAGCACCAGATCACTGTCAAGGACCGTCGCCTGGCGCGAATCATCAAGCGCTGCCTGGAGATCCCCGGGCAGAACCTGTTTCAGTATCTTGATGAAAATGGCGAACGGCACACCGTCACCTCCTCCGACGTCAATGCCTATCTGCAAAAGCTCACCGGCGCGGCGTTCACCGCCAAGGACTATCGCACCTGGGCGGGCAGCGCCCTGGCGTTGTCGGTGCTGCGCGAGTTGCAGCATGAGTCGGAAACCGAAGCCAAGCGCCATGTGGTAGAAGCGGTGAAGAACGTCGCCAAACAACTGGGCAACACGCCGGCGGTGTGCCGCAAGTGCTACATCCACCCCGCAGTGGTCGAACATTTCATGCTCGGCGCCCTCGCCGAACTGCCCCGACCGCGCGTGCGCAAAGGCCTGCGCGCTGAGGAAGTAGCCTTGGCGATGTTTCTCGAGCGGATGTGTGAGGTAAGCGAGGCGTCTTGATCTCCAGCGTAACGCTCGCTCCAAAGGTTTCGCCGACGAGTTGAACTGGGTATTTTTTGCACGATCACACAGGTCTTCTATAGTTGATCTGAAGGTTCGCGCCACGCGGACTTTTTGTTGCAACTCAGCCGTTTCAGCGAACGGAGGTGTTCCATGTCCGAAAAAGAGTCCATCACCACCCTCCTCACCCTGCTCGACGCCCGCCAGGCGCGCCTCGCAGCCGCCTGCAAAGAGATTGCCGACTGGGTTGATCATCAGGGCGGGCATCCGACGGCTTTGCGAATTCGCGACCGGCTGCACGACATCGAAAAAGATGCGCCGCTGATTCGCGATACGCTCTCGACGCTCAAACCGATCGACCGGCCGTTGCCACGGTTCAGATAGGCCTCCGCGTAGCAGTCCTCTCTGCATCGGCGCAGAGAGGACGCCGATTGGTACTTTTCCAACCGACTCAGTCGCCCTTGCCGGTACGGCCGCCTCCATGGCTGTGCTGCCCGCCGACGCGTGACTTCTCGGCCCGATCAACTTTCACGTTGACTGGACTCTCGCCTTTCTTGCCGGCTTCCTTGATTTTCTGTGGGTCTTCAGCGAACGGTTGATCCTTGTGATGATTGGTCATCTCAATGTCCTCGGACTAGTTAATACATACACTTAACAGACTCTAGTTTCAGCCGATCACAGTTCAACTTCGCACCGACAAATGGTCAGAATTCCGAAGCGAAGCGGTAACAAACTCCAACCTCTTTTGCACATCAACCAGCAACTCGGAAAGTTATACGAAGCGGCGCAGAAAACAGCAGGCTGTATAAGTTTCATCACAAACTTACCGTTCATCGGCCTGAGGAAAAATTTTCAAAACATTTTTTGCCGGCTCGTAATCGGAGTAGATGTCCGGTGCGACAACGGACATAACTAGCGAAACGTTAATTGATATCGGAGAGCTATCATGACCACAGGAAATAAAAATCCAGGTAACTTCGCAAACGATCGTGAAAAGGCATCTGAAGCCGGCAAGAAAGGCGGTCAGTCGTCGGGCGGCAACTTTGCCAATGATCGTGAAAAAGCATCCGAGGCTGGCCGCAAAGGCGGGCAGAACAGCCACGGCGGCGGTCGCAAGTCCTGAGCTAGCGGTACAAGGGCAGCCTCGCTGCCCTTTGAAATCAGCTGATGGAGCGTAATCATGAGAACGGTACCGGCTTTTGCACGAGGCGAAGTGCAACGAAACAAGGGAGCGGAAGTGTATCCCGAAGCAGCGCGCAGTTCGCACGTGACCAGGTCGGACAGTCCGTCGGTGTCACCTTGTGTCGAACGACAGCAAATCAGTCCAAGGCACCGGGAAAGTGTTCAGCAGGAATGTTATGAACGCCGGGAACTTGCAGTAAATTCTGAAAACTCCCGGACACCGGATACAACGCCGACTTATGAGCGCTCCTCTTAGCACAAAGGTCTAACTTGTAGTCACTAGACAAGCCAGACCAACTAAAGCAAACGACATCAGTAAACTTTATGAGCATTCGCGAACAACGACGGCACGTAGTTTGTGCATCCTTGATTCGCCGAGTGCCTATATAGAGAAAATGAGGAAGTTTGAAATGGCACAAGATAAACAACAAGGCAGCATGTCGGTTAACGAAGCAGGCAAGAAAGGTGGTGATGCCACTTCGGCTTCGCACGATAAAGAGTTCTATCAGGAAATCGGCAGTAAAGGCGGCCAGAACAGTGGCGGCAACTTCAAGAATGATCCTGAGCGCGCCTCCGAAGCCGGGAGCAAAGGTGGCCAGAACAGCGGTGGCAATTTTGCCAACGATCGGGACAGAGCGTCCGAAGCTGGCAGCAAGGGCGGCCAGAGCAGCGGCGGCAACTTTGCCAACGATCGTGAAAAAGCCTCTGAAGCTGGACACAAAGGTGGTCAAAACAGCCATGGTGGCGGGCGCAACAGTTGATGCGTCGGGTGCAGGGGAGCACAGCTCCCCTGCACACTTTCATTCAAGAGAAATTACAGCTATTGCTTAGGAGTCCTGACCAGCCGAGGGAATCGCCATGCCTGTTCATGTCATCAACTTCACCGGCCCGATCAATGCCTCGACGTGCGGCCAATTGATCGATAAAGCCTCGCTCGCCGTAAAGGAAGATGCACCGCGACTGATCGTCAACATCGCCACTATGGGCGGCGAATGCAGTTACGGTTTCACCATGTACAACTTCCTGTTGGCCCTGCCTATTCCGGTACACACCCACAATTTGGGAACGGTCGAATCGATGGGCAACATTGTCTTTCTGGCCGGCCAGCGCCGCACCGCCTGTACCCACAGCAAGTTTCTGTTTCACCCATTTCATTGGCACCTGCAAGGTTCGGTCGATCATTCGCGCATGTCGGAATACGCCATGAGCCTGGATTACGACTTGCACCTCTACGCCCAGATTGTCGCCGAGCGTACGAGCAACGGAAAAAATGCGCTGGAGACAGAGAAATATCTGACAGCAGCGCCGCGCATCATCAATCCTGAAGAAGCCATGCATTCAGGCCTTATTACGGCGATTGAAGACACCGAGGTTCACGCGGACTTTGTCTGCTCGTGCATCTACTCCTGAATCGTCCCACTTGATAACGCGTCGTAGCAGGCGCGTTCCTTAACAGCCGGCAATTCAGCCAAAAATTCCAGACGAAGTTGTACAGATTCACTCTGCCGTACAGACTTACAAAGCGCCCAATCAGCCGGTCATCACGCCCGTTTCAATTTCTCTGAATTATTCATTTCGCCAGATATCCCTCTTCTTAACAGCCGGAGGAAATGTATGAGCGGAGAGGATTTGTACGTGATTGATTACCTGCTTCACGGGAAGCCCAGGTCATTCATCATTCGCACAAAAACCATGAACAATGCCGAAGCGTGGCAATGGGCAAGTTGTGACGCGGGTATCGCGCCCATCCCCCGCCCCGGCCGACCTCCGTTGAAACGTTTCTCCAAACCGATGGCGGAACGCTTTGGCGTGACCGAGGTGCAATGGCGAGAATCAGTACCTTTGGTCTGGGAGGAGGATCACGTGAAATGACAGAACGCACATTGAAATTCGGTTTCGGCCGCTCGTGGGATGACGAGATGGCGGAGAATGCCGCGATGTTCCGCGAGGCCGATCTGCTCGAAGAAGCGGCTTACAGGATCATCGAGAACGACACGGACAATCCTGAAGCCTGGGCCCGTTTCAGCGAAGCCAAGGCTATGGCCGACGCCAAACGAACGGCGGCCTATCAGGACTGGATGCGCATCAAGCGCGCGATGAGCAAGCCGCGCTCGAAATAGCGGACTGGCGCCTCATGGCTTGAGGATCAGTAGCGGTTCGCCTTTCGGGACGACGTAAGTGGCCAGCTCGACGCCTTTCTCGTTGCCAACGTTTTTGGCCACATGCGCGATGCCCGCCGGAATGAACAACGAATCGCCGGCCTTGAGTATCACCGGCGCCCGCCCTTCGAGCTGATACTCGAACGTGCCGCTGATGACATAGGCGACTTCCACGCCGGGATGAGCATGCCGAGGCGAGGTGACGCCAGCGTCGAAATCGATACGCGCCTGAATCACCTCGCGATTGTCAGCGCCGAGATCCTGACGAACCAGATCGGTGCGGCTCAGACCTTTCTGCCAGTTCGTTGCCGGCGCATCCGCCGCATGGGCGAAGCCGGTCAGGGAGGCGAAGATAACGGCAGAAGCCAGAAACATTTGACGGTACATGGTGATGCCCTCTTGAACGTAGTGTTGGTGTGAGGGCTACTTTGGGCTCGGCATGTAGGGCGGATGTGTCTCGAAGGCGCAGTTTGGTGTTGCCGTGTGTATGCGCTGAGGGTTGATACATGCTTATACAAACGTGTTGCGGTACCCGACCGGGCCATGGCGGAAAACAATCTGTAAACTGCCGCAATCTTCATTCACTCAAACAAGAGATGCCCATGGCCAATCAAGACATCATCTTCACGCCGGATCCCGACACCGATTCGATTTCTTCCGACGTTGCCACCTTCGGCGGCATCATGGTTTCCACGCAGATTCCAACCCGCGCCGATGGCAGCCTGGAACTCGGCGGCATCACCGAGCAGAGCGAGTGCACGCTGCAAGCACTGAAAGTCGCGCTGGAACGTGCCGGCAGTTCGATGGACCGGGTGCTGCACCTGACCATTTACCTGACCGACATGAGCGATCGCGGGGCTTTCAATGAAGTGTACAAACGCTATTTCGCCAAACCTTGGCCGGTGCGGGCGGCGGTAGGCGTGGCCTCGCTGGCAGTTGAAGGGATGCGTGTGGAAGTGACGGCGATGGCGGCCAAGGGCTGATTTGCGGAAATACAGCGTAGGCTGCCGCCACGATTCCGGGTGCGGCATACGCTGTGAAAAATACTTAAGGGCGCGCGCCAAACACAGCAGCCACCAGGATGAGGCCGTTTGGCAAGCGCTGGCTCGCCCGTTGAGCGAATTGGCGTCAACGGTCTATTCACAAAACTTGAAGCGGACCGCTAGCTACAACAAACAGTTTACCTTCTGATACCCGGTATGTTTGCCCGCGGTGCTCGATCTCAAAATTGAATGTTGCCGTAATCGAATCGATACCTTCTTCGTGTTTGCGCGCAAACTCTATCGTTCCTGTTTTCGCATATAAAATTTCATGCGACATAGTCATCAATCCCGCCACGGGACTTCCGAACCCGCCAACTTCATGCGTACCGTCCGTAAGGGAGCGATCTATCACAAATGAAATAATCTCACCCACCTCGTCCGTAAAATATTGACCAATAACGCTGAACGTTTCCTTTGTGCCGAAATAAAGATGCCGAGTAGCGGAGAATATTGGCTTGCCAATGCCCGGATGATTGGGTGAAACGACCGCTTTGTAATACACCTCGGCCGTCTTCCGAGGACGAGATTTAAACGACGCGAAATCCGAGATACCAATCGTCGCGAAGGCGCTATTACCTTTCATGATATTAATCTCCAATGTCTTGCGTGATATAGGCCAGAGCGACTTTCCCGCTCCCACCCGATGTTCACGCTTTGGACGCGGAAGGACAACTGACAGACTTTACAGTTATGCATTGCCTCGTATTGTGCTAGGTCCTTCGTACCTGATATCGGCACGCTGGTGCCGCCTGGGTGTTTCACAGGTACAATGCGCCCCTTGCCCGTGACCGCCTGACTAAAAAAACTATGTCCTTGCCCAAGCATCACCTGGAATTGCTCAGCCCTGCCCGCGATGTCGCCATTGCCCGCGAGGCCATCCTGCATGGCGCTGACGCCGTGTACATCGGCGGCCCGAGCTTCGGCGCACGCCACAACGCCTGCAACGAAGTCAGCGAAATCGCCGAACTGGTCGAGTTCGCCCGCCGTTACCACGCGCGTATTTTCACCACCATCAATACCATCCTGCACGACAACGAACTGGAGCCGGCGCGCAAGCTGATCCATCAGTTGTACGACGCCGGTGTCGATGCGCTGATCGTCCAGGATCTGGGCGTGATGGAGCTGGACATTCCGCCGATCGAGCTGCACGCCTCGACCCAGACCGACATCCGCACCCTCGAGCGAGCGAAGTTCCTCGATCAGGCCGGTTTCTCCCAGTTGGTGTTGGCCCGCGAGCTGAACCTGAAAGAAATCCGCGCCATCGCCGATGAAACCGATGCCGCCATCGAGTTCTTCATCCACGGCGCGCTGTGCGTGGCCTTCTCCGGCCAGTGCAACATCTCTCATGCGCAAACCGGCCGCAGCGCCAACCGTGGCGACTGCTCCCAGGCCTGCCGCTTGCCCTACACCCTCAAGGATGAAAAGGGTGGCGTGATCGCCTACGAAAAACACCTGCTGTCGATGAAAGACAACAACCAGAGCGCCAACATCCGCGCACTGGTTGAGGCTGGCGTGCGTTCATTCAAGATCGAAGGTCGCTACAAGGACATGGGCTATGTGAAGAACATCACCGCCTATTACCGCCAGCGTCTGGACGACGTGCTCGAGGATCGCCCGGACCTGGCCCGCGCTTCCAGCGGCCGCACCGTGCATTTCTTCCTGCCCGATCCGGAAAAGACTTTCCACCGTGGCAGCACCGATTATTTCGTCACTGATCGCAAGATCGACATCGGCGCCTTCGACTCGCCAACCTTTACCGGCCTGCCGGTCGGTACGGTGGAGAAAGTCGGCAAGCGTGACATGCAGGTCGTCACCCATGAGCCGCTGTCCAACGGCGATGGCTTGAACGTTCTGGTCAAACGCGAAGTGGTCGGTTTCCGCGCCAACATCGCCGAGGCCAAAGGCGAGTTCGAAGAAGACGGCGAGAAGCGCTACCGCTACCGCGTCGAGCCGAACGAAATGCCCGAAGGCCTGTTCAAGCTGCGTCCAAGCCATCCGTTGAATCGCAACCTTGATCACAACTGGCAGCAGGCGTTGCAGAAGACCTCTTCGGAACGTCGCGTGGCCCTGAGCTGGTTCGCTCGTCTGCGTGAAGAACAGCTGGAAGTGACCGCGACCAGCGAAGAAGGCATCAGCGCCAGCGTCACCCTGAACGGGCCGTTCGGCGCTGCCAACAAGCCGGAACAGGCGCTGGAGCAACTGCGCGACCTGCTCGGCCAGCTCGGCACCACGCAGTATCACGCCACCGACATCAAGCTGGATGCGCCGCAAGCGTTCTTCATTCCCAACTCGCAGCTCAAATCCCTGCGTCGTGAAGTGATCGAAGCGCTGACGGCGGCCCGCGTCGCCGCGCATCCGCGTGGCAGCCGCAAGGCCGAAACCACGCCGCCACCGGTGTACCCGGATTCGCACCTGACCTTCCTCGCCAACGTCTACAACCAGAAGGCGCGCGACTTCTACCACCGTCACGGCGTCAAGCTGATCGACGCGGCGTACGAAGCTCACGAAGAGCCAGGCGAAGTGCCGGTGATGATCACCAAGCATTGCCTGCGGTTCTCCTTCAACCTGTGCCCGAAACAGGCCAAAGGCGTGACTGGTGTGCGTACCAAGGTCGCGCCGATGCAGTTGATCCACGGCGATGAGGTGCTGACGCTTAAGTTCGATTGCAAGCCGTGCGAGATGCACATCATCGGCAAGATGAAAGGCCACATCCTCAACCTGCCGCAGCCGGGCAGCGTGGTCGGCCACATCAGCCCTGAAGACCTGATGAAAACCATCCCGCGCGCACCGCACTGAGTGACCGGCGTGCGCGGCGCTTCGGCATCGCGCACGCCCCGGCTAGCTCAAGCGCAGTAAATCGCAGGCATAAAAAAACGCCAACTTCTTGCGAAGTTGGCGTTTTTTCGTAGATGGCAGGGGCGGCTGGATTCGAACCAACGCATGGCAGGATCAAAACCTGCTGCCTTACCGCTTGGCGACGCCCCTGTAGCTCTGGTCAGCGGCTCCGTTAGGATCGCTGTGAGAACGGGGCGCAATTTAACAACATTCATTTCATTTGGGAAGCCCGAGATGAAATTTTTTTTGTTTTAAAACAGCCACTTATTATTTTCGCGCGTAAACTCACCGTTTCATCGCCATGTATCACACTGTGTACGCGCCCCGCTGCTACACAACCCAATGCAAAAACGCTCTCTGGCGACACAGAGCAGATACCTCGCCACGCTTCAATGCACTCAGGGTTTCAAGGGTTCATCCAGCCCCTTGGCCACAGGCTCGCAAAGGAGACGTCAGCATGAAACAGGCTCTGCATACCTCTAAATTCAAAGCCGCACTTGGTTTGTCAGTCTTGGCGCTGTCACTGCTCGGCGCCGTCGGCAGCGTTCAGGCGCAAACCACTGAACCGGCCGCCGCCAGCTATTCGGCGCCCTCTCCTTTCGGCCCGCTGAAGCACATCAAGGCTGGCTTGCTCGACGTAGCCTACGCCGAAACCGGTCCTGCCGATGGGCCGGTGGTGATCCTGCTGCACGGCTGGCCCTACGACATTCACAGCTACGACGAAGTCGCACCACTGCTCGCGGCCAAGGGTTACCGCGTGCTGATGCCGTATGCACGGGGTTATGGCGACACGCAGTTCCTGTCCAAAGCCACTCTGCGCAACGGCCAACCGGCGGCATTGGCCAGCGACGTCATCGACTTCATGGACGCGCTGAAAATCAAACAAGCGGTGCTGGGCGGCTACGACTGGGGCGCGCGTTCGGCGGACATCGTCGCGGCCTTGTGGCCAGAGCGCGTGAAAGCGCTGGTAGCGGTCAGCGGCTACCTGATCGGCAATCAGGCCGCCGGTCAAAACCCGCTGCCGCCGAAAGCCGAATTGCAGTGGTGGTACCAGTTCTACTTCGCCACCGAACGCGGCCGCGCCGGCTATGAAAAGAACACCCACGACTTCGCCAAACTGATCTGGCAACTGGCGTCGCCGCAGTGGAAATTCGACGACGCCACCTTCGACCGCAGCGCCAAAGCGTTGCAGAACCCCGATCACGTCGAGATCACCGTGTTCAACTACCGCTGGCGGCTGGGCCTGGTGCAGGGCGAGGCGAAATATGCCGCGCTGGAAGAAAAGTTGGCTACTGCACCGTCGATCAGCGTGCCGACGATTACCCTGGAAGGCGATGCCAATGGAGCGCCACATCCCAAGCCTGAGGACTATGCCAAGCGTTTTACCGGGAAATATCAATTCAGGTTGATTGAGGGTGGGATTGGGCACAATTTGCCGCAGGAGGATCCGAAGGCGTTTGCGCAGGCTGTGGTTGATGCGGATCATCTCTGACAGACCCGCCCACAAAAGCCCCTCACCCTAGCCCTCTCCCGAAGGGAAAGGGAACTGATCGGGGGATGTCGAAGAGTCACGCCAACCTGAAAGCGCTGTAGTGAATCCATAATCGACATCCATCTTTCAGGTCGATGTACAGCGCAAGACACCTCGGCGCCCTCTCCCTCTGGGCGAGGTCTGGGGTGAGGGGTTTAGAGGGCTGCACCGGCTGGCCTATTTCACCAGCCGCTTCTCCTTCGAAGGCCGATAACCAAAGTACGAGCTATAGCACTTGCTGAAATGGCTCGGTGAAACAAAACCACACGCCACCAGCACTTCCACCTGCGACAGCTCGGTGTGTTGCAGCAGACGCCGTGCTTCGGTGATGCGCAGTTCCAGGTAATAGCGCTGCGGCGTGGTGCCCAGTTGCTCCTTGAACAAGCGCTCGAGCTGGCGCCGTGAGCGGCCGGCGTAGACCGCCAATTGTTCCAGCTCCAACGGTTCTTCGAGGTTGGCGTCCATGAGTTTGATCACTTCACGCAACGGCGCACTGACGCAGATGTTTTCATCCGGTTTGATGCGCCGGTAGCGCGACTCTTCGAAGGCGAGGATATCTTCGATGCCCTCGACCAAGGCTTTGCCGTGCAAGCCCTTGATCCAGTCCAGCGCCATGTGGAAGGCCCCGGACGGGCTGGAGGCGGTAAGGCGGTCGCGGTCGATCACATAGGGTTCGCTGCTGACGTGGGTGCTCTTGGCGATTTCGGTCAGTGCCGGGCGATGTTCCGGGTGGATCGAGCAGCGATAGCCATCGAGCAAACCGGCGCGACCGAGAAACCAGGAACCATTCCACAAGCCCGCCAGGCTCACGCCCCGCTCCGCTGCGGACTTGAGCAGGCCGATGAATTCGTCACTGGCGCGCAATTCGGTGCGATAACCACCGCACACCACCAGCAGATCCAGCTCGTTAAGCGCAGCAGAATCCAGGCGCGCATCGGGGCGGATGACCAGGCCCAGATCGCTGATCACTTCGCCATCGCCGAGGCCGAAGGTGCGCGACGAGAAAAGTCCCGGGCGCAACAGGTTGGTGGTGACTACCGTGTCCAGCGCCTGGGTGAAGGCCGGAAGTGAAAAATGTTCAAGCAAGAGGAAACCGGTGCGGGTCACACCGGTGTTATCGGGGTTCTGTTCATTCAGATAGCGAAGGTTCTTGCCCTTCATGCCACCGCTGAATTGACGTCGTTCAATCAAGGTCGGGTCCATCGGTCGTTGTTATGCGGCGATAGTTGGCCGCTTCTGCGCAAGAGTCAATCATGGCCGTGACTGGTGCGTCACGATTGGCGCTGCCGCCGCCATCAGCCCAACCACCCAATCAATAAAAACCCGCAACTTCAGGCTGACATGCCTATTTGGCGGATAGGCCAGATAAAGCGGCATCGATTCAAGCTGCCAGCCTTCAAACAACTGCACCAACTCGCCCCGCGCCACATGCGCATCAGACATATACGTCGGCAACCACAACACCCCCATGCCCGCCAGTCCCGCCGCCAGATAAGCATTGCCATCATCCACCGCAAGCACATGCCGGCCCTTGATCTGCAGGCGCTCGGTGCCGTTGTGCAACGTGTACGGAAGAGGTTTACCAGTGCGAGCCCAGAGAAATGCGACGACGCGGTGATGGGAGTCTTGCAGTTCCAGCGGGTGCTCAGGCGTCCCTTCGCGGGCCAGATAAGCCGGCGCGGCGAAAACACCCAAGGGCAGATCGGCAAGCTTGCGCGCCATCAACGATTGATCGAGCAGCTCGCCGCCGCGCACCACGCAATCGACGTTCTCATCGATGATGTCGACGATGCGGTCGCTAACGCCCATATCGATCTGGATGTCCGGGTAGCGCGCGTGAAAATCCGGCAAGGCTGGCACCAGAATGTGCCGCGCGAACGGGCTCGGCACGTCGATGCGCAAACGCCCGCGCGGCCGTGCGGCGGCGCCCGGCAGGCTGGTTTCGGCGTCGTCCATGTCGGCCAGCAGCTTGATCACCCGCTCGTAATACGCCGCGCCATCAGCGGTAACGTTGACCTTGCGTGTGGTGCGGTTGAGCAGCTTGACCCGCAGCCGCGCCTCCAGTTGCTGCACCAGTTGCGTCACCGTGGTCTTGCTCATGTGCAAGGTTTCGGCAGCCTTGGTGAAACTGCCCGCCTCGACCACCCGGGCAAAGGCCTGCATCGCATCGAACCGGTCCATCCGCGCCCCTCGATTGTTTGGGATTTGCAAACAGTGAACGCCAAGCTTGCGCGTTTATCCGCGCACTGCAAATACCTAAAGTCGTTTCCCATCAACCCACTGATGGAGTCAGCCCCATGTCCAAGCGCGATGTAGTTTTCCCACCCGCCCGCCATGCCTTGTATGAGCGTCACCGCTACTCGCCGGCGATTCGCTCCAACGGTTTCCTGTTTGTCTCGGGACAAGTCGGCAGCCGTGAGGATGGCTCGCCCGAGGCGGATCTGCGCGATCAGGTGCGCACCGCCTTCCACAACCTCAACGCGATCCTCGCTGCGGCCGGTTGCAGCTTCGATGATGCGGTGGATGTCACCGTGTTCATGGTCGATCCGCACTCGACGTTCGAAACCATCTGGAGCGTGGTGCCGGAGTTCTGGGGCGAAGCGCCGTTTCCGACGGTGACGGCTGTCGGCGTGACCTGGCTGGCGGGTTTTGATTTCGAGATCAAGGTGATTGCCAAACTGCCGGAAGCCGCTTGACCGGCACCGCACACAAACAGACACAACGCGCCGGCACGGAGGCTGGCCAATCTCCTCGCGAATGCGTATAACCTCGCCGTTTCGTCTACCCTGACGTGGCGCGCCGTTGACTACCGGCAGCCCTTCGAATGTTGACGCTTACGAAACGGAGAATTCTATGTTCAAGCGTACCCTCGCCCTCACCGCCGGTCTGGCGCTGTCCTTTTCTGCCCTGATGACGCAAGCCGCTGATGTGTTGCGCGTCAGCGCGATTCCCGACGAAGCCCCGACCGAGCTGCTGCGCAAGTTCGAACCGCTGGGTGCCTATCTTGAGCAGCAGTTGGGCATGAAGGTGCAGTTTGTCCCCGTCGCCGACTACCCGGCCGTGGTTGAAGCGCTGGCCACCGATCGCCTCGACATGGCCTGGCTCGGCGGTTTCACTTTCGTGCAGGCACGTTTGAAGACCGACGCCACTACGCCAGTGATCCCGCTGGTGCAGCGCGAACAGGATGCACAGTTCACGAGCAAATTCATCACCGCCGACCCGAACGTGAAAAGCCTCGCCGACCTCAAGGGCAAAACCTTCGCCTTCGGTTCGGTGTCGTCCACCTCGGGCAGTCTGATGCCGCGTTACTTCATGCTGAAAAACGACGGCATCAAGCCTGAGGGCTATTTCAGCCGCGTCGCCTACTCCGGCGCGCATGACGCCACCGTTGCCTGGGTGCAGGCCGGCAAGGTCGACGCCGGGGTGTTGAACGCCAGCGTCTGGCAGAAACTGGTCGACGCCGGCAAGGTCGACACCAACAAGGTCAAGGTCTTCGCCACCACGCCGACCTACTTCGATTACAACTGGACCGTGCGCGGCACCCTTGATCCGAAGCTGGCCGCGAAGATCAAGCAAGCCTTCCTCGACCTCGACCCGGCCAATCCCGAGCAGAAGAAGATCCTCGATCTGCAGGCCGCCAGTCGCTTCATCGAGACCAAGCCCGAGAACTACAAGGGCATCGAGGAAGCCGCCCGCGCCGCCGAACTGCTGAAATGACCCTACGCCTCACCCAGGGCAGCCTGCGCCACGCCAATGGCGTCGATGCCCTTCGTAACATCGACGTGCAGATTGGCGCTGGCGAACAGGTAGCGATCATCGGTCCGTCCGGCGCTGGCAAGTCGAGCCTGCTCAATCTGCTGGCGACGGCGCTGAAACCCAGCAGCGGTGACATCGAAGTGCTCGGCGAACGCGCCTGGCACTTGTCGGCGCACCAGCGGCAGCGCCTGCGTGCGCGCATCGGCCTGGTGCATCAGACGCCGCCGATTCCGCCGCGTCAGCGGGTGATCACGGCGGTGCTGGCCGGCAAACTTGGCCAGTGGAGTCTGGGTAAAAGTCTGTTGAATCTGCTGCATCCGCTGGATGTGGCGGGCGCCCGCGCGGCGTTGGCGCGACTGGATCTGGGCGACAAACTGTTCGCCCATTGCCAGCAGTTGTCCGGCGGGCAGTTGCAGCGCGTCGGCATTGCGCGGGTGCTGTATCAGGCGCCGGAAATATTGCTCGCCGACGAGCCAGTGTCAGCGATGGACCCGGTCCTCGCCGGCCACACGCTGTCGATCCTGTCGCGCCATGCTCGCGAGCACAACGTCACGCTGGTGGCGAGCCTGCACGCGGTGGACCTGGCGCTGGCGCACTTTCCACGGATCATCGGCCTGCGCGACGGGCAGATTCTTTTCGATTGCCCATCCGATCAAGTCAGCCGCGACAAGCTCGATGCGCTGTACGCCAATGAACAACTGCAATCGCCTGCACCAGCGGTCGCGCCTTTGATTGTGCAGATTCCGCGATGCTGAAAGCCGATTCACGGGACCCGGCGGCGTGGCCGCGATTGTTGCTGACGCTGCTGGCGCTGGCCCTGCTGTGGCCGGGCATTCAGCTCAGCGAGCTGGACCTGGGCGTGCTGTTTCAGGCCGATAGCCAGAACGAAATGGGCCGTTTCGTTTCGGCGTTCTGGCCACCGGCGCACGATCAGGCGTTTATGCAACTGCTGCTCAAAGCCACCCTGCAAACCCTGGCGATTGCCACAGCGGGAATGGCCCTGGCGTTGCTGCTGGCAGTGCCGGCAAGCCTGATCGCCAGTCGCGCGCTGTCGCTCTCGGCGGCGTCCCGGGGCGGCGTGCCGAGCCTGCCCGGGCGCTTGCTGCGCTGGCCGGTACGCGGCTTGCTGATCTTTCTGCGCAGCGTGCCGGAGATCGTCTGGGCGCTGTTGTTCGTGCGCGCGGTCGGCCTCGGCCCGGCGGCGGGCGTGCTGGCCATCGCCATCACCTACAGCGGCATGCTCGGCAAGGTCTACGCAGAAATTTTCGAATCCACCGACCAACGCCCGGCGCACGCACTGTTGCAGGCCGGCAGCGGTCGACTGGCGGCGTTTGCCTACGGCACGCTGCCTAATGTCGCCGCCGAATTGCTCTCCTACACCGTCTACCGCTGGGAGTGCGCGATTCGTGCCTCGGTGGTGATGGGCTTTGTTGGTGCCGGTGGGCTGGGGCAACAGATCGACTTGTCGATCCGCATGTTTGCCGGCGGTGAGGTCGCCAGCATGTTGCTGACATTCCTGCTGCTGGTGCTGTGCGCCGATCAACTCAGCCGCTTGCTACGCTGGAGGCTGGCATGAGGCGCCTGATCAACCTGCTGCTGCTCGCCGCCATTGCGGTCGCGGTGGTCGCCTCTTTTGCCTATCTGGAACTGGATCTCGCCGAACTCGGCAGCGCCAATAGCCTCAAGCAGATGGGCAGTTATGTTCAGCGTTTTCTCAGTCCCGATTTGAGCGCCGGGTATCTGAAAGCCATCGCTCACGGTTCGCTGGAAACTCTCGCTATGTCAGCCCTCGGCACCCTGCTCGCGGCGCTGTTCGGCATTGTTCTGGCGCTGCCCGCTGCCGGGCGTTTCGGCTGGCCGCTGCAAAGCGCGGCGCGTCTGCTGCTCAACGGCTTGCGGGCGATTCCGGAGCTGGTCTGGGCGGCGCTGATGGTGCTCGCCGCCGGTCTCGGGCCGAACGCCGGCACCCTCGCCCTCGCTCTGCACACCACCGGCGTACTCGGTCGGCTGTTCGCCGAAGCGCTGGAAAACACCCCGCCGCAACCGGCCGAGGCGATTCGCTTGCAGGGCGGCAATCCGCTTCTCGCGTTCTGCTACGGCACCCTGCCGAACCTCGCCCCGCAACTGCTCGCCTACTGCCTGTATCGCTGGGAAAACAACATCCGCATGGCCAGCGTGCTCGGTTTCGTCGGCGCCGGCGGCCTGGGGCAGATGCTGTATGTCAGCCTCAGCCTGTTCCAGGAAGCCCAGGCCAGCACGGTGATTCTGGCGATGCTGTTGCTGGTGTTTCTGGTCGACTGGTTGAGCGCCTGGAGCCGGCAGCGTTGGGTCAAAGCGTAGGCCGAGTGGATATCTGGCAAAAGCTGATTATGCTTCAGGAAACCTTGCAGCCCTGCGAGGCGGTCAGACTGTGCAAGCTTCACGCTAGAGCAACGGCGGCAGATGCCAACGGGCCAGAGTGCGACAGGCAGTAACGGGGGACTCCGGCCTACAACAATAAGCACGACGGAGAACACCCATGGCCACAATCGACACAGCATCCACCGGCACGCCACCGCGCAGCGGCGGCATCACCAAGGAGGAGCGCAAGGTCATCTTCGCCTCCTCGCTGGGCACGGTTTTCGAGTGGTACGACTTTTACCTCTACGGCTCACTGGCGGCGATCATCGCCAAGCACTTCTTCGCCGGCGTCAACGAAACCACCGCGTTCATCTTTGCCCTGCTGGCCTTCGCCGCCGGGTTTGCGGTGCGGCCGTTCGGCGCCATCGTCTTCGGGCGCCTGGGTGACATGATCGGGCGCAAGCACACGTTTCTGATCACCATCGTGATCATGGGCGTGTCGACGGCAATCGTCGGTCTCCTGCCCGGCTACGCGACCATCGGCGTCGCCGCCCCGGTGATTCTGATCACCCTGCGTCTGCTGCAAGGCCTGGCGCTGGGCGGGGAATACGGCGGCGCGGCGACCTACGTGGCCGAGCACGCACCACGCAACCGCCGTGGCTTTTTCACTTCGTGGATTCAAACCACCGCCACCCTCGGTCTGTTCATGTCGCTGCTGGTGATTCTCGCCTGTCGCACCGCGCTGGGTAACGAGGCGTTCGAGGCGTGGGGCTGGCGGATTCCGTTTCTGCTGTCGATCATTCTGCTGGCCGTGTCGGTGTACATTCGCCTGCAACTGAGCGAGTCGCCGGTATTCCAGAAAATGAAGGATGAAGGCAAGGCCTCGAAAGCGCCGCTGACCGAATCCTTTGCACGCTGGGACAACCTCAAAGTGGTGATCATGTCGTTGCTGGGCGGCACCGCTGGGCAGGCGGTGGTCTGGTACACCGGGCAGTTCTATGCGCTGTTCTTCCTGTTGCAAACATTGAAGATCGACGCGCAGACCGCCAATCTGCTGATCGCCGGATCGCTGCTGATCGGCACACCGTTCTTCGTGATTTTCGGCAGCCTGTCCGATCGCATCGGGCGCAAACCGATCATCATGGCTGGCTGCATCCTGGCGGCGCTGACCTACTTCCCGATCTTTACTGCGCTGACCCAGTACGGCAATCCGGACGTGTTCGTCGCCCAGGAAAAAAATCCGGTCAAGGTCATCGCCAGTCCCGAGCAGTGCTCGTTCCAGTTCGATCCGGTGGGCAAGGCCAGATTCACCAGCTCCTGCGACCTGGCGAAAACCCTGCTGGCGAAACGCGCGATCCCGTACGAGAACGTCGCCGCAGAACCGAACACGGTGGCGCAGGTGCGCATCGGTGACCGCGTTGTCGAGAGCTTCGAAGGCAGCGCCCTCACCGCCGCCGACTTCAAGGCCCGCAACGACGCCTTCACCGCCAACCTCGGCGCGGCGTTGAAAGACGCCGGTTATCCGGAAAAAGCCGATCCGGCGAAAATCAATTACCCGATGATGCTGCTCCTGCTCACCGTGCTGGTGATCTACGTGACCATGGTTTATGGCCCGATCGCCGCGTGGCTGGTCGAACTGTTCCCGACGCGCATCCGCTACACCTCGATGTCGCTGCCCTACCACATCGGCAACGGCTGGTTCGGCGGCTTCCTGCCGACCGTGGCGTTCGCCATGGTCGCCGCTACTGGCGATATCTACTACGGTCTCTGGTACCCGATTGTCATTGCTGTGGCGACGGCGATACTCGGCACGTTCTTCCTGCCGGAAACCAAGGATCGCGACATTCTCAAGGACTGAAACAACCGCTGTGCCCTCTCCTGCGGGAGAGGGCACAGCCGCTGAAAAATTTCGAACGTCTGCCGCCGCGCTGTCTCCAATGTGTACACCCACAGGAGGCCAGCGCCATGAACCCCAACGACGACAAAACCCCCAACGCCCCGCCCACCGATGCCAGCGGCAAACCGGTGAATGTGGTCGAGCGCGATCTGCAGGACCGCGACGGCAAAACCGAAGGCGTAGACAAAGTCATCACGCCGTCTTCCACTCGGGTCAAAGAGCAGGAAGCTGAAGAGTTGCAGCGCAAGGTCGACGAGATTGAGCGCAAAGTGGCGGACGGTAACTGAGTGCGGCGTGGCTGTGGCCGCTGCTTTGAACGGCGGCTGTCAGCCCAATGACCAAAAGCTGAGTTCCTACAGAATTGAACTACACAGCTGATCGACTTCACGTGCATCACAAGCGAAGCGTCTGACAGATGCGCATCGTCTGTTTGCGGATGATGTCTCCCTCGTCCCGCCAGTGACGACAACGAGCCACATCCCCCTTAGACTGCTTCACATTGATCATGGAGGTCATGATGAGCGCTGAACTTTCACTTATCGTTTCAGACTTCGAAACCGAAGAAGAGGCTGCGGATTACGACCTTTGGTATCGCGCCAAGGTACAAGCCGCACTTGATGATCCACGTCCGCCTATCCCCCACGATGAGGCAATGGTGCTGCTAGGTCAGATGCTGGAAGAGAGACGCAAGAATCGACGCGCTGCCGGTTAGCTGGAGTAAACCGGCTCTTGGAGACCTGGCTGACATCATCGAATACGTAGAACAACGCAACACTGTCGCTTCAGTTGCACTGCACCAAAAGCTCAGCGCCGCAGCGCGAAGGCTTTCCTGGATACCCCATGGTTTCCGCTCCGGCCGAATACCGGGCACTCGCGAAATGGTCATTAACTCGAATTATTTACTGGTCTACCGGGTGACAGACCACATCAAAATTCTGACCGTGTTGCACGCCCGTAAAAAATATCCATAACCACTCATAAAAAAAGGCGGCCAACCGCCCGCCCAAACGTACTGCACGAGAGTCCTTTACAACGTCAGCTGCCCGCGCTCCTCCTCGGTCAGCTGCTGCTTCGCCTGTTCATCCAGCGCCCCGGCGCCAAGAACCTGCACCGGGCTGTCCGGGTTGTAACCGGTCGCCGGCGTGCGACTGGCACCATCGCGCGTTGGTGCCAGTTGCTCGTTGCCGAAACTGAGCACCTGCACAGTGAACACCGAGGCCTGGTTCTGCCGCGCCGCTGCCTGTTGCTGCCGGGCGACGTCTTCCGCCGCTTGCGTAGCGGAGGACGCCGCCGAACTGGCCGAGGTGATTGCGCCGGTATTCACCGCCGACACCACCGGCACGCCGGTCGCTTTGCCCTGCACCGAAATGTTCGCGGCGTTGACCACCGTCAGCGCGGCGATGTTGACGTTGCCTGACACGCGAATCCCCGCCTCGCCGGCATCGATGGTGCCCAGTGGCGCAATCAGGTCGATGTTGCCCGGTGCCACTTCGGCGATCGGATTGAGCGTGGCGATACCGGCCCCGGTACTCGGCACCGACGGCGACAGCGTGACGTTGCCCCAAGTGTCGTAGACACGTTTCGGCGGCGTGTAGACCACGGTGGTTTTCGAGCCGCGACCGGCGTTTATATCGCCCTCGGCGGACCAGCCGAGAATCGAGCCGCCGAACGTAGTCATGATCCGGCTCTGGCCTAGCAGAATGCTGCCTTGCGAGTACAACTGAATATCGCCCGAACCCTGAGTGATGATCCCCGCCGTCGACGGCGGCGCCGCGCCTTCGATGCCGAACACCTGACCACCGCCCGGTGTGAGCATCTGGATATCGCCGCCAAACAGCGTCTTGACCCCGGCGCCGCCGTACATCGTGATATCGCCGTCGTAGCGAATCAGATTGCCGGCGACATCAGTGGTCGGGAACAGTGCCGCAATGGCGTTGCGACCGCGCAGGTAACTGCCAGTGCGCGGGCCGTCGGCATCGGTGTATTCCAGGCCGCCGGCACGCAGTTCGGTGAAGTACACCTGGCGGGCGAAGATCGCCTGCTCGGTACTCGGCAGTGCGGCGAAGAACGCTTGCGCCTGTTCGTCGCCACCCTTGAAGCCATAACCCAGGCTCAGCCAGCTCTGCAGTTCTTCGACGTAGGTCTTGACCACTTTGCCCGGTTGCGCGCTCAGGGCCACCGCTGAATCCGCGACGTTTTGCGGGTTCAGATAACGCGCAATGAACCGTGAGTAATCCGGCCCCTGCGCGCCCGCACCCGCTTGCATCACGATGCTCGCACCGGGGCGCTGATCGCCTGCCACGACAGGACCGAGGCTGGTGATGCTGGCGCGATCTTCCATCAGGATATTGCGCCCGGCATTGACGTCCAGAACACCCGGGCCGGCAATGTCGAAGCTGCTGTAAAGAATGTCTCGCCCGGCCGAAATCCGCGAAATGTCGCGCGCATCGTTATGCACGAACAGATTGCCGGTAGACGCGATCTGTTCGTTATTGCGACCCATGCCCCCAACGGGCGCAAACGTGGGTTGCCCCAAATTGGTACCGGACGCCACGATGTCACGCCCCGCCACCATCCACACCGGGCCTGCCGATTCATACCAGGTGCGCTTCGTGGTCGCGAACGCCAGCGTTTCGCCCGTGCGAATTCCTACCAGGTCACCGGTCAGTGCATAGAAGCGCGCCGGCCCCTGAACACTGCTCAACCCCGAGTAGCTATCGGGACCAAAGGCAAACAGTGGATAGCGCGAATTGGTTTGCGCCAGCACACCATCGCTGCCGGCGTTGGTCGTGATCGGCCGAGCGGACTGGTTGTTGCCGTAGCCATTGAACGCGGGTGCAAACGGTGTGGCGAGCGCCGCTGGGCTGGACCCTGACTGGTTGATGGCGTAGCCGCCGGCATAGATCGAATCCCCAGCGATCAGTTCAAGCTGCCCCGCGCTGGAAGGTGCCAACAGCAATGACCAGGCCAGAGCCGGCGCCGGGTTGCCTATGCCGTAGGCCGCTGATGGTCCCGCATAAATCGAGCCCTGGCCGGCCACGGCACGCAATATCGAAGGAAAGACGAAGCGGTCATCGGTCGGTGACCCGTTAAGCCCGGCGACGGGGTCCTGCCCGGTGGTTTCCATCAACTGGGTGCTGGGCGTCAGGTTGCCGCCGGCCGAGAACAAATCGATGGCCGTGTGATCGGTCCACAGCGAGAAACCACTCAAACCGCCACCGGCATGGTAAATGCCATCCGCCGTGGTAAACGGTGTGGAGTTCTGCAACCTCACGCGGCCCGGATCGGCGGCGCCACCCAACACCAGATCGCCGCGGGTGTTGAGGCGCATGCCGGAGTCACCGGGAATCAGCACCAGCCCACCACTGGCATTACTGGCCGTCGAGTTGAACGGGTCGAAGGCGCGCGTTTCCCGTGGGTCATGAAACAGCGCCGAGGCGCCGTACTGCAGATTGATACCGCCCAACGCGGCGCCCGTCAGTTGCGCCGCACCGCGCAGGTTGATGAGCGCGCCCTGCAAGTCGTGCGTCGGCGTGCCGGTACCCGCCAGGCCGGCACGTGCCTGCAGAGACGGATTAAGGACACCGCCCAGACGAATATCCAGGTCTCCGCCACCGGTCAGTTGCAGCTTCCCGTCACTGCCCACGCGGCCCGTACTGCCGACAGCCACGATCAACCCCTGACTGCGAGGGTACGACGCATACCTGTCGTCGCCCATGGTCTTGAGCATGCCAGCATCCCCGCCGGCGCTCAGACTGATGTTGCCGCCGCCCAGCGTACCGAACCCGGTAAAGCCCACCAGATAAGGTCTGGTTTCCTCGCCCAGCGCTGGCAATGGCTGCGCAGCGTAGCTGCCGAAATTGATCCACCAGGCAGTCGGTACATCGTTGTTGCCGGTGCCCTGGCGCCAGAGCCAATTGCCCACCGCCACACTCGGCACCTGCTCCCGCGTACCGTCGCCCGTGGCGACCGAGCGACGGCCAAGCACGTCACCCGACACAGACCCACCGGCATTGATCGTCAGGTTACCGCCCATCTGCGGATACCAGGCCTGATAGAGGCTGGCAGTGCCGCCATCGACCCATTTTTCGTAATCGCTGCCAGCGCTGCCCAATACCGAGCCATCAGCCGACAGCCTTCCGCGGGGCTGGTTATAACGCGCATCGACGTCTGCCGATTGGGTGCCGGCGGTGTAGACGCCGAAAGGTGAAGCCATGCTGAGGTTACCGGCCGCCATCAAGTCCAGGTCGCCGGTGCCAGTACGCAAAACGCTGAACATCTGCGTGTGGGCCCGGGCGCTCTTGCTCGGATTGTTTTCAATGCACAGTGCCGGGTCGATGGAGCACCAGAACAATTCGTCATCGTTCATCGGTGTGTAATCCGGCATGCCCATCCAGTTGCCAGGCGCCCACACACTGCGCGCCATGGGCGCGCAAGAACCGGGAGCGATATCACAGAGCACAAGGTATTCCTCGGGAACCGGTTCGTACGGTGTAAAGCCATACTCGTTATCCACCGCCCAGACCAGTTTGCCGGCCACCTCAATCATGCTCACACCATAGTGAGTGTCGGCCATCTGCAAGTTGCCAACGCTGGCCTGAGGTTTCACGCTACGGCTGTCGGCCGCGGTCAGATCGGCCCCTGCCACCATGCGCATTGACCACGACGCACTGCCCGCCGGCAGCATGCTGGCGATCGCCCAGTTTCGACCTTGCTGGTTGCCATTGGCAGGACGCAGGTCGAGCAATACCGTGCCATCGGCGAGCTTCACGTTGGTCATGGAGGGGATCAGCGAACCCCGCAACAGCGCCAACGTTCCGTTCAACACAACACCCACCGTTTTATTGTCGGCATCAACCGCACCCGGCAGCGGCACGCCTTTGGGCCAGAGCAGGGCCTGCAGTGCGGTGGCGTTGTTCAAGCGAATACCTGCACCCAAACGACTGCCGGTCGGCAGGGTCACAGCGTTGTCGAGCAACGTACCGGCGGCATACATCAGGTTACCCGCCGCGTCATGCACATCGCCGGCCAGCACCGTTCCACCCTGTAACACGTAAGGTGCGGCCAAAGTGCTCTGAACCGGCAACACCGTGCCCGCAGCCAGTGTGGCGGCTTGAATCGGCAGGTCGTAATTCAAGGTGGCGCCAACCGGAAAGAGCGTCCCTTCGGCAAGGCTGACACCACTGCCCGGTACGATCAGGTCACCGCCGAAAGGCTGTATCCCCGGCAACAGTTTCCAGCCAGCGTCGTCCACGGTTTCCGGCGGCGGTGCGAAACCGTCGTTGATGCTGCCGTAGATATCGAGGTTGCCACCGGCACGGATCAACAGGCTGCCCGCTTCTCCGCTGCCATACACCGAGGTCCGGCGAGTGTGCGGGTTGAGGCTGGCGTAACGGTAGCCGGACAAGTCGAGATCGCCCTGCACCACCAGATCGCCGTCAGCGGTTTTGCTGACGATTTCCACCCCCGGGCGCAGATGAAACGCATCGGCATAGGTCGCATTGTTGAGGCCGGCCAGTTTGCGTTGAAGCAGATCACTGTTACCCAGCGCCGCATCGATAAAGCCACTGCTGTCTGAGTGAATGCGATCCAGGTAGGCTTGATCGATTACTTGATACGGGCGACCGCTGGCCGCCGGATCGGTGCCATCGGCAGCATCACTGTAACTTCGCACGGCATTCAGCCCGATGGAGCGGGCACCTTGGATACTCAACGTACCGCTGGCATCCACCGCAATGTCACCGCCGCCCAGGCGCGGTGCATTCAGCTCCAGCGTCCCACGCGACACGTCATCGCGTTGTCCCGCCTGGTTTCCAGGCACTGCATCGGTGCCGTGACGCAGATCAATCCGTGCACCAGCGGCCAGCGTCAGCACGCCGTCACCTGAATTGAGTTCAACCATGGCGCGGTTCGGTGCGTCGATGATTTTGCCGTAGCTGTCGACGCGCAGTACGCGGCCATGGGCATCGAGCAGCGCGTTGCCCGTCAGGTTCAAACCGTTTTTGCCGGCAAGGCGAATGCTGCCGACCCGTTCACCACTGGCATCGATCACCCCGTCCACGGTCAGGTTGCCGTTGTCCACCGAGACATTGACTTCGCCCGCTTTGAGTTCGTTACCGATACGCAGATCGCCCTGCTTGAACTGGAAGCTTCGACTGCCTACTACCCCGCCGGCATTCAAGCGCAGGTTAAGGCTGGCAAAGGCCTGGCTCAAATCACCCGCCAGGCGCTGGGCGCGAATGTCCACGCCACCGGCCTTGTACGGCACCCACGTACCGCCCGCGTCGTAATAGCCACCGCTGCTGCCGACAATCTGCCCTTGCAGATCAACCTGTCCAGCGTCAGTGGCCAGGGCCACAACGTTCAATTGCCCGGCCTGATTGTTGACGGCGGACAGATCGATTCGCGAGCCCGCCGACTGACGAATATTGCCGTTGTTGCTCTGCAACGACACGTCCCCGCCCCAGCTGTATTTCTGCACATCATTGAACGGCAGAACCCGGCCCGCCATGTCCACCTGCGCGCCGCTGCCAAGCAGCAGATCATCCTCGGCATTGACCAGCAGCTTGCCGCTGGCGAGGACGATGCGACTGTCGAGCACAACACTGCGTGCCGTCAGGCTCAGTTGCGCACCGAGGGCATCCGCGGCAGCCGTTGTGGCGCTACCACTCAGAGTCAGGTTGTTGCCCGCCTTGAGTTCACTGACCGAGGCGGCCTCGCCGGTCAGCAATGGCGTGCGCAGATTGAGATTGCCGCCGCTGTAGCTGAACCCCTTGACCGCGTCATAAGCTCCTTGGGATTCGTACACCGCCAGACTGCCCTTGTGGTTGGCGGTGATGCGCTCGCTGGCGTTGAAGTTGACGTTGGCAAACCCCAGGGCCAGTCGGTTATTGCGATCAAGGCCATTGGGCTGCGGGTTCGGGCCGTAACCCAATTCGATCCGCTGCGCCTGAATATCCAGCGTGCCGTGCCCGTTGCCGGCGCCGTCGTTGACCACCGTACCCGGGGCCTGAGTCGCCCCGTTCCAGATCAGATTGCGGGTGCGGATCGTCGCGACATCGGTGGCAGCGCCCGAGCCGTAGATGGCCGGGCTACCCAACACCAGATTCTGCAAACGGCTCTGGCCGGTCTGCGGATCAATGGTGTCGAGGGTCACGCTGCCGAAAAAGTTGAACGCATCGCGGGCCACCAGACTCAGGGTTTCCAGGGCGGGGGCGCCAGATTGCGTGTCGCCCCGCAACAGGCGATCCAGCACGTTCTGGTTAAGCGTCAGGCCCGCGGGTGTGCGGCCGCTGGCTGCGGCCAGTGCTTGCGGACTACCGGCATTGACCACACCGACCGAAAGCCCGAGTTGACGAGTGCCAAAGCGCACGCTTTCGCCCAGTTCGAAGTCTTTGTCAGTGGCGGCGATGATGCTGCCGTTGGAGTACAGCAACGCCGCAGCGGTGCAATCGGCCGTCGGACAGTTGCCGATACGAATGCTCCCGCCCCCGCCTTCGGTGGGCGCAAGCACCGGCGTCCAGCCATTGGACACCACCAGCAGGCTGGAGCGCCCCGGTTCGTAGACGAAACCGGCTGCGGCATCATACGGGACGTTACCTCGCCCCAAGGTATTGACGCCCGCTCCCGCATCGATGGTGATGCCGCCATTGGCGCTGTTACTGCTCAGCACGACCTCTGGCGCCGAGAGGATCGCGCCCTCGCGCAGACGAATCGCCGAGGTATTGCCGATCACCTTGATCGAGCCGCCCTCCGAACCGTAATACACGGTTGGGGTGCCGCCGATGGTCAAACGTCCGGCATTCAAGCGGTTGAGGGTGTCGGCGTACAGCGATACACCGTCGAACCCTGGCGTTCGCGTATTCCCGGCACCGAGAATTTCAAACTCTGCACCGGTATAACCGCCCTGAACGACCGCCGTACCAATGACCCCGCCGCTGGCAGGTTTGAACAGCACCTGCCCGTTGAAATCCAGGGCTGAGTCGTGCTCGCCGCCACTGACCATGCGCAGGTGCAGCGTGTTGCCGTCCAGCGGCGTGCGGGCGCGCGGCAGACCGCGGCGGGCAGCATCGTTGAGCACAAATTGGCTGAACCCGGTTTCGTTGTACTTTGAATAGCGCCGCAGCACATCGGCAGACGTCACGATGACCTGGCTGGGCAAACTGTCGCGAATACCGGTGTTGGCAATCGACAGCTGTCCGGCCGTGGTCCACGAGCCATTGCGCAATTTCAACGCACTGTCCATCGGTCCCGCAATCGCTTGACCATTGATTTCGACCCGGAAGGCGCCCGGTAACAAGGCAAAGGTCGATGGCAACAAGGTGTAGGTGCCGGGTGCCAGTCCGGCAACGCCGGTCCCGAGGGTGATCTGCTGGCCGATACGCGGGTCGACCGCGCCGGCCTCGGCCAGCATCGGCGCATAGCGGCTCTGGTCACCGGCCACGATTGCATACACGGGGTTATTGGCCAGCCCCGGCAAACTGAAGGTGCCATCGGTGGCATTGCGTACCAGCGGATTGAAACGCGCATCGGTGGAGCCACCTCGCCCGGAGACAAAACCGGCACCGCGCAAATCGCCGCCGCCCGAAAGGTCGATCACCGCCCCGGCCTGCACATTGGTGTATTGCGCATCAAGGATGACCCCGGAGGTCGCTCCGGCAATGCCATTCAACATCACCGACTTACCGTTGTACCGATAGTCGATACCGTCGGTGGTTCCTCCATAGGGCATGACCAGTCCGGCGGCGCTGACTGAAGTCACGCTGCCCGGCAGAAGGTGAAGTTCACGGGTTTTGACAATGACGTCATCACCCAGGGATATCAGCCCCAAAGGCGCACGAATGACGCCGCCCTGCTCGATCTGTCCCGCACTGAGTGTCAGGCTGCCTAACACCGAGTAAGGCAAAGCGGTCGGCGCCGCCCCGTGATTGCCGATACGCAACGTATGCTCCGGCACCGATCCGGCCATACTCTGATAGCCCACTCGCACCTCAGCCGAGACGCCACTGGCCGGGTAGATCTGCGCAGCCCGCATGTGCATGTCACCCGCAGTCCACAGACGGCTGCGCTGCTGTTCATCGGTTGGCGCGAGGAAGCGCAAGTCGCCCTGGCTGTCGAGCGTGACCAGACCAAAGCCACGGCGGCTGACCGCCAGCGCCGGTGCGGCCGATTGCACAAGAGTCCCTTCGGTGCCGAATGAAAGCGAGTTGCCCACGTCCAGCAGGTTCGCGCTGGCGGTGAATTGCGCGCCGGACAACTGCGCTGTCGGATTGCTCATCACCCGCGGACGCACTTTGACTTCCGAGCTCAAATAGGTGCCAAGCCCTGACAGGCGCAGGTAAGGTGCGCTGAGGTTGACCCGGGCGCTGTCACTCGCCGACTCGGCCAATGAAAGAGAACCGGCGAACAGACTCAGGCCCTGTCCCATGTGCAGGTCGACATCGCCGTCGAACGTCATCAGACCGTTGCTCAGCAGACTCACGCTGTCGAAGCCACCGCTCATCAGCTGATCGGCACTCAAGCGTGTACGCCCGTAGCGTAAAAGTGGCGAAGCCTCGCCCGCTCGCAGCGGCTGCGGCAGTGCCGGCGCGGGCCCTTGGGCAATGATCATTTCACGTGGCACGCGCACCGCATTGCTCAAGTTCGCGGGACCGTACGCCGGTGTATCCAGAGCGATCTCCAGACGCCCGCCTGCCGCACCTGCACCGCCAGCACTGGCCTGCAGACTGCCCTCGATGAACAGACCATTGTAGGAACTCAGGGTGATCCGTCCGCCATCGGTGGCCACACGAGCGGGGCCTTGCCCACCGCTATCGAGCACGGCTTGCGCACCGGACGCTTCCAGTCGCGCACCTTGGCGGATGATGACGTAAGCATCGGCAGCGGTCGCCGTGATTTTCTTCACATCAATCTCGCCACCGACAATGATCGAGCCACCCTTGCCAACCTGGCCGTAGACGCGGCCCAGCGCATCGACAGCGGTCGCTGCCCGACCGGCGACATCGATCAAGGCATGTTCACCGATCCAGATCGAACGGTTGTGCGGGGTCGGATCGGCCTCTTGCAAGGACGTCGCCACATCAATCGCGCCGAACTGCTGTTGACGGATATCGACAATACCGCCCCAGGCGTTGAGTTCACCATCAAGCGTGATCTGGCCTGCCCCGCGCAAACCGATGCGCTGGCCGGGATCGACACTGATCCGTGAGCCTTCGCCAATCGACAACGGACTGCTGGCGGGATCAATCAAGCCAACAAGCGTCGCGCCGGCCTGCAATGCGACAGAAGCGCCGGCCCTTTGCGTCAAGACGCCCTTGAGCGGGTCTTCCTGGAATAGCGCGGGCGTCCATAGCTCCAGCGCAGCGCGCGGCGACATACCGGACACAATGGTCGAGGCGGATTCGCCAAATCGATAGACCGGCATCTGCACATCGATCGCGCTTTGCGCAGCGACCTCCAGCCCCTTCAGACCGATGATGTTGTAGGCGCTGAACCCTGTGCGGAACAGCTCCGGCGTCAGGCGCAAGGTCTGTTCTTCGGCCACTTCGCCGGAAGCGCCGATCCGCACCTTGCTGGCCTGCACGGTCAAGGTGCCGCCGCCGTTCACGCCATAGCCCTGCACCTCGCCACCGAGCACCATGCGCGACAGGCCCGGCGCACTGTTGGCGCTGGATTCAAGCGTCACGTCGCCACCCTTGCCGCCACGCGTCTTGCCGTTGGCCAATACCGCGCCGCCCGACGAAACATCGACCAGACTGCCACTGGCCAGCAGAATGTCGCCGGTACTGCGGATCGACACCGTCCCGCCATTGAGGTACGCCAGGCCGCCCGCGTCGTCCGGGTTACTCGACAGGTTGCTCCACAGACCGCGTGTCTGCAGCTGCACACCCTGCGCAACCGTCACTCGCGCTTGCTTGCCTGCTGAAACCTGGAGACTGGTGTCATCACGCCGATCGGTGGCGAGCTGGTTCAAAACGTTGCCCAATTGCAGGCTGCCGCCTTGCGCAATCAGATCGGCATTGACCTGCACGTCAGGGCTGAACAGGGTGATGTTGCCACCGTGATCCACCGTCACGCCTTCATTGACTCCAATCGTGTTTTTCGCCGAAATCTTCAGCGCGCCCAGCGCGAAACCATTGAGCAGCCCGGCATCGAGGAACAGTTTGCCTGCGCGTTCTGCCGCGACCGCGTCGGTCAGCCCTGCGTTCGCTACGCTGGCATGCGCGCCCCCCACTTGCACCTGATCGAGCAACGGGTCGAGTTGATAGAGCAGGCCGGCACTGGCAGCGACATAAGCAGCATCGTAACTGCCAACCACCAACTGCCCTCGCCGCGCCCGGGCGGTCTGGGTCTGGGCATAGCCGTCCAGACTTGCCCGCGGTGCCTGGATTTGCCGTTCGCCCTGAAACACCTCACCCAACAGCTGGCCTTCCAGCACGGCGTTGCCCGTGGCGATCACCAACTGGCCGGCATCCCGGCCAACGGTGTAACCCGCTTCCTGACGACGCGTCGGCGCGATCAGCGGGCTATAGAAATAATCCGTCTGGCCCCAGCGCTCGCTGTGACTTTCGTAACCTTTGTAAAGACCGTTGTAGAGAATATCGCCCGGCGCACGCGACACTTCGTATAACCGCCCGTCCGCACCGCGCAGCCAGCTCTGGCGAATCTCGCCGCCCTGCACATCAAGCGTGCCGCCGGACACATTGATCAGCGAACCTTTTTCGCTGATCACGTCCTTTCCGGAAAACCGCACCTCACCGCCCTGCGCCATCCATTCACCAACGCCATGGCCCTGAGTGCCGAGGTATCCGCCGACCTCCAACAACCCACCGGCGGTGTACCAGCGGTCGGTGGCGTAACCGTTGGTGCCCGCCGGCACGAATACCAGCTCACGGACATCGACCCAGATGTCGTTACTGTTGAGCGCGCCGTTCTCGCGATTGACCGGCGCATCACGCTGCTCGTTGCCCTGGACGTTGATCTTGATGTTGTTGTTTGCCATCGCCACTTTGACGCCGAGGGCGCCGGACACGTCGATCACCGCCCCCTCGCGCAATAGACTGCGCTGTCCGGCGGCAACTGCCACCTGCCCACCGGTGGCAAGGGTGATCGAGCCGCTTTTGAATTCGACGGTGCCGCCGCTGCCGATGTCGATGCGTGACTGATCGCTGCGGATCCGGTTGTTGGCATTGACGCCGGTCAGCGACGCATCGCGCTGGCTGTCCAGGGCGGTGAGATCACTGCTGTCGAGCAGAATCGCACTGACACCATTTTCGCCCAGGGTCACACGGCCTTGGGCATCGCTGGCCGGATTGAGCAAATGCACGGTGCCGCGCGTCGCCACCGAAGTGCTCGCCAGCAGCACACCGTTTTGCCCAACGTCGCGGCCGGTCAGGGTGATGTCGCCGGTGGATGCCTGGATCAGGCCGGTGTTGCTGACTTTGCCCGAGCTGTCAGCCTTGAAACCGGGAATGACCTCACTGCCGAAGGTGGTTGAATAACCATTACCGTCGGTGCCCGAGCCCTTGCGGATATAGAAACGGTCGCCCGCACCCAGCACCGTCTGACCTTTGGCCGTACTGATCGAGCCGTCGTTCTGCACGTCCTGGCCGAGCAGCAAGGTATAGCCGCCGGCGTCGGTGGAGAGCGCAGGTTGATGCGTTTGTATGGCTGCGCCACGCTCCACCAGGACTTTGCCAGCAGCGTCGGTGAAGGTTGGCTGACTGCCGGTGCTGTCGAAATACAGACCCCGATCGCGAAATTGTGCATCGGTCATGTTCGCGGCTGCCGCTACCAGATTTCGCACATTGACCTGGCTGCCACCGCTGAAGACGATGCCGTTGCGGTTGATCAGCATCACCGTGCCGTCCGCTTTGATCTGCCCCTGGATCTGGCTGGCCCGTGCGCTCGGATCGTTGACGCGATTGAGCACCGCCCAGTTGGCCTGCTGGGCAAATTCCACTGTGGTATTGCGGCCGACGTTGAACGTTTCCCAATTGAGAATCGCCTTGTCGGCGGTCTGCTCGATCTTCACCGTGGTCTTGCCGTCGGCCTGGGTTTGTTGCGGGCCTTTGGCGTTCATCCAGCCCTGGCTCAAGCTGTTATCGATCTTCAGGCCACCCTCGCCCAATCCGTCCGGAACCACTTGCACACTGCCCAATGCGGCGGCACGTCCAGCGGCTTGTGCGGCCTGCTGAGCGGCAATCGCTGCCACGGTGTTATTGAGTGTTTGCAAAGAGCGCTGCAACTGCTGGCTGGCCCGTTGCTGCTGTGCCAGCGGTGGGGTCATCCCCGGCAGACCGCTCCCACCCGGACGCGACGCCGAAGCCTGCTGCGCCGCGCCCTTCGCGGCAAACCAGGTGGAACTGAACGCGGTCGCCGCCTCGGCACTGCCCGCCACCAGACACAAGGCGACGGCTTGCGCCAATGGCTTGAGCAGCCACTGTGCGGGATCGCCCGCGCCACGTTTGATCGGCCGGATACGGTTACTGTGACGGGAGGTGCGAGCAAGCATCACTACAGGTCCTTTTGGGTGGCAGGTCGGATCAGCCCTGCTGTTACGACATAGGCAGTTGGCGAGCCTCACGACCGAACGGATGTCACACAAACTTCATGATCAAGGAGTAAATCGGCAAAAAAAAACAGCAGCCCGAAGGCTGCTGCCGTTTCATTGCAGTTGAGACAAGGCTTACAAAGGACGACCAATGCCGTTGCAGGCGTTGGCGTTGTTGATGTCCAGGTTATTGCCCGAGGTGTTGGTGATGAAGTTGGCGGTCACAGCGGTTTTCCAGTTGTTGGGAACCGGCGTGAAGCTGTGGGCGACGGTGGCGACGTTGTTGCCCGGGTTGCTGTAGTGGGTGGTCAGGAAGTTGCGCACGGCGGTGGCCACGGCTGCATCTTTGTAGCACTGGCCGAAGATGAAGTTGGTGTAAGCCACAATCGGGTAACCGCTTGCCGGGTTAGGCACGACCGGGGCCCAGCCAGCCGGGTTGGCAGGTGCGCTTGGCACCGGTGCAGTGCTCAGCGCCAGCGTCACGTTAGCGTTGGTTGGCTGGACGCCATTGACGCGGGCAACCACAGCGTTGCTGGTGGCGTTCACGCCGTCCGGACCCACATAGCCGATCGAACCGTCCACGGCGTTCACCGCAGTGGCCACATCTGCGGTGTTGGCTACGCCGACCCAAGTCGATGGCAGCGCGGAACCGGCCGGCAGACGAGCGTTGGTGAAGGTGGAGTTGACGGCGAATTTGCCTGGGCAAACGGCGTTCAGGTGGCGACTGAGGATTTCAGTGGTGCCACTGGACACGCTGCGGTAAACCACACGGATCGGCGTGCTGTCGGCGTTACCCAGCAGAGCGCCCCAAGTGGTGGCGGTGCCCGACAGCGCATCGCACAGTTGAGCGCTGGTCAGGTTAAGCGCGGTCTGACCGGATTTTTTGTACGGAATGGCAACCGAAGTGGCCACCGATGGCAGCTGGATCAGCGGGCCGTACGAAGCACCGAAGTTGGTGGTGTAGGTGCTCAGTTCCGCAGCGCTGAGGATCGAGTCGCTAGCGGCGAAATGCACAGTACCGGTGGTGCTGAACTGGGCGGCGTTGTTGGTCAGGAAAGCGCTTTTGCCGATGCCGCTACCGGTCACGGCGTAGCTGAAGTTGGCAGGCAGGATGCTGTTGGCAGAACCTTTGTATAGCGCGGCAGGCAGCGAGGCGCCACCACCGGTTACGGCCATGGCCTGGGCGGAAGCCAGAGCGGCGACGGTCAGTGAGGCGGCGATCAGAGTGCGCTTGAACATGAAGAATCTCCTTTTCA
The DNA here is from genome assembly GCF_040310465.1 of Pseudomonas sp. H26/SER47-MNA-CIBAN-0231. Taxonomy (NCBI): domain Bacteria; kingdom Pseudomonadati; phylum Pseudomonadota; class Gammaproteobacteria; order Pseudomonadales; family Pseudomonadaceae; genus Pseudomonas; species Pseudomonas sp. H26/SER47-MNA-CIBAN-0231. Next base: position 490,812 of record NZ_JBEOPW010000001.1, on the reverse strand, counting down.
ACTTGGTTTGGAACACAGGTTTCGGAAGGCTTGCATGACACCGGGAGGGTCCACCGCAGTGGAGCCGCAGGGAGAAATTCGCAGCTTCCGGTGACAGATAAAGGAAAAAACCTCGGGAGCTGCGCGGGGATTTTTGTGGGGATTTCTCGGGTGTTTGCGGGATGTGGCGGCATGTCTGGATCGGGGGTTTGGCTGAATCGGGCTAGAGCCGTTGGCGGGTGGTTGCAGATGACAGAATGGAGAACCCGAGGATGATGGGATCGGGACTCGGGTGAGGGTCAGGCCGGTGCAAAATATTTGAGTTTTGTGTTGTCGGGACTGGCGCTTTCGCGAGCAGGCTCGCTCCCACGGTTGAAATGCGTTCCCCTGTGGGAGCGAGCCTGCTCGCGAAGAGGCCGGCCCGGCCAACATCAAATTTGGCTACTGCACCAACTGGTTGATCTCAATAATCGGCAACAACACCGCCATCACAATCACCAGCACCACCCCGCCCATCACCACAATCATCAGCGGCTCCAGCAACGCGGTCATGCCCATCGCCCGTCGTTCAATGTCCCGGGAAAGCGTCTGCGCCGCACGCTCGAGCATCGGTGGCAGTGAGCCGGTTTTCTCGCCGCTGGCGATCAGGTGAATCAGCACCGGCGGGAAGACATTCTCCACCCGCAACGCGGCGGCGAGGTTGACGCCTTCGCGCACTTTCGCCGTGGCCTCGCTGACGCTCAGGCTCAAGCGGTCGTTGGACAAGGTCTGCCGCGCCGCTTCCAGCGCACGCAATAACGGCACGCCGGCACCGCCGAGAATTGCCAGCGTGGAGGCGAAGCGCGCGGTGTTCAGGCCGAGAATGAAACGCCCGAACAGCGGCAATTTCAGCACCCGGTGATGCCAGCTCAACCGCGCCGCCGGATTGCGCAAATAAAGACGCCAGCTCCAGAACGCCCCGGCCATCAGCGCCGCACACAACCAGCCCCACGCGCGAATGAAATCACTGGCGGTGAGCATCGCCAGCGTCAGCCCCGGCAAATCCTGCCGCGCTTGAGAGAACGCGCTGACCACCTGCGGCACCACGTAACTGAGCAGGAAAATCACAATGCCGATCGACACCAGCCCGACCACGCCCGGATAGATGAACGCGGTGAGAATCTTGCCGCGCAGGTTGTTGCGTTCCTCGATGTAATCGGCCAGCCGTTCCATCACCTGCGCCAGATCGCCGGACTCTTCGCCAGCGGCAATCAGCGCGCGGTAAATCTCGGGAAAATCCCGTGGCCGCGACGCCAGCGATTCCGCCAGACGCATGCCGCTGCGTACATCGGCGCGCACGGCGCTGAGGGTCTGGGCGATGTGCTTTTTCTCGGCCTGCTCGACTGTGGCGCTCAGTGCGGCTTCCAATGGCAGACTGGCACCGAGCAGGCTCGCCAGTTGCCGCGTGGCCCAGGCGAGGTCGTTGTCGGAGAGTCTGGCGCTGAACAAACCGCCGCCGTGTCGGGCGACGTTGCTTTCCTCGTGCACCGACAGCGCTGTCAGGCCACGTCCGCGCAAGGCACTGAACGCTGCGCTCTGGCTGTCGGCCTCAAGGTGCCCGAACTCGATTTTCCCGGTGGCATCCGCCGCTTCAAAGCGATAGCGATTCATCAGGCGTCCCGTGTCACACGAAGGATTTCTTCCGGCGCGGTGGCACCGCTGCGAATCCAGCGCTCACCGTCCTCACGCAGGCTGAACATCCCCGCTTTCGACGCCGCCGCGCGCAAGGCCTGCTCCCCTGCCCCTTGGTGGATCAGCGTGCGGATATCGTCGTCGATGCAGAACAATTCGTGGATGCCGGTGCGGCCGCTGTAACCGGTGTGATTGCACGCCGCGCAACCGACCGGGCGCCAGGTGCCGGGCGTGGCCGGGTCTTCCTGTTTGCATTGATTGCACAGGCGCCGCACCAGACGTTGCGCGAGGACGCCGAGCATGGATGACGCGAGCAAGAACGGCTCAACGCCCATATCGATCAGGCGATTGACCGCCGACACCGCGTCGTTGGTGTGCAGCGTCGCCAGCACCAAGTGCCCGGTGAGCGAGGCCTGCACGGCGATTTGCGCGGTCTCGAGATCGCGGATCTCACCGATCATGATGATGTCCGGGTCCTGCCGCAGAATCGCCCGCAGCGCGAGGGCAAAGGTCATGTCGATCTTGGCGTTGACCTGAATCTGGCTGATCCCCGGCAAATCGTATTCCACCGGATCTTCCACGGTGAGGATGTTGCTGGTGCTCGCATCCAGCCGCGCCAGCGCCGCATAGAGGCTGGTGGTCTTGCCGCTGCCGGTCGGCCCGGTGACCAGGACGATGCCGTGGGGCTGGCGGATCAGGTGGTCGAGCTTTGCCAATACCTGCGCATCCATGCCCAAGGTTTCCAGATGCAAGCGCCCGGCCTGTTTGTCGAGCAGGCGCATCACCACCCGTTCGCCGTGGCCAGTGGGCACCGTCGACACACGAATATCGATCGGCCGCCCCGCTACGCGCAAAGCGATTCGGCCATCCTGCGGCAAGCGTTTTTCGGCGATGTCGAGCTGGGCCATGATCTTGATCCGCGACACCAGCGCACCGTGCAACGCCTTGCGCGGCGATACCACATCGCGCAGGGTGCCGTCGACGCGGTAGCGCACCACCGAATGGGTTTCGAACGGCTCGATGTGAATGTCGCTGGCTTCATCGCGCGCGGCCTGCGTGAGCAAGGCGTTGATCATGCGAATCACCGGCGCTCCATCCTGGGTGTCGAGCAGGTCGGTGATTTCCGGCATGTCCTGCATCAGCCGATCGAGATCGACCTCGTTTTCCGCCGCACCCACCACCGCCGCCGCACTGCCGGTATCGGCGTAAGCGCTGGCGAGCAAACCGTCGAGCTCGTCATCGCGCACCCGCTCAACCTGCGTCGCACCGAACTGCCGACGCACTTCGCTGATCGACCAGCCGGGCGTCGATGGGCACACCGTCAGCACGCCATCGCGCAAAAGAATGCGCTGCGCCTTGGCCCAGGCGTAAGGCAATGCACTCATCGTCCATCCTCCCCGCAATTCGCCATAGCAATGCGATCCCCTGTGGCAATGCGATCCTCTGGCGCAATGAGATCCCTTGTGGCAATGAGACCCCTTGTGGCGAGGGGATTTATCCCCGTTGGGCTGCGAAGCAGACCCAAACCTTGAGAACCGGTTTCTCCAGGCAAATCCCGTGTACCGGTTTTACGACTGCTACGCAGCCGAGCGGGGATAAATCCCCTCGCCACCGTCATCATTCCAGTCAAAACCGAGTGCTCCCTTCAATGGGTACCGTAGCAATGAGATCCCCTGTAGCAATGCGGTCCCCTGTGGCGAGGGGATTTATCCCCGTTGGGCTGCGAAGCAGACCCAATCTTTGAGAACCGGTTTCTCCAGGAAAATCGCATGTGCCCGGTTTACGACTGCTGCGCAGCCGAGCGGGGATAAATCCCCTCGCCACCCTCATCATCTCAGTCAAAACCGGGTGCTCCGTTCAATCGGTACGGCTTTGATCGTGGCGCGTGGGCCTGATGTCGGCCCCGGCGCTGGCACGCCTTGCGCGGCGCTTGGCAACTGCGGCGCCTGCATGTCGGGCATCGCCCAGCTGCGTTCCGGCTGCAAGCCGCCCTGGGCGCGGCGCATGAAGTCGTAGCGGTTGAGGGTGATGCTGCGCCCCGCTTCGCTGTCGCGGATGATGTACGGGCGCAGGAACACCATCAGATTGGTCTTGGTGATCGCCCGGCGTTCGTTGCGAAACAGCGCGCCGATGCCCGGCAGGCTGCCCAGCCACGGCACCGCATCATTGCTCTGGCTGTAGCCGTCCTGGAGCAAGCCGCCGAGGACCATGATCTGCCCATCGTCGAGCAGAATGCTGGTGTCGATCGCGCGCTTGTTGGTGACGATGCCGGCGGCGATCACGCTGTTGGACGCGCGCTCATCGATGCTGCTGACTTCCTGATAGATATCCAGCTTCACCGTGCCACCCTCGGAAATCTGCGGGCGTACGTTGAGCTTGAGGCCGACCTCTTCGCGGGTCACGGTCTGAAACGGGTTGTTGCTGGTGCCCCCGCCGCCGGTGACGTAGCTGCCGCTGACAAACGGGATGGTCTGGCCGACAAAAATGCTCGCCGCTTCGTTGTCCAGGGTCAGCAGGTTCGGCGTCGACAGCACATTGGTGCCGCCCTTGCTCTTCAGCGCCCGCGCCAGCACTTTCAGGTCGAGAATCTTGCCGATGCCGGGGATGTCGACCGTGCCGTTGACGTAGCCAAGATTCAAACCCTGCGGCAGAACGTCGATGCTGTTCTTGGCCCCCGTGTTGAGCCCCGCGCCACCCAGGTTCGCGCCACCGATCACGCCTTTGCCGCCGAGATTGCCGGTCTGCCACTGCACACCGAATTCACTGGCATCGTCCTCGCCGACCTCGACAATCAGGCTCTCGATCACCACCTGCGCACGGCGCTGATCCAGCAGATCGATAACCTCACGCAAGTTGCGATACACCGGCTCCGGCGCAGAAATCAGCAGCGTGTTGGTGGTGGCATCGGCCTGAATCGTCACCCCGCCGGCGCTGAACGCAACATTCTGTTCGCTGCTCTGCGTACCGCCACTGCTGCTGCCGCCGCCACTGCCACTGCCCTGGGCATAACTGCCGCCGCTTGCGCCGCTGCCAGTCGAGGTCGCCGTGCCAGTGCCCGGCGTACTGCTCTGGCCATTCTGCCCGGCATTGCCGCCGGTGCCGCTGCCCATCGCGCTGAGCACCGACCGCGCCGCGTCGCTGCTGCCGCTGTCACTCTCGCCGGTGAGCAAACCGCGCAAGGCTTGCGCCAGTTTCGCCGCCTGAGCGTTGCGCAGATAAACCACATGCAGATTGCTCGGATTGCTCTGCGCGTTGTCGAGTTTGTAGATCAGGTTGCGCGCCAGCTCGGTGCGCTCGGGGCTGCCGGCGCGGATGATGATGGTGTTCGAGCGCGGGTCGCCGATCACGGCGATTTTCTGCGTCGGATCATTGCCCGGCGCGTCGAGCAAGTCGGCGACCATCGGCGCGATATCGGCAGCGATGCCGTTCTGGATCTGCACCACATCGGTGTCGATCGCGCTCGGCGTGTCGATGCTCTCGATCAACTGCGCGACGCGGGTGAGGTTCTCGGCGTAATCGGTGATGACCACGGTGTTGTTGCCGGGGTAGGCATTGATCGGATTGTTCGGCGAGACAATCGGGCGCAGCACCGGGATCAGGTTCACCGCGTTCTCGTATTGCAGACGAAACGTGCGCGTGAGCATGCCGTTGCCGGCCGGTTTGTCGGCGCTATAGATCGGCCCGCCGAGCAGTTTCGCGTCGGCCTCGGGAACCACCTGCGCCACGCCGCCGACATCGACCACGCTGAAGCCTTGCATGCGCAACGCCGCGAGCAGCATGTCGTAAGCCTGGCGGGCCGGCACCTGACCTTCCGAGACCAAGGTCAGATTGCCCTTGACCCGTGGATCGACGAGAAACTGCTGCCCGGTGGCCCGCGACAGCGCCCGCACCACCGCCTGAATATCGGCCTCGACGAAATTCAGCGTCACCGGTTGCTCGCCCAACGGATTGCGCGGGATCGCATTGCTCGGCGCAGCACCACCACTGCGCCCACGCTGGCTGATGTTATGCAACTGCTTCGGCACCGGTCGCGCCTGAGCCTGCGCCCGTTCGCGATCGGCCACCGCATCGCCGCTGCGCTGGGTGTTGGCCAGCGGCCGCCCGAGTTCGCTGTCGACCAACAGCGGCGGCTGATTCTGCGGCGCCGTGGTGCTGTTGCACGCGCTCAATGCCATCAGCAACAACGGCAGCGCCAGACGTGCCGGTTTGCAGCGTGACTCCTTCATGAAGCTTCCTTAGCGCCCTGCGCCTGATCCATGCGAACGGTGCCTGACAAAGTGCCGGCGGTGACATCGGTCGAGGTTTCGTTTGCGCGCTGCAACTGCGCCTCGACCACCTGCAGAGAAAGTTGTGACGGCTGGCTGAGCAGCCAGTCGAGTAGCGCATCGGCCGGTGCGGCGTCGACATTCAGCTGCCACGCGCCGCCCTCCGCTGCCTGTAATTGGTAATGCCCGGCCAGCCCCGCCACTTGCAGACTTTGCTCCAGCGACTGGTCAACGCTTTGCCCCTGCGGCCGCACATTGACGCTGCGCAACAGCACTTCCAGCGCCTCGGTTTGCGCGCGCAACTTGGGCGTTTCGTTCTGCCAGAAAGTGATCCTGGCCAGCGGCGGCTTGACCAGCGTCAGCCAGATCAGCAGACCGACAAGCACCAGCGCCATGCCGACGACCATGCGTTTTTCACGCAGCGCCAACGGCTGCCAACGCGCCTGCAACTGGTTGCGCAAGCGCTGCCAACGCGCACGGTAAATCGCCAGCGTCGCCCTACTCATCGTCTGCTCCGCTGTCGTCGTCTTCGTTGGTGTTTGCGCTGGATTCATCGCTCGGGCGCAGCGTCCAGCCTGCGTCATCGGCAGTGACGCTGATGCCGGCCTGGGCCAACGTGCTTTGCCAGTCCTTATCGTTGCCGCCATGGTTTGCATCGCTGAGCAAGGCCAGTTGCAAGGCGCCGTCGCGATAGGTCAGGCGCTCGACACTGCCGGCCATGAACGGCATGCCGGTGCCGGCCTGCAACACCAGTCGATTGAAGTTCTGCGCCGGGTCATCGACAGCGCCTTTTTGCCGCTGCTCGAGTTGCTGACGCGCCTGTTGCAGCGGGTTGAGAATCACCGGCAATTCCGGGAACGCCTGCTTCACCCGCTGACTCATCTGCGCCTTGAGCTGCTGGCCCTGCCGAGCTTCGCGAGCGGCGTACATATTCAGCCCGATCACCCAGACTGCCACGGCCAAAGCCACACACCCGACAGCGCGACCCCAGCCACGTTGCTCGCCGCCGGTTTGCTGCAGGCCGCCGTGCAAACCCCAACCGGGCAAGGGGCCGATCCAGCGCTGTGTCGCGTCCGCTGCGAACGATGCCTCATCAACTTCGTCACCGAGCATCGGCTCAACCTGCGCACTGTTCAAACTCTCGCGCCGGAGCAAATGCCCGTCCGCCACACAAGCGACAACACCGGGCGCCACTGGCAGGCTATACGGCGCCGGATACAAACCGCGCAAACTCAAACCCGCCTGCTTGAGCACCGCAGCCAGAACCTGCAAATGCAGCCGCGAGACCCAGGCAATCTGCACCTGCCCGCTCGCATCACGAGGGCTGTGGCCGATATGCATCTGGCTGCTGTCGCCGAGCATCAACGCCTGCGCCGCACACTGCACAGCGGCCGCCGTTTTGTTCGCGGGCAGCGGCGGCAGATCAATGCTGGCGAGCAGGCTGTCGGCCGGATGCAGAAAACACAGCAGCGGTGGTTGCTTCGGCCGTTGCCCCAACTGACCCAAAGTGAGCCGTTCCTCACGACTGACCTGCCCCTGACGATCCAGCCAGGCGCAGCTCACTTCGCTGTGCAACTCCAGCTCCGCCAGCGGCGGCAACGCAACGCGCAACTGGCTCATGCGCCCACCCGCGACCAGATCACCTGCGGCAGCCGATCCTCACTGCGGTGCAGCAAAGCGTCGAGACTGACCCGGCGCTGATCCCGCCGCGCCTCACCGCGCAAACGAAACCAGTCACTGGTGATACCGACCTTGACGCTGCTCATTTCCAGCTGCGGCATGCGCAAGCGGTTCACAAAATCGCCGCGATTGATAAACCAGCGCCCGGCGTCACGCTCGGTAATCAACGCCGTCGCCCGCTCCAGCGAAAGCCCCGGCACATACGCCGCCAGCAGCTGCGCCGTGGCGGTGTTGCCGTTGATCCACGTCGTCGCCGGAATCACCGTCACGTACGGCGCCAGTTGGCCGATCAGCGCATCGGTCACGCCTTCGACGCTGCGCAAATCATCCAGCGTGCGCAGCATCGGCACCTTCGGCGGTGACGGTTTGTGATCGGCATCGGGCGAAGTCGCGCGGCCACTGTCGAAACCGGCTTTGCCCGTCGCACCAATCTGCGCATTCAGTAGATGCGGATAACCGGCAATCACGCGCTGACGAATGCGCTGCCCGACAACGGCGCTCACACCGACCAGCTCACACAACCGCTCGAACGCCTGCACCTGCGCCTCATCGATGCGCTCATTGGCGACCAGATTGCGCAGGTTGAACTTGCCCTGCTCATCCTCCAGCCGCCCGGCAAAACCCGCCGCCAACAACGGCTGCGCCCAAGGCTGATCGCGCCGGGTCAACGGATCACGCAGGCGCGCATCCCAGAGCAACTGCCGGCTGATCTCCAGACCACCCTGCGCCAGCCAACGCCCCTGCACCCGCTGCTGATCGGCCTCCAGCGCCCGGGTCGCCACGCTCTGACGCGTCAACATCCCCGCCGCAATCACCGCCACCACGGCGGCAATCAACAACGCGCTGATAATCGCCATGCCCTGTTGCTTCGCCCCGTTGAGCGAACCTGTGTTCACGGCCGGCCTTACAACTGCCAGGAACCGATATCGGCATTCACGCCATCGCCGTCAGGCTGACCATCGGCGCCGAGGGACAAGATATCAACCTCACCGTTCGCGCCCGGGTTGAGGTACTGATAAGGCCGGCCCCACGGGTCATTCGGCAAACGCTCCAGATACGAACGCCAGTTGCTGTTCTTCGCATCCGCCGGCCGCTCGACCAGCACCTTCAGCCCCTGATTCATGCTCGGATACGTGCCGTGATCGAGGCGATACAACTTCAACGCCTGCATCAACCCGCCAATATCCTGCTTCGCCGCCGTCGCCCGCGCCTGATCCGGCCGGTCGAGCACCTTGGGCACCACCATCGCCGCCAGAATCCCCAGAATCACCACAACCACCATGATCTCGATCAAGGTAAAACCCTGCTGGTTCCGCGGCATGCGCGGCGACTGACTGAGCGTGTTCAAAGGTGCGATATCCATCTCGACATTCCCTGGCTTGATCCGAATTCGACGCGCAGTGTTGCAAGAAGATATGTCAGGGATGTTGAAAATCCTCGGGTGTTTCCGTCGTCAAGCCGTCAAGGACGGGGGTTAGCGTCGAGGGCTGGGTTTTGCTTTTAGGCCATGTATGCGCGCGCGAACGCGAGAGGAAGGATTCACCCTGATTGAAGTGCTGGTGGCACTGGCGATCATCGCCGTCGCCATGTCCGCCGCCGTGCGTGTGGCGGGGTTGATGACGCAGAGCAGTGGGGTTTTAAGGGATCGGTCGGTGGCGATGATTGCCGCGCAGAGCCGGATGGCTGAGCTACGGTTGGAAGGTCGATTGCCGAATGGGGTGAAGGCTGTTGAATGTGATCAAGGAAGATTGTTGTTGCGCTGTGAACAGGTGATCGCTAGCGCAGAGAATGGGCGACTGCTCAAGATTGGAATCCAAGTATTTGGCCGCAACCAGGATGCCCCACCACTCGCAAAACTCGAGACCCTACTGACCCGCCCCCAGTAGCTGCCGAAGGCTCGGGCCGCGATCGGACGATCTTTGGATCCTCTCTCCCGCAACCAACACAAATCCCCCTGTGGGAGCGAGCCTGCTCGCGAATGCGCAGTATCAGGCACCGAAATGGTCACATGTGCCACCGCCAGCCTTGCCGGCCAGGTTCCACAAATTTCAGCGCCCCATGACAGTATCCAATCCGGCTTCAAAATCCGGTCGCTAGTATTCAAAAATAATGATGTGATTACGGTTGAGCCAAAAGTGTTGGCCTGAGAAAACAAACTAAGGACGGCAATGAGCAAATCTACAGTCCGTTTCGCACCTTGGGTCGGCGCCCATTACGAGCGCGGCATCCACGGTCTACGCATTCTCGTGGTCTGCGAATCTCACTATGGCGCCAAAGAACATGAACGCCCGACAGCCACACCCGAGGTATTGAAGGCCCTGGCCTTGGGTCAGAAACACCCTCAAGCGACAGCTAAGCTTCGGCAACATGCACATTTCACCAAAATCATGGCTTCTATCCTGAATGCCAGGAAGCACTTTTCCAAAGCAGATAGGAGTGATTTTTGGCATAGCATTGCCTACTACAACTTCATCCAAGAGTTTTTACCCGGCATCCGCAAAGCGCCATCGGCCGCAGCTTGGGAGAAAGGCAAGCAATCGTTTACTGAAGTCTTGGAGGTGCTGGCACCAGAGTTGATCGTCTGCTTCAGCAAACGAAACGGACGTCGAGTTACTGCGCTAGCGGGCGGTATACCTGTGGCAGTGGCTAATCACCCGTCTTCGCAGTTTGCTTACTCCACGGTCAATCCCATCATCGCTAAACAGATCAAGCAGGCATTGGCGCGCAAGGCGCAACTAGCAGATTTCGCCAGTACCAGCGTTCTGTATTCACGTTGGTGCGAGGCCACAGCTTCCGCCTTGCCTACACCAGGAAAACGTCTTTCGGGTTCGGAGAGGCTTGAGCTAATTGCGAAGCGCAGAGAAGCGATGGCTGCGATCGACGAAGCTGCACTGGCGTAGGTCAGTCGACTACCCACGCCGGCCACCCCGCCTGATAGCAGCCGCCCTTCTCCCCGGCAGTTACTGAGCCAGAAGCAGACCTTCAAGCCATTGACCATATACACTCGCAAAATTGCTCAAAGTCTGATGCAACTGTTCAGGGAGAAAAGGGGTTCATGAGTCTTGATCTGCACTTGGAAGCCGATAGCGCGCTCACAATTTCAGCGCTGAAAAGCGCCCTTGAGAATGCAGGAGCTCTGGAAATAGATGTAGCGGGTGATGGCTTGTTAGCGATATTTGCCTCGGGACTCAGTGTGAGCGGCGGCGACGTAACAGCCGACTCTACGATCTATGCTGAGAATAAAAAAGGCATCGAGTTTCCTGTCGCTTTGCGTTGCACCATCAGAATAAAAGGGGCTGACGCTGAGGGACACTCGCCTATGGAGGATTTGGATAAAATCGCTGAATCAATATCGCAGTCGTGTCCCGCCTTCTTTCTAATTAGCTTTCAATTCGAACAAACCTTGTACTGGCGGGATGCGAAAGGGCTACATCGACCTTGAGATCGGTGCCTGCGCGTCCGCCATAAAAGCAGGGGAAAACGAGCTATGAGTATGAAACATGAACTTTGGTTGGAACCTGATGGTTGCCAGACTTTCTGCCTGGCCGGAGTTCACGGTGATGACGCTCGCAGTCTACTTTCAGCAAACTCCCAACTGATCTGGACAGTCGAAGCGGACAGTTACTTCGAGGCGATGACCAAATACTATTCCCTCATGGAGTGGGGTGGATACCGGACAGACTTTCCGGAGCATGATCAAATGTCCTACGCAGAGCTCGGATGGGAGGAGTAACGGGCCAAGCGATAGGATCGCGTAAAAAGGGACGGCTTTATTAAAAACAAGACCCGCCCCCCCCTTTTGTTCCCAAACCCCTGTGGGAGCGAGCCTGCTCGCGAAAGCGCCAGCCCAAGCAACAAATCAACCTGCTGCCGCCCCCGCACATCACATCACCCCGCCATCTCCAAATTATCCATCACCCGATTCACCGCCAGCTCCCCCAGCATGATCAGTTGAGCAACCCCCAACAACGCCCGCCGCTGCGGCGCCGGCAACAGACTGGAAATGTCCTGAGCAATCGTCTTCGCCGAAGCAAGCGTTTCACTAGCATCAGCCAGCAGTTCTTCATTCTTGGTATCCGCCGTCACCGCATACATCCCACGCGCCTTACGCGGCGGAGGCAGGAGATTGTTTGGCGACAGGTAATGATCGAGTGCGCGGTCAGCGGCTTCGTGGAGCTTTTTGGAATCGAGGGATTCGTAGGGAGACGTGGGATCGGTTTCGGGCGGGTTGGGTGTTGGTTTGATCATGAGTGAATCTCCAAATCATAGAAAAGGAGCCATCATCTTTTCGCTACCAAACGAAGGGGTGGTGGCCATACGAAGGTTGGTAGACCGGTGACTTGGAAAACCGGCGCGCCCGAAGACGCCCTGCGCATGGCCACCATAAAAACACAGACCCAAAAAGGACTGAATCGGGTGACGCTATGCGCCAAGTCTAAGCCGGGCTACCAAACCCGATCGCTGATTCGTCAGCGACCCGACCACAATAGAACCCGCCCCCAAGGCGCACAAGCCGGCGGATTCTGGCGCAGCTGTAGGCAAAGGCGCAAGGATGTGTAGCCTAGGAGCGTGACTGGAGATGTCTTTTTAAACATTTGTGTTTATGAGGCGCAATTGCGCCAAGGTGGGCGGACAGATGCGTCCCGTATCGGACTGTTGAGCTTATTTTTACGCATGCAAACGGCTGCTTTCGGCCATAAGCAGACTCTCAGCAGTGCTTGTTTTGGCCAGATGCGGATGCATTCAACCCTGCCCGAAATCTGAACTGGCTATGATCGAAGAACGAGCTCTGTCTCCGTGTAACCCAATCGAAGCCCGTTGATTATGATGCACTGTTGTCAATTTAATTTGAGGTGTGGTTCGCCCAATTCCGTTGCTTCGCGTTCGTTCGCATAGTTATTATCTTTCAGTAAAATAATGGTGTTGCCACGTAAGGGGAGCAAAAATGTACCACCAACCCAATATTTTTCTCATTGATACCGACGACAGTGTTTACAAATCTTTAAAAAGCAAATGGGGTAGCATTGGGGTTGGCACTCTTGGTATCCCCTACGAAGTGCCAAGTGACAGTGATTGGCGCCCGGTAGTCCAACATAAGAAACTTGTAAAATATCAAGAGTCAGACCTAGTTATCGTTGATTTGACGTCAAGAGGTCTGGCCCCTGGTGCCGATGGAGGAAAGCACACTCCCAAAGAAGAAATAGACTTGTGGGCTAAATGTGATAGTGGGTGGATTGATGCGAGGGTGCGGACAGTATTGTACGCAAAAGAAAATTTTAATCGAATTGTATCTAACGGAGGCGCTCTAATAATCTTTGCAGAACCGGATAGTCCCATGAAATTTCAGTGGGCGTCTGCCGGATATCGTGGTCTAGCAACAAGTGAAAGCATTGATGGCGGCGTATGGAATTTCATCGACCCTATGGAGGAAATAAAATTTTCCTCCGAGTCAGGTTCCGTAATCAATGTGAACGGCGACGCTCCAATAGAAAAACTATTGAAGCGTCACATGGAGGGTGCTGAGTTCAAATGTTCCTTTAAACCTCGATGGTCGAAGTATGGTAAGTGGACCCCATTGGCGACTAATAAATACGGCTCGGATGTCGCCTTAGCTGGTCAGCACGGAGACGGATTGATTTTTATTTTTCCTCAGATTTCCGATAAAGCGAGCTTTATTGCAGACCTCGTTGAGAGCGTGTTACCTGAATATTTGCCTAATTTATTTCCAGATATCGAAAAAGGAAAATGGACCCATCTACCTGAGTATGAACTTGAGCACGTTCTAGAGTTAGAGGCCAAGAAATCGCAAGTGATCGCTCAAGCTGAAAATGAACTCGACAAGATCACTCGGGAAATTGCCGCGCATCGGTCAGAGAATGGATGGCTGCATGACCTAATAACCGCTACAGGGGACGATCTGGTTATAGCCATTAAAACTGCTCTCTCCAAGCTTGGGTTTCAGCATGTTATTGATGTAGATGAACTACGAGATGCTGAAGGCAAAAGTCGACGTGAAGATTTAAGAATAGAAGACAATGAACTCACTCTAGTTATTGATATTAAAGGGGTTGGAGGTAAAGCTGGCGACGAGGATCTCATGCAGGCCAACAAGCACGCAATAATAAATATGAGGGAGTTGAAGGTCACTACAATACAAGGCCTATCAATAATCAACCAGCAAAGACATCTACCGCCGCTCTTACGAGAGAATAACGAACCGTTTCGCAAAGAGATTCTTGATTTCGCTGGGGAAACAGGGATGGGGCTAATGACCACGTTTGATTTATACCGGTTAGTAGTAAACAAACAAAGACATCGTTGGTCATCTGACTGGGTAAAGCCTTTGTTCTATAAGCTCCAGCGAATTTCACCTATACCTGAGCATTATCAGTATATTGGGAACGTATCAAAAGTCTTTAGCGACGTTTTTGGTATGCACATCCTAGAAAATAAAGTGGAGGTAGGTGATTTTTTAGCCGTAGAAGGAGATATTTATTTTGAAGAGGTAGAAATCGCATCAATCCAAGTTAACAAGTTAGACGTTCAGAACGCAAAAAAAGGTGATCCTGCGGGCTTTGAATGGCCTTCAAGTGCGATGAAGCTTCGAGAAGGGATGCGAGTGTATGCCGTGCCGAAAACTATGAAGAACATGAAAGATTCCTCTTAATCCTAGCAACCTAATTTTGGAAATGAATACTGACGCACATCTAATATCGTATGCACAGGGAATGACTGCCGTTCATCGTTAGTAAGTGCCCGGTGTTGGCCGAAAGCCCCCGATGCCGTTTAGCTAGATATATGTGATGCTATTTGGGCCCGCAGGGCATCAACGGCGAAGGACGAGGGACGCAGGCGTACTCCAGCGAAGGGGCTGCTTTTCTAGCATGATGTTAGCCGTGCTATAGGTCATATACAGTAGAACGCTTCGGGCGTGGGGTTAACTCAATGTGTATGTCTATCCGATGCCATCATGCCTCGTCTCGAATGCCATTTGGGGCGGTGCGCAGCAGAAACCAAACTCATCGATAGAGTGGCTGCTGATGGGATGGCTGGTGATTTGTGGATCTCCAGATGGCCTGTTTTGCGAGAGCCAGAGGTGGATAAATTGCAGATCTGAAGTGGATTATACATGGTGATCAATCCTTCGCGTCTGATGAAGTCATCAGCCAAGACTCATGCTGTTAATAATAAGACTAACAACCAACTAATATTTTAAGGATAAGCATGGCTAATGGGAGTTGGGTGGATCATCCCGTATATGTGGCGGGAGTTTCGGTAGCAGGAACTATTGCTATATGTATTGCGTTGTATAAAGAGGTTTTGCTGCCAGCTCAAATGGCAGCGAGTGACTACAAGGTTAGCGAGCTTGAAAGACAGCTTAAAGATGTTAAAGCACAGAAGCTGATAGCAGAGCAAGTCGCCGAAAAAAATATAGTTACCAGCTCGTCTGAAAAAAGACAGCTGTCGGATGAGTTGAAATCCGTTAAGGCGATGTTGGAAAAAACAAAACTTGAGTTTTCAAGTTTCAAACTAGGGAATCTATTTTTTGAGGGCGGGGTATATCCATCTTCGTTTGATAAGGTCAAGATTGGACAGCCAATCAGCATCGTTGAAAAAGTCTTTGCGGGCACTCTCATAAAAAAAGAAGATGGATTTGTTAATCTGGATGTGGATCATCCTCTCTTTGGGAGTGTCGTTTATTATTATAGTGATGAAGCTCCACAAAACATCTATCAAGTTATGTACATGACTCGATCTGGTTTT
This sequence comes from Pseudomonas sp. H26/SER47-MNA-CIBAN-0231, assembly GCF_040310465.1. Lineage (NCBI taxonomy): Bacteria > Pseudomonadati > Pseudomonadota > Gammaproteobacteria > Pseudomonadales > Pseudomonadaceae > Pseudomonas > Pseudomonas sp. H26/SER47-MNA-CIBAN-0231. Next base: position 475,453 of record NZ_JBEOPW010000001.1, on the reverse strand, counting down.
GGAGAAAGTGTAGAGGCGAATTATCTTCAGGCCCAGCTGGAGAAGGCATTTGGCGAGCCAATACAAATGGCGGAAGATAAATTCTATTGGAAGGTCAAAGGCAAGTTCAACATTTTTAAAGATGATGACTCTTTCCTAATTACCACCGGGGATAATCTTCCGGGCGGGTGGGACAGAATAGTACGAAAATATTGGAAATCAATTGATGTACAGAAAGAAACCACGAAGTAAAAGAGTATAACTTTTTGCGAATGAGGAGGTAGCCAGAATAAGCATAAAAAATAGATGGCCTTCTGGCTACTTTCTGCCGATGGCTGCCGGTTGCCACCGGCAGGTAGCTATGGCTCCATAACAGTCGTCCGTGTGGTATAGATAAATAACTGAGTCTAGAAGTCTGACCGCATGTCAGTGGCGTCGAGAGGCTCGGGATCCTGAAGGGTATCTGCTGCAGGGGCGCTCCATTCATCCTCATGATCGTGCCAGTCTCGCGTATCTACCATCAACGAGTCTTCGACGAACTCAAGCGCCTCAGGATCTGGATTTGCCGCTTCACAAGTCAATTCGCAGGTGTATTCGAAGGATTCATCCAGTTCGGCTCCGTCGCCCCTTCTGAGATCAGAGTTGGAACCCCACTGGAGTGTCACGCCTAGGCTACCGCTTACTTTGATATGAACGGTCTGCGAAGTGATACAGGTAACCTCATGCGAATCCACGTAGATTTGCTCGAGAGAATAGTGCGTAGCTAGCTCATCTACAGCGTCCAAGCTTTCTCCGACTATCTGCTGGACTGTTGCATCACTGATCGCACTTGATAACCGATCTCCAACCGCGGCTCTGCACTCCTGAATGCATACCATAAGAACGGCCACGGCTTCGGTTGTTTCCAGTGCGAGGTGCTTGATGTCGTCGTCTTCCAACTGGAAAACTTCCGGTGTGATGTGAACGTACTCGTTCAAACGGATTACGGCATCCCGAAATTCACTGAACTCCTGAGCGAAGTCAAGCCGCAGCTTTGTCCGCACGTAGTGATTGGAAAGTCCGCCCTGCGTTGCATAAACACACCGCTCGACTCGCGTTACCTGCGGGACAACGCCTTCTGGCTTTTGCTGCCACCATATGCACTTTCTCACTTCAGCATCTGGAGCAAGGCGCTTCAGCGTGTGCCCCACCAGCTCACGCATAGCGAAGGCGAAGTTATGAAAACGCAGCTTGTTTCTGCGGTCCTCGAGGTTCAATGTCGCGGCTTCATACAGCTCACGCTCGAACTGAGCATCTCCGATTAGCTGCAAAATCCTATCGTCCATGCTCTTCTCCATGTCGGCGACTATTTAGGATCATCTCTCAGAGTTGGGATAGAAGTCACCTGAAAGCTAACTAGAGGGATGTTGACGCTCCATTCGGGCCACCCCGGTTAGTAACCAGCGGCAGCCTTGGGTCGCTTGCGGCCCTCCGCCGCAGGCAGCAACCGGCCAGGCGACGGTCTCGAATGGCTGTTCCTGGCCGTTAGTTGCCACACAAGGTCAACCGCTTTCGGCCAAGAGCTGCCGCCCCCATGGTCTTTTCCAGCCCTAAACGCTGTCGCCAGTTGCTGCCGAACGTATGGCACACCTACTGGCATGGGCCGCACACCATATGGATGGCAACCCGATTCCTGTATGCGGCTCTTTCTATGAGAGCTGGCCTCCTGACGCAGCTGAAACAAGGTAATTCCCGCCTGCTTTCGGCCAGTAGCGAACGTTCCTGAGAGGCTGTTTACGGCCAGAAGCAGTCTGCCAGCGAGAGCAGAAAGAAGCCACTAGTGACACCCTTTAAAACTACTTTGGCTCATAATAAATGCTGTCGAGCAACGCTGACCGGTTATCCCAAATTCTCGCAGCAAGCGTCGTTCGAGGTCTTGGCGCTAGCCACCAAGGACTATTCTGCATCGGCACAACGATACGCTCCCAATAATTTCCTAAGCCTAGCGTTGTGTGAGCTACACCAAATGCATCGCATATGCCGCGTTTGTTAGCATCGTTGACGCCCACGAAGAAATCCGGACGTTTCATTACCAAGAGACGAGAGGCCGTTGCTATCCCGCCCTTGTGAGTTTTGTTGCGGAAAGCGAGGTCGAAATCCTGGCAGAAGGAGTCATAGTTACCCTCAGAAATTGCTCCGTCGACAGGAATATTGTCCAGTGCTTTGGAAAGCAATTGAGGAGACTCATTGACCAAGTTTTTGAAGTCCCCTTGACCAGACATTCTTCCGAACCAAGCCCAATCCATACTATCGAGTCCTCGCTCGTTAGCCGCATAAGTCCCAGCAATAGCTTTGCGTTCGGGGCGAGGCATAGCGTCAAATGAGTCGTGTTTCAAAAACAATGTAGCTGCGCGTTCCAGAACGGCAAGCCGACCCTGCAGATTGTGATGGTCGTCGTTTTTGACGTCATCGACGAAACTCGACCATGTGATGGCTAAAGGTGAAGTTTTCGCGCCGGCACGTGGCCTGCAAAAGTTATGGAATTTATTTAAGTCATTAAGTTTTTCTTTATTTACAAAGTACTGAGCCTCATAGGCAAACAGAAATTCATCCTCAAGGATATCGTCAGCAACAGACCATTGCGATTCGATAAAATTCTTTAGGTCGAGAAAAATAGAGTTTTCTTCGCCGCCTTTGAGTAACACACTAACCTCAATGTTTTTTCCTCCGAAGGCACCTCCTGTCAGATTATGGCTTCCAACGACCGCTGCGTACCCGTCAGACATTTCAAAAAAATAAAGTTTTGGATGAAAAAGACGTCCGCTTGGAGGTAGGCAGCGCGCACCTTTGCACTTGCTAAAGCGACGCAGCACTGCCGGATCCGTCTGATACATGTGTGTACCAATTATGACCTTTCCGAGCTTCTTTTTTGCATCCAGCATGGATTCGACAATTTCGTTCGCACCAGCCCATGCAACTGCTACCGCATATCGATTGCATGTTTTAACTAATCGTTTGAGAGCACTAGTGGCTTCCCGCTCAGTGAGCATGCTCACTTTCACTTTAAATTCCTTCTATCTAGTATTTACGGAAGATGTAACTAAGGAATCACCGAGCAACGTAAATAAAGCTACCGACAGCAGCATGTGCAATAACGGCCGCAATTTGGAGTTGAAGTTCTGGAAAGGGAAAACCACCTGTTTCGTCTTTCGCCGTGGCCACACAAGCATCTCCGTCGCTCGTCAGTTCGGGAAATCCTCCAACCTAATCTTAGGGCCTCATCGATGGTGTCGGTCGACGGTATTTGAGAATAGCAGCCTTCATGAGTTGAAAATACCATATATCGGTGATCATTGGTGTGAGCGCCTGGCGCAGGAATCGAGTTAAGTGTTACTCGACCTCCGTGGTGAGGTGCCACAATTCCGCTCAGGTCTTGTTTGTACCGTGAGGCGATAGAAGTGTAATCGGCATCTCCACAGAGTAGCACGCGTCTGTAGTAGGGACTTTGGGAGTTTTCCACCAACATGCCCAAAGCTAAATTGTTGCGCAAGTACTTCGGATCGTGTGTACCAAGAACCGGATTGCAGGCAAATAATACGCAAGCACCCCAATGAACCTGTGTTCTGGCAGAGGGCCAGAATTTCAATGCGCGACTGCCGTCGTGGAGAATTTGATTTTGCAACTCAAATAGAAGGTGTGCATGGCTGATACCCAGCTTCATGCTTTCGGACGGCCGTCGCATTACCCACGGACGATCTAGTACGCCGGGCCGATACGTAACGTGTGTCTTCCAGAAGCCGCGTGCGTCTCTCGTAGCGCGACCAGATTGATAAGCATATCCCCAGTGATCCCAATCTAAATGCGAAAGGAAGACTGGAGCAGGGTTGGCTGGATCATCGCCGGCCAACGGGTCGAAGGCCAGGCAATTTGGAGCCGACCTGCGTTTAGCGTTTATGGGCCATCCGAAATCAAAGAACGCTTTAGGTTTGCAATCCTCACCGATAATGGCGCACATGTTGGCCTGACCGACGTCGTAAACTACAACGAACAAATCGTCTTTCGGTTGAACTCCTAAATTATCGAATGCCACACTTGGATGATGTCGACACTCGGTAACTCGCTTTAGCGCCTTAAGATCTTTTTTGTCAGGTGGCGATGAATTGATCTTCACGTAGAGGACTGTCGGAGTAAATTCCTGCCCATCTTGAGAAAACTCAAGTGCTGTAGCCTCATAGAAACCCTCGCTAGCCTCTGGATCGTCTGAGACAATGAGAGAGCACCAGCCACCGTTTCCCACAGCCTGTTGAAAATCGGCAATGGGGATTTCTGCTTCCATCAACAGGAAACTCAATGCCATGTCTGGAGCGTTAAGGATTTCTTGGGAGCTGGCGCGGCGTAAGAAAGGCAGAAGCTGCATAGGTATAGCGTCGAAAGTCACTGTGCAGAAACTGGCCTCAGCCGGATCAATGCCCTCGTCGCGCACTTCTATGGCGCTCAAATACTCGACGTTACCGAAATGCGGTGTCGTTGCGACGTGCTTACTCAGTGGTTTTGACTCGCTCACGGGGGCAGTCCATTGCTCGGAAAGAGATGCATAGTATCATGGCGCCATTACGGGCAGTCATTGATATGCCTCCTAGCCCCCCTTGGATTTTTCAAGTTGCAGCTCCTCGATTGGATTTTTGCCAGCCCAACTCAGTCTGGCATGTCTTCAGTCCATCAATGAGGGCAAAATGTGGTGCCAAGGGTTCAAGCACAGATGCCATCTCAGAGAATGCCTAAGCTCTTGAGGTGAGTGCTATGACACTGAATGGAAGATCGGCGACAAACCCATTTCTCGTGATTCTGCCTGTAGGACTTATAGGCGTCTCATCCAGACGTATCTTCCTCGCAGACAAATCTCGGGGAGACCATGGAAAAGACTGACTGGCAGCTCTGGGTCGGCTGCTGCCTGTGAGTGAAGGCGAATTCGTAAAGTCTTCGAATGGCAGGCTTCATGGACCATGGAAATGTCGCCTGGTTTAGCTGCAACTCACGCCCAGCATTTAGTAATGGAGGTAGGAAGCGTTATCTAGCGCGTTGCCGCTTTGTCGGATTCGAGACGTTCTTTTTTGAGTTCTATGGCCAATTCAGTGAGCGCGATCATACGATCATATTGCACAAGCATCATTTGCACATAGCCACACATGAAGAAGAAAAAGACATTTGCCACTGCTACGGCAAATACCCAATCCATACGTGCGCTGATGCCTGCGCCGTCGAGAGTTTTAATGAGTGTCGAAATGCCGATAAATAGGGCAAGGAAGCCAGGGAAAATCCCAACTTTTTCCAATGCGCCGACTAACATGTAGGTGCGCTTTTCGAATCCGTTGCGCTCGCTTTTGAGTTCCAGTGCGCCAAGTTTTAGAGTCTCACGAGAAAGTGCTGAGAGTTCGGGCAAATACTGTGCGTCGATTTGCATTACCGTTTTAACGCTCCACTCCAAAAGGCTGGCAAACGGAGCAGAAATCACTTTTTTTAACGAATGGCGGTACAGCAACACACCCACAAAAGGGTAGAGGAACAAGGCCAGATAAGACATGGCAATCAGCACCCAGCTTACGTTGAACATCCAGTGGGCGACGATGGATTTGCCAAGGATTGCCAGTAATACCGCCACAACTGACGGGCTTATCATAGCGGACCAAAAATATAGGGTTTCAATACGATAGTTTCTATTGGTCTTGCGTTGGTTGCGACTGATTCGCACGGTTTGCTTGTAGGCTTGCTTGATCTGAGCCTTGCTTCGGATATACTTTTCGCTCTCGGTTGTCATAAAATTCCTTCGGAATATGATGATGCAGAGGCAAGCATCGCAGGAATAACCGGTCGATTGAAATGCTGTGCTCGGGATGACCTGGTGAACGTCCGAATGTGCCCGTTAGCGGTCTCGTCTGACCGGCTGCATGCCGCTGTTCTAGCTGTTTAGCGCGACTATCAACTGTTGTTTGGTTGGCATAATGTTATGAATCTTAATTGATTTCACTGGAATTCCACAGCTTTTGGCCAATTTAATCTCCCATTGAACCCATTGGGATTTTTCAACCGATGCCGTTTCCAGTAGCAGTAATAGGGTTGAGTTCTGTAATTCGGATTTTACGCGAGCCTGTTTCATTGGGGAATTATTATGGATAAGATCAATAAAAGGTTTCCCTAGTGAAGAGATCGTGTGCAGTAATGATGCTAAGGATTCCATATTTATGATCGAATCTCGAGTCGTGTAGCTGACAAATATCTTGTTGTCTTTATTTAAGCATGAATTATGCGATTTTTTCATAAAGAACTGCCCCAAAGCAAAGTGTCAATGCGTAGAAATATAGACTCATTGATCGATTGAAAAATGCGCTTGCCCAAGAGTTTTCAAGTTTTGAAACATGCTCTTGCTTGTTTGAATTTCGAGTTCTTATTTGATCGACAAGCTTGTTTATTTTCTGTCTATTAGCTCTTTGGTAGTAGTATGCATTAGCATCGCACAGCCAAAAACCAAAGCTTATAGCGGCGCATATGTTAGAAATCGAACTCCAACTTGTGGATGTCTCGAATTTGAGTAGCGCCGCGATAATGATTCCAATTACGCCAACGCAAAGTTTTTTATATTCAAAGCATTGATTGCTTATTTGTAAAGTGGCCTCATGAAGCTGCTCAATTGATGACCAGTCAAGTTCGTCTTCGTGGCATTTTTTGTATTCGTCTCTTTCCATTATGCGAGCCTTGAATTTTTTCGACGGAATCGTAATTGCGACTAATGAAGGATATCGATTTATGATTGCAGAAACGCATATGCCAAGCAATCAAGAAAGAGGCAAGCTTGAGTAATCTTGAGTTCGCCGAAAGAAAAAGGGCGCAACTGTCTGCTTTTGGCCGATAACGGACAACCACAATTGTTGGCTTTTGGGTAAAAGCAAACGCCCAGACCTCGGGAGTTCTCCCTTTTTCGCCGCTCTACAATTCCGGCCGGATCAGCCTCGGCAACTCCACCCCCTCCCCCAACTTCTCCACCCCCAACCGCACCCTCTCCCCCCCTCGCTCAATCACCACCCCATCCCCCTCAACCTCCACCAACCTCACTCCAACCCCAACCTTCTCCCCCACCAAAAAACTCCTCGGCGCGCCATCATTCAAACTCAATATCGCCACCGTCCCACTCCCGCCCGCGATCACCCCGCTCACCTTGATATCCACCGGCGCGGTCTCATTGGAAAACCACTGCAACGCCGGGCTGTCACTCCTCGCCGCCAGCACTTGCGGGGTGGCTGCGGGTGTGTGGGATTCCGCGGAGGTCAGCAGCAGCGACGACCACGTCGCGACGCCCACCAGGGCGGTGAGCAGTGCCAGGGCCTGGACGGTTTGCGCCGGGGTAATCCGTGCGGTGAGTTTCATGGGTTGTCGCTCCTTGTTGTCCCTGTTGCCAGCCTACGCGGCAATTCTCTCCGTTTTATTTCACATGTCTTACATGTTCGCCGGGCACGATGGGGTGGGACGCCAAGGAGCGCGTGGGTGATGAGCAGGCAGCAGGGTTTTACGTTGATCGAGTTGATGGTGGTGCTGGTGATCATCGGGATTGCCAGTGCCGCGATCAGCCTGAGTATCAGGCCCGATCCGTTGCAGTTGTTGCGCAAGGATGCCGAGCGGGTTGCGCAGTTGTTGCAGGTGGCGCAGGCGGAGGCTCGCGCGGATGGGCGGCCGATTGTGTGGGTGACGGATGCCAAGGGGTTTCGTTTTGGTCGGCGTGGTGAGGGTGGCGTGGGGTTTGAGTCGTTCAAGGAGGATGCGCAGTTGCGCCCGCGTGCGTGGCAGAGCCCGAAGGTGGAGGTGCGTGTGGAGCCCCGGCAGACGGTGGTGCTGAATGCCGAGTGGATCAATCCGCCGTTGCGGCTGATTTTGTCTGATGGGGCCAATCGGCTGAGTGTGCTGCGCGATGGCAGTGGGCGGATCAGTATTCAATGAAGACTCAGCAAGGGTTCACTCTGATAGAGGTGATGGTCGCGATTCTGCTGATGGCGGTGGTGAGTCTGATTGCCTGGCGCGGGCTGGACAGTGTGACGGGAGCGGACAGTCATTTGCAGGCGAGCAGTGAGCAGAGCGATGGGTTGTTGCGGGTGTTGAATCAGTTGCAGCGCGATGTGGACATGCGCGCGGGGGTGGAGTTGAGCGAGCCGCGCAAGGTCGGGGCTGAGGATGAGGCGCCGACTGCGCCGCCAGCGGTGACGGTGCGCAGTAGTGACAGCAAGGCGTTTCGGCTGGACATTATTCGTAGCGCGGCGGATCAGCCGGGAGCGTTGCAGCGGGTTCGGTGGTGGGTCAAGGGGGATACGTTGTATCGGGCGGTGGCTGAGGCGCGCAGTCGCTATCCGTTGCCGGCGCCTGGGAATGGGGTTGCGGTGTTGAGTGAGGTGAGTGATGTGCAGGTGCGGGTTTGGGAGGTGGATAAGGGGTGGCGGCAGTTGAGTGGGAATCGGCGGGAGGATCCGTTGGGATTGGAGATTCGTTTGAGTCGGCAGACGGCGCAGGGGGTTGAGCGGTATCGGCAGGTGATTGGGTTGTTGCAATAGCCGGGATCACCGCGGCTTTTTTGTAGGAGTGAGCCTGCTCGTGATTGCGGTGGGTCAGTCAGCATTGTTGTTACTGGTAGACCGCTTTCGCGAGCAAGCTCGCTCCCACAATTGGGTTGGGGCGGTCAGTTGCAGGTTGGGTGGCTGTTAGGCCGTTATCGCTGGCAAGCCAGCTCCGACAGGGATCGAGTGCGACCGGAAGATATTGGTCGGATGGTAGACCGCTTTCGCGAGCAGGCTCGCTCCCACAATTGAATTGGGGGCGGTCTGTTAGGCCGTCATCGCTGGCAAGCCAGCTCCCACAGGGTTCGAGTGCGACCGGAAGATTTTGGCCAGTTGGGCAACCGCATTCGCGAGCAGGCTCGCTCCCACAGAAAGCAAAAGCAAGATCAGAAGATCGCGGCCTTCGGCAGCTCCTACATTTGGATTGGGTGCAGGCAGTTGGGGATTGGGAGGCTGTGAGGCCGTCATCGCTGGCAAGCCAGCTCCCACAGAAAGCAAAAGCAAGATCAAAAGATCGCAGCCTTCGGCAGCTCCTACATTTGGATTGCGCTGGGCTTTGGTTAGCTGAGCACTACGACGCCACCGGGCAGTTCGGTGCATTTGACGCCGTAGGCGTCGCGGATCAGCAAGGCGACGCCGGCGAGTTGGTCGAGGTTGAAGCGGGCCTGGACGCGGCGTTGGCCGAGTTCGCGGTTGAGCAGCAGGAGCATGCCGGGGCGGTAGCGGTTGATTTCGTCGATCATCTGGCTGAGGGTCGCGCCGTTGAACACCAGCACTTGCTGGCGCCAGTTCATCACGGCGGCGGTGTCGACGGTTTGTACGTTGCCGATTTGCCGTGCGTCGTAGGTGACTTGCTGGCCGGCTTCGAGGCGCAGGTTGCGGCCTTCGAGGGCGACGTCGACCGCGCCGTCGAGGCAGGTCACGCAGACTTGCTGGTCGGTGTTGCGCAGGTTGAAGCGGGCATGGCTGGCGCGCAACCACCCTGCTCCGGCCTGCATCGCCAGTGGCAGGCGTGCGGTCTGCACTTCAACTTCGCCGCTGAGCAGTTCGAAGCCCTGCACGCCGTTTTCGACGCTGCGCTGGTTGATGCGGGTTTGGGTGTTGAGTTCGAGGCTGACGCCTTGCACCGGTTCGACCCGGCGCTGCTGGCCGACTTCAGTGATGTAGTCAGCGCCCAGTCCTTCGAAACCACCGGGAATGGTGCCGCGCACCAGCAGGAATGCGGCTGACGCGGCAATCGCACCGCCGAGAAATGCCCGTCGACCGAAGCTGCGTCGGCCCTGCACGGCTTCGGCGGCCGGTTGCAGGTGATGCCAGAGCTGCTTGGCTTCTTCGAACGCCCGGGCATGTTCGCCGCTTTGCGCGCACCATTCGCGCAGGGCGCGGGCGTCGGCGACGGTGGCGCGGCCCGAGGTCAGCAGGATCAGCCAATCTTGGGCTTCGCTGTGCAGAGACTCGGTGGCCGAAGGCTCGGCGGGTTTCAGTCGAAAGATGTTCAAACGCGCAAATTCTCAACGGATTAATCGGGTCACTATTCGCTAGACGGTTTTCCGGCCCCGCGACCGAACCGCTGAAACACTTTTCTTTCCAGTTTCGCTGCGCAGAAGCCCAGCGCGGCTTTGATTTCCTTCTCGACCATGCGCGTGGAAATGCCGAAACGCTGGGAGATTTCCAGGTGCGGCGCTTCTTCCAGCCGCGCGGCGATGAAGATCCGTCGACGCCGTGCGGGCAGTTCGTACAAGGCGCTGAGCAGGGCCTGCATCTCCTTTTGTCCGCCGACCACCCGCGCCGGGTCGAGGGCCTCGTCGCTCAGTTGCAGCAGTTCCTCGACTTCGGTGCCGGTGAGCAGGCGCGCATCGGCCTGACGGCGGTCGGCGGCGATGTTCAGGGCCATGCGATACAGGTAGGCGTTGGGCTTGAGCAGGTTCGGCGGGGTTTCCATGCGATCGACCCGCAGCCAGGTTTCGTGCAGCACGTCATTGGCCAGGTCCTCGGAGCCGAGGCGGCGGCGCAGGCGCACGCGAAAATCCTCGTAGGAGCTGAGGAACAGCTGGCCCATCACGCTTTGTCCGGCGTCTTTCATCCCCCGGAAACTCCTTCCCATCTCGTGCATTCCATGCGTTTCCCTGACGACTCCGGTAACAACAGCAACGTGACCGGCTGGCGTAAGGCGCTGGGCGTCGGCCGGTCGATTGTGAGGTTGCGAAAACTTTCCACCAGCGCGTTATCGCGCCGTACATCGCCGGTCGAAGTGACCAACCGGTTGTGCTGCACCACGCCGTCGCGCCCGACCCACACCTGCAACACCGCGCGATAACTGCCCGGGCGGGTCAGCGGCGAACGACAAAGCTTGCGCTCGATCGCCGCTTGCACCGCCGTCGCGTAACTGCGGTTGACCGCGACAGCAGCCGGCGTGGGTTTGTCCGTCGGTACTGGCAGGTCTTCCACCTGCGCCGCTTGCAGGGTGAACGCGTCGGCGCGGGCGTAGCGCGCCATCAACCCGGTGCCGCCGAGCAGGTGGCGCAAGGCATCGGCGGCGGTGAATTCGCCATCCACGGCGAGGGAGCGACGGCCCCGGCTCAACTGGCTGTCGACCAACACCGCGACGCCCGTGGCGCGGCTGTATTGATCCAACGCCCGAGCGAGTTCCTGCGCGGGGATGTGCAAGGTCATGCGCATGTCCGCGGCTGCCGAATCCGCATTGGCCGCGCAGGTCAGCAGACCGAGCAGCCACCCCAGACCCGCGCGGCGCACAAGCGTCGCCGAGCGCTGAAGACTGATCCGCGAACTGCCTCGCTGCACGACTGGCGCACCCCTGAAAATCGCTATCCTGCGGGGCATTTATGACTCTGGTATGACGGGCAGTGCAAAAAAACCATCACGGGTTTTGCCCCGCGCTTGCACTAGACTCAAACCCAGAGCGGCCCATTCGGGCGGGCCAGGAGGCGGACATGAAAACACGGTGGATGTGGGTCTTGCTGATGACAGTGGGTGCAGCGCAGGCGGAGGAGCCGCTGGGCTGTGTCGAGGTCACGGTCGGCGGTTACAAGGCGCCGAATTACGATTGCCTGAGCCAACAGATGGGCAACAATCCCGACGGCGCGGCGGCGGCGCAGAAGAACATGGAAGCGTTGAATGTGCCGGTGCACAAGCGCGCGCCGAATCAGGTCGGGCTGGCGACCCCGGCGGCGACCAGTACGCGGATGGGGAATACGTTTGGCACCTCGGTGAAACCGCAGCGACCGCCGCAGTGAAGGACTGATCGTTCCCACGCTCCTGCGTGGGAATGCAGCCCGGGACGCTCTGCGTCCCATTGGAACGCGGAGCGTCCCTTGAGGCATTCCCACGCGGAGCGTGGGAACGATCGGCGTGTACCTCTTCTTTCTCTCGTTTTGTTTTTACGACGCAACTCAATCACTCGGGGTCTGGCGGAAGCTCACGGCCAAGCGATTCCAGCTATTGATCGTGCTGACCGCAACCGTCAGGTCTAGCAGTTCGCCTTCATCGAATTGCTCGCGCGCCCCCTGGTAGACGTCATCCGGCACGTGGCTTTCGGCCAACAGCGTTACCGCCTCGGCCCAGGCCAGCGCCGCCCGTTCGCGGGGGTTGAAGAAGTTGCTGTCGCGCCACACCGCGATCGCGTAAAGACGCCGATCACTCTCCCCGGCTCGCCGCGCGTCCACCGAGTGCATGTCAGTGCAGAATGCGCAGCCGTTGAGTTGCGAGGCGCGGATCCGGATCAATTGCAGCAGCGGCGCTTCGATGCTCAGGTTGGCGGTCAGTGCCTCCATGGCAAGCATCGCTTTCATCGCCTTGGGCGACGCGTTGTAGTAATCCAGACGCAGGGACATGGCGCGGCTCTCGGCAGGCGGAATGATGAGTTCACGGTAAACGCAGACAGCAAAGCATTACAGCCCCAATTGCATGGAAAACCGCTACACCACAGCATCCCCGTCAAACACCAATCCCGTGTAGATACCGTCTTGAGCCTCACCGGGCAAGCGCAAGTTTCGGGTCATATGGCAGTCCTGATTTTTGATCGTTCCCACGCTCTGCGTGGGAATGCAGCCATGGACGCTCCGCGTCCACTGTGACGCAGAGCGTCACGGGAGGCGTTACCACGCGGAGCGTGGGAACGATCAGGTAACTGACCCGCCGCTTTCGCGAGCAAGCTCGCTCCCACAGGGACTTGCGCCAATTTGCGGTTTTTACTCCACGCAACTACTGCCAAAAGCCCAACAACGCTAATCTGACCGACACTTCACTCAACACCCGGGAGCCTCGTCGGTATGGAACTTCATGTCGTGATCAACGGCCGCAAGGATCTTGCCGGTCAGTTGTATCAGCAGTTGCGCGCGGCGATTGAGTCCGGGCGGTTGGCGGCGGGTACGCAGTTGCCGCCGAGTCGCTTGCTCGCCGAGCAATTGGGCATCTCGCGCAAGACCATTTCCGACACCTATGCGCAACTGACCTACGAAAACTTCCTCACCGGCGTGATCGGCAAAGGCACCTACGTCAACGCCCGCCCGGCACAGGTGCAGCGCAAGCAGAGCCACACCGAGCTGGCCAGTGCCGAGGTGATCGAGAGCTGGCGCAATCTGCCGGTGTTCCTGCGTCACCCGACGCTGGAAGGTTCGCTGCGCTACGACTTCATCGGCGGCGCCACCAGCAAAGGCCAGTTCCCACACGACGACTGGCGCCGCTGCGTCGCCCATGCGATGCGGCAGATGGCGCAGTCGAAAGGCTTCTACAGCGTCGCCGAAGGCTTGCCGGCGCTGCGCAATGCGATCGCCCGGCACATCGCCTTTTCCCGTGGCATCAACTGTCAGGACGAGGACATCGTCGTATGCAACGGCGCGCAACAGGCGCTGGACCTGATTGCCCGGGTACTGACCCGCCCCGGCAGTCTGGTGGCCATGGAAGATCCCGGCTACCCGCCCGCGCGCTTGCTGTTTGGTACGCACGGCGCCGAAGTGGTCGGGGTGCCGGTGGATGCCGAGGGTATTCAGGTCGAGCACATTCCCGATGGCACGCGGCTGATTTATGTGACGCCGTCGCATCAGTTTCCGCTGGGCATGGCGATGAGTCAGGCGCGCCGCGAGGCCCTGCTTGCCCGTGCCTATGAGCTCGGCGCGATCATCATCGAAGACGATTACGACAGCGAATTCCGCTACGAGGGCCGGCCCACCGACTCGCTGTACAACCTCGATCAGCGCGGTATCGTCGCCTATGTCGGCACCTTCTCGAAAACCTTGCTGCCGGAGTTGCGCCTGGGCTACGCGATCCTGCCGCCGTCGATCATCGAAGCGGTGATTCGTGCCAAACAGCTGACCGATCTGCACGCCTCGACCCTGCCGCAATGGGCGCTGGCCAAGTTCATCGCCGAAGGTTGCCTGCTCAAGCACATCCGCCGCTGCCACACGATCTACGCGCAACGCCGCGAACGCATCCTGGAGCGCATGGCCACCGACCTTGCGCCATGGCTGCAAGCCGTGCCGGCCAGTGCCGGGTTTCACATGGCGGTGTTCTGCAAGGTGCCGGTCGATTTGCCGCTGGTCATCGAGCTGGCAAAAAAGGTCGAGGTCGGCCTGTATGCGATCAGTGGTTTCTACTACCAGCAGCCGGCGCAAGAAGGCCTGTATTTCGGCTTCGGCGCCATCGAAACCCTCGACATCGACATCGCCCTCGATCGCCTGCGCGACATCCTCGAACAGCTGTCATGAGCCGTTGGTATAAGGCTTTTACCGCCGATTGGTTATTGGTGATTCACGGCGGCAGGCCTATTCTGCACAGGCGTTATCCCTCAGTGAGCAGGATTCGTCCGGCCTGATTCAGGAGTGTGAGCAATGTCCAACGAAGTGATCAACACGGTTGAGGTCAAGGCGGTTGCGGGCCGCTCGGAAGAGCTTGGCAAGCAATTGCAGAAGATCGTCGACACCCTGCGCGAAACTCCGGGCTGCGATTCCTACCTGGTCGACCGCTGCCCGGAAGACAGCCACCGCTGGACGGTCAGCGCGCGCTGGCAGTCGGAAGCGGCGATGCAGGCGCATTTCAACCGGCCGGAGGCACAGGGGTTTATCGACCTGATCGATAGCCGCCTGGCCAATAGCGTGGATTTCAACAGCTTTCCCATCGTCTGAACCGGCCTCTTCGCGAGCAAGCTCGCTCCCACAGGGTTATTTGTTGTTCACAAGATGGGTGAGCAACCGCAGAACCTGTGGGAGCGAGCTTGCTCGCGAAGGCGATTTGCGCCACACCGAAATCCTTGCGAGACCAATTGGTCACCTGATCTTCGCGAATATTGGCCGTTTGAACCGGCCCCATTGCGGCCTACTGTGAGCACACCCCAACCATCACAGGTAACCCGCCATGAAAGCCCTGCACCTCGTCGCTGCCGCCCTCGCCTTCACCCTCTCCGCTTCAGCAATGGCTCACGACCCATCCGAGAAAATCACCGTCCTGCAGGACCAACTGCTGAAAAACGTCCCCGGCAAGAAAGCCATGATGATCGAAGTCGACTACAAGCCCGGCCAGTCTTCGATCGCGCACAAACACGAGGGTACGGCGATGGCTTACGTGCTCGACGGCGAAGTGATTTCCCAAGTCAAAGGCGAACAGGCCATCACTTACAAGAAGGGCCAGTTCTGGTACGAGCCGGCCGGTTCCGAGCATCTGGTGTCGAAAAACGCCAGTTCGACCAAGCCGGCCAAGTTGCTGGTGTTCATGGTGATGGCCCCGAATGAGCAGGTGTTGATCCCGCTGGAAAACTGATGGCTGCGTGATCACATTTGGAATGCGATCAACCGTGGGAGCGAGCCTGCTCGCGAAGGCGCCAGACCAGACACCACAAAAACCTCTGACATTAAAGCCCGCCAAGACTGGCCATCCTGCTGCCAAATCCACAATCATCCCCCGCTGTCCACTGTCAGGTCTGACAGTGGACAGCGCGACCGAAAGCTTCCCAAATACCAGCACTGCGTTGATTTGCCGGTCTCTATCGACTGATCGCTTTACGCAAAAACAGCGTATTCGAGGAGCTGACCATGACTGAAGTCAAAGACACCGCCGTGCTTAACCTGGACCCCACTTTCGGCCCCAATAAAAATGGCCTCACCTGGTTTGAATATCCCGATCAGGAAAACGGCTTCGCCAACGCAGTTACCGTCGCGGCGGACGGCAAGCTGCTGATCGCCGCCAGTGCGGGCAACAAGTTCGCCATTGTGCGGTTGAAGCCTGATGGCACACAGGACGCTTCGTTTGCCCGGGATGGCGTGGCGACCGGGGTTTTCGCGCAGGGCTATAAATCCACGGGTGGCAGCATCAGCATCCTCAAGAACAACAATCTGTTGCTTCAGGGTGCCTTTGTCCTACACGAATACGCACGACCACAGCGCTGCTTGGCAATGTTTCGCAATGACGGAACGCCCGAGAGCGGATTTGGCGACAACGGCGTGGTCATCGTTAGCCAGATTCCGTTGCCCGCCCTCGTGTCGTCCGAGGTAGCACCGGAGCAAAAACGCACTACGGCATCCGATTACAGTGGCCATGCCATTGAACTGGCCGACGGAAAACTGATGGTCCTGAGCAATCATCAATATTCCCCCAATGACCAATACGGTCTTTTGATCAGGCTGCATAGCGACGGGGCTCTGGACACTTCCTTTGGCCAAGGTCAGGGTTACATCACGATTCGATACCTGGACAATTCCACGTGGGCTGGCTCATTGATCCGGCTGCAGGACGGCAAATTCGCCATCGCAGGTTACATTTCACGTGAAGACCGCTATCGCGCAATGATCGCCCTCTTCGACGCCGCAGGTAAGCCTGTCAGCAGCTTTGGCGATAACGGTTTTGCCCTGTTCGACCGCCTGGACAAGCTCAGTCAGATCAACCAACTGGTGGAAATGCCTGATGGCAACATCCTCGGCATCGGTAGCGCCACCTCGGAGGATCTTGTTCACCGGGGCGTCCTGGTTTGTGTCGACAGAAATGGCAAATACGCCAGCGACTTCAATGAAGGGAGTCCAGTCCTGACGTCTTATTCCGATGCGCCTTTCGGCATCCAATGGACTGCTGGCACGCTGCGAGAAGGCGTACGCATCGTGTTGCTTTCCAGCACCCACGGCGAAGAAGATTCCGAAATCGTCATTGCCCAGTTCAAATCGGACGGCGCTCCGGATCGCGGTTTTGCCGACGACGGTGTGCTGGTGATCAATCTGACCGACGTGCTCGACATGGCGGGAGGCCTTGCTATTCAGAACAATCAGATTGTCGTAACCGGAACATCCCTGCCCCGTGCCGACGGCGTTGGTAGCTTCGCCTTCCGCTGCGCCGATACGCTCTGAATGACAGACAAGAAAAAGCCCCGCCTCTTTCGAGAGCGGGGCTTTTTCACTCAGCCACTACTTACGCCAGTTCAAGCTCGGCATTCGCAGTGATCGCAGGCACGATCGCTTGCCCGCTCAACGCCAGATCCAGCAGTTCACGGTTGGCCACCGCGTACATGGCGTAGTCCGTACCGCTCGCAGCACGGATTTCCACCAGCATGGCGCGCCAGCGTTCGATCATGCTCTCGTGCTGGGCCATCCACAGCGCCAAGCGTGCTTCCACGTCCTGGGAACCGTCGCCCTGTTGCAGGACGGAGATGGTGATCGCCCGTTGCTGCCAGTCGACGTCATCACGGAACGCTTCACGGGCCAGAGCCTGCCAGTTGTTTTCCACCGGCAAGGCGCTGATCTGTTGCAGGTACCAGGTGATGTCCAGCGCAGAGCCCACGGCGAAGTAAGCCTTGGCCACTTCGGCCGGGTCCTGCCCGGTGACGTCGGCGGCCTCGATGATCGGCAGCAGCGTGTACAGGTGCGAGGTGCCCGCAACCATACGCGCCAGCAATTCCGGTACACCGGCTTCGACGTACGCCTGATAGCGCGACTGCCAGTTCTCGCGGATTTCGCCGCTGAGCAACTCGTCGAGTTTCAGGCCCAGCTCTTTCAGGTGCGGACCGAAATGCGCGACGTCACGGGCAGCGTTCTGCTCGTTGCGGCGAGCACGCAGGAACCAGCGCGTAGCGCGACGGCCCAGACGCATCAGCTCGTCCATCAGTTCCAGCTGCACATCAGCGGAAACCTGATAGTCCAGCGCTTCGATCTGACGGAACCAGTGCGGGAGGTGGAAGATGTCACGCACGATCACGTAAGCGCCAGCCACGTTCGCCGGGCTCATGCCGGTCGACTCTTTGAGTCGTTGCACGAAGGTGATGCCCATGTGGTTGACCAGATCGTTGGCGATCTGGGTGCTGACGATCTCGCGCTTCAGACGGTGACGGCGCATGGCTTCGGAGAACTTGCTGACCAAGGTCGGCGGGAACGCCGTTTCCATGTCGCGGGTCAGGTAATCATCGTCCGGCACCAGCGAGCCCAGCAGCTGCTCTTTCAGGTCGATCTTGCTATAGGAAATCAGCACCGACAGCTCAGGACGGGTCAGGCCGTGGCCCTCAGCGACGCGCTCGGTCAGTTGCTCTTCGGTCGGCAGGAATTCGATGGCACGGTCCAGCTTGCCACGGCCTTCCAGATCGCTCATCAGACGCTTGTACTCAGCGATGCGCGCGTAGGCACGGCGCGCCGCCAGGGAGAGGGCCTGAGTCTGCTTGTAGTTGTTGCCCAGCACCAGATTGCCGACTTCGTCGGTCATGCTCGCCAGCAACTGGTTGCGTTGCTTGTCGGTCATGTCACCGGCCTGAACCACTTCGTTCAGCAGGATCTTGATGTTCACTTCGTGGTCGGAGCAGTCCACGCCACCGGCGTTGTCGATGAAGTCGGTGTTGGAACCGCCGCCATTGAGACCGAATTCCACACGACCCAGTTGGGTCATGCCGAGGTTACCGCCCTCGCCCACGACCTTGCAGCGTAGCTCGTTACCGTTGACGCGCAGTGCATCGTTGGCCTTGTCGCCGACATCGGCGTGGCTTTCGGTGCTGGCCTTGACGTAGGTGCCGATACCGCCGTTCCACAACAGATCCACCGGCGCCTTGAGCAAGGCGTTGAGCAGTTCGGTCGGGGTCATCTTGTCAGCCTGGATGTCGAAGCGTTCTTTCATCTGCGGCGAGATCGCGATGCTCTTCGCGCTGCGCGAGAAGATACCGCCACCTTCGGACATGATGCTGGTGTCGTAGTCGGTCCAGGCCGAACGCGGCAGGTCGAACAGACGCTGACGCTCGACGAAACTGGTCGCCGGGTTCGGATTCGGGTCGATGAAGATGTGCATGTGGTTGAACGCAGCGACCAGTTGCAGCTTGTCAGACATCAACAGGCCGTTACCGAACACGTCGCCGGCCATGTCGCCGACGCCAACCACGGTGATGCTGTCTTCCTGAACATTGATGCCGCGCTCGCGGAAGTGGCGCTGTACGCCGACCCACGCGCCTTTTGCGGTAATGCCCATTTTCTTGTGGTCGTAACCGGCCGAACCACCGGACGCAAACGCGTCACCCAGCCAGAAGCCGTAATCGATGGCGATGCCGTTGGCGATGTCGGAGAAGGTTGCAGTGCCCTTGTCCGCCGCAACCACCAGGTACGGGTCATCGTCGTCATGACGCACGACATTGACCGGCGGTACCAGTGCGCCGTCCTTCAGGTTGTCGGTGATGTCCAACAGACCGGAAATGAAGATGCGGTAGCAGGCGATGCCCTCGGCCGCGATCTCGTCACGGCTGCCGCCCAGTGGCAGGCGACGCGGCAGGAAGCCGCCCTTCGCACCTACCGGCACGATGACCGAGTTTTTCACTTGCTGGGCTTTTACCAGGCCGAGCACTTCGGTACGGAAGTCCTCTTCACGGTCGGACCAGCGCAGGCCACCACGAGCAACGTTGCCGAAGCGCAGGTGCACGCCTTCGACGCGTGGCGAGTAGACGAAGATTTCAAACTTCGGCACTGGCTTCGGCAGCTCAGGGATCGCATGCGGGTTGAACTTGAAGCTGAAGTACGACTTGTTCTGGCCGTTGGCGTCAGTCTGATAGAAGTTGGTGCGCAGGGTGGCTTTGATCAGGTCGAGGTAACGACGCAGGATGCGGTCTTCGTTGAGCACCTGAACGTCGTCCAGTGCGGTCAGAATCGCTTGTTCCAGACGCAGTTGCTTGTCTTCCAGATCGTCGCTGCCGAGCTTGCGCGCCAGGTAGAAACGGGTTTTGAACAACCGGGTCAGCTCGCGAGCGATGTCGGTGTGGTTGTTCAAAGTGCTGGCGATGTAACCCAGATCGAAGCCCAGACGAATCTGCTTCAGGTAACGGGCGTAGGCACGCAGAAGTGCCACGTCGCGCCATGGCAGACCGGCGGTCAGCACCAGACGGTTGAACGCGTCGTTTTCGGCATCGCCGCGCACGATGTGCACGAACGCGTCCTGCAGGGTGTCGTTGAGTTGCTGGATGTCGAGGTCCAGACCTTCAGCGGCGGTGAAAGCGAAATCGTGAATCCAGAATTCGCGGCCGTTGGTGTGGCGCAGACGGTACGGGAATTCACCCAGTACGCGCAGACCGAGGTTTTCCAGAATCGGCAAGACGTCCGACAGCGCCAGCGGCGTGTCGGCGTGATACAGCTTGCAATGCAGCTCGCGCTGGCCGGAGACCTGACCGAGCGGCTGATAGAAGCTCATCACCAGCGGATTTTTTTCGTTGAGGCTCAGCAGGTGCTGCATGTCGACCACGGCCGAATGCGCAGCGAAACGCTCGCGGTAGCCGGCCGGGAAGCCTTTCGGGAAGTCGGCCAGCACGTTGGTGCCGTGGGCTTCGCCGAAGCTTTCGACGGTCAGTGCGGCGTAGTCGTCCTGCCAGCTGCGGCAGGCCTGGACCACTTCTTTTTCCAGCAGCAGCGGGTCGATGTCGAGGCGGTTCTTCGGATCGACACGCAGGATCAGCTGCACGCGGGCCAGCACGGATTCCGAGAAGAAGGTCCAGAACTCGCAATCGGAAGCCTTCAGGCGCTCCATCAGCACTTGCTGGATCTTCTGGCGGACTTCGGTGGAGTAAATGTCGCGCGGCACATAGGCCAGGCAGTAGCAGAAGCGACCGTACGGGTCTTTGCGCAGGAACACGCGGATCTTGTTGCGTTCCTGGATCTGCACGATCGACATCACGGTGGTGAACAGTTCGTCGACCGGGGTCTGGAACAGGTCGTCACGCGGCAGCACTTCGAGGACCTGCGCCAGTTCCTTGCCCAGGTGAGCCTTGGACTGGAAGCCGGAGCGGCGCTCGATTTCTTCGACCTTGCGGCGGATGAACGGGATGACCCGCACGCTCTCGCCGTACACCGACGAGGTGTACAGGCCCATGAAGCGATGTTCCTTGATGACTTTGCCGTCGGCGTCGATTTCACGGATCGACACATAATCCGGGTAAGCCGGACGGTGTACGCGGCTCGGGTGCGCAGCCTTGGCGAACGACAGCAGGGTCGGTTCGCGCAGGTAGGACACGGCGTAGTCTTCGATGCGCAGGTCTTCGTAGGTAAGGCCGGTGCGCAGCAGTTTGGTGAGGCCGAGGAAGGAGTTCCGGTCGTACTCGATGTGGCCACCATCGGCCTGATCGGTAACCACAAACTCTTCGTAGCCGAGGAAGGTGAAGTGGTTGCCCACCAGCCATTCCAGGAAGCTCTTGATTTCGTTCTTTTCGTCGGCATCGACCGGATAGGCGCTGTTATCGAGCTGGGTGAGGATGTCCTGCACCTTGGCTTTCATCGGCTCGAAGTCAGCGACGGCTACGCGCACTTCACCGAGCACCTGCTCAAGCTCTTTGCTCAGCACATTCAGCTCGGCCGCGTTGGCGCAACGGTCGATTTCCAGGTACATCAGCGATTCGTGCAGCACGCCTTCGCCGGTGCTGCCTTTTGGCAGGACTTCCAGCAATTCGCCCTTGCTGCCACGACGTACGCTGAGCACGGTGGTCTGCAGGGTGTGAATGCTGTAGCCGCGACGGTTCAGCTCGGTGCGCACCGAGTCGACCAGAAATGGCAGGTCGTGGTGCAGCACTTCGACCGCGGTGTGGGTCGACTGCCAGCCGTGGCGTTCGTAATCGGGGTTGTAGACACGCACTTGCGGTTGCGCGTGATCGAAGCGCTCAAGCAGGCGCCACGCAGAAAGAGTACAGCCAGCGAGGTCGGAGAGACGACGTTGAGTCAGCTCGTCCAGGGAAATGATGCCGAAGAATTGTTCAGCGAACAGCGCCACTTGTGGCAGTGCCTGTTCACTGATGTGCTGCGCCAGTGCCGCTTGCAGTTGGTGCTGGAAGTCGGCTTTGCTGGCTGCGGTGAAGAACGCCATCTGTGGTACTCCGCTTAAGCTTGTTATTGATGGAAAGCGTCGCGTGCAACACCCCTTTCGGGGCTGGTGTCGCCCTGTTCCTGATTCTCGGGCAGAGGAAACAGGGAGACAGGTGGGTGAAGCTGGACGGGACACTCAGGTCACATTCACCTTCCATGAATGAGCATCTGCAAAAGCGACTGCCAGCACTGCCGGCAATGCCTTTACGGGTGCTCATCCGTTGCGCAGCTTAATGGGTGCGACAATGTGTCTGCTTGCGGTGCTGCGACATATTCGGTCATTGGCACGTAAATGCAGGGTTTGGCCTGCATCAACACTAGCAGGCGTGCGCCGAAATGCAGGTTCAAAACCCCGGTTTCACGGGACTTTCGTGCCAGGTCGGTCGCCGAGGACGTTACATATCCGGAAACGAAAACGCCCAAGGCCCTGTTATCGACCCTGAGCGTGGCATCCGGTTCAGCGCCAGCGGTTGACGCGAATCAGTCCGGCAGTTCCTCAAAGGCTCTGAATTTGCTCACCGTGGCGCAGTCGTAGCACATCGTCTGCAGGATCTGCTTGTCCATGCTGGCGTCAATGTTGCTCGAATCGCATTCGCGGCAGAACAGGCGCAGATGGCTGAGCAAGTCGCTGTCGAACGCCACGGCGGAAAAGAATTGCGGGACCAGTTCGTCACGCCAGTACATGCCCGGCGACTTGGAAAACCCGGCGCCGCTGTCCTTGAGCACCACGTCGTAGAGCAAGCGCTGCAAGGCCGTTTGCGGTACTCGCGCATCGCGATGGGCGTTCTTGCGCCAGTTGCGCGCGAGCGCGTCCTGCGCCGTGCTCAGCATGTTGCGCGGAATGGTGTTGGAGGCGTGGCTGCGCCCTTTGGAATTGCCGGTGGCATAAAAGTGCGCGGCGTTTCGTACCGCCAGGCGGGCGAAGTAATACAACTGACTCACCGAGAAGTCCTGCAACAACTGCCCGACCACCTCCTCGGCACGGGCCTCGGCCGTGAAGGCAAAATCCACTTCAGCGGCCAGCACACGGATGTATTGAATGGACGCTTCGCGGGCGAGACTGAAGACCAGCGAATAGATTTCGCTCTTCCAGGCGGCTTTGACGCTGCCCGACAACTCCTGATACAGCACCTGATACAAATTCTCGCGGGCACAG
Source organism: Pseudomonas sp. H26/SER47-MNA-CIBAN-0231 (assembly GCF_040310465.1). Taxonomy (NCBI): domain Bacteria; kingdom Pseudomonadati; phylum Pseudomonadota; class Gammaproteobacteria; order Pseudomonadales; family Pseudomonadaceae; genus Pseudomonas; species Pseudomonas sp. H26/SER47-MNA-CIBAN-0231. Next base: position 452,444 of record NZ_JBEOPW010000001.1, on the reverse strand, counting down.
CGCGTTACGCCGTCGAGCGTGACGCTGGGCAGCCAGCGCACCGCGCTGTACTCGCGGATATTGCAGCCCTCGCTGCGATCGAAGGCGTTGATGTCGGAATCGGTGGAAACTGCCAGCACCCCGGCTTCGTGCAGGCCTTTGAGCAGCTCCTCACGTGCCTCGAACGTCAGGGCGAGGAGTTCTTCTCTGGATGGCGCATTCAACGGCGCAATCCATTCAACGGTCGCGCCGTAACCATCATCCAGCAAGGCGAGCAACGTCAGCTTCTGCACAAACCCCAGATTGGCGTAAGGCACTGCGGGGCATCGCGCGCCATATCGAGCTTCCAATTCCAGGCGATCACGCGTGGCCCGGGCGGCAAGCTGCTGCTGGCGCACCTTGAAACATTCTGTGCAGCTGCAAGTCATGTGGCGGGTATTGGTGCCGGGAAGGCTTTGCTGGTGCTCACAGCGTACGCATTTGAATGTACTGCGCAGCGAAAGCGGAGTACCCCTGGCGTGTCGGCGCACCCACATCGGCAGTTTGCAGTAAGGACAGCTGAGGTCGGCACTGATGACCGGGGGCAAAACCTTGAGCAGACTGCGCACCGTTGCAGGGATCTGAAATTCCGCCATCAGCGCGGCAGTTTTTTCGCCTTCGAGATAGCGCTTGTAGATTTCCTCGATCTGTTCATCGGACAGGTGGCGGATTTCTTCGGCGCGATCGAAATATTGGGTCATGGCAAAGTTCCCTTTTTGGGGTTGTCGTAACGCACTCCATTGCGCAAGAGCGCCGAAACTAACGGTAAAAAGGCCGCGATCACAAGCGAAAAATCGCAATTTCGGGTGGATTTTGCGCATCCGGTAATCGCCTTACGCTGGCGTCGGATTTTCCCTTCTCGCTACTCGGAACCGGGCGACAGAAATGTCCTGCTTTGCCACTTTTTACCGATGCAGGCAGCGCAAACCGGTTGAGACTGGCAAAATCGCGCCTTCGAACAGACTCACCGCCGCCACTGCTCAGGATTTCCCCCATGCAAATGACCACCGCCCTACTGATCGTCAACCCGTGCGACGACGAAGAAGACAACATGGCCATGCTCTGCTGCCACAGCGACAAGGGCGAGATGTTCCTGATGAGCCGTTATCCGGATGAGGATGAGCTGGAGATCACCCTGGATGGCGAGCCTTCGACGCTTGACGGGGTGAAGGTCACGCTGACTTCGAAACTGCTGAAGATCGAGATTGCTGCGGCGGATGCCGATGCGTTGAATGGCGATGATGTGCTGGAGATCAGCTTCAACCCGGATATGGTGGATATGGATGAGGTTGTTGAGACTTTGAAGAATATTCTCGATGGGACAGGAACTTTTGTAATTAATCTGGAATAACCAGTTCGGCTCGCATGACAAGATAAATGACGACGGCATTTGATCGCCTCTTATGCCATCGTCATTAATTGCACGCTAATTGACACCTCTACAAGTTCTAAACACCTGCAAACCATAATTCGCGCTAATTTTCCGCATAGAACGCCGCTGTGTTTAACAGCACGAAGTTCGATCCTACTACTCCTCAAGAAGCGCCCTACGCAATCATCGGAAGCCGTCTGATTGCGGGTTCAACTCTCCCTTGTTATTACTCGTTGCGCTTGCAAAAAAACATGCAAGCTCGGCGCGCAAAAAAATGCCGACAACGTGATATTCAATGGAGTCATATGTAATGGGTAGAAAACGTTCTGAAATAAACACCTTCGATGATTTGCCTTATGGCACGGGCCACTTTGAAGGTTTCCTGGCGACGGAACTGGACTTCTTCGCCTCACTGACCCGCTGACTCGGCCTCCCGATCAGCCAATCCTGAAAATGCCGAAAGTCGATCTTTCGGCATTCAAGCCTACGAGGCTCACCATGTCAGAGCGTGAGATTTCATCCAGGGAAGCGTTTGTCCGAATAAACAATGTTATCCAGACACTGGGTTTGAGAGCGCGAGTGCGCTATGTCGATGACGGTAATCTGGTCGCTACTGCCGAACTCTATAACGAATACGACACGCTGATTGAATCAGGCGCAGGCAAAGGTCCCGACGCGCTTGTAGGTGCACTTGCTGAAAGCCTTGAGCACTACGCGATGTTTCACGCCGAGCCGCCATTTTGCAAAACGCTTGGTTGCAGTGACATCGCTTCGCAGAACGGGGTCGAGTCGGACGGCATTTTCACAAGTCTGCGAAAAAACATCGAGTCTCTACAGTGTCTTCAGCTTGCATCACTCGACGGCTGCGCTGGGCTTTTTGTGCCATGCGCCCTGCTGTATCCGGTCAAAGATGAACGTAAAACAACGAGTCAACCGACGCGCTTTTTAAATCGCTACGCCTCTAACTCAGGAACTGCTTTCGGCTGCACGAAATCAGAAGCACTGCTGCACGGTACCCTGGAACTGATTGAGCGACACCTGTTGTCCCGGTTTTTCATGGCCGTCTGCAGACTGATACCTCCGATCGATCTCTACTCACCGTCGGCGCCCCTGCTTGCGCAAGCCCTGTTCAACAACTCATACGCGCTACGGGCTGCCGAAGCTTTGCAGATCATCATTATCAAAGACGAGTCAGAAGTTTATCTGGCAGTTGCATTACCACGAACCGGCCCCGGCGACCGACATATATCCGCAATCGGCTCCGGCTGTTCTTTGGACATATTTATCGCCATCCAAAGAGCGGTAACGGAGCAATTCCAATCAAACGCCTTATACGACGCCAACGATGAAATCGCGGACCGAAAGGTACTTGATGTGCTTTGTCAATCCGAGAAACTGAAACAGCTTGTAGACTTCGCACCTGTTAAAAACTTGAAACTCAATACCTGGCGCCGCCAAAAAACCTGCTTGCACTCTCTGTTCCTGAACAACTTGCCTTGCTCCGAAAAAACCTGAGCGGTATGAACAAAGTCCTATTTTTCAGAACAGTCATGGAGTACCCCGGGACCAACGTAGTTACCCAGACCTATATCCCGGGTCTCGACCGATTCAACATAATCAGAAATGGCCAACCCGTGGCTCCTCAGCACATTCTGCTCGGCACCAGGAGCTCGCCAACGGCGTGATTCAAAACGACCACAGGCACATACTCATGCAGACATTTATAAGAACAGCCTGCGAGAAACATCGACTCCTGCTGGTGATGACAATAGGCGCAACCATCACCCTGAAAATCCTGGCCCTGGCTCCTCCTTTGTTATTGGGCAAGATCGTCGATTCACTAAACGATGCCGATCACACAACGCTGCGTACGCTGCTTTTTTTCACCGCAGCTTTTATGCTGGCCGGTTGCATTCAGTCGATGACCACCCCCCTGCAAACGCTGCTGCTCTCAAAGCTTGTCCAGCGAATTGTCATGGGTGCTTCCATCAATTGGATGGCGCGGTTGATGGGCAAGGATTTTTCCCAGTTCGGCACGTGGCGAATAGGACAGTTCATCAAGTCGGTCGAGCGCGGAATCACTGCCCACGAACAGTTGCTGATGTTCTTCGTCACTACGGGTTTTCCCCTGTGTCTGGAGTTTCTTATTGTGGCCGGCGCATTCTGGTATATGGGCGGAGCCTGGGTTTTCTGCGCGCTAGCTGGCCTCGGTGGCTGTTATCTCTACGCAACTCACCGGATCATTCGATGGCGCAGAAAACACATCGATGCTGTTAATGACCAGGAGGATGAGCTGAGTGCAACCTTGGTCAATACTTTGAGGGCTGGTAAATCGATAAAACTGGAACGCGCCGAACGCACGGCCCTGCAACCCTTGAACCGAGCATTTGAGCGCTACGCCAACGCTGCTGTAACCGTAGCAGGCTCGGGCGGACTGTTGAGCGCGGCGAAGATTTTGTTTATCAGCCTGTCCACCGGCGGTTTGTTGGCTTGGGGAGTCATGGATCAGACGTCCGGACAAGCAAGTATCAGCGTCGGTCAGTTGGTGGCCATTTTCTCTATTGCTGGTACGTTCCTGTTGAATGTATCGGCACTGACCGAAGGCTATCGGGTGCTGGATCAATTCTCGGCTGATCAACGGCGACTCAAAGAATTACTTGCAACTGCTGACTTCGATAACGATCGCCGCCATTACTCTGATGCGTTGCATAACCTATCAACATTACGGCTCGAGCCCTGCGAGATCACCCATAACGGTGTTGCGCAGCTATCAATTGCCAGCCAGATCAGCTTCCGACAGGGCCAATCCGTCGCGATCATCGGGCCCAGCGGCGCTGGCAAATCGACGTTACTCGAAGCGCTGGCAGGACTGGATTTTTCGGTGCGGCCCCGGCTGTTCATCGACGAGCTGTGCATAGATCGCTTAAATGCTCGCGTTCATCTGGAAACGGTGCGTTACAGCCCCCAGTCTCCGCAGTTCCTGGAAGGAAGTTTTGAACAGTCCGTACTTTTCGGTGTTGAGCAGTCGAAAACATTGAACGAGGCAATTCAATCTCTCCAGCTTGATGAAATCATTGGCCGAGGTCACATCGCTGAAAACGCCACCAATATCTCCGGAGGTGAAGCGAAGCGGCTTTCGTTGCTGCGACTCCTGAATCGACCGGGCAAATTCAATCTGTTTGATGAGCCGAGTGCTTCGATTGAACCGAAACTCGCCACACCAGTGTGGGATTTGCTATTCAAGACATTCGCTGGACAGGGCTTTATATGTGTCACTCATGATGTTGAACATCTCCATCGTTTTGACCGCGTGCTCGTCATGCAGCGGGGCGCCATCGTTGATGAAGGCAAATGGTGCGAACTGCTTGAGCGCCCCGCCATCAAGGTCATATTGAACAGCTTGCACACGCAGACCTGAATCGTAGCAACGTCCAGAAACGGCCCTACACAGTGCAAACGGAGACCGATACTGACAAATCGCGCAAATGCCGTTAGTCGCCGCCCCCCACGATGGATTAAAGTAACGCCCCCAGCCCCGGCGTTATCCGAACGCCCCGGCCACCCCCTTTCCAGGAACAGTCACCGATGGAACATCGTGAAGCGCTGCTGGCGCTGCGAACCTTTCTTTCAACGCAGATTCTCGGCCAGGAAAAACTCATCGAGCGATTGCTCATCGCCCTGCTCGCCGACGGCCATATGCTGGTCGAGGGCGCTCCCGGTCTGGCCAAGACCAAAGCGATCAAAGAACTCGCCGAGGGCATCGAAGCCCAGTTCCATCGAATTCAGTTCACCCCCGACCTGCTGCCGGCCGACATCACCGGCACCGAAATCTACCGTCCGGAAACCGGCAGTTTCGTCTTCCAGCAAGGGCCGATCTTTCACAATCTGGTGCTGGCTGACGAAATCAACCGCGCGCCGGCCAAGGTGCAATCGGCCTTGCTCGAAGCGATGGCCGAGCGTCAGGTCAGCGTCGGGCGCAGCACCTATGAGCTGTCGCCGCTGTTTCTGGTGATGGCCACGCAGAACCCGATCGAACAGGAAGGCACCTACCCGCTGCCGGAAGCCCAGCTCGACCGCTTCTTGATGCACGTGAAAATCGGCTTCCCCGACGCCGCTGTCGAAAGGCGCATCCTCCAGCAGGCCCGTGGCGAGGCGTTGAACGGTGAGACCAAGCCCGAGCGTCGGGTCAGTCAGCAGGCGATCTTCGCCGCGCGCAAGGAAATCCTCGGTTTGTACATGGCCGACGCCGTGGAGGAATACCTGGTGCAACTGGTCATGGCCACGCGCAACCCGGCCAAGTTCGATCCGGAAATGGCCGAGTGGATCGCTTACGGCGCCAGTCCGCGCGGCTCGATCGCCCTCGATCGCTGCGCCCGCGCCCACGCTTGGCTGGCCGGTCGCGACTTCGTTAGCCCGGAGGACATTCAGGCCGTGCTGTTCGACGTGTTGCGCCACCGCATCATTCTGTCGTTCGAAGCCGAAGCTGCTGGCATCGATCAGGATCGCGTGGTGCAGCGGATTCTCGACGTCGTCGCCGTCGCTTGACCCCCATGAACGCCGCCCTGCCCTCCGAACCCGGTATCCGTATCAGCCTCGCCGAGCTGATCGAGATGCGTCATCGCGTGCGCGAGGTGCAACTGTTTTCCACGCCGAGTCAGCGCAGCCCGCTGATCGGGCTGCATCACTCGAAATTCCGTGGCCGTGGCGTCGACTTCGATCAGGTGCGGGTGTATCAGGCCGGTGACGATGTGCGCACCATCGACTGGCGCGTCACTGCGCGCACGCAGGAACCGCACACCAAGCTGTTCCATGAAGAGCGCGAGCGACCGATTTTCATCATGGTCGAGCAAAGCACCCGGCTGTTTTTCGGCTCGGGGCTGATGTTCAAATCGGTACTGGCGGCGCAGGTCGCGGCGTTGATCGGCTGGGCCGCGCTGGGGCACAACGACCGCGTCGGCGGGCTGGTGTTCGGCGACAACGAGCACTACGAAATCAAGCCTCGCCGGAGCAAGCAGAGCCTGTTGCAATTGCTCAACCGTCTGGTCAAGGTCAACCAGTCGCTGCACAGCGAGCGCGAGCCGGATCGCGATGCCTTCGGCGTGGCCCTGCGCCGCGCGCGGGAAGTGCTGCGGCCGGGCAGTCTGGCCATCGTCATTTGCGATGAACGCGCGTTGTCCGACAGCGCCGAGCAGCAGTTGAGTTTGCTGGCGCGGCATTGCGATCTGCTGATGTTGCCGCTGTCTGACCCACTCGATCACGCCCTGCCCGCTGCCGGCCTGCTGCGCTTTGCCGAGCGTGGCGCGCAGCTGGAGATCGACACGCTGAACTTCGACCTGCGCCAGACCTACCGCGCCCAGGCCGAAGCGCGCATCGCTCGCTGGGAATTGCTCGCACAAAAGCTGCGGGTGTTGCTGATGCCGTTGAGCACGCAGAGCGAAATGGTCGAGCAGATGCGCGAGTTCCTGAACCCGCAGCGTCCGGGGAAAGGTCGATGAACGGCCTCGACCAACTGCAGCCGCTGATCTCGCCGCCGCCGATCGCCTTCTGGCCACCGGCGCCGGGCTGGTGGCTGCTGCTTCTGCTGTTGCCGCTGCTGGGTTTTGCCGTGTGGAAGCTGCGCCGCTTCATTCCGATGAAGAAACGCCCGGTGGTACGCGCCGAGCAACCGCTGGATCCGGTGCGCATCGCCGCGCTCGCCGAACTGGCGCAAATGCCCAAGCCTTACGACGGCGCACCCGCCGGTGCCTGGCTGCAACAACTCAACGGCCTGCTCAAACGCCTGTGCCGCAACCACTATCCGTACAGCCAGAGCCACACCCTCAACGGCCGCAAATGGCTGGCCTTCCTCGATAACCGCTGCCCGGCTGCCGGCCTGACGCGCTGGATGGTGCTGGTCGAAGGCGCGTACAAGCCGGAATGCAAACTCGACGACAAAGCCATCGCCGGCCTGACCCAAGCGGTCGACACGTGGATTCGCAAACATGTTTGAGTTCGCCTGGCCGTGGATCTTCGTGCTGTTGCCGCTGCCGTGGTTGATGCGTCTTGTCCTGCCGGTGGCCGACAGCGGCGAGCCGGCGTTGAAAGTCAGTTTCCTCGCCGACCTCGAAGGCCTTGCCCGCCGCCGCGCCCGCGCCAACTTGCCGGCCTGGCGGCAGCAGGCGCCGTTTATCTTGCTATGGCTGATCCTGCTGACCGCCGCCGCGCGCCCGCAATGGCTCGGCGAACCGCTGCCGATTGCCGCCAGTGGCCGTGATCTGCTGGTGGCGGTGGACGTGTCCGGTTCGATGGATTTTCCCGACATGCAGTGGCAGGACGAAGAAGTCAGTCGCCTGTCGCTGGTGCAGCACTTGCTCGGGGATTTCCTTGAAAGCCGCGACGGCGACCGCGTCGGCCTGATCCTGTTCGGCAGTCAGGCCTACCTGCAAGCGCCGCTGACCTTTGACCGACGTACCGTGCGCGTCTGGCTCGACGAGGCGCGGATCGGCATCGCCGGCAAGAACACCGCGATCGGCGATGCCATCGGCCTGGCCCTGAAACGCCTGCGCCTGCGCCCGGCGCAAAGTCGCGTGCTGATTCTGGTCACCGACGGCGCCAACAACGGCGGCGAAATCAATCCGCTGACCGCCGCAAAACTGGCCGCCAGTGAAGGCGTCAGAATCTACCCGATCGGCATCGGCGCCAATCCCGAGGATAGCGGCTCGACCGGCCTGCTCGGGGTCAATCCGAGCCTTGATCTGGATGAGCCGGCGCTCAAGGCCATCGCCGAAATCACCGGCGGCCAGTACTTCCGCGCCCACGACGGCTTGGAGCTGCAAGCGATCAAGGACACCCTCGATCAGCTCGAACCGGTGACCCAGCAACCGACTCAGGCACGTCCGGCGCAAGCCTTGTATCACTGGCCGCTGGCATTGGCGCTGTGGTTGAGTCTGTTGCTGGTCGTCCGCGAACTGTGGCCGGATAACCCACTGCAACGCCTGTTTACCAAGCAACTGTATTTGCAAAGTCCGCTGCCGGACTGGCGTCAGCGCTTGCAGCGTTTGCGCCTGCGGAGGCGCCGATGATCGCGCTCTGGCCGCACTGGTTCCGCCCTTGGTGGCTGCTGCTGTTGCCGCTGCTCGGCTGGCTGCTCTGGCAACTCTGGCACCGGCAGAAACGCGCCGGGCGCTGGCAGATGATTCTGCCGCCTGCATTTCACGCTGCGCTGCTCAGTGGCGGCAGCGGGCGCCAAAGCAAACTGCCGTGGGTCGCCCTTGGCGTGGCGTGGTTGCTGACCATTCTGGCCTTGCTCGGGCCGAGCTGGGAGCGCGTCGAACAGACCAGCCAGAAACCCGCCGATCCGCTGGTAGTCGTGCTCGAATTGACCCCGGAGATGCTCGCCACCGACTCGCCACCGACGCGTCTCGAACAGGCGCGGCGCAAGCTGTTCGACCTGTTGCAGGCGCGCAGCGATGCGCAGACCGCCATCGTCGTTTATGCCGGAAGCGCGCACACGCTGGTGCCGCTGTCGGATGATCTGGCGACCAGTCGCAACCTGCTCGACGCGCTCAAGCCGTCGCTGATGCCGGAAGCCGGCCACCGCGCCGATCTGGCCGTGGACAAGGCGCTGGCGTTGCTCAAGCAAGGTGCGCTGGGACAGGGACGGATTCTGCTGATCGGTTCGTCGCTCAACCAAGAAGAACGGCGAGGCATTCGCCGTGTGCTCAATGGCGAGTCGACGCAACTGCTGATGCTCGGCATCGGCACCGCCGAAGGTGCGCCGATTGCCCAGGAGGACGGCAGTTTCCTCAAGGACGAGCAAGGCGCGATCCGCGTGCCGCAACTCGACAGTCCTGGTCTGGCGACATTCCTCAACAGCGTCGGCGGCGAGTATCACCCGGCGCGTCTTGACGAGGCTGATCTTGGCGCTCTCGGTTTGCTCAACGGCCCGCGCAGCCTGCGCGACGACGGCCAGACCGTGCGCCTCGATACGTGGGCCGATCAGGGCTATTGGCTGCTGTTGCCGCTGTTGTTGCTGGCTGCGTGTGCCGGGCGCCGTGGCTGGCTGTTCTGCCTGCCGCTGCTGTGGTGCCTGCCGCAACCGAGCTACGCTTTCGACTTCGAAGACTTGTGGCTGCGCCCCGACCAGCAAGGTTTGCACCTGCTCAAGCAGAAGCGCCCGGCCGAAGCCGCGCAGCATTTTGATGATCATCAGTGGCAAGGGGTGGCGTTGTACGAGGCCGGCGACTACAGTGGCGCCGCTCAGCGTTTTGCCGAGGGCAGCGATGCCCGCGCCCACTACAATCGTGGCAACGCTCTGGCAAAAAGTGGCGAGTTGGAAGCAGCAATCGATGCCTACGAACAGGCGCTGGAACTGCAACCGGATCTGCGTCCGGCGCAGACCAACAAGGCGCTGGTGGAAAGCCTGCTGAAGCAGAAAAACGCCCCGCCGCCGCCCGAACCGGACAACCAGCCCAACGAACAAAGTCTGCCCGGCGATGAGCCTTCGCCCACCACCGCGCCCCCTCCGGCGGTGAGCAGTGAAACCCAGAGCGAGGCGCAACCGGCCGAGTCGGCCAGCGAACCGCCGCCGACCGCCCCGCCGCTGCCCGGCCCCAATGAAGTCCCCGGCAGCAACGAGGAAGAGGAAACCGACACGGTGCCGACCCTGCGCCCGAGCGAGAACAACCTCGAAGGCGAGCAGCGTCAGGCGCTCGAGCAATGGCTGGGCAAGATCCCGGACGACCCGGGCGAACTGCTCAGGCGCAAATTCTGGTACGAACAGCAACAACATCAGGATCAGGAAAACAATCGATGACCCGCTTCACCGCTCTCTTGCTGCCCCTGCTGATCTGCACGGCCACCGCTCAGGCGGCCGAGCTGACCGCCAGCGTGGATCGCAGTCGCCTGAACTCCGGCGAGACGGTCGAGCTCACCCTCGAAACTGACGACGTCACCCAGTTCGGCAAGCCCGATCTGTCGGCACTGGAAGCGCTGTTCGAAGTGCGCGGCACGCGCCAGGTCAACCAGCTCAACACCCTCAACGGCGACAACCGCGCGACCACACGCTGGATCATCACCCTGCTGCCGAAAGAGAACGGCAGCGTCGTGATTCCGCCGCTGCAACTGGGCGAAGCACAGAGCCAGCCGATCACCGTGCAGGTGATCGCCAGCGACAACCGCGAAGACAACAACAGCCTCGATCCGGTGTTCATCGAAGCCAGCCTCGATCAGACCAGCGTTTACGTGCAGGCCCAGGCCATCCTGACCCTACGCATCTATCATTCAGTCTCGCTGTATGACGACAGCAGCCTGAGCCCGCTGCAAATCGCCGATGCGCGCATCGAGCAGCTCGGCGACACGCGCACCTACGAGAAAGACATCAACGGTCTGCGCCACGGCGTGATCGAGATGCGCTACGCGATCTATCCGCAACACAGCGGCCTGCTGATGATCGCCCCGCAGACGTTCAGCGCCACGCTGGTCGATACCGCGCCATCGGCAGACGCCTCGGGGCCGAAGCCCGGCAAACTGATGCGCGTCAGCTCGGCGTCGATTCCGCTGACGGTCAAACCGAAACCGCTGACCTACCCGGTCGATGCACCTTGGCTGCCGGCGCGCAACCTCAGCCTCAGCGAAAGCTGGAGCCCGGAACCGGATCACACCCAGGTCGGCGATTCCCTGACCCGCAGCCTGACCCTGAAAGTCGAAGGCCTCGCCAGCTCGCAACTGCCAGCCCTGCCCGCCACCGACGTCAACGGCCTGCGCCGCTACCCCGATCAACCCGTGCTGAGCAACCAGAGCAGCGACCGCGGGATCATCGGCAGCCGCGAAGAACGCGAAGCCCTGGTGCCAAGCCGCAGCGGCGCGATCGACCTGCCAACCGTCGACGTGGTCTGGTGGAACACCTTCGAAGACCACCTCGAACACAGCAGCCTGCCCGCGCGCACCCTGCAAGTGGCGAACAACCCCAGCCTGCAAATCGACACCCCGGCCGGCACCCTGCAACCGAGCACGCCCGACAACGACACCCTGTGGTGGTGGAAACTCAGCACCCTGATCCTCGCCTGCACCACCCTGCTCGGTTTCGGCCTCTGGTGGCGCGCCCGCTGGCAACCGGCAATCCACCGCGCCGCCCAAACCGGCCCGAGCCCGCGCACCCTGCTCGACGACATCAAACGCGCCAGCCAGGCCAACGACCCCCACGCCACCCGCCAGGCACTGGACGCCTGGGCGCGGCAGCAGCCGGAGACACTGGCGGATATGGCGGCGCGGTTTGTGCCGTTGTCGGATGCGCTGGATGGGTTGAATGGAGCGCTGTACAGCGAGACGGGACAGCACTGGCAGGGTGAGGATTTGTGGCGGGCGATCCGCACTATTCCCGCCGCCGAGCGCGTGCAGGATCCGGTGAGTGAGAGTGGATTGCCGCCGCTTTATCCGAAGTGAAAAGCGAAAGATCGCAGCCTTCGGTGCTCCTACAGAGTGGGTACGTATCCCCTGTAGGAGCTGCCGAAGGCTGCGATCTTTTGATCTGAAAGTCCGGAATCAATATGCGAATTTCGTTTTGACTTGTTCGCCTTCTCGATAGGAGAGGACGAATGACTTCCATGGCTCGCCACGCTTGACTGCGTTTTCCTGAAGCTGGTCGACCAAACGAAGGATAATCGCCCCGTTAATATCAGTTTCAGCGTTCCAGTCCTCGACGCCATCTTTCTCAACGCACAGCTCCGTCTCGATGTAGCCCTCCCCCAACTCCACGCCATAACGGAACGCGTCATAGCCATGGACGATGCCGGCTTCGACCACCTGAAAAATCTCTTGGATGATCTTTATGTCTTCGGTAATCACTGTAAAACCTCCGGAGTGCGGTGGAAGTGGAGTTTCCTCAGAGCCATGAAAATGGAGGATTACCTATCGGTACGCAGGTTGATGTACAGGGATTTGATCAATGCGTCCTCACCGTCCTCGATGTCCGGTACATAAAAGCTCATACCAAATTCGCTAACGTCAAACCCGTCATCGTCAATGACAGGTTGAATGCCGTTACTGCGGAACAGGCTCAGTATGCGAGACAATTTTTGTCCCACAAGTTTGTGCCCCATCCAGGTGACGCCGCTTCTTTCGAAAAACTCCGCACCTTTCACAACATCTCGAGGGTCATAAAAGACATGTAAGTCGTATCTTACAAACGCATCCGTCGTATTCAACGAGGCAGCCGTTTTCTTAAACTCCTCAAAATCACCACCCAAAATGCTACGCACCTGCGTTCTGGACAAGGTGCCATTCAGAGGTCCTACCGTTCCAAATACCTGGAATGAAAAATCCACCGTCATTACCTCCTGAAATCGTTCGGATCTAGTTTGGAGGCGTACTCCAACATTTGTCTGATTCCTTCATCGTACTTGTTGCCAAACTGACTTCTGATGTCATTGATATCCATCTGAATAGCATCCATCAGGCGCCCCTCCTCGAGCAGCTCTTGTTGCTTGTCTCGATAAGCCTTGGCCTCTTCGGAACGACCAAAACTCGCGGTCTTTTTGTGATCCTCTGGATCCATCTTGATGGCAGGACCATCACGACTGCTGATTGGCGCACCTTTGTAGCATTTCTGAGCAGGGCAATGGTGTGAATCCAATCCATCATTCACCGGTTTGCTGGTTTCCTTGTGCGGACCGCCCAGTACATCGGCCGGATCTTTTTTTACAACCGCGACGGTTCTGGTGACAGCCTTGATTCCGAGGGACTTGAATTCCCCAAGTACCGCATCGATCAGGAAACGCGTAGCAACTACATACCCATCGCCGTCGTATTTGTACTCCTCATTACCGCCGTTGTGCTCCTGCTTGGCGGTCTCGTGAAGCTTCGTCAGCTCTTCTTCTGACTCACCGAGCAATTTCGCCGCCAGCTTGATCGCGGCCAGATCTTTCAGCTCATCGATTTTGTCGCCATACGCAGCGTTGAGTAGTCCATTGGCGGCCATGCTCAACAGGAACTTCATCGGGCCCATCACCGCTTGTACAGCGATAACGGTGGCCTGAATTTTCTCTGTCGGCATATCCTTGGTCAGATCAATCAAGTCCAGTACTTGATTCAATGCCAGCTGGCCATGAGTAACCAGGCTTGCAGGAACCGGAATAGGCGGCAGCGTCATTGTTCCCGGTTTATCCGGGCCGCTTGATGGGTCAGCCGTCATCTGCGGGCAGGTATTATTTGCGGTACAACTCTCCACCAGCTTTTCGTAATCAGCCGCTTGTTTCGCAAACTCGGACAGCCCTTTCAGGACTGCCTCAGGCAATGATTTTATCTGGGCGGGGTCCAGTCCCTGTCTAACGAAGTTTTTGGTGACTGCCAGTGCACGCTCTTTACCCAGTTCATCGATAAGTGTCGGGGAAACATCATCAATATCGACAAGCTGAGCATTGATCGCCTGGTTCAGGTTCTGCAGGAAACTCGCCCCGGCTTTAGCCTGATCAAGCATGTTCTTTTTGAAATCAACGACGTTATCGCTCCAGCCCTCGACAGTTTTTACCGGATGGGTAACAGCGTCGATTGAGGAACTGCTGGCGTACAACGTCGTTCGATGTTCGTCATCCTTAGTGATCTCATACGCCCTGTTGACGTCGCGATTGAGTCCGGATGTCGAGTCCTGCCCCGTGGCCTTGTCGTTACGCACAACGATCTGACCTTCACCCACGGTGGCGTTCAGCGTCTGCTGACGATCCTTGTCGTACTTGTAACCCTCTACCGCCCAGCTATTTTTATTCTCTCCTTCCATGCCTTTATTCGGCTTGTCAGCCTGGGCGCCGCCGTTATGGTTATAGCTGCCGCTGACATTGAGGTAATAACCATGCTCGTTATCCTTGCCGGTGATGTTGCGATGGCCGAGGGTGTCGGTATCGAGTTTCAGGTTGCGGTTGTCAGCGCTAATGACCGAGCCGTCGAGTTGTGTGTGCTTCTCGGTGTGGATATCGACTTTGCTCTTGCCACTGATCACCGTCTGGTTTTCGACCCAGTTGGTTTTGCCGCTGGTCTCCCCATACCCCAGTGAACCGCTGGCTGTTACACCGATGCTGACTGCAACCGTGAGGCTGGCGTCGAACTCTTTACCTTCGACCTTGCCGGTGTTCGACACAGACGTCACGGTGAGGTTGCGGCCGACATCGCCGATGACCTCGTCACCTCGAAGAGTGGCGCCGGCGATCGTTGTGTCACGCCCGCTTTCGAAGCCCAGCTTATTGCCGGCATACAGGTAGGCTTCCTGTTGCTTCACACCTTCGCGGTTGAGATCGCCGATGCCCACGTTCCCCGAACCGTAGATACCAAAACCGTCCTGGCCGGCGATGATTCCGCCTTCTGCGCCCCAGCTACGCCGATCATGGGAACTCTCATAGGCATTTTGTGCGGAAAGGATATTCAGATCGTTGGCGGCTTTGAGGGAAATATCCCGCTCCGCGGTGGCACGGGTACCAATCAGCGTCAGGTCGTTTTTCGCATCCAGATTGATACTGCCGCCAGCATTCAGCTGAGTTGCCGTCGAAGTGCCTTGATTCGATTTTTCTTCAGTCCCGGCGTTACTGACACCCACGCCAAGTTTGAAGCCACCGGTGGTGCCACCTTTGACTCCGCCCTTGCTCTGGGTTGAATGCCCATCGCTGCTTTCGGAACCGTGCGCCACATCGAACGTGATGTCTTTGCCTTTGACGTTGATGTCACGCCCGGCATTGAACTGGCTGCCGCTGACGTTGACGTTGTTCCCGGCGTCGAGCGAGACGTCGCCACCCGCTGAAAGCGTCGATGGACGTTGTGTCACCGAGCTCTGCGTGCTGCTGGAGCTGACACTGGAGGCGCCAATGTGGCCGTCGAACTTTGGTCCGCTGAAGAACTGGTCCAGTGTATCGACCGCTTTCAGTACGCTGGATCCTTTGCTGACCCCATCCTCGCCCTTGCCAGTGCCTTTGAGGCCATCAATGGTGTTGCCGATGTTGTAGGCCGTGGTCACGGTGAGGCCGTTACGCTTGATGATGTCACGGATGGTGACTTCGCTTGCCTCCTCCTTGGCATCGATGTTGATGTCGCGATCAGCTTTGAGGTTAATGTTGTTCGCGGCTGACAAATCCGAGCCTTGCTGATTGATGTCGCGACCGGCGTTTACCTTAAGATTCATCCCCGCATCGATGGAGCTGCCCGCTGCGGTGTAGCCCGTGCTGTTAACGCCATGTTGAATGGTTTCACTGCCGGCGAAGGTGGTGAAAGCATTGCTGTCTATGGTCTGTTTTATACCGACGGTCTTATCTGTATCCCAACTAGTGCTGCGGTGATTGTCGATCGACGCGACCACATTGACATCGCGACCGGCATTGAGAGACGCATTGTGGTCCGCGCTGATCCCACTGCCGATGATATTGATGTCTCGGGAAGCATTCAGAATTGCATCGTTGCCTGCGTTGACCTGGCTTCCGATGCTCTCGGAACTGACGACCTCCCGCACACCCTTGTGCGAAGTAGCGAATGTCATATCGGCGCCGAAACCCGGCGTACCGACGGCCCAACCGATAGCATCCTTCAGCGAAAGCCCGACTTTCTTCTTATATTCCTCAGCCCGGATATACGCTTGGTCATCAGCTGACGACAGAGTGATATCGCCGGCCTTGTCCACAAGGCCGGCATTCAGTTCTGCGTTATTATCCGCGTTGACTTCACTGGCATTCAGCCGAACATCACGCCCGGCTATCACTACCGCATCGTGACCGGCGTTCAACTCACTGCCAACCTGAGTCACCGAGGTTTGCAGATGGCTGCTGCCACTTTTAGACATACCAAACAGGCCAGTCTTGGTTTTTTTGCTGTAACTGCCTGACTCTTCGGTGCCAGAAAGTACCGCGACATCATTGGTCGCACCGATTAGCAAATCGTTGCCGGCGCTCAATTGACTGCCGATGATCGTGACGTTGCGCCCGCCATCGAGGCTGACGCCATCATCTTTACGCTTCGAGACGTTCATCGTCAGGTCACGACCCGCCTCGATTACCGAAGCGACGTTTTCGCTTTCATAGCTTTCCGACTGTGTGGTTTTGCTTCGTCCGAACGAACCCTTCTTTTTTCTGTAATAGTACGAAGAGGTTTCGTCTTTCGCCGATGCTACCGTGATGTCCTGTACCGCATCGAGGCTGACATCGTCCTGCGCCTTTATACGACTGGCAATAACGCCCAAATCATTGCCCGCGTTCAGCGCGATATCGCGTCCGGCGTTCAATACCGACGACTGTTGCGTGATGCTGTGGGTTTCGTTCGCGCGCTTCTTGCTGCGCGAGAAGTAGTCACTCTCGTCGGCGGCCGAAGTAATGACAATGTCATGGCCTGAATCGACGCTGAGATCGCGCTTGGCATCCAGTCGACTGGCAACAATTGCCACGTCGCGATCGGCACTGATCGACAGATCCCGTCCGGACGTCACTTCAGCGCCGTGCTGGGTGATGGTCTGGTTGAGGAAGTTGCTGCCGCGCGAGTCGGTGCGGCGATCCTGGACCGAGGTGATGTTGACGTCGCGTCCGGCATCGAGCGCCATGTCCTGTCCGCTGCTCAGGACACCACCGATGTTGCTGATGTCGCGACCTGCGCCAATGTTGAGATCATTGGCGGCTTCGATTCGCGCGGCGTTGTTCAAATAGTCACGGTGCAACACATTACCGCGACCAGTCAGGTCGAAGCCGATCACGTCACGCTGGTTGATTACATCACCCTTTACGGTTGTCAGGCTGACGTCCTTGCCGGAAATGATGCCGCCGGACTTGTTGATGATGTCGTTGCCGGCCTTGAGCATCAGGCGTTCGCCCGCTTCGATCAGGCCGCTGTTGGTAAGGTTATTGCCTGCTTCTGCCGAGAGGTTGTTCGAGGCGCGCAGCGTACCCGCGTTATCGAGATTGCCGCCGGCGATCAGGGTCACGTCTCCACCCTGAATCAGTGCCCCATTTGGCGCCAACCGGTTATTGGCCTGGGCCAGATACAGCACCGGCACCAGCACTTTTTCACCATTCACTTCGTGCTCTTCAAGCCAGACGATGTCGTGGGTCAGTGCTGCCACTTGCTGCGCGGTCAAGGTGACGCCCATCGACAGGTTGAGCTGGTCCTTGCTGGCGATGGCGTTGTTCATCAGGTACTTGAACATCGCTTCGTCGGAAGTCTGGCCGTCGATGAAGCGCTGACCAGTACGGGCGACCACGGCCTGCTGCACCAAGCGTTGTTCAAACAGGCCGTCGCCCAAGCGCTTGGCGCTGGTGTCGGGGTCGTAGCCGAGCTTCTGCAGCAGGTAATCCGAACTCTCGAATTTTTTCAGGTCGGTGAGTACCGGATTGGTTTCGATCAGGTATTTGTGTGGGTTGGAGCGCACGCTGGTGTCGGGCAGACCCTGCACGCGCGGCACATCGAAAGAAACGTTGCCACGATTAGGCAGTAGCACGCCTACTGGCACATCAGCGATGGTCGTGCCGACGTTGAACTGGGCAGTTTTGTCGTTGAGGTTCACTGACGCGCCGTTGGCCAGCATCAGATCGCGATTTTTTATCGAAACCGGGTCATTGCCGTCGAACTGGAAGTCGGTTGCCTTGCGCACCGGCATACCTTCCGTATGTTTGGCGGCAGTGCCGGAAATGGAACCAATGGCCCAGGCCTGACCTGGCGCCATTGTTTGTTCGCTGCCCTCTTTGCCGCTCAGTCGGAACATGCCGTTGCCACCCACCGGCAGACTGAAACCGGGCAATGTCAGCGGATTGACTTGTTGCTGGGCGAGGTCGGGTGGCAGTTGGCTGTTGAGGCTGATGACTGTCGTTCTGCCGGTTCCGGTCGCGCCAGTGTCGGCGTTTCGAAACGCGCCGGCAGCCCCCGCGCTGTAAGCCTTTTCAACGCCGTTGCTGATTTTATTGCTGGCTTTAATGGTGACGTCGCCCGCGGCCTGAATGATGGCCGAGGCGAAGCCTGAAGCGTCGGACGTGACTATTTTTTCATCAAAAGCTGCATTCTTTATAAAGTCAGGAGCTTCGGTTCGGACACCGTTCGAATACAACGAGTCGCCAAAACTCACCGCCTTGTATCGTGGACCGGTATAACTCCCCAGATACAGTACAACGGGCCCGATTATCTGATAATAATCATTCTCATTCTTGGCTCCCTGTTTCACTTCTCTAGGATTTACTCTCGAATCAATGTCGTTAACATTCCAGAAACGTATGTCTTTGTTGTAATCAGCGTCGTTTTGCATGTTATACATGGCGATTTCACGCCACTGATTAAGTGATTGACCCGCTTGAATATATCGACGAGAAACATAATCGCCTGTAGCAGTACCCGAGTTCTCGAAGTTGGCTACGTCGACGCTGATGTTTCCAGAGGCGACAATGGCAGAGTTCGAGTTCAGAAGTGAGCCACCGGATAAATCAAGATTTTTCCCGGAAGTAATGGAGGCAGCTTTGGAGCTCTCCCCCTCAAGGATACTTACCCTGAATTTTTGCTCCCAAACCAATTGTTTTGCAGGCGCTCGGTTACCCAGTAGATCAGTCCAGTAAAGTGGAAGCTGGTCACATGTGAGGCATCGCACCCCGATATCCGCCGAGTACATCTCGGAAACAGTCTTGAATTGATCCCTGCGGTTAACAATCGAGTTCGCCTTGATCGAGAAGTCACCAGTGCTCTCCATCGTCCCGGAAAGGTTCTCCACCGTCGCCGCGCGATTACCGGCATCGTCCCGCGCAATATCGATTGCGCCGAGGCTGTAAACGTCGGATTTCTTATTGCTGAAGCCGCCCACGCGAAGCTTCATGTCGCCACCGCTGAACAGGAACCCGCCCTGATCGTTGAGCAGTGACGAGGTCGTCAGCTTCATACCCGACGCGCCTGCGAGCGTGCCGTAGTTGTTAACGACTCCGGCGTTGACTATCAAATTATTGGCAGCGGTCAGGCGGCCGTAGTTGTTGACGATCGCCAAGCCGCCGCGCGCTCCTACGGTCGTATTGCTTCCGGCCGCAATACTCGTTGCGCTGGTAAGGTTGAGGGTGGAGGCGTCGAGTTGCAGATCGCCCAGACTGCTCACCCGCCCATTACCGCCGTAAGTCCCACTCAACTGAATATCAAGCCCGCCATCACTGGCAATCAACCCCTCGTTCGTCCAGTTCCCGCCACGCCCCACCAACTGATTCGAAGCCAACAATTGCCCACTGGCCGTCTGCACGAAATTGCCGACATTCACCGTCAAGCGCCCCGCCTGGATCACGCTGCTGTTGGTCCAGCTGTCCGCGTTCAGGGTCAGGCCGCCACGGGTCACCAGTGAGCCGCCGGCGTTCATCACGTTGGCGGTGGAGACGCCGAATTCACCGAGGCCGACATGGGTCACTGTGCCGCCAGCGTTGAGCAAGCTCGGTGCGGCGAGGGAGAAGTCGGTGTTGGCGGTTTCCACCAGGCCGTTGCGGTTGTCGAACTGGCTGCCGATCTGGAAATCGGTTTTGCCGCTGCCGCCGAGGGCGCGTAGTTTGCCGCTCTGGTTGTTGAGGTTGGCGGCGCGAATCGCCAGAGTGCTGGCGCTTTCGATCAGGCCGCCGTTGTTGGCGAGATTGCCGCCAAGGCCAAGGTCGATGAGGCTGCCGCTGACTTGGCCGGCCGCGTTGTTCATTGAGCCGGCGATGACGTTCACCTGGCCGCGGGCATAGATGCCGCCGCCGCTGTTGTCGAGGGCGTTGCCGCCGGCGTTGAGCAGGATGTCGCCGCTGTTGGCGGCAATGCGCCCGCCGTCGCTGTAGATGCCGCCCAGTGCGCGCAGGTCGAGGCGACTGCCTTCGATCTTGCCTGACTGGCCGTTGCGCAGGACACCGGTCAGACGGGTTTGCAGCAGACCTTTGAGGCTCGACAGCACGCCGCCTCGGCTGTCGAGGCTGGCGGCGGTGAGGTTCAGATCGCCGTTCTGCGCGATGATCTTGCCGCCCTGGTTGTCGATTGCGCCGTTGCCCGTGTTGACGGTCAGCGCGGTCATGCTTTGCGCCGCGCCGCCGGCGTTGTTCAGTGCGGCTGCGGTGAGGATGGCGTCGGCGGCGCCGCTGGAAATCAGGCCATCGCCGTCGTTGCGCAGCAGGCCGCCGGCGGTAAGGTTCAGTTGGCTGCTGGCGGCGATGGTGCCGCGCTGGCTGTTGTTCAGATCGCCGCTGGTGAGCAGTCTCAGCAGACTCTGGCTGATCATCTGGCCGCCACGGTTGTCGATGCTGGCCGAACGCGTCAGCACCAGCGGCCCGGTGCTGCCGAGCGCGCCGTTGACGTTGGTCAGCGCGCCGAGCAGGTCGAGTGTGACGCGGTCGTCGCCGACCAGGCTGCCGCCGCTGTTGTTCACCGCACCGCCCGTGAAGGTCAGGGCTTTTTTCGCATTCAGGTTACCCGAGGCGTTGTTCAGACTCGCCGCCCGGATATCGAGGGTGTCAGCGCTTTTGATCAAGCCGCCGGAAGCGTTGCTGACTTCACCGCCGAGCACAGTCAAGGTCTGCTTGCCGTCGCTGGTCAGCGTGCCGGCGCTGTTGTTGAGGCTGCCGGCCTTGATGTAAAGCTCGCCCTTGCTGCCGACGCCACCCTGGCTGTGGTTGATCAGCGCGCTGCTGAGGTCGATGCTGACATTGCCGAGCTGGCTGGAGATCGCGCCGCCGAGGCTGTTATCGATAGTGCCGCCGGCCAGGGTCACGCCGGTCCAGCCTGAGATCAGGCCGCCGTTGTTTTTCAGCTCGGCTGCGGTGAGGGACAGTTGCTGATTGCTGATCAGATTGCCGCCGCGATTGTCCAGGCTGTTGGCGCTGAGGCTGAACCTGTTGACGCTGGAAATTTCACCTTTCTGGTTGTTCAGGTCACGCAGGGTGGCGATGCTCAGCACGCCTTTGCTGTTGATCACGCCGTCCTGGTTGTTGAGGTCACGCAGGTGCGCAATGCTCAACGCGCCTTTGCTGCTGATCACCCCGCCCTGGTTGTTGAGGTCCTGCGCGGTGGCGCCGAGGTCGATGGCAAGGCCAGCGGCACCCACCAGCGTGCCCTCCTCGTTGTTCAGGCCGGTGCTGTTGAGGGTCAGTTGTTGCGCGGCGCGGATGCTGCCCTTGTTGTGGTTGTCGAGCAGGCCATCGACGGTCACCGAGATATCGCTGTCACTGAGCAATACGCCGCCATCGCTGTTGTCGAGACTGGCCGCGCGAACCTGCAATGCTGCTGCCGCGATCGTGCCTTTGATCGAGGTCAGGACCTTGTCGAGGGTCAGGCTCAGTTTCTGATTGCTCAGCACTTGGCCGCCGCTGTTGTCCAGCGATTTGGCGATCAGTTCAAAGGCCTGCTCGCTGGAAATCTCGCCGCCACGGTTGTTCACCTCAGCGAGATTTTTCAGCAGCAACTGTCCCGGCGCATTGATTACCCCGCCCTGGTTGTTCAGCGCACCACCGTGCAGGTCGACGCTGACGCTGGCGTGGCTGCTGAACAGTTTGCCACCCTGCTGATCGAGGCCCTGAATATCGGCAGTCAACGCATTGCCAGCGCCGAGGCTGCCAGCCGTGTTGGTCACTTTGCCGGCGCTCAACTCAAGCTGATCGGCGGCGTAAATGCTCGCCTGACTGTTATTGAGTTCGCCGGTAGTGATGTGCAGATTGCTTTTGCTGCTGATCACGCCTTTCTGCTGGTTGTCCAGCGCGCTGCTGGTGAGCGTCAACGCTGCATCGGTCAACAACTGGCCGCCCCGGTTGCTGACCGCACCGCGTGTGTCGACGCTGAGCGCTTTGGCGCTGGACAGCGTACCGCCATCGTTATTGAAGCTTTGCGCATCGATCGCCAGCGCACCTTCGCTGAGCAGACTGCCCTGCGCGTTGTTCAGCTCGCCAGAGAGGGTAATCGCGAGGTCTTGTTGCGTGGTCAGGCGAGCGCTGTTTTCCAGACTTTTGCCGACCAGCGTCAGGCCGGTAGCGCCGGACAGCACGCCGTTGTTGCGGTTGATCACCTCGTTGACGGTCAACGCCAGATTGCCGCCCGCCAGCATGTAGCCGCTGTCGCTATTGTCGAGCCAGGCGCCGATCAGGCTCACGCCGGCCTTGCTCGACAGTTCACCGCTGCGGTTATCGACACGGTCGACGACCAGTTGCAGCGCCTGGGTCGAACCGACCAGGCCCTCGCGGCGGTTATCCAGACGCGCCGCCGTGAGCGTCAGGCCCTCGTCAGCGATGACCACGCCAGCCTGGTTGTCGAACAGACCGGTGACGGTGAAATCGACCTCGCCACGCCCGCGAATCTCACCGCCGCTGTTGTCGAGGCTGGCGCTGCGCGCTTGGAGGCCAGCAGAGGCGATCAGGCCTTTCACGTTGCTCAGCGCACGGTCGATGACCAGGGTGAGTTTTTCATTGCTGAGCAGCTTGCCGCCGTCGTTGTTCAGGCTTTGCGCGCTTAGATTCCAGGCTTTGGCAGCGGAGATTTCCCCGGCGCTGTTGTTCACATCCTTGAGATTTTTCAGCAGCAGTTGGCCCGGCGTATGAATGTTGCCGCGCTGGTTATCGAGCAGGCCATTGTTGAGGTCCAGGGTCAGGTCGCCGTTGCTGAACAACTCGCCGCCGTCCTGCTGCAGCGAGGTGACGGAAGCCTGCAGGGTTTTCTGGCTGCCGATGATGCCGCCGGAGTTATCCAGATGCGCGGTGGTCAGCAACAGCGTGCCGTCCGTGGCGAGGCTGCCGCCCTGACGGTTTTTGAACTCACCGGTGGTCAGGGTCGAATCAGCTTTGGCACTGAGGATGCCGTTGTCGCTGTTATCGAGACTGCCGCTGGTGAAGGTCAGGCCCTTTTGCGAGGCGATCAGCCCGCCCTGATTCTGTACCCCGGCGACGCTGGTCAGTGCCATCGCTTCCAGGCTCGACAGCTTGCCCAGGCGATTGTCGAGGCTGCCGAGATTCAGGGTCATGTGCCCTTCACTGCTGATCAGACCTTGCTGATTGTCGAGGGCATTGTCGAGGGTCAGGTTCAGTGTGTTCTGGCTGACGATCCGCCCGCCCACATTGCTCAAACCGATGCCGCTGAGCGTCGCCGCGCCTTTGCTGAAAATCAGGCCATTGGTGGCGTTGATGATCTGCGCGACTTTCAGGCCCAGCGTAGTGTCGGACAGCACCTTGCCGCCCTCGCTGTTGTCCAGGCGTGCGCCATTGATATGCAGGTCGAGTTGGCTGGAAAGCGTACTGGCGCGGTTGTCGATCTGGTCGACATTGACGGTCAGGGTCTTGAGCGACCCGACCAGGCTGTCCTGGCGGCTGTTGAGGGTTTTGCCGGTGAGTTTCAGATTGCCTTCGGCAACCAGTTCGCCGGTTTGCTGAGTCAGGTTGTCGATGCTGGCGTCGATATCGCCCTTGCCGGAAATCCGTCCGGCATCGTTGGTGACATCCCGGGCTTTGATGCTCAACAGTCCGGTCGAGGTCAGCAAGCCGCCATTGCTGTTGTTCAGCGTGCTGCCTTCGAAGGTCAGCGCTGCCTTGCTCTCGGCGCGGCCCTTGTCGCGGTTATCCAGATTATCGATCAGCAGCGTCGTCGCTTTGTCGGCGCGCAAAACACCCGCACGGTTGTCGGTGGTCGCGCTGCTGACGGTCAAGATGTCGAGACCGGAAATCTTGCCGGCGCGGTTATCCAGGCGCGTGGCCTGCACGTCCATCGCACCGTTGGCCTGGATCAGGCCCTTGTTCTGGTTGTTCAACTGGTCGCTGATGCGCGTGGTCAGCGTGCCTTCGCTGGTCAGCTGGCCTTGCTGGCTGTTGTCCAGTTGTTGCGCTTTGATCGCTACGGCCTGTTTCGCGCCGATCCGTCCGGTGCGATTGTTGATGGCGCCGAGGGCGGTGATGTCGAGCAAACGGCCAGCGGTGATCAGGCCGGCGACGTTGTCCAGCGAGGTGACCGTGAGCACTACGTCACTCTGGCTGCCAAGTTCACCGTTGCTGTTGATCAACTGACCGATGTTGCCGGTGAGTCTGCCATTGCTGGTGAGCGTGCCTTGATTGTTCAGCACCTGATTGGCAGTGAGGGTCAGGCTGTTGTTGCCCAGCACTTTGCCGGCGTTGCGGTTGTCCAGCGTGCCGGCGGTGATGCTCGCGGTCTGGCCACTCAGCAGGCCATTCTGGTTGTTGAGGGTTTGCGCGGCGTTGACGGTCAGGTTGCGGCTGGCGCTGAGGCTCTTGCCACTGTTGCTCAGATTCTGTGCGCGAAGGCTCAAATCACCGTTGCTGTTACGGCTGCCGTCAGCATTGACGCCGGCTTCGATGGCGCCGGCATTGGTCAGTTGCCCACCGGCGCTGAGCACCACGCTGTCACGGGCGGCGAGGGTCTGGCGGTTGGTCAGATTGCCTTGGGTTTGCACGTTGAGCGACGTGCCTGCATAGATCGGAGCTTGCGCGTCGAGGCTGGCCGCTTTGACGTTGACCGCGCCGGTAGCCGAGGTGTCGGCCAAGCTCAGTTGCCCGTTCGCATCCAGCTGAATATCGCCGCCGCTGGCAATCAGTTTGCCGTCGAGTTTCACCCCCACACCGGCCTCGGTGCCAACCAGTTTGATCGCCCCGGCGTACATGCCGCCGAGTGCTGAAGAGTCGATGGCCAGTTGCGGTTTGCCGCTGCCGTCGTCGGCGCGGGCTGTGGCGTTGAGGCTGTCGGCGTTAACGTCGTTGCGACCGGCGACTATGGTCAGGTTCTGCGCTTGAATCTGCGCATTGATCTTGGCGCTGCGGGTGATGATTTCGAAGCGGTCGATATTGGTTGCGTTGATGCCCGCGCCTTCGATAGCCACGCTGCCTTGATCGACCTGAAAGCGATCCAGCCGACCGTTTTCCAGCACTGGTTTACCGGTAGTCAACGTCACCCGTGGTGCGTTGATGAAACCGCAGCCATTGCAGGTAATGCCATAAGGGTTGGCGACGATCACCCGCGCAGACTGCCCGGCCACTTCGGTGTAACCGCGCAACTGACTCGGGTTGCCGCTGATGACTTCGTTGAGAATCGCCTGCGCCGAACCGCTGTTTTTCAGGTTCGGGTTGCCGATGACGTGACCGCCCAGTTGCGTGTTCGAAGTTTGAATCGCGCCGTTGTTGAGGATGACGCCCTGTGCGCCGACGTTGTAATCGTGGAACTGGTTGTGCGACAGGCCACTGGCATTGGGCGTGGCGATGTTGACGATCGGCACGCCGTTGCCGGCACGGTCCAGCGTGGTATTCGGGTTGGCCACGACGATGCCGTCGGCCTGCGCCCACAGCGGTTGCCAGAACATGACGTTGGCCAGCAGGAACGCCAGTCCGCGCTTGGGCATGCCGAGGAACTGCTCGCGTTTGGCCGTAGCGGCAGAAGGCTGGCGAGCGAGGAATGCGTACTGGCGAACGTCCATGTAGAAGATCCTGCAACGGGCAATAATCGGTTTGATCAGGTGCCATGCTCCGCAGGTAAGCGGCGCGGATGAGCGCAAAGAGTCGCTGGCATCCCTGCAATAGCGCACTAGTATCAAAATAGTGGCGCGATATTAGATGGCCACTATTTTGGCGTCAATTAATGGATGCGTTGAAAAATCGATTTCGATGAGCGGTACGGCTCAAATCCCTAGGCAATGAGCGTGTTAACGGATCTATTTATCAGGGTAAGTTTGCGAGCGCGGGTACGCCTTCAGCGTTACTCACGATTCATCCGAAGTAACCTCTGTAAGATTTCAGACGATCCCTTGTAGGTTTCATCCCGAGTGTTCGATTCCTACGCAAAACACAGAAAGATCTGACTGCTGTCGTTTTCCAGATACACGCACATTTCTCTGTCACAAACAGACACAGGGAAATGTGCTCAATGATGCACCCCGCCAACCTCGCGGCAGCCGCAGCGTCCAAAGCCCCGATCATCGGCCCCGCCGCCTGCCCCTTGCGCAACACCCACGTGCAACTGTTGCCCCTCGCGTACGGCCTGGTGGAAAAACCCTTCGACCCCAGCACCGAAATCACGCTGCCGTACACCCTGACCACGCGCCCCATGGGCATCCGCCGCCTGCGCGACGGTTGGCTGTACATCGTCGACAGTCTCAGCGGCGAGCTCTACGAATACCGCGTGCTTGAAGGCGTCATCAGCGCATTGCTGCATCGCGGCAAAAGCGTCAGCGAGGATCAGCGCAGCGCCATCGAAGAACGTCCGGCGTTGATCTTTTCGCGCAAAAGCACCCTTTACGTGACCTTCGCCGATGTGCAGTTGAGCGCGGCGAAATGCCGACAGGTGCTGGACAGCGCGGAGGAACGCGAGCACTTCATGCAGGCGGTCGATCTCGGCCCGGTGCATTGTCTGATCGGCGGCGAGCATCTGCTCACCGTGGCCCAGGCCAAACAGTGGCTGGCGGAAGTGGCCTGCACAGCGAAACCGCTGGCCGAGGCAGACGCCACGCGGATGCCGGCGGTGCAGGTCAGCGATGCGCCGGAGCACGAACGCGAACCCTATCTGTGGGAAAACCCACGACGTTTTCGCGAGGCGCATATCGGCGAATTTCTTGGTCGGGTGCGCGGGCCTTATCAGGACGACACGCTGTTTCTGCTGGTCAACGACGACCTCGGGGTGATGCGCGATCTGGCCGATTATCAGGACCTGGTGGTCGGCTGGATCGAGCAGTGGAGCAACACCGACAACAACGAGCGCGACTATCTGCTGGCCAGCTACATCGAGTCGCTGAGCCAGTTGGGCGCTCAGGATTTCGACACCCTGGCCAAGGCCAGCGACGATCCGCGCGCCCAGGCATTGTTTGCTGAACTGGAGCAATTGCCCGAGCCGGATCGGGAAAATACCCGGCAGGCGCTGCTCGAGTATTTGAACAAAGGTGGTGAGGTTGTCCCGACCGATACCCAGGCTCGACCTGAACTGCAGCAACAGCGCGAAAAGGCTTTAGACGAGTCATTGGCGCTGAACCGCTTTGATGGCGTCGCCCCTGATTTCACCGCGCACGCTCGCGTCACCGCCGAGGCGGACCGACGCTTTTACACCCGCGAATATTTTGCTGAAGTCGCCCCGGCCGACTTCGTCGAGCGCCACCTGAACACACTGGTCGACCTCGGCAAGGATCAGAGCCGACGCATGAAAGACGTGCTCGACGGCCCGTTGCTCAGCGGCAAACGCGGCATCAACGACCTGATCGACCGCCCGGCCATGGATGAGGTGCTGAACAGTCATCGCGACAACCTCGGACGCTGGAATCGCCTGCTCGAACGCATCACCGCCGATCGCGCGCAACTGCTGTGCGCCGGGCGTTTCCATCGCTCGGCGTGGTATTTCGACGGCCAAGCGCAGATCGATCAGGCGCTCGCCAGCGAATACGCCTGTCTCAAGGACATCGGCCGCAGCGACGCGGCCAACGAGCAAATGCTCGATTACCTCGAACAACACCCGCAACTGACCCGCCCGTTGTTCTACACCTTGCCGCTGCGCTTGCAGACCGAGCAGGCCGGGCAATATTCAACGCTGTTCAACGCCGGCATGGCGATGTTCAACAACCTGCCGGACTGGCTGGCCAAGTTGCAGAGCATCGAGCAGCCGCAGCTGCCCGCGCTGGACGACCTGCCCGCACACAGCCGAGTCCTCGCCGATGCCGTGCAAGACACCTACAGCCCGGCGCTGAACCTCGGGCTGAGCCGGGCGCTGGAAGGCTTTGATCTCGCCGGCGAGAAAATCCCCGACCTCGACGAACTGTTCCAGCGCCTGCCCAAAGCCCTGCGCCTGCGCGTCTTCGACGCCGCGCGAACCAGCGGCGTGACCTTCACCGTATCCACCCCGGCGGAACAAGCGGCGCTGCAAGCCACGATCAAGGAAGTGCTGCGCGAACGCGACTACCTGAAAACCCTCAACCGCGAACGCAACCAGCTCACCCACAATAAAAACCGCCAAGGCCACAAAACCGCCCGGGCGATGGAATTGCAGGAAGAAATCGTCCGCGTGCGCACGCAACTGGCCTTGTTCGAAGGCCGCCTTGCGGCAGCGCTAAGCCCGATTGACGAACTGCCGGATCGCTCGGCACGGCTGTATGGCGCCACCCCGGCGAAAGCGGGCGTGACGGTGGTGTTTCCGCCGGCGCAGCACGGGGAATTGCGAGGGTTGCTGGAGAACATTCGCGCGGGAGTGGCGGGGGTTTCGAAGGCGAGTCTGGTGCGGACGGAGGGGATGGGGTTGTTGGTGGTGATGGTGCAGGTGGTGAATTTGGTGGGGGTTTATCGGGAGCTGCGCAGGCAGGCTGTAAATGAAAGAGTGTGGACCTCGTTGATGAATTCAGTCGCTGCAACGGGAGCGGCGGGATTTAGTGCCGCACAAAGTCTTGCTGATACGGCGTTAAAAGTTCGCTGCGCTTCTCTAGTGGCAAGCGTTCAGCTCCATGCCTTGCAGACCGTGCACGTGCAGATGGGGAAATTGCATGTGGGATTGGGTTTTTTTACATATTTGTCAGGGTTGGCTTCTTCTACGAACAGTTTTGTCACGCAGCGCAAAAACTGGGAACAGGCGGTTCGCAGTGGAAATCATTCGGCGCAAAGCGCAGCTGCATTGGCGACGATGGGAGCTGGTGGCATGACATCAACTACTAGCTATGGTTTGACCAACACTGTCCACTCCACATTCAAGGTATTGAAGGCGTCAAGTAATGCCGCTCGAAGAGCTGCTTGGGCCGCTGCTGGCACACGTTTATCCACCGTCTTTTTCCGCTTCAATCTCGCTGGAGCACTTTTTACCGTTCTAGAGCTGGGCGGCAGCTGGCTGTACAGCCGCTACAACATCAGTGCTCACGATAAATGGTTGAAAATCACACCGTGGAGTAGGGATAGCGAGATGCGTGGCGACCACTCACTTGATGACTATCAAAGTTATCTGGCTTTTTTAATTCACGCACCTTACGCGCAGCTTGGCCCAAATCTGTACGACTCTTGGCTGAAGGATCTGTTATTCAAAGCCAAACCCAGCGATATTCACTTAGCATTGCCGACCCTAACGCTGAATGATCTGCTGCCTCCGTTTGGCGGCAACCCAACCTCCCGTTTAGGTATCGGCGCGCACCGCATTTCAATTCCGCTGCACAGTCGAGGAGCACCACGAGAGCAGCGAGATGTCATTAGTGACGAGATTTTAAGCAGCCTGCGCATCGTGAAGTCCAGCCCAGAAGGACTGATACTTTGTCTCCAGTATCCAGCGGGCCTCGGGTCGGAATTTGTTCCCGCGAAAGAAACGCTGGAATTGGCTGTGTGCGTTCAGACATTGAATGAAAAAGGTGAATGGGCATCTCGAACTCGCGTCATTCACCTAGATCCGCGTGGTGAGGGTCATTTTGGGGTTGTTACTCCTCAACAGGTCAAAGAAAAACCTCCAGTTTTGCTGGTTGAGGCTCACCTGTTAGAAAGAGCTGACCATGCTGAATAATCACGATGATCCATTAACAATTCGCCCGCTTCAACAGCCTAGAAAGGCCGGTGACATTGAGGCGTTTCCGAGCGGAAAAATTACCTATCTCGCGCCCTTGCCATTACCAACATCAATGCCAGCTTACGGTCGGCATATTGGTGAACTGAATGACGTTTATATGGATTTCGGTTTAGGGACACTGGAGGTTTTTTCTTGGCAAGTCATTTTAGGCGGACCATTCAGCGGCACATTAATGATCGCGTTCCTATATCCACTGATGGGAGGGTTTATAGGACTTCTGTTAGGTGATAGCTGGGAGTTCATTAAAGAAGTCATTGAGGGTATTTTTTTTGCCATTTACAAATTGGCTTTCTCAACGGGTTTAATTGCCTTGTTTATTGGCCTAGGCGTCTGGCACCACGTCCACAAAACCCGCGCCACCCTCATCCCAACCCGCTTCAACCGTCAACGCCGCGAAGTCTGCTTCATGCGCGAAGGCGCCACCGAACCTGTCTTCGTCCCATGGGAATCGCTGTCCGCCTGGATCATCGAAGCCAAGGGTGCCACCCAGTTCGGCATCCATCGCCAATACGGCATGGGCATCGGTTTCTACCAAGGTGAAACCCTCATAAGCCAGGAATTCCAATGCGCCGGCCTGGAGCTCGCGATCAGCCATTGGGAGGCGATTCGCGGTTACATGGAGTACGAAGTCAACGACCTCAAATCGATTCAGGACCTGCAAGACCTGCAAGGCCCGGACGACCCGCCCCACGAAGGCCTGCACACTTTTCGTAACGCCCGGGCGCGGATGCATCAGCAGATCCGTGAAGGCCGCCGCTCGCGGTTGTCGGGATTTTTTTGGTACCTGTATCACGTCATGACTTTATGGACGGTCCCCAACCGTTTGGTCGAATGGGAAGTGCGCCGACTCGAAAGAATCGGCAAGCAGGCGCTGCCGGAAGTCATGCGCGCCTGGTCCGAGCCGCTGCCTAAAGAGCAATGGGCCAAGCCCAGTGAAGAGCTGTTGCGACTAAGCGAACAAGTGCGGCAGATGCACAAGCGCCAGCCGCATCGGCCGATTACGCAGATTTTCGCTGAGGTTTGCAGGCGGGCTGTGGACTGATGCAGAGCAGTTTTGTGACCAGAGGGAGGGAGGTTTTTTGCCTGTTTGCGCGCCTTCGCGAGCAGGCTCGCTCCCACAGAGGACCGCGTTGGATGCGGATGTTTCGGTTGATGTTGGCCGAGGCGAGAGACCCTCGGGGTGACGGCCATTTCGCAGTTGTTGCTCCCGGCTCGTTCAAGGAAAACCCGATGGTTCTGCTGGTTGAAAATCAATACCTCGAAAGGGCTGACCATGCTGAATAATCACAATGAGCCTCTTGTTGATGCGCAATGTGAGGTGATCAGAAAAGCGGGCGATGTAGAGCCGTTTCCGAGTGGAAAAATTACCTATCTCGCGCCCTTGCCATTACCAACAAAAACGCCACCTTACGGGCCTCACATAGGGGAACTAAACAGTGTTTACATGGACTTCGGGTTGGGAAACCCGCAGGTATTTATGTGGCAGGTGACTTTAGGAGGACCGTTCAGTGGCACATTCATGATCGCGTTTCTATATCCACTGGTGGGAGGCTTTATTGGGCTCATGTTTGGAGATAACTGGGAGTTTATTCAGGAAATTATTGAGGGTGTTTTTCTTGCCCTTTACAAATTGGCGTTATTAACGGGTTTTATGGCCTTGGGTATCGGCCTGGGCGTCTGGCACCACGTCCACAAAAAACGCCTCTCCCTCATCCCAACCCGCTTCAACCGCCAACGCCGCGAAGTCTGCTTCATGCCCGAAGGCGCCACCGAGCCGGTTTTTGTCCCGTGGGAGTCGCTCAGCGCGTGGATCATCGAAGCCAAGGGCGCCACCCAGTTCGGGATCCATCGCCAATACGGTATGGGCATCGGTTTCTACCAAGGTGAAACCCTCATAAGCCAGGAATTCCAATGCGCCGGCCTGGAGCTCGCGATCAGCCATTGGGAAGCGATTCGCGGTTACATGGAGTACGAGGTCAACGACCTCAAATCGATTCAGGATTTGCAGGATCTGCAAGGCCCGGACGACCCACCCCACGAAGGCCTGCATACATTCCACAATGCCCGCGCGCGGATGCATCAGGAGATCCATGAAGGCCGCCGCTCGCGGTTGTCGGGGTTCTTCTGGTACCTGTATCACGTCATGACCTTATGGACGATTCCCAACCGTCTGCTCGAATGGGAAATTCGTCGGCTGGAAAGAATCGGCAAGCAGGCGCTGCCGGATGTTATGCGTGCCTGGTCCGAGCCATTGCCGAAAGAGCAATGGGCCAAGCCCAGTGAAGAGTTGTTGCGACTGAGTGAACAAGTGCGGCGGATGCACAAGCGCCAGCCGCATCGGCCGATTACCGAAATATTCGCCGCTGTCGGTGCAAGCAGACACGCGACAAGGCAAGGGGCGTGATTTGCCAGTAAACTCCCCTCCTCTCGCCGCCCGTTCTTCTTCGCGGCCACCCTCTTGATCAAAATGCGGAGTCCACCTTGCGTCTGTTCCACACCTCCGACTGGCACCTTGGGCAAAACCTGCACGGCCAGGAGCGCGATTTCGAGCACGCGTGTTTTCTCGAATGGCTGCTGCGCCAGTTGCACCTGGCGCAGCCGGATGTGCTGCTGATTGCCGGCGATATCTTCGATACGGTCAACCCGCCAGTCAAAGCTCAGGAACGCCTTTACGACTTCATCGTCAGCGCTCACGAACAGCAGCCGTTGCTGACCATCGTGATGATCGCCGGCAACCATGATTCCGGCTCGCGGATCGAGCTGCCGGCGCCGTTGATGCGGCGTTTGCGCACTCACGCATTGGGTCGGGTGCTGTGGCTGGATGACGGGCAGCTCGACGCCGAACGTTTGTTGCTGCCGTTGCCGAATGCGCAGGGAGAAATCGCCGCGTGGTGTCTGGCGCTGCCGTTTTTGCGCCCGGCGGAAGTCACTGGCGCGCATCTGGGTGACAACTATCTGCGCGGCATCGGTCAGGTGCATGAATGGCTGATCGCGGCGGCGAATGCCAAGCGTCAGCCCGGGCAGGCGTTGATCGCTATCAGCCACGCGCACATGGCCGGGGGCTCGGTGTCGGAGGATTCCGAGCGCAGCCTGATCATCGGCAATGCCGAAGCGCTACCCGCCAGCCTGTTCGGCGAAAGCATCAGTTACGTCGCCCTCGGCCATTTGCACAAGCCGCAGAAGGTCAACGGCGAGGAGCGCATTCGCTACAGCGGCTCGCCGATTCCGCTGTCGTTCTCCGAAATCGGTTATCAGCATCAGATTCTCGATGTGGTCCTCGAGGGTGAAACCCTGGTCGGCGTCGAGCCGAAATTGATCCCGCGCTCGGTCAATCTGCAACGCATCGGCCCGGCGCCGCTGGCCGAGATTCTGCTGCAACTGGCCGACCTGCCGAACATCGATCTGCTCGCCGAAACCCAGCGCCAGCCCTGGCTCGAAGTGCGCGTGCGTCTGGATGAGCCGCAGCCGGATCTGCGCCATCAAGTGGAAACCGCACTGCAAGGCAAAGCCGTGCGACTGGTGCGCATCGCCGCTGAATACGCCGGCAATCGTGGCGCCGATGGCAGCGATGACGGCAGCACGTTGATCGAACTCGACCAGCTCACCCCGCAGGAATTGTTCAGCCGCGCCTGGCTCGACAATTACGGCAGCGAGGTCGACGAGCAGACGCTCAAGGACTTCGCCGAACTGCTGCAGGACGTGCAACTGGAGGGCGAGCAGCCATGAAGATTCTCGCCATTCGTTTGAAGAACCTCGCCTCGCTGGCCGGGCCGTTCGAGATTGATTTCACCGCTGAACCGCTGGTCAGCGCCGGGCTGTTTGCGATCACCGGCCCGACCGGCGCCGGCAAAAGCACGTTGCTTGATGCCTTGTGTCTGGCGCTGTTTGGCGCTGTGCCGCGCCTGAACAACACCGGTCGCGATGCGAAAGTCCCGGATGCTGACGGTGAAATCGCCACTGGCGACCCGCGCACCTTGCTGCGACGCGGCACCGGTGAAGGCTATGCCGAAGTGGATTTTGTCGGCGTTGATGGCCGCCGCTATCGCGCGCGCTGGGAAGCCAATCGTGCTCGCGAGAAGGCTGGCGGCAAGTTGCAAGCGAGCCGGCAGAGCCTGCGCGACATCGATCAGGATCAACTGCTCGCCAGCCAGAAAGGCGAATACAAAACCCAGCTGGAAGCCGCTCTGGGTCTCAACTTTGAACAGTTCACTCGCGCTGTGCTGCTGGCGCAGAGTGAGTTCAGTGCGTTTCTCAAGGCTGACGACAACGACCGCAGTGAACTTCTGGAAAAACTCACCGACACCGCGCTGTACACCCGCCTCGGCCGCCGCGCCTTCGACAAGACCAAAGAAGCCCGCGAAGCGCACAAGCTGTTGCAGGATCAGGCCACCGGCGTGACGCCAATGGCCCCCGAAGCCCGCGCCGAACTCGACGAGCGTTTCAACACCGCGCAGCAACAGATGAAGGCGCAACAAGCGCAGCTCAAACAGCTTGAGCAACAGCATGCCTGGCTGAAGGATTTGCGTCTGTTGCAGGAAGCGCAGCAAGCGGCCAGCGGACAACTGCAAACCGCGCAACAGCAATGGCAGGCACTGGCCGGCGAGCGGGTGAAACTGACGCGTCTGGAACAGCTTGGCCCGCAACGCCATCAGTTCGCGCGCAAGGCCGAGCTCGATGCGCTGCTGACACCACTGGCGGCGCAGATTGCCGCGCACACCCAACAACACGCGGCACTCGGGGAACGCCAGACGCAGCTGGAACAGAACCTCGACGCAGCAAAAGTCGCCCTGAGCGCAGCGCAACAACGCCAGAGCGAAAATGCGCCGTTGCTGCGTCAGGCGTTTGAAGAACAAAGCACCCTCGCCCGCCTGATCAAGGACACTGCCAGCAGCGCCGAAGCCCGACAAACCGCCGAGCAAGCGTTCAAGGATGGCCAGAGCGCGATTCAGGCTTTGCAGGAAAAGCAGACTGAAGTCGCCGCGCGTTTGCAACGCATCGCCACCGAGCTTGAGCAGAGTGCGCATCTGGCGCCCTTGAGCGATGCCTGGAGCGCCTATCGCGATCGTCTGCAACAGCTGATGCTGATCGGCAACCGCTTGAACAAGGGCCAGAGCGAACTGGCGTCGCTCGAACAGAACGCCGCGCACAGTGCTGAGCAACTGGCCTCGCACAAACAGCAACTGGAAGTGCTGTTCAAAGAGGCCGGCGCAGAGCCGGACGCAGTCGCCGAACAGATCGGCCTGCTCGGCACCTTGTTGCAGGACAACCGCAAGCAGCTACGCGCGATCGAAGACCTGTCGCGCCTGTGGGCGACTCGGCAGGATCTCGACAAGCGCAGCGCCGAGTTGCAACAACGCCAGCTCGACGCGCAGCAGCAACGCGAACGCTTGACCCAGGACGGTGTGAAAACCAAGGCCGAACTGACCGTCGCCGAGCAGACCCTCAGCGTCACTCGCGAACTGCTCGAGCGTCAGCGGCTGGCGCGCAGTGCCAGTGTCGAAGAGTTGCGCGCGCAGTTGCAGGACGATCAGCCCTGCCCGGTCTGCGGCAGCAACGAGCATCCCTATCATCAGCCCGAAGCGCTGTTGCAAAGCCTTGGCCGTCACGATGAAAACGAACAGGCCAACGCCCAGCAAGTGGTCGATCAGCTCAAGGAAAAACTGATCGAGCTGCGCGGCGAAGTCGGTGGCGTGATCGCGCAACAGAAAGAATTGCTCCAGCAACAGGAACAACTCGCGGCGCAGCAACAAGCCTTGGCCCCGAGCCTCGACGCGCATCCGCTGGCCGCGCAACTGTTCAATCAGGACGCCGACAAACGCGACGCCTGGCTCAGCCGCCAGACCGAGCAGTTGAACCAGAGCATCACTCAGGACGAACAACGCCAGAGCGCCCTGCTCACCTTGCAACAGGACGCGGCGCGCTTGTCGCAACAATTGCGTCAGGCCGAGGTAGCGCATCAGCAAGCGGCGCAACAGCTCAGCCATCAGCAGCATGAACTCAACAGCGACCGTCAGCGCCTTGAAGAAGAACTCAGCGCGTTCGGCCCGCTGCTGCCCGCCGACACGCTCGAAGCCTTGCGCCTGGAGCCGGCGGCAACGTTCATGCAGCTGGACCGGCAGATCGCCGAGCGTTTGACCCAGCTCGAACAGCAAAAGGAAGAGCTGAGCGAACAGCAGCAACGCCAGCAGACCCTCGAGAAAGAACAGGATCGCCAGCAGCTGCGCACTCAGCAGCTGCACAGTGCCGAACAGCAATTCACGGCGTTGACCGAGCAGCAGCAAAGCTGTCAGGAAAAACTCGCGCAGTTACTTGGCGAGCACAGCAGCGCCGAGCATTGGCAGCAGCAGTTGGAACACGCCGTGGAACAGGCGCGCAGCGCGGAAACCAGCACCGCTGAGGAGCTGCAAAGCGTGCGCACGCAGCTGGTGCAGATCGCCGCTGAGCTCAAGGCCCAACAGGAACGCCTGCAAGCACTGCAAGCTGAAGACCTGGCACTCGCCGGCAAGATCGCTGATTGGCGCGCCAGCCACCCGGAACTGGATGACGGCGGCCTCGAAGACTTGCTGCGCTTCGATGACGCGCAAGTCGCCGAACTGCGCCAGACCCTTCAGCACAACGAAAAAGCCATCGAACAGGCCCAGGTCCTGTTGCAGGAGCGCGATCAGCGCCTGCTCGATCACCAGACCCGGCAGGACGGCAATCTTGACGCCGAACAGTTGGACAGCGCCCTCGCCGAGCTGCAAAACCAGTTCGCCGCCAGCGAACAGCAGTGCGCCGAACTGCGCGCCGAACAGGTGGAAGACCAGCGTCGGCAGAACGCCAATCAGGCGCTGGCCCAGCAGATCGCCGACGCCTATGCCGAGTACCAGCGCTGGGCGCGGCTCAGTGCCTTGATCGGCTCGGCCACCGGCGACACCTTCCGCAAGATCGCCCAGGCCTACAACCTCGACCTGCTGGTACATCACGCCAACGCGCAGCTGCGCCAACTGGTCAAACGCTATCGCCTCAAACGCGGCGGCAGCATGCTCGGCCTGCTGGTGATGGACACGGAAATGGGCGACGAACTGCGCTCGGTGCATTCGCTTTCCGGCGGCGAAACTTTCCTCGTATCGCTGGCATTGGCGCTGGGTCTGGCCTCGATGGCGTCGAGCACGCTGAAAATCGAATCGCTGTTTATCGACGAAGGTTTCGGCAGCCTTGATCCTGAATCCTTGCAACTGGCCATGGACGCGCTCGATGGCTTGCAGGCGCAGGGACGCAAGGTGGCGGTGATTTCCCATGTGCAGGAAATGCACGAACGCATCCCGGTGCAGATTCAGGTGCGGCGCCAGGGCAATGGTTTGAGCACGCTGGAGGTGAAATGAACACGCTGTATTCCTTCCGCCGCTGCCCTTACGCGATGCGTGCGCGAATGGCGCTGCGTTATGCGGGCGTGCCGGTGGAGATTGTCGAAGTCAGTCTCAAGGACAAACCGGCGCAGATGCTCGCGCTCTCGCCCAAGGGCACGGTGCCGGTGCTGAATGCCGATGGCGTAGTGATCGATGAGAGTCTGCAGATAATGCGCTGGGCGTTGGCGCAGAATGATCCGGATGATTGGTTGTTCAAGGATGATCCGGGTGCTGACGTCATCATGGACATGCTGATCGAGACGAACGATCAACGATTCAAGACTTCGTTGAACCACTACAAATACGCTGAGCGTTATCCAGAGCAACCGATGGAGGTCTATCGCATGCAGTGCGAGATGATCGCCCACTATCTGGATCTGACGCTCGCAGACCACGACTATTTGCTGGGTGACCGGCTCAGTCTCGCCGACATCGCCCTG
The DNA here is from genome assembly GCF_040310465.1 of Pseudomonas sp. H26/SER47-MNA-CIBAN-0231. NCBI lineage: Bacteria > Pseudomonadati > Pseudomonadota > Gammaproteobacteria > Pseudomonadales > Pseudomonadaceae > Pseudomonas > Pseudomonas sp. H26/SER47-MNA-CIBAN-0231. The sequence continues at coordinate 414,762 of NZ_JBEOPW010000001.1, read as the reverse complement.
CTGCCCTTCGTCCGGCAGTTCGCTCATGTTGATCGCGAGTGGTTCGCGCAGACGCCTTATGTTCGCTTGCAGGCCTGGTTGCAGCGCCTGCTCGAATCCGAACTGTTCACCTCGATCATGAAGAAGTAACCCTCTCTCCCTCTTGATTTGATCGTTCCCACGCTCCGCGTGGGAATGCAGCCGGGGACGCTCTGCGTCCCATTGGAACGCGGAGCGTCCCTTGAGGCATTCCCACGCAGAGCGTGGGAACGATCTTCGTCAGGCCAGGGCGTTGCACATGCCCAGCGCCATGCAATCCACTTCAAACGGCCCGAGAAAATCCACCGCGACCTTGACCGGTGGATTGCCGGCCATCAGCCCCAGCGTGTTGGCGCGTTCAATGTTGTGCGCGATGTTGTGGTTGGTCTCTATGGCCCGGGCCAAGCCACCCACCGAGCCTTGGCCAAATCCCAAGAGTGAGGCGCCGTTGGTCATCAGCGCGAGGCTGGCGATGACCCAGAGTCTGTAGCCTTTCATGCGCCGCCGACTCCTGCGAGTTCGGCCCTGTCGACCATCGCGCTTTGCGAGCGCAGTTCGAACTGGATGCCGGGGTGGGCGACGTCGATCGGGGCGTCGAAGCTGTGTTCCATCTGTGCGCCGATGCTGACGAACAGCACCACGGCCAGGTACAGACCGATGGCCAGGTAGGCGCCGCGTTTGGCGGAAGTGAGGATTGCGCTGGCCATGGTGTTCTCCGTGGGCAAAGGTTTCGATGGCCACAGAATCAATCAAAAAAGCCGAAGCAACCACTCAGGGTTTGCAATGGTGAATATCAGCTTCGTTGATTATTTAGAGGCTCTATTTGCCCGCGAGAGAAAACCTATGAGTGCAGAACGCGTACGCGCACAGGAGCTGCCGAAGGCTGCGATCTTCTGATTGATCGTTCCCACGCTCCGCGTGGGAATGCCTCAAGGGACGCTCCGCGTTCCAATGGGACGCAGAGCGTCCCGGGCTGCGTTCCCACGCAGAGCGTGGGAACGATCAGGTTACGCGCGCGCGTAGGAGCTGCCGAAGGCTGCGATCAAGATCGCAGCCTTCGGCAGCTCCAACAAGGAGATGGCAATTTCAGGCTTGGGTTTTGTGATCCAGCGCGGCGTAGAAGTTGGCGCTTTGTTGCAGGTATTTCTGGGTGTAGCTCTGGGTGTGGGATTTTTTGCTGGCGATTTCGACGTTGGCACCGGCTGGCAATACCACCGTGGCAGAAATGGCGGAAGCGGCGATGACGGAGAAGAGATTGAAGTTCATGGCGGTAACCCTCGTGTTCGTTTGCTTGGTTTGCCCGGTCGGGCTGTGAAACAAACGTAACGCTCGAGGGTTGCCTCCTTGAAATCTTTTGTAGCATTAGCCGATATCAGTGCAATTAATACAACGATGCAGGCCCCGTAGACCGGGGCCTGTGGCTTATTGTCGCACCAGGAATTTCAGATCGCTTGGCGCGTCGATCGGCAGTTTTTGCACGGTTTTGCCCAGCAGACCGGTCTTGGCATCGCGTTCGACGACAACAATCTGGTTGCTCTTCTGGTTGGCAATCAAGACGAATTTACCGCTCGGATCAAGGGCAAACTCGCGCGGGTGATCACCTTCGACCGAGCGCTTTTGCAGCTCTTTGAGCTGACCGGTCGCCGGATCAATGCTGAACACTACGAGCTGATTGGCCGTGCCGCGATTGCTCACGTAGAGAAACTTGCCGTCAGCCGAAGCATGCAGCGCCGCGCCGGCTTTGTCCGAGGTCGGCTGGCCCGCTGCCAGATCGACCAGTTGCGTCTGGGTCAGTACGCCGTCCTTGTAGTCGAACACCGCGACCTGTGCACTCATCTCCATGGTCAGCCAAGCGTGTTTGCCGTCAGCGCTGAACAGCAGATGACGCGGGCCACTGCCGGCCGGCAAGGCTACCGAGGCGGTTTTCGCCGGGGTTAGCGGCAAGTGCGGGTTGGCCTTCGGGTCGTATTGATAGATGAAAACCTTGTCCGCGCCCAAATCATTGGAGAACACATAGCGCCCGTCCGGCGACGACACCGTCGAGTGCACGTGATTCGATGCCTGACGCTCAGGATTGACCCGGCTGGCCGGGTGGCCGCTCATCTGCACCACCGGTTTCAGCTGGCCGTCGGCATCGACCGGCAATACCGCCAGGGTGCCGCCCGGATCTTCCATCACCGAGTAGTTGCTGACGAACAGGTGTTTGGCATCAGCGCTGAGGCTGGAATGGGTAGGCTCGTTGCCCAGGCTCTGCACTTGATTGATCAGGCTCAGCGCATGGGTCTTCGGGTCGATGGCGAAGCTGCTGACGCGGCCGACCGGGTCAGTCTGGCCCGGGCCGTTTTCGTTGACCACGAACAAGCGCTTCTGGTCTTTCGAGAGGGTCAGCCACGACGGGTTTTCGGTCTTGACCACTTGCAGCGGCTTGGCGTCGATCTGGCCGGTGGCGCTGTCGAACTGCATGCGGTAGATGCCTTGGCTGGAACCGGCGGTGTATGAGCCGACCAGCAACTGCAAGGTGTCGGCAGAGGCGCTGGAAAGCCCCATCGCGCCGACGCTGCCGGCCATCAGCAAAGGCCAGAAATTACGCATCTTCATTATTGTCATCCTCATCGTCGCTGCTGCTGACTACGTCGCCGACGCACACCAGACGATGCTCGCCCGTGGTCTTGGTGTCGCTGGCGTAACCGACGATCAGCCAGCTCTGCAGCGTCTCATCGAACGTCGCAGCCGCAACCTGCGCCGGGGTGAATTGCCAGTGCTTGGCTTCGCGGCCATCGATGCATTCGATGTGCAGGTTATCGTCCTCGTCGAGGGCGAATTCGAAGGCGTGCAGGCCATCGATTTCGACCATACCGCAATGTTCGAGGGCGTTGAGAAGGGTTTGGGCAGTCATGGCAAACAGTCTTTCTTTGGGGGGAAAGGGCCAATGATAGCCCAATGTGATCCAGAGGCCCCTGCTGGAACCTCTGTGGGAGCGAGCCTGCTCGCGAAGGCGGTGTGCCAGCTGATCGTTCCCACGCTCCGCGTGGGAATGCCTCAAGGGACGCTCCGCGTTCCAGTGGGACGCAGAGCGTCCCGGGCTGCATTCCCACGCAGAGCGTGGGAACGATCAACACAAAAAATCGCGGTGTTGGCTAGATCGCCTCACGCGATGGCTTGCCATCCACCAGGCGCTGGATCCGCAGCGGGTTGGCGTTTTTCAGCGGCTCGGGCAGCAAGCTGTCTGGGTAGTTCTGGAAGCACACCGGGCGCAGGAAGCGATCGATCGCCAGCGTGCCCACTGACGTGCCGCGCGCATCGGACGTCGCCGGGTACGGGCCGCCATGCACCATCGAATCGCACACTTCGACACCGGTCGGATAACCGTTGAGCAGGATGCGCCCGACCTTCTGTTCCAGCAGCGGCGTCAGTTCGGCGAATTGCTCGAAATCAGACGGCTCGCCGATGATCGTCGCGGTCAATTGACCGTGCAGGCCGTGCAGCGCCGCGCTCAGTTGTGCCTGATCGGCCACTTCGACGATTACTGTGGTCGGGCCGAACACTTCTTCCTGCAGCACTTCATCGCCGTTGATCAACAGGCTGACATCGGCCTTGAACAACTGCGGCTGCGCCTGATTGCCCTGCTGCGGATTACCGGCCAGATGCTCGATGCCGCTGTGCGCCAGGAGTTTTTCCAGGCCTTTGCCATAGCTGCCGAGGGTGCCGGCGTTGAGCATGGTTTGCGCCGGTTGATCACCGATCGCAGCGGCGACTTGCTGTACAAACGCGCTGAACTGCGGCGAGCGAATACCGATGACCAGACCCGGGTTGGTGCAGAACTGACCGCACCCCTGAACCACCGAAGCGGTGAGGTCGCGGGCGACGGTTTCCGAACGTGTGGCCAGTGCTTGCGGCAAAACGATCACCGGGTTGATGCTCGACATCTCGGCGAACACCGGGATCGGTTGCGGACGTGCGGCAGCCATGTCGCACAAGGCGCGACCGCCCTTCAGCGAACCGGTGAAACCAACGGCCTGAATCGCCGGATGCTTGACCAGCCATTCACCGACGCCGCCACCGTAGATCATGTTGAACACGCCGGCAGGCATGCCGGTTTTTTCCGCCGCACGAATAATCGCGTCGGCGACCAGTTCAGCCGTGGCCATGTGGCCGCTGTGCGCCTTGAACACCACCGGGCAACCGGCGGCCAGTGCTGCTGCGGTATCGCCACCGGCAGTGGAGAACGCCAGCGGGAAGTTGCTGGCACCAAACACGGCGACCGGGCCGAGGCCGATGCGGTACTGACGCAGATCCGGACGTGGCAGCGGCTGACGATCCGGCAGTGCCAGATCGATCCGCGCGCCGTAGAAATCACCGCGACGCAGGACTTTGGCGAACAGACGCATCTGCCCGCTGGTGCGACCACGCTCGCCCTGAATGCGTCCGGCCGGCAGCGCGGTTTCGCGGCAGACCACGGCGACGAAATCGTCGCCAAGCGCATCCAGTTCATCGGCGACCGCGTCGAGGAACTGCGCGCGACGTTCGGCGCTGAGGCTGCGATAGGTCGGGTAAGCCGCAGCGGCGGCCTTGGCGGCGGCGTCGACTTCTTCGGCCGTGGCCTGAGTGAAATCGTGCGGCAGGGCCTCGCCAGTGCTGGCGTCGACCGAGTGCAGTTTGACGCTGCCGGCGGCGCTGCGCTGACCGCCGATGTAGTTGTGACCGAGAATCTGAGTCATGGGATCTCCTTAAAGGGTGCCGATGCTGTCCGGTTCAAAAGCCGCCTGAACCGGTGCGATACCGTTGACCAGCGGTGCGCCGAAGTCGGCCTGGCTGATCTCGAACGTGTCGCCCGGCTGGGTGCGGATGCCGTCGGCAAACGACAGGGTCGCAGTGCCGAAAAAGTGAATGTGCACGTCGCCCGGACGCAGGAACTGACTGTATTTGAAGTGGTGGTACTCAAGGTTCGCCAGGCTGTGGCACATGTTGGCCTCGCCGCTGAGGAACTCGTTCTGCCAGAGCACTTCGCCGTCACGCAGGATTCGGCTGGTGCCGGCAAGGTGTTGAGGCAATTCACCGGTACGAAGTTCCGGGCCATAACTGCAACTGCGCAATTTCGAGTGCGCCAGGTACAGGTAATTCTTGCGTTCCATGACGTGATCGGAGAACTCGTTACCGACGGCGAAACCGAGGCGATAAGGCTTGCCGTCGTTGCCGATGACGTACAGGCCGGCCATCTCTGGCTCTTCGCCGGCGTCTTCGGCGAACGGCGGCAGCGGGAACGGCTGCCCCGGACGCACGACAATGCTGCCGTCGCCCTTGTAGAACCATTCCGGTTGCACGCCGGCCTGCCCCCCCGCTGGTTTACCGCCCTCCACGCCCCATTTGAAAATGCGCATGGTGTCGGTCATCGCCGCTTCATCGCCGGCCTGCTGGTGCATCTTGTCCCGGGCCGAAGCACTGCCCAGATGGGTCAGACCAGTACCGCTGACCAGCATGTGCGCCGGGTCCGGGTGATCGAGTGGCGGCAGGATGCGCAGGTCTTTGAGCAATTGCGCGTAGTCGTGGCTGGCGCCGAGGCCGAGGCTTTGCACTTGCTGCTCAAGCGAGCCGCCGGCCTCGATCGCGGCCAAGGCCAGATCACGGACACTGCGGGCGTCCTCGACTTCGCGGACCTGACCGTTGTCGACCACGCCGACACGGCGCTCGCCGTTGGGTAATTCGAATTGAACCAGATGCATGATTTTCTCCTGTTCCATCAAAAACGCCGCTATCCCCTGTGGGAGCGAGCCTGCTCGCGAAAGCGGTGTACCAGTCACCAGCAGTGTTGAATGTGATGGCCTCTTCGCGAGCAGGCTCGCTCCCACAGGGGCCAGTGTTGGTCAGTCAGGTTCTGGTCGCGCCACGGGCGCTGGCGGCGAACTGGTCGACGGGCAGCACGTGCTTGCGCTCCAGCACGCGATAAACAATGCCGGTCAGAATCAGCCCGAACACCATCACGCCCGAGAGGAAGTACAACCCCGAAGCCAGATTGCCGGTGTATTCCTTCAACGCGCCGATCACGAACGGCCCGATGTAACCGCCGAGGTTGCCCACCGAGTTGATCAAGGCAATCCCCGCCGCAGCACTCGCGCCAGCAAAGAAGCGACCGGGCAAGGTCCAGAACACCGCGGTGCACGAGAACAACGCGAACGCCACCAGACACAGCGCCGCCAGTTGCGCTACCGGCAGCGACAGCCAGGCACTGAGGAACAGGCCCAGCGCACCGAGCACATACAACACCGCCAAATGGCCGTAGCGATCATTCAAGCGGTCGGAGCTGCGCGGAATGATCAGCAGGCCGATGATCCCGAAAATGTATGGCACCGAAGAGACGAAACCGGTGACCAGATCGCTGCCGCCGAACTGTTTGATCAACGTTGGCAGCCACAGGCCGAGGCCATAAATGCTCAGGGTCACCGGCAGATAGAACAGCGCCAGCAGCAACACGCGTTTGTCTTTCAGCGCATGCAGAGGGTTGCCGTGACGGGTCTGGCCGTATTCCTGCAAATCCTTTTTCAGTTCGCCGGTCAGCCAGTCTTTTTCCGCCTGATCCATCCACTTCACTTGCTGCGGGCCGTCCGGCAGCCAGCGCAGGACCGGCCAGGTCAGCAGGATCGCCGGCGTGCCGATGACGATGAACAGCCACTGCCAGCCGTGCAGACCAAGGATGCCGTCCATGCCGAGCAAACCGCCGGACACGGGACCGGTGATCATCATCGCGATCGGTTGCGAGAGGATGAACAGGCCGAGGATCTTGCCGCGATGGCGCACCGGGAACCATTGGGTGATGTAGTACAGCACGCCGGGGAAGAAGCCCGCCTCGGCCGCGCCGAGCAGAAAGCGCATCACGTAGAAGCTGTGCGGCCCTTGCACGAAGGCCATGCCGATGGTGATCGCGCCCCAGGTGATCATGATCCGCGCGAACCAGCGCCGCGCGCCGAAGCGTTCGAGCATCAGGTTGCTGGGAATCTCGAGAAGGAAGTAACCAATGAAGAACAGCCCGGCACCGAGGCCATAGGCCGCATCGCCGATGCCGATGTCGGCGCCCATGTGCAGCTTGGCGAAGCCGACGGCGGAGCGATCCACATAGGCGATCAGGTACAGCAGGATCAGGAAGGGAATCAGTTTCAGTGTGATGCGCCGGACAAGCCGCAATTCCTGGCTCATGAGATCGGTCTCCGATTGTTGTTTTTATAGAACCTCGGGGGACGCCTCTCGCCAAAACAGCCAGGGCCATCCCTCCGTCGAAAACGACTATATAGTAATACTAATTACCCAACAACTCTTCCAAAGCGCGGATTTTGAGCTTAGATTAAGCGTCAGCTCGCAAACAATAGTCTTACAATAAGAGAATCGATCATGTCTGATAAGAAACCCACCCTGCGCTCCGCCCAATGGTTTGGCACGGCCGACAAGAACGGCTTCATGTACCGCAGCTGGATGAAGAATCAGGGCATCGCCGACCATCAGTTCCACGGCAAGCCGATCATCGGCATCTGCAATACCTGGTCGGAACTGACACCGTGCAACGCGCACTTCCGCCAGATCGCGGAGCACGTCAAACGCGGGGTGATCGAGGCCGGTGGTTTTCCGGTGGAATTCCCGGTGTTCTCCAATGGCGAATCGAACCTGCGCCCGACGGCCATGCTCACCCGCAACCTGGCGAGCATGGACGTTGAAGAAGCAATTCGCGGCAACCCGATCGACGGCGTAGTGCTGCTCACCGGTTGCGACAAAACCACTCCAGCACTGTTGATGGGCGCGGCCAGTTGCGACGTGCCGGCCATCGTCGTCACCGGCGGGCCGATGCTCAACGGCAAGCACAAAGGCAAGGACATCGGCTCCGGCACCGTGGTCTGGCAGCTCAGCGAACAAGTCAAGGCCGGCACCATCACCATCGATGACTTCCTCGCAGCCGAGGGCGGCATGTCGCGTTCGGCGGGCACCTGCAACACCATGGGCACCGCGTCGACCATGGCGTGCATGGCTGAAGCGCTGGGCACTTCGCTGCCGCACAACGCCGCGATTCCGGCGGTGGATGCACGCCGTTATGTGCTGGCGCACATGTCCGGCATGCGTGCGGTAGAGATGGTTCGCGAAGATTTGAAACTGTCGAAGATCCTCACCAAGGAAGCCTTCGAGAACGCTATTCGTGTCAACGCTGCCATCGGCGGTTCGACCAACGCCGTGATCCACTTGAAAGCCATCGCCGGGCGCATCGGCGTCGAGCTGGACCTGGACGACTGGACCCGCATCGGTCGCGGCATGCCGACCATCGTCGACCTGCAACCGTCCGGGCGTTTCCTGATGGAAGAGTTCTACTACGCCGGTGGCTTGCCAGCGGTACTGCGCCGCCTCGGTGAAGCCAATCTGATCCCCAACCCGAACGCACTGACGGTCAACGGCAAGTCCATCGGCGAGAACACCAAGGACGCGCCGATCTACGGCGAAGACCAAGTGATCCGCACCCTCGACAATCCGATTCGCGCTGACGGTGGCATCTGCGTGTTGCGCGGCAATCTGGCGCCGCTGGGTGCGGTGCTCAAGCCGTCCGCCGCTAGCGCTGAACTGATGCAGCATCGCGGTCGCGCCGTGGTGTTCGAGAACTTCGACATGTACAAGGCGCGGATCAACGATCCGGAGCTGGACGTCGATAAGGATTCGATTCTTGTGATGAAAAACTGCGGGCCGAAGGGTTATCCGGGCATGGCTGAAGTCGGCAACATGGGCCTGCCGGCCAAACTGTTGGCAGAAGGCGTGACCGACATGGTGCGTATTTCCGATGCACGCATGAGCGGCACCGCGTACGGCACGGTGGTTTTGCACGTCGCCCCGGAAGCCGCAGCCGGCGGGCCTTTAGCGGCAGTAAAGGAAGGCGACTGGATCGAACTCGATTGCGCCAGCGGCCGTCTGCATCTGGACATTCCGGATGCTGAACTGGCCGCGCGCATGGCCGATCTGCAAGCACCGCAACAGTTGCTGGTGGGCGGTTATCGTCAACTGTACATCGACCACGTGCTGCAGGCGGATCAGGGTTGCGACTTTGACTTCCTGGTTGGTTGCCGAGGTGCCGAGGTTCCGCGCCACTCCCACTGACACCCAACTGATCGTTCCCACGCTCCGCGTGGGAATGCAGCCCGGGACGCTCCGCGTCCCTTTCAGAGCTGGAACGCGGAGCGTCCCTTGAGGCATTCCCACGCAGAGCGTGGGAACGATCATTGCCTACCTCAAGATTGTGCCGTGCCTGCTATGATGCGCGGCATCTCCATCGCTCAGGATCGCGCCACTCCCCATGGATTACCGCAAACCTTCCGACCGTAAAAGCATGCACTCGCGCATCGTCCAGGAACTGGGCATGCAGATCGTCTCCGGACGCTTTTTGCCCGACGACAAACTGCCCGCCGAAGCCCTGCTGTGCGAGGAGTACGCGGTCAGTCGTCCGGTATTGCGCGAAGCGACGCGGGTGCTGGTGGCCAAGGGTCTGGTGTATTCCAAACCGCGCGTCGGCACCGTGGTCAAGGCTCGCCGCGAATGGCACATGCTCGACCCGGACGTGCTGCACTGGTTGATGCAGAGCAGCCCGCAAAATGAGTTCTTCAACGTGCTGACCAGCGTGCGCAGCATCATCGAACCGGCAGCTGCCGCCCTCGCCGCCCAGCACGCAACCGATGCCGACATCGCCGCGATCAACGAAGCCTATCAACGCATGGAAGCCGCGCCGACTCCGGAAGCGCTGTTGCAGCCGGACCTGGACTTCCACAGCCGCATCGCCGATGCGACGCACAACGACTTGCTGGCGAACCTGTGCAACATGTTGGCGGTAGCGATTGCCGAGGCGTTGAAGCATTCCAATCAGCGGCCGAATCTGCATGAACTGGCGTTGCCCAGGCACAAGGCGATCCTGACCGCGATCGAGAATCGTGATGCCCTGGGCGCCCGGCATGCGACGCTGGTGCAGCTGGATGATGCGCGTAGTGCGTTGAGTGTGGTGCTTGGCGCTGAGCTTTCTTAGGGCTTGAGACCGCTTGCCCTCACCCTAGCCCTCTCCCAGAGGTAGAGGGGACCGATTGGGGAATATTTGAGATTTACGCCGACTTGAACGTTCTGCTGTGAATCCATAACCGACTCGGTATTTCAGGTCGATATATCTAGCCGCACCCCTCGGTCAGTCCCCTCTCCCTCCGGGAGAGGGCTAGGGTGAGGGGCTCTTGATCTTGAAGCACAAAAAAAGCCGCAACCCCCAAAGGTTGCGGCTTTGTCGTTTCAGCCTGTCAGATCAGTGGGCAAACAGCGAATTGCCCTTCTGCCCCGCCAGCTTCTCAGGCTTGATCAGGAACTTGGCCAGCGCCGGCAGCAGCCACAGCGCACCGAACATGTTCCACAGCAGCATGAAGGTCAGCATCAGGCCCATGTCGGCCTGGAACTTGATCGCCGAGAAGATCCAGGTGCACACGCCGATCGCCAGGCACAGGCCGGTGAACAGCACCGCTTTACCGGTCGACTTCAGCGTCTGGTAATAGGCTTCCTGCAACGGCAGCCCGGCACGCAGGAAACTTTCCAGGCGGCTGTAGATGTAGATGCCGTAATCCACGCCAATCCCCACGCCCAACGCCACCACCGGCAGCGTCGCAACCTTCACGCCGATGCCCATGAACGCCATCAGCGCGTTGCCGAGTACCGAGGTGAGCACCAGCGGCAGGACGATGCACAGCGTCGCCGCCCACGAGCGGAAGGTGATCATGCACATCACTGCCACGCAGATGTACACCAGAATCAGGATGGTCAGCTCGGCCTGTTTGATGACTTCGTTGGTGGCCGCTTCGATCCCGGCGTTACCGGCAGCGAGGATGAACTCCAGGCCGTCCTTGTTGTTTTCCTTGGCAAACTCCTGCACCGCTTGCACCGCACGGTCGAGGGTTTCGGCCTTGTGGTCGTTGAGGAACACCAGTACCGGTGCCAGCGAGCAGCTGTTGTTGTACAGGCCATCGGCGCGGGCGATCGAGTTGTTCAGTACGTCCGGGTTGCGCGACAGGGTTTCCCATTTCAGGTTGCCCTCGTTCATGCCCTTGATCATCTGCTTGGACACGGTCACCAGCGAGATCGCCGACTGCACGCCCTCGGTGTTCTGCATCTTCCACATCAGCTGATCGATCGGCGCCATCGCTTCGTAGCGCGAGCAGCCTTCGGCCTTGGTCTTGACCATCACCACCAGCACGTCGGAGCTGGTCGAGTAGTTGCTGATGATGAAGTTGTTGTCCTTGTTATAGCGCGAGTCCGGACGCAGTTCCGGCGCGCCCTGGTCGAGGTCGCCGATCTTCAGGTTCTGGCTGTACCAGAGGCCGCCGCCGAAGGCGATCAGCGCCAGCGCTACCGAAATCGGCGCGACTTTCGGGCTGGCGAAGTTCGACAGCAGGCGCCAGAACGGGTGCTCGCGGTTCGCATCTTTCTTGCTCTTGGCAATCGCGCGCTTGCTGATGCCGACATAGGAAATCGCCACCGGCAGCAGGATCAGGTTGGTGAACACGATCACCGCAACGCCGATAGACGCGCCGATGGCCAGTTCACGGATTACGCCGATGTCGATGATCAGCAGGGTGATGAAGCCCACCGCATCGGCCAGAATCGCGATCATCCCCGGCAGGAACAACTGGCGGAAGGTGCGCCGTGCAGCGGTCAGGGCGTTCTCGGCCTCGCTGGATTGCAGGGCGATACCGTTGATCTTCTGCACGCCGTGGGAAATGCCGATGGCGAAAATCAGGAACGGCACCAGCATTGAATACGGGTCGAGCCCGAAGCCGAAGAAGTGCATCAACCCCAGTTGCCAGACCACCGCCACCAGCGTCGTACTCAACACCGCGATGGTGCTGCGCAGGCAGTTGGTGAACCACAGCAGCAGAATCAGGGTGATGACGAAGGCGACACCGAAGAACAGCACCACCATCACCAGACCGTCGATCAGGTCGCCGACTTTCTTGGCGAAACCGACGATGTGGATCTTGATGTTGGGGTTCTGCGCTTCGAACTTGTTGCGGATCTTGTCTTCGAGCTCATGGGAGAACTGGCGATAGTCCAGCGCCAGCAACTTGCCTTGGTCCTGCGGGTCCGGATAGGCCTCCAGCAGTGGGATGTCGACGATGCTCGACTTGAAATCGTTGGCCACCAGACGCCCGACCTGGCCGGACTTGAGCACGTTGTTGCGCAGCAGATCGAGGCTGTCCTGCGAGCCGTTGTAGCTCTGCGGAATCACTTCGCCGCCGGCGAAACCCTCTTCGGTCACTTCGGTCCAGCGTACGCTCGGGCTCCACAGCGATTTGAGGCCGGAACGGTCGACGCCGGAAATGTAGAACACTTCGTCGTTGATCTGGCGCAGGGTCTCCATGTACTCCTTGGAGAAGATGTCGCCGTCGGTGGCCTCCACCGAAATACGCACGGTGTTGCCGAGGTTCGCCAGATCGTTGCGGTGCTCCATCATCTTTTCGATGAAGGGATGCTGCAGCGGGATCATTTTTTCAAAACTGGTCGACGGCCGAATCAGCGTGGCCTGCCAGAACAGGAAAATGCTCACCACCAGGCAGATCAGGATCACGGCCGGACGGTTGTTGAAGATCAGGCGCTCGAGAACCGTCGCCTTTTCCTGCTGAGGAGTGATCAAGGAAGTCATAGCCCCGCCTTCTTGTTATTGGTCTCGGCACCGTTTGGCTGGGTGATGTGCAAGCCACCCTGCCCGGTCAGAATCAGGTTGCCGTTGCCGGCGGCGGTGACCGACGACAGCGAAATGCGATCCGGGCGGTTGAACACGCTGAAGGTTTCGCCGTTGTCGCTGCTGCTGATCACCGAGCCGCCGTTGCCGACGATGACGATCGAGCCGTCTTCCAGCAGCGTGCCGCCGGACAGGCCGAACTCCAGCGCACCGCGTGCGGCTTTGAGTTCGACCTGCTCCCAGTTGCTGCCGAAATCAGTGGAGCGATAAAGATTGCCGCGCAAGCCGTACGCCAGCAGGGTCTGCGGCTGCGCCGTGCCGATCACGCCGAACAGCGAACCTTCGTACGGGCCTTCAAGCTTTTCCCAGGTCTGGCCGTTATCGGCGGAGCGGAACATGCTGCCGGACTCGCCGACGATGAACAGCCCGGCGTCTTTCACGGCGGCGATGGCGTTGAGGTGGAACTGGTCTTCGTTGTCGAGGCGATCGCTGACGTCTTCCCAGTTTTTGCCGCCGTCGGTGGTTTCCAGCAGCGTGCCGTAGGCGCCCACGGCAAAGCCGCTGCTGGCGTCCTTGAACCAGACGTCGAGCAGCGGCGATTCGCGTGCGAGGTCTTCGAATTGCTTGGTCCAGGTCAGACCGCCGTCTGCGCTGGCGAGAATTTGTGCGTCGTGGCCCACGGCCCAGCCGTTTTTGTCATCGACGAAATACACGGCAGTGAGCAGTTGCCGGGTCGGCACCTTGGCCTGGGTCCAGGTTTTGCCCTGGTCATCGGAATAGACGACGTGCCCGCGATCGCCGACCGCGACCAGACGCGCGCCGGCATGGACGACATCGAGAATCAGGCTTTTTGCGGCCTTGGCCGATTCAGTGGCATAGACCACGTCAGCCGGGGCCTCGGCGGCAATCACAGGTGCCGATAACGTGGCAAAGCCCAGCAGTGAGAGTGCTGTGGCCAGCAACGCGGTGTTGCGTAACGCCGGCGGGCGGCAACGACTCATAGACCTTCCCCTATTTATTATTGTTGGGCCATCGGGCCTTCAAGGGCGCCGCAAGGGTGCTCGGCTAGTGGCGTTTCAGAAGCATAGTCCTGAAACCCGCAATCCAGAGCCCCTTCGGAAGCTGGCTCATCCTATCGGGCTTTGCAAATGTCTGACAATCGGCGCCGCGTTATCTTTTGTTAACCGCATGGCGTGAAGGCTGGGGGTGAATAAAGGGCTATTCGCAGGAGTGATGACGACTTGAACTACAAAGTCTGCCCCCTTGCTTTCACAGGTAGTAATCAAGTTTCAACCTGTCACTGGACTGGCGCTGCAATTGTTCGATCGATTGCATTTTGCATTTCAGGGTTTCAAATACGTAGCCCTTAGAAACGGGTGTCGCAACAACTACGCGCCCTTCGCTGATCAATGCCGCTCTCGCACCTTGGGGTCGGCCGGGAATATCGCAATCGCGAGGGTGAAGGTGGAACGAAGCAAAAACCAGTGTTTCCTGAACGGTTTCTTCGGCGTGACTAATCACAACGTCCCAGAAATTCCAAGAACTAAGGACAGTGAATAGTGAACCAGACAGGACAATCAGACGCATTGATTTGCGTCTGGTTTCGCTCCGCCCTGTTCTGTAACCCTTCCCGAACTGAGGCGGCAGACATATGTCTTTGAGCGGATCAGCAGAATCCGGGGTCATTACATTTGCATAGAAATACGCAAAGATGACAACCACGCTAAGCAAAAGCGTTCCAGAGTAAATCCAGCAAAACACCAGCATCAGCATGCCCAGCGATTTCTGAGCGATTGGAAACTGGGCGGCATCAATTCGGGTGTAATTGACAATAAAAGCATCAGCCAAGGCGTTTGCAAACAGCCCGAAACCGACAGCAATCACAGCGGCTGTAAGTGTCAACCACCAGATATTTGCTACAAATTTCCGTACGAGGCCGAAATGCCTGATTGAGAGTACCGACGAGCAGATGCAGATAATCGCCCAGAGACCCCATCCGTAAGGTTTGTAGATGGGAATACCCAGACGAATCCAGATGCCGAGCACCAGAAACAACACGAAGGCCGAGAGTGTAATTGCGGCCAGGTATTCATCAGTTCCCCACCAACGGCAGCTGTAGTTGAGCTTCCACGGAAAATGTTTAAGCCTTGTTCGGATAAACAGTGGAGCATTCATGTTGCGCCTGATTACTTCGAGAATCAGAGCAGCAATCAAATAGGTTGAAATGTAAACAAGCATCTTCCGTGAGCATCCTTTCCTGAAAAACGCGACTTTATCTCACGGTTGGCTGTCATGTTCGATTTGATTTTCAAGCGCTTCCTCAGGCTTCCCCTCTAAAGCCAGATGCCACCCACGGCGGCCGCAGCCCCCTATTGAACTAGAAATTTCCCGTGAGCACTTGCACGATCGGTATTATGGTATACCATCAGACGCACAGACACTCTCAATCCCCCAACGGAGCAGCTCATGAGTTTCGAAATTCGCAAGATCGTCAGCTATGTCGAAGAAACCTTCATTGAAGGCGGCAAGGCTACTGACAAGCCGGTGACCATGGTCGGCCTCGCCGTGGTGATGAAGAACCCGTGGGTGGGCAACGGTTTTGTCGAAGACCTCAAGCCGCAGATCCGCGCCAACTGCTCCGACCTCGGCGCAATGATGGTCGAACGCCTGGTCGGGATCATCGGCGGTGCCGAGAAGATCGAGGCCTACGGCAAAGCGGCGGTCGTCGGCGCTGACGGCGAGATCGAGCACGCGTCGGCGGTGATCCACACCCTGCGCTTCGGTAACCACTATCGCGAAGCGGTGAAAGCCAAGAGTTACCTGAGCTTTACCAACAAGCGCGGCGGCCCGGGCACGTCGATTCAGATCCCGATGATGCACAAGGACGACGAAGGCCTGCGTTCGCACTACATCACCCTGGAAATGCAGATCGAAGACGCGCCGCGTGCCGACGAAATCGTCGTCGTGCTCGGTTGCGCCGACGGTGGCCGCCTGCACCCGCGCATCGGCAACCGCTATATCGATCTGGAAGAACTGGCTGCCGAACAAGCCCAGTAATCACAATAAAAAGGCATTGCAGGAGCGCTCCATGATTCGGCTCACCGCTGAACTCACCCCGGCTGGCACCAGTTACCTGGCGACCGGCCAAGGCCAGCCCGTGGTCTTGATCCACGGCGTGGGCCTGAACAAAGAAATGTGGGGCGGGCAGATTGTCGGCCTCGCCAGCCAGTACCAGGTGATCGCCTACGACATGCTCGGCCACGGCGCCAGCCCGCGCCCGGCCAGCGGCACCGACCTGCTCGGTTACGCCGATCAGTTGCTCGAGCTGCTCGATCACCTCAATCTGCCCCAGGCAGCGGTGATCGGTTTCTCCATGGGCGGCCTGGTCGCGCGGGCCTTCGCCCTGCATTACCCGGAGCGCCTGCAAAGCCTGGTGGTGCTGAACAGCGTGTTCAACCGCAGCGAAGAACAGCGTGCCGGCGTGATTGCCCGCACTGCACAGGCTGCCGAACACGGCCCGGACGCCAATGCCGAAGCGGCGTTGTCGCGCTGGTTCAGCCGTGAATATCAGGCGGCCAACCCGGCGCAGATCGCCGCGTTGCGCCAGACCTTGGCCAACAACGATCCGCAGGGCTATCTGACCACCTACGAATTGTTCGCCACCCAGGACATGTACCGCGCCGACGACCTGAGCAGCATTCAGGCACCGACGCTGATCGCCACCGGCGAACTCGACCCCGGTTCGACCCCGGAAATGGCCGAGCAACTGGCCCGACGCATCCCCGGCGCGAAGGTTGCCGTGCTGCCCGAGCAACGGCATATGATGCCGGTAGAGTCGCCGCGTCTGGTCAACCAGATGCTGCTGGAATTTCTCCAATTCGCACACTCCCGACAAAACCATATAAAGGGGATCGTTGCATGACACTCGCACGCTTCCAGATGTGCATCGGCGGAGACTGGGTCGACGCCCTCTCCGGCAAGACCTTCGAAAGCCTCAACCCGGCCTCCGCGCAAGCCTGGGCGGAACTGCCCGACGCCGATGAAGCGGACGTCGAACGCGCCGTGCAAGCAGCGCAAACTGCTTTTGACAGCCCGGCTTGGCGCGGTCTGACCGCCACTGCGCGCGGCAAACTGCTGCGCCGCCTCGGTGATCTGATCGCAGAAAACAAGGAACACCTGGCGCAGCTGGAAAGCCGCGACAACGGCAAGCTGATCCGCGAAACCCGTGGCCAGGTCAGCTATCTGCCGGAGTTCTTCCACTACACCGCAGGCCTCGCTGACAAACTGGAAGGCGGCACCCTGCCGCTGGATAAACCGGATCTGTTTGCCTACACCGTGCACGAAGCCATGGGTGTGGTCGCCGCGATCATTCCATGGAACAGCCCGCTGTACCTGACCGCGATCAAACTGGCCCCGGCCCTCGCCGCCGGCAACACGATTGTGATCAAGCCGTCCGAGCACGCCTCGGCGACCATTCTCGAGCTGGCACGCCTGGCCCTCGAAGCCGGGATTCCGCCGGGCGTGGTCAACGTCGTCACCGGTTACGGCCCGAGCACCGGCGCCGCCCTCACCCGCCATCCACTGATCCGCAAGATCGCCTTCACCGGCGGCGCGGCGACGGCACGGCATGTAGTGCGCAGCAGCGCCGAAAACTTCGCCAAGCTGTCGCTGGAACTGGGCGGCAAGTCGCCGAATATCATCTTCGCCGACGCCGATCTCGACAGCGCGATCAACGGCGCGATTGCCGGGATCTACGCGGCGTCCGGGCAGAGTTGCGTGTCTGGTTCGCGCTTGCTGGTGCAGGATGAAATCTACGATGAATTCGTCAATCGTCTGGTCGAGCGCGCCCAGCGCATCCGCATCGGCAACCCACAGGAAGACAATAGCGAGATGGGGCCGATGGCCACCGCGCAGCAACTGGCGGTGGTCGAAGGTCTGGTCGCCGATGCGATCGCCGAAGGCGCGCGTTTGCGCACCGGTGGCAAGCGTCCGGCGGATCTCGGTGAAGGCTGGTTCTACGAGCCGACGCTGTTCGAGTGCGACCGCAATTCGATGAAGATCATGCAGGAAGAAGTCTTCGGCCCGGTCGCCTCGGTGATTCGTTTCAAAGACGAAGCCGAAGCGCTGGCGATCGCCAATGACTCACAGTTCGGCCTCGCCGCCGGCATCTGGACCCGTGACCTCGGCCGCGCCCATCGTCTGGCACGCGATGTGCGCTCGGGGATCATCTGGGTCAACACTTACCGCGCGGTGTCGGCGATGGCGCCGATCGGCGGCTTCAAGAACAGTGGCTATGGACGCGAAAGCGGCATCGATTCGGTGCTGGCCTACACCGAACTGAAAACGGTGTGGATCAACCTCTCCCAGGCGCCAATGCCTGATCCGTTTGTGATGCGCTAGGAGTCCTGCGAAATGATCGAACCCGGCATTTACAAAGACGTCATGAGCTCGTTCCCGTCCGGCGTTACGGTGGTCACCACCCTCGACCCGGACGGCGGCATCGTCGGCATCACCGCCAGCGCGTTCAGCGCGCTGTCGATCGACCCGGCGCTGGTGCTGTTCTGCCCCAACTATGCGTCCGACACCTACCCGGTACTGCGCGACAGCAAGAAATTCGCCATCCATTTGCTCTCCGCCGAGCAGACTGCCGAAGCCTACGCGTTCGCCGGCAAGGGCAAGGAAAAGGCCAAGGGCATCGAGTGGCACCTGAGCGATCTGGGCAACCCGATTCTGGCCAAGGCCACGGCGATCATCGAGTGCGAGTTGTGGCGTGAATACGACGGCGGCGATCACGCGATCATTGTCGGCGCAGTGAAGAACCTGATCCTGCCCGAGCAACCGGTGACGCCGATGATTTATCACAAGGGCAAGCTCGGCCCGTTGCCGCCCCTGGCCTGACAGCCAGACACGATTGCCAAATGTGGGAGCGAGCCTGCTCGCGAAAGCGGTCGATCATTCAACATTTGCATCGACTGACACGACGCCTTCGCGAGCAGGCTCGCTCCCACAGGGAACACCTGTGGATTGGAGGAATGATGAGTAACGATAAGTATGAAAAAGGTCTGAAAATCCGCACCCAGGTATTGGGCGAAGCCTATGTTCAGCGCTCGATCGAGAACGCCGACGACTTCACCCGCCCGCTGCAGGAAATGGTCACTGAATACTGCTGGGGCCATGTCTGGGGGCGTGAGGGTCTGTCGCTCAAGGAGCGCAGCATGATCAACCTGGCAATGATCTCGGCGCTCAACCGCCCGCATGAACTCAAGCTGCATGTGCGTGGCGCCTTGCGTAACGGCCTGAGTCGTGAGCAAATACGCGAAATTCTGCTTCAGGTCGGCATTTATTGCGGCGTTCCGGCGGCCGTGGACAGTTTCCGGCTGGCCCGTGAAGCCTTTGCCGAAGCCGACGCCGAGGCCTCCAGTTAACCCTCGGCTGTTTTGATGCCCGTCTGGCATGGACAGCCAAGCTCAAGAGCGGACCCCATGAAACGCCAGCCACTCGACGACAGCTTCAAGGTCAATCGCAACCCCGTTACCCTGCGCGAAATCGTGCTGGACAAACTGCGTAGCGCGATCATGAATTTCCAGCTCATGCCAGGTGATCGTCTGGTCGAACGCGACCTGTGCGATCGTCTCGGCGTCAGCCGCACTTCGGTGCGCGAAGCTTTGCGTCACCTTGAATCCGAAGGTCTCGTCGAATTCGCCGATGCCAAAGGCCCGCGCGTAGCCATCATCACCCTCGACGACGCCGTCGATATCTACGAACTGCGTTGTGTGCTCGAAGGCCTGATCGTGCAACTGTTCACCCTGCGCGCCAAAGCCAAGGACATCAAAGCCCTGGAAAAAGCCCTCGATGACAACCGCAAGGCGTTGAAGGACGGCGAGCTGCAACAGGTGATCGACTCGGTGCAGGGCTTCTACGACGTGCTGCTCGAAGGCTCGGGCAACCATGTCGCCGCCACCCAATTGCGCCAGTTGCAGGCGCGCATCAGCTATCTGCGCGCGACCTCGGTGTCCCAGGAAAACCGACGCGGCGCGAGTAATCACGAGATGGAAAAAATGGTCGAGGCGATCAAGAGCGGTGATCCGCTGGCGGCGCATCAGGCGTGTGTCGATCACGTCCGCGCGGCGGCTGCCGTGGCCCTCGATTACCTCAAGCGCAAACAGGAAGAGACCGGCGTCGCCGTCAAAGGCACCCCGGCGATCACCCTGCCGATCGCGCTGAAAGAACCTCGCATAGGTCAATGACATGTTCAGCCCGAGCTTTTGCCCGAAATGCGGTGGCCCTGACCTCGGTCAGCAGACGCCGCCGGGCGATACGCACGAGCGCCTGATGTGCCGCGGCTGCGGCTATATCCACTACGTCAATCCGAAGATCATTGCCGGCTGCATCATCGAGCAGGACGGCAAATACCTCTTGTGCCAACGGGCGATTCCCCCGCGCCCCGGCACCTGGACGCTGCCGGCCGGTTTCATGGAAAGCTTTGAGACCACCGAGCAGGCGGCGCTGCGCGAAGTCTGGGAAGAAAGCGGCGTGCGCGCGGAAATCGTCTCGCCGTATTCGATCTTCAGCGTGCCGAAGATCAGCGAGGTGTACATCATCTTCCGCGCCATCGCCCTGGAGATCACCGGGCAGTACGGGCCGGAGACCATGGATTACAAATTCTTCGCCCCGGAAGAGATTCCCTGGGAGCAGATCTACTACCCGGCGATCCGGCAGATTCTCGAGCGCTATATCGAAGAGCGCCAAGCGGGGGTTTACGGGATTTACATGGGTAATGATGACAGCGGCAAAATTCACTTCATGCGCTAAAAATCACCTTCCCACTGATCGTTCCCACGCTCCGCGTGGGAATGCCTCTACGGACGCTCCGCGTTCGGCTCTGGATGGGACGCAGAGCGTCCCGGGCTGCATTCCCACGCGGAGCGTGGGAACGATCATCAGTGTGGCTTAAATTGGGTTGATGCCTTCAACGATGATGATCTCCGCTCTCGCCCAATCTTCGCGGTAGCTCTTCGCCTCCTGATACGCCGCCGAGCGGTAGCACGCGACGGCTGTTTCGTAGCTTTCAAACTCGATGATCACCGTACGCTGTGGCGTCTGCCGCCCTTCCAGCGCTTCACTGCGCCCGCCTCTGGCGAGAAACCTGCCGCCGAATGCGGCAATCGCCTGCGGGGTGCGCTGGGTGTATTGGCTGTAGTGCTCGGCATCGGCTATATCCACATGTGCAATCCAGTACGCCTTCATAGTGACCTCTTTGTTGATTTTGTATTATGGTATACCAATATATTTCCAACGAACCCTGAGAGTCCAGCATGGCCTTCAACAGCATCGAAGAAATCATCGAAGATTATCGCCTCGGCAAAATGGTCCTGCTGGTCGATGACGAAGACCGCGAGAACGAAGGCGACCTGCTGCTGGCCGCTGATCGTTGCACGCCGGAGGCTATCAGCTTCATGGCCCGCGAAGCACGCGGGCTGATCTGCCTGACCCTGACCGACGAACATTGTCAGCGCTTGGGCCTGGAGCAAATGGTACCCGCCAACGGCAGTGTGTTCAGCACTGCATTTACCGTGTCGATCGAAGCGGCGGTCGGCGTGACTACCGGCATTTCCGCCGCAGATCGCGCCTGCACAGTCGCCGCCGCCGTCGCGCCGAATGCCCGCGCCGAAGACCTGGTGCAACCCGGTCATATCTTTCCGTTGCGCGCCAAGGAAGGTGGCGTGCTGACCCGCGCCGGGCATACCGAGGCCGGTTGCGATCTGGCGCGTCTGGCCGGTTTCACCCCGGCCTCGGTGATCGTCGAAGTGATGAACGACGACGGCACCATGGCCCGCCGCCCGGATCTGGAGCAGTTCGCGCGCAAGCATGGGATCAAGATCGGCACCATTGCCGACCTGATCCACTACCGCCTGAGCACCGAGCACACCGTCGAACGCATCGGTGAACGAGAGCTGCCGACGGTGCATGGCACGTTCCGTTTGATCACCTTCGAGGATCGCATCGAAGGCGGTGTGCACATGGCGATGGTCATGGGCGACCTGCGCCGCGAAGAGCCGACACTGGTGCGCGTGCATGTGATCGATCCGCTGCGCGATCTGGTCGGCGCCGAGTACAGCGGGCCGACAAACTGGACGCTATGGGCGGCGCTGCAACGGGTCGCGGCAGAAGGTCATGGGGTTGTGGTGGTGCTGGCCAATCATGAATCGTCGCAGGCCTTGCTCGAACGCGTGCCGCAGCTGACCCAACCGCCACGGCAGTTCAGCCGTTCGCAATCGCGGATTTATTCCGAGGTCGGGACGGGGGCGCAGATTCTGCAGAACCTTGGGGTTGGCAAGCTGCGCCACCTCGGTCCGCCGCTGAAGTACGCGGGGTTGACCGGGTATGACCTCGAGGTGGTTGAGAGCATCCCGTTCACTGAATAAGCCTGCTATCGATAATCCCCTGTGGCGAGGGGATTTATCCCCGTCGGGCTGCGAAGCGGCCGCGATTCCTGCCAACGCGATCCGCCAGAAATATCGCATGTCCCGCTTTCAGGGCTGCTCCGCAGCCCAACGGGGATAAATCCCCTCGCCACAGTTTCATTCGCTACACATTTGGATGAAGGCCGGAAAAACAGATCCGCCAGATAACCGGTAAGGCAAAGTGCTTGCACAAAGCTTGGAATACCATAATATGATATTCCATAGACCGGGCGACCTGAAAAAACCGTCCAGCTACTGCTCCCGACAGGCGGGCAACAACGCAAGGCCCGCTCAAAAACACAACAATGAGGGCGTGAACATGGTGTTGAACAAAGCTGCAACCGCGATCTTTTTCGCGGGACTGCTCAGCGTTACCGGCCAGGCTGCAATGGCTGCCGAAAGCGTGAATTTTGTCAGCTGGGGCGGTAGCACCCAGGATGCGCAGAAACAGGCCTGGGCCGATCCGTTCAGCAAGGCCAGCGGCATCACCGTCGTCCAGGACGGCCCCACCGACTACGGCAAACTCAAGGCCATGGTCGAAAGCGGCAACGTGCAGTGGGACGTGGTCGATGTCGAAGCCGATTTCGCCCTGCGCGCCGCTGCCGAAGGCCTGCTTGAACCCCTCGACTTCAAAGTGATCCAGCGCGACAGGATCGACCCGCGCTTCGTCAGCGATCACGGCGTCGGCTCGTTCTTCTTCTCCTTCGTCCTCGGCTACAACGAAGGCAAGCTCGGCGCCAACAAGCCGCAGGACTGGAGCGCGCTGTTCGACACCAAGACCTACCCCGGCAAACGCGCCCTGTACAAATGGCCAAGCCCCGGCGTGCTCGAACTGGCGCTGCTGGCCGACGGCGTTGCGGCTGACAAGCTCTACCCGCTGGATCTGGATCGTGCTTTCAAAAAACTCGACACCATCAAGAAAGACATCGTCTGGTGGGGCGGCGGCGCGCAGTCGCAGCAACTGCTGGCGTCCGGCGAAGCGAGCATGGGCCAGTTCTGGAATGGCCGTGTGCACGCCTTGCAGGAAGACGGCGCACCGGTCGGCGTGAGCTGGAAACAGAACCTGGTCATGGCCGACATTCTGGTCATCCCCAAAGGCTCGAAAAACAAAGATGCGGCGATGAAGTTCCTCGCCAATGCCAGCAGCGCCAAAGGCCAGGCCGACTTCTCCAACCTGACCGCCTACGCGCCGGTCAACCTCGACAGTGTGGAGCGTCTGGATTCGACGCTGGCCCCCAACCTGCCGACGGCTTACGCCAAGGATCAGATCACCCTTGATTTCGCTTACTGGGCCAAGAACGGTCCGGCTATCGCGACACGGTGGAACGAATGGCTGGTCAAATGAAAATCGCGGCCACTGCGCCTCGTCCTTCCACTGCCACCGGGAGCGCCGCCGGCGCTGCCGGTTCGGCCTTCAAGCAACGCTGGCGCGGCGCCGGCAACCTCGTCCCGGCGCTGCTGTTCCTCGGCCTGTTCTTTCTCGCGCCGTTGATTGGCCTGCTGCTGCGCGGTGTGCTCGAACCTGTACCTGGCCTTGGCAACTACGAACAACTGTTCGCCAACTCGGCCTACGCGCGAGTGCTGCTCAACACCTTTTCGGTGGCCGGGCTGGTGACGCTGTTCAGCCTGCTCCTGGGCTTTCCGCTGGCCTGGGCGATCACTTTGGTGCCGCGCGGTTGGGGGCGCTGGATCCTCAACATCGTCCTGCTGTCGATGTGGACCAGCCTGCTCGCCCGCACCTATTCGTGGCTGGTTTTGCTGCAAGCCTCGGGCGTGATCAACAAGGCGCTGATGGCGCTGGGCATCATCGATCAGCCACTGGAAATGGTGCACAACCTGACCGGCGTGGTGATCGGCATGAGTTACATCATGATCCCGTTCATCGTGCTGCCGTTGCAGGCGACCATGCAGGCCATCGACCCGATGATCCTGCAGGCCGGCTCGATCTGCGGCGCCAGTCCGTGGACCAACTTCTTCCGGGTGTTCCTGCCGCTGTGCCGGCCGGGTCTGGCCTCAGGTGGTTTGATGGTGTTCGTGATGTCGCTCGGTTACTACGTCACCCCGGCGCTGCTCGGCGGGGCGCAAAACATGATGCTGCCGGAGTTCATCATTCAGCAGGTGCAATCGTTCCTCAACTGGGGTCTGGCCAGTGCCGGCGCCGCGTTGCTGATCGCAATCACCCTGGTGCTGTTCTACTTCTACCTGAAGCTTCAACCGGAATCCCCGGTTGGCGCCAGTAACGCGAGGTAAGCCGACATGCTCCTGACCCCCAATGCCATGAGCCGGCGCATGCGTTTCGGCCTCTACGCCACTACCGGGCTGATCGGTCTGTTCCTGCTGTTGCCGATCGTGTTCATCGTGCTGCTGTCGTTCGGCTCCTCGCAGTGGCTGGTGTTCCCTCCGCCGGGCTGGACGCTGAAATGGTACGGCCAGTTCTTCTCCAATCCCGACTGGATGAACGCCGCTGCCGCCAGCCTAAAAGTTGCCGTGCTGACCACGATCTGCGCCGTGGCCCTCGGTTTGCCGACCGCGTTTGCGCTGGTGCGCGGACGCTTCCCCGGCCGCGAGATGCTCTACGGCCTGTTCACCCTGCCGATGATCGTGCCGCTGGTGATCATTGCCGTGGCGGTGTACGCGCTGTTTCTCAAGCTCGGCTACACCGGGACCATGTTCGCCTTCGTCGTCAGCCATGTGATCGTCGCGCTGCCGTTCACCATCATCTCGATCATCAACTCGCTGAAGCTGTTCGATCAGTCGATTGAAGACGCGGCGGTAATCTGCGGTGCCTCGCGCTTGCAAGCGGTGTTCAAGGTGACGTTCCCGGCGATCCGTCCGGGGATGGTCGCCGGCGCCCTCTTCGCCTTCCTCGTCTCGTGGGACGAAGTGGTGCTCAGCGTGATGATGGCAAGCCCGACTCTGCAAACCCTTCCCGTGAAAATGTGGACCACTTTGCGCCAGGACCTGACCCCGGTGATCGCCGTCGCTTCGACGCTGCTGATCGGCTTGTCGGTTTTGGTCATGGTCATCGCCGCCGCATTGCGCCGGCGCAACGAAATCAGCGCCTGAGCGCCCAGGAGTACGACATGAGTGCCGTGATCAAAGACGCATCCCAGCAGAACGACAAACCCCTGGTCAGCCTGCGCAACCTGAACAAGCACTACGGCGATTTTGCTGCCGTCGATAACATCTCGCTGGACATCAAGGACGGTGAATTCCTCACGTTCCTGGGCTCCAGCGGCTCGGGCAAAAGCACCACGCTGTCGATGCTCGCCGGTTTTGAAACACCGAGCAGCGGCGAGATCCTCGTCAATGGCCAGTCGCTGGTCAATGTGCCGCCGCACAAGCGCGACATCGGCATGGTCTTTCAGCGTTACTCGCTGTTCCCGCATCTGTCGGTGCGCGACAACATCGCCTTCCCTTTGGCGATTCGCAAACTGGCTGCCGCCGAGCGTGAAAAACGCGTCGATGCGATGTTGAAGCTGGTGCAGCTCGAACAGTTCGCCCATCGCCGCCCTTCGCAGTTGTCTGGCGGCCAGCAACAACGTGTCGCCATCGCCCGGGCGCTGGTTTACGAGCCGCGCATCCTGCTGATGGACGAACCGCTGGGCGCGCTGGACAAGAAGCTGCGCGAGGACTTGCAGGATGAACTGCGCCAACTGCACCGGCGCCTGGGCATCACCATCGTGTACGTGACCCACGACCAGGAAGAAGCCATGCGGCTGTCGCAACGCATCGCGATTTTCAGCCACGGCAAAATCGTCGGTCTGGGCAGTGGTTATGACCTTTACCAGAATCCGCCGAATGCGTTTGTCGCGTCGTTTCTGGGCAATTCGAACTTCCTCAAGCTCAAGGCGCAAGGCAATGCAGCGGCGAGTTTCGAGGGTCAGTCGTTGTCGATTCGGCTGACGTCCGGGTTGCACACTGATCAGGATGTGCTGCTGATGGTGCGCCCGGAAAAAGCCTTGGCGTTGAGCACGCAGCAGGCGCTGGATGAGCCGTTGGCGGCGGGCTGGAATGAGGTGTCGGCAAATGTTGTGGAGGTGCTGTTTCTCGGTGAGAGCCAGACCTGCAGTGTCGTGACGGCGGGCGGGACGTCAATGACGGTGAAAGCGCTGTCGGCAGCGGGCATGCCACTCAAGGCCGGCGATCCGGTCCGGGTGCGCTGGGCGACGGCGGATGCTTGTGTTTATACCGAATGGACCGAGAGCGATTTGAACAAGGCAGCAGGTGCTCACTGATTGCGCTGAGTCAGTTGGATCTACCCCCTCACCCCAGCCCTCTCCCCCACGGGGGGCGAGGGGGAAAGGGAGCCGATCTTCATGCTGTTCAAAATGTAAGTTCGACTCGGTATCGCACGTCGGCGTATCTCGCAACAACACCTCGGTCAGTCCCCTCTCCCATTGGGAGAGGGCTAGGGTGAGGGCAAGCAGGCGACACGGTATCAGCCAATGGCCCGGTACCCTTCAATCTCATCCGGCCACGCCGTCAGCACTTCAAACCCGCTCTCCGTCACCGCGACCATATGCTCCCACTGCGCCGACAACGAGCCATCCTTGGTCAATACGGTCCAGCCATCAGGCATGTTCTTCACATGGCGTTTGCCGGCATTGAGCATCGGTTCCACGGTGAAAATCATCCCGGCCTTGAGCTTCAGCCCTTGATTGGGAAAGCCGTAATGCAGGATTTGCGGTTCGTCGTGATAGACCTTGCCGATGCCATGGCCGCAGTACTCGCGCACCACGCTGAAGCCCTCCGCCTCCGCCAGGCTCTGGATCGCATGACCGATATCGCCCAGCGTTGCGCCCGGTTTCACTGCGCGAATACCTGCGCACATGGCTTCGTAGGTGGTCTTGATCAGGTGCTGCGCTTCAGGAGTCGCCTCACCCACGACGTACATGCGGCTGGTATCACCGAACCAGCCATCCTTGATCACGGCGATGTCGAGATTGACGATGTCGCCATCCTTCAATGGCGTACCCGATGGAATTCCGTGACACACCACGTCGTTGACCGACGCACAGACGGTTTTCGGAAAGCCGTGATAACCGACGTTGGCCGGCACGGCTTTCTGCACATTGACGATGTAGTCGTTGCACAACCGGTCCAACTCATCGGTGGTCACCCCGGCCTTCACATGCGGCACCAGCATCGCCAGCACTTCAGCGGCGAGCTTGCCGGCGGCGCGGGATTTATCGATGTCGGCCGGCGTGTTGATCTTGATCTGGTTTCTCATGCGCTGACGGCTTCCTGAGTCAGTTGTTGTAGATCCAGTCCGCCGTTCTGTTCGGCGCGGATCAGCAGGCGGCAAATGGCGCTGTGGTCGAGGTTGGGATGCAGCTCGGCGAGCATGCCGATGCGCATCCAGTGCTCGGCCTGCGCGTTGATCGAGCGGCTGAGGGCGTTGCTGGAGATGCGCAGGTTCTCGTGCATGTCCTCTGAAATCTTTACGATGCCCATATATGAATCCGATACGATTTGTATATGGATCGTATATTAGCCAAGGCATATGACAGATTGCAATGCCGACGACAAAATCGACGCTGTGGCAGATTCGCCTCCCCCTCCACCGCGCAAATCGACTACCATGCCGCCGCCGGTTTCCACACGGAATTAATAGGGAATCCGAAATGCTTGCACAGCATCAATCGGAACTGCCCCCGCAACTGTAGGTGCCGAGCCTGCTCCTCGACTGCCACTGGGTGAATCCCGGGAAGGCCGGAGCGTGGCGATGACGCATCAGTCAGGAGACCTGCCGGCACAATGACTGACTAACCGGCGGGGTGTCCGGGAAGGACATCGTGCCGTGCGCATTTTCCCCGTGCCGGCCTTGCGCAGTTTCCACGACCGCGCCCGAGGTGTGTTTCCAACCGTAGCCGCCCGCTCCCGTACGGTTCTCCTGGAGACTGCCCCATGCTGCTGCCCCGCATTGCCACCCTGCTCACCGCTCTGAGCCTTTGCGCCCTGGCGCAAGCGGCGCCGACTGCGTATCCGCTGACCGTCGAAAACTGTGGCAGCAGCCTGACCTTTCAACACGCACCCGCTCGCACGGTGACCATCGGTCAGGCCGGCACGGAAATGCTCTACGCCTTGGGCCTGGGCGACAAAGTCGTTGGCACTTCGCTGTGGTTCAACGACGTGCTGGGCACATACAAAGCACAGAACGACAGGATCGAGCGCCTCGCCGACAACGAGCCGAGTTTCGAAGCGGTGATCGCCAAACGCCCGGAACTGGTAGCCGTCGAGCTGGAATGGATGGTCGGCCCGCAAGGCGCGGTCGGCACCCGCGAGCAGTTTCATGAACTGAAGATTCCGACCTATCTGCTGCCCTCCGATTGCGAAGCCAAGGACAACCTCGTCGGTTCGGACGGCACGCGGCTGGCGCCGTTTCGCATCGACAGCATCTACAAAGCCGTGAGCCAGCTCGCAGCGATTTTCGATGTGCAGGCGCGTGGCGAGCAGCTCAATGAGCAGCTCAAAGCCAGCCTCGCGCAGTCGATCGCCACCGCAAAAAAGAAGCAGCGCAAAGACGTCAGCGCCCTGGTGTGGTTCTCCAGCGCCGAGATGGACATCGAGCCGTTCGTGGCCGGGCACAAAGGCGTTCCCGATTTCATGCTCAGCACCCTCGGCGTGCGCAACGTGGTCGAGTCGGATGAAGAATGGCCAACCGTCGGCTGGGAAACCATCGCCAAGGCCAACCCGACGTTTCTGGTGATCGCGCGCATGGATCGTCGACGTTTCCCGGCGGACGACTATCAGAAGAAACTCGCCTTCCTGCGCAGTGATCCGGTGACGCGCAACATGGACGCGGTCAAGCACAACCGCATCATCATCCTTGACGCCATGGCCATGCAGGCCAGCCTGCGCACCTTCGACGGCCTCGCACAACTGGCCAGCGCGATCAACGGCTACGACCTGTCGCCATGAGCAGACGCCTGATCCGTTTGCTGCTGGTGCTGTTGACGCTGTCGGTCGCGCTGATCGGCGGCGTGGCCATTGGTGAGACTTCGATCGAGCCGAGCGTGGTATTGCAGGTGCTGGCCAACAAGCTGTGGGGCGCCGGTTATGTGCTCGACCCGATCGACGAAGGCATTGTCTGGAACTATCGCCTGACCCGCGCTTTGGTCGCGGCGGCCTGCGGCGCCGGTCTGGCGACCTGTGGCGTAATCCTGCAGTCGCTGCTGCGCAATCCGCTGGCCGATCCGTATCTGCTGGGTATTTCTGCTGGCGCCTCGACTGGCGCGGTGATGGTCGCCCTGCTTGGCGTCGGCGCCGGGGCGATTTCATTGTCGGTCGGTGCGTTTACCGGCGCGGTGACGGCGTTCGTGCTGGTAATCCTGTTGGCGCGGGTCAGCGGCTCGGCCAGCGGCACCGGGCAGATCATTCTCGCCGGGATTGCCGGCTCGCAGCTGTTCAACGCCCTCACCGCTTTTCTGATCACCCGCTCGGCCAGCTCCGAACAAGCGCGCGGCATCATGTTCTGGCTGCTGGGCAATCTCGGCGGCGTACGCTGGCCGTCGGTGTGGCTGGCGGTGCCGGTGGCGGTGTTGGGGTTGGTTGTTTGTCTGTGGCATCGCCGGGCGCTGGATGCGTTCACCTTTGGTGCGGACTCGGCGGCGTCTCTCGGCATTCCAGTGCGACGTGTGCAGATTCTGTTGATTGGCTGCGCCGCGCTGGTGACGGCGGTGATGGTGTCGATTGTCGGCTCGATCGGCTTTGTCGGTCTGGTGATTCCCCATGCCGCACGGTTGTTGCTCGGCACCGGCCATGCGCGTCTTCTGCCTGCCAGTGCGTTGGGCGGCGCAGTGTTTCTGATCGCCGCCGATGTGCTGTCACGCACCCTGATCAAGGGTCAGGTGATTCCGGTCGGCGTGATCACTGCGCTGGTCGGCGCGCCGGTGTTCGCGCTGATTCTGGTGGGCCGGAGATCGGCGCGATGAACACGGTTCTGAGTTGTGCGGGGGTGGGCTTCAAAGTGCGCGGTGCCGAGTTGCTCAATGGTGTCAGTCTCGATGTTCAGCGCGGCGAGACCCTGGGCATTGTCGGGCCGAACGGTTCGGGTAAATCCACTCTGCTGAAACTGCTCGCCGGCCTGCGCGAACCGAGCGCAGGTCAGGTGCAGCTCGACGGTCGGACGCTGGGCAAGATGTCGCGGCGCACTATCGCGCAGACGCTCGCGGTGGTTGAGCAACAGGCCGATACCGACGATGGCATTCGCGTGTTCGACGCGGTGGCGCTGGGGCGCACGCCGTGGTTGTCGGCGCTGCAACCATGGTCGCCGGCCGATGACGCCATCGTCGAGCAAGCGCTGGTCGACGTCGACGCCGTGCACCTGCGCAACCGCCTCTGGCGCAGCCTCTCCGGCGGTGAACGCCAACGCGTGCACATCGCCCGCGCACTGGCGCAGCGCCCGCAGATCCTGCTGCTCGACGAGCCGGCTAACCACCTCGATATCCAGCATCAGTTGAGCATTCTGCAAGTGGTGCGCGCACTGCCGGTGACTACGTTGATCGCCCTGCACGATCTCAATCAGGCGCTCAAATGCGATCGCCTGGCAGTGCTGGAGCGCGGGCGTCTGGTGGCATTGGGCGAGCCGCTGCACGTGCTGACGCCGGAGCGGTTACAGACGACCTTCGGCGTCAGGGCGCACTATCTGACGGACCCGTTCGATGGTGCACCGATATTGCGTTTCCTTGCCTGATGCATGTGTAGCTGACACACCGCTTTCGCGAGCAAGCTCGCTCCCACAAAGGATTTGTGTGTTGCCGTGAATGACAGGGGGAACGCGAATTCTGTGGGAGCGAGCCTGCTCGCGAAGGCGTCAGGTCATCCGACATTGATGTCGATTGACACACCGCTTTCGCGAGCAGGCTCGTTCCCACAGGGTTATGTATTCCAGGGCGGTAAAGGATCAGGCCCACTCTTTGCGCAGTTGCCGTGCGGCGCTGACCATGTGCACCAGCGCCGCTTCGGTCTCTGGCCAGCCTCGGGTTTTCAACCCGCAATCCGGATTGACCCACAGGCGCTCCACCGGAATACGCTGCGCCGCTTTGCGCAGTAAACCGACCATTTCCGACACATCCGGAATCCGTGGCGAGTGAATGTCGTACACGCCGGGGCCAATGTCGTTCGGGTAGGCAAACGCTTCAAACGCTTCGAGCAGTTCCATGTCCGACCGTGAGGTTTCGATGGTAATGACATCGGCGTCCATCGCCGCGATCGACTCGATCACGTCGTTGAATTCGCTGTAGCACATGTGCGTGTGGATCTGGGTTTCGTCGCGCACGCCGGAGGCGCACAGGCGGAACGCTGCGCTTGCCCATTCCAGATACGCCGGCCACTGCGCCCGGCGTAACGGCAAGCCTTCACGGAACGCCGCTTCGTCGATCTGCACGATTTTGATTCCCGCCGTTTCCAGATCATTCACCTCGTCACGAATGGCCAGCGCCAGTTGTCGTGCCTGCACCTCGCGGCTGACGTCTTCGCGGGCGAAGGACCACATCAGCATGGTCACCGGGCCGGTCAGCATGCCTTTCATGATCTTGTCGGTAAGGCCTTGGGCGTAACGGATCCACTCGACCGTCATCGCTTGCGGGCGGCTCAGGTCACCGAAGATCACCGCTGGCTTGACGCAGCGCGAACCGTAGCTCTGCACCCAGCCAAAGCGGGTGAAGGCATAGCCGTCGAGCTGCTCGGCGAAGTATTCGACCATGTCGTTGCGCTCTGCCTCACCGTGCACCAGCACATCCAGGCCGAGGCGTTCTTGAATTTCCACCGCGTGGCGAATCTCCGTGTGCATCGCATCGGTGTAATCGGCCGCGCTGAGCTTGCCTTGCCTGTAGGCCTGACGCGCCAGACGAATCGCCGCCGTCTGCGGAAATGAACCAATGGTGGTGGTCGGAAACAGCGGCAAATCGAGTTTGCCGCGCTGTTTGGCGATGCGCTGGGCAAACGGCGATTGGCGTTGCGCATCCTTGGCAGTGATCGCCGCGACCCGCGCTTGCACCGCCGGTTTGTGAATACGCGGCGAGGCAGCGCGGCTGGTCTGCACCGAACGGCTTTGCGCGAGGGCACGCAGTACCTTCGGCGCTTCCGGCTCGCTGACCGCTTGAGCGAGCACGGCGACCTCTTCGCACTTCTGCACGGCGAACGCCAGCCAGCTTTTCAGTTCGGCATCGAGCTGGTCTTCGCGGCCCAGATCAACCGGGCTGTGCAGCAATGAACAGGACGGCGCTACCCACAAACGATCACCCAGACGCTCATGAGCATGGCGCAGCGTCGCCAGCGCGTTTTGCAGATCGCAGCGCCAGACGTTCCGACCGTTGACCACACCCAACGACAGCACTTTATAGGCCGGCAGACGATCCAGAATGGTCGGGTATTGATCCGGTGCGCGCACCAGATCGATGTGCAGGCCGTCGACCGGCAGGTTCGCCGCCAGACCGAGGTTTTCTTCCAGACCACCGAAGTACGTGGCGAGCAGTTTTTTCAGCGGATCGCGCTGGATCTGGTTGTAGGCGCGCTCGAAGGCATTCTTCCAGTCCTGTGGCAAATCGAGCACCAGAATCGGCTCATCAATCTGCACCCACTCCACACCCAACGCCGCCAGCCGCGCGAAGATCTGGCCGTACAGCGGCAGCAGGCGGTCAAGCAAATCGAGCTTGTCGAAATCGGCGCCTTTGGTTTTGCCCAGCCACAGATAGGTCAGCGGACCGATGATCACCGGTTTGACGTTGTGCCCCAGCACACGGGCCTCTTCGGTTTCTTCAAACAGCTGCTCCCAACCGAGCTGGAATTGCTGATCGGCGCTGAATTCCGGTACGAGATAGTGATAGTTGGTGTCGAACCATTTGGTCATTTCCTGAGCGTGGCCTTCGTCGCAGCAAGCATTGCTGACGCCTCGGGCCATGCTGAACAGGGTCTGCAGCGTGGGTTTGCCGTCATGCGGGCGGAAGCGCTCGGGGATCACGCCGAACATCAGCGAGTGGCTCAGCACCTGGTCGTACCAGGCGAAATCGCCAACCGGCAGCAAGTCGATGCCGGCGTTTTTCTGCAAGTCCCAATGGACCTTGCGCAGCTCACGCCCGACGTCACGCAGGCCCGCCTCGTTCAGTTCTCCTTTCCAGAACGCCTCTTGCGCTTTCTTCAGTTCGCGGTCGCGACCGATGCGCGGAAATCCAAGGGAATGGGCCAGTGCCATGACAAACAACTCCAGATGCTTAATCGATGGCGGGTATTGTCGGGAACCGGACTTGATGAAACAAACTCAATAAATTCTAGATCATCACAAGTTCTACTCATGCACAGGCGCCCCGTGGGAGCTGCCGAAGGCTGGGATCTTCTGGCCGTAGCGACGCAGAGCGTCCAAGGCTGCATTCCCACGCGGAGCGTGGGAACGATCAGAACACGTCAGGGCAACATGCAAGTTTTCGTTCTATCGTTAGATCCAAATGGCTGGGTTTTCCAAGGATTAGAGGTTGCGAGAGAGGATGTCTGCGCCTAAGTTGCACGCGAGTCTTTTCCCCGCGATTGGAACGCGATCAACACCATAAAGAGGTGAAGAAATGTCGAAGGAATCACGCCCTGCCGTGCTTGGGCTGATAGGCAATACTCCGCTGGTGCAGGTCACCCGCTTCGATACCGGACCCTGCACGCTGTTTCTCAAACTTGAATCGCAGAACCCCGGCGGCTCGATCAAAGACCGTATCGGTCTGGCGATGATCGACGCTGCCGAACGTGACGGTCGCCTGCAACCGGGCGGGACGATTGTCGAGGCCACTGCCGGCAATACCGGTCTGGGTCTGGCGCTGGTCGGCCGAGCGAAAGGCTATCGTGTGGTGCTGGTGGTGCCGGACAAGATGTCCACCGAGAAAGTCCTGCACTTGAAGGCCATGGGCGCCGAAGTGCACATCACTCGTTCTGACGTCGGCAAGGGCCATCCCGAATATTACCAGGACGTCGCCGCCCGCTTGGCCAAGGACATTCCCGGCGCGTTTTTCGCCGACCAATTCAACAATCCCGCCAACCCGCTGGCCCATGAATGCAGCACCGCGCCGGAAATCTGGGCGCAGACCGAACATGATCTGGACGCCATCGTCGTCGGCGTGGGATCGGCCGGCACGCTGACCGGGCTGAGCCGTTTCTTCAAGCGCGTGCAACCGGATCTGGAAATGGTCCTCGCCGATCCGGTCGGCTCGGTGATGGCGCAATACAGCCGCGACGGAACCTTGCCGACGCCCGGTTCGTGGGCGGTCGAGGGTATCGGCGAAGACTTCATTCCGTCGATCACTGACCTGTCCAGCGTGCGTCACGCCTACTCGATCAGCGACGCGGAAAGCTTCGATCATGCCCGGCAGTTGCTCAAGGCCGAGGGCATTCTCGGTGGCTCATCGACCGGCACCCTGTTCGCTGCCGCGCTGCGTTATTGCCGCGAACAGACCGAGCCGCAACGCGTGGTCAGCTTCGTCTGCGACACCGGCACGCGGTACCTGTCGAAGGTTTACAACGACCAGTGGATGACCGATCAAGGCCTGTTGCAACGCAAAGGCTACGGCGACTTGCGCGACTTGATCGCACGGCGTTTCGAGGACGGCCGGGTGATCAGCGTCGGCCCCGATGACACCCTGCTCACTGCGTTCCAGCGCATGCGTCTGGCGGACGTTTCGCAACTGCCGGTGCTGGTCGAAGGCAAGCAACTGGTGGGCGTGATCGACGAGTCCGACATCCTCCTCGGCGTCCACGAAGATGCCGCACGCTTCAGCCAGTCGGTGTCCAGCGTGATGACCGACAAACTGCAAACTCTCGCCCCGGCTGCGAGCCTGGCCGAGCTGGAATCGGTGCTCAGCCGTGGCCTCGTCGCGATCATCGCCGACGCCTCCGGCTTCCATGGCCTGATCACCCGCACCGACATGCTCAACCAATTACGGAGATCCCTTGCATGAGTCAGCACGACGCCAAATCCCAAGGCTTTGCCACCCGGGTGATCCACGCCGGGCAAGAGCCGGACCCGACCACCGGCGCGCTGATGCCGCCGATCTATGCCAACTCCACCTACCTGCAAGACAGCCCCGGCGTGCACAAGGGGTTCGACTACGGCCGCTCACACAACCCGACGCGCTTCGCCCTGGAGCGCTGCGTCGCCGACCTCGAAGGCGGCACCCGCGCATTCGCTTTCGCCTCGGGGCTCGCGGCGATTTCCACGGTATTGGAACTGCTCGACGCCGGCTCACACATCGTCTCCGGCAATGACTTGTACGGCGGCACATTCCGCCTGTTCGACAAGGTCCGCCAGCGCAGCGCCGGGCACCGTTTCAGCTTCGTCGACCTGACCGATCTGTCGGCGTTCGAAGCCTCGCTGCAGGACGACACGCGCATGGTCATGGTCGAAACCCCGACCAACCCGCTGCTGAGCCTGTCGGATCTGGCCGCCATCGCTCGCATCTGCCGCGCACGCGGGATCATCTGCGTCGCCGACAACACCTTCGCCAGCCCGTACATCCAGCGCCCACTAGAGCTGGGTTTCGACATCGTCCTGCACTCGACCACCAAATACCTCAACGGCCACTCCGACGTGATCGGCGGCATTGCCGTGGTCGGGCAGAACGCCGAACTGGCGGAAAAACTCGGTTTCCTGCAGAACGCCGTCGGCGCAATTTCCGGGCCGTTCGATGCATTCCTCACCTTGCGCGGGGTGAAGACTTTGGCGCTGCGCATGGAGCGCCATTGCAGCAACGCCCTGGACCTGGCGCAGTGGCTGGAACAGCAGCCGCAGGTCAAGCGCGTCTACTATCCGGGCCTGACCTCGCACCCGCAGCACGAACTGGCCAAGCGGCAGATGCGTGGTTTTGGCGGGATGATTTCTGTCGACCTGAACAGCGACCTGGCCGGTGCGCGGCGCTTTCTCGAGAACGTGCGGATCTTTGCACTGGCGGAAAGTCTGGGCGGTGTGGAGAGCCTGATCGAACATCCGGCGATCATGACCCACGCGACAATTCCGCCGGAAACCCGCGCAAAACTGGGGATTGGCGATGGGCTGGTGCGGTTGTCGGTGGGGGTTGAGGATGTTGAGGATCTGCGGGAAGATTTGGCGCAGGCTTTGGCTAAGATGTGACTCTTTGAAGGGGGCTGCATCGCAGCCCAACGGGGATAAATACCCTCGCCACACGGGGAAACCACTCTGTGGCGTTTCGATCTTTCGTTTTTATTGTCATACAAGTCTTTTTGAAAATGGCATCAAGTCTGCCGAATGAAGAGCTCCGTGCTGCTGCGCAAACTCGGCAACACAAGTGTCGCAACATTCGCCCACCTCATTTCGCAGCTTGGTGTCAAACAGCATATGGAATACGGCGCTCGCTTGTTAATTACACAGGGAAGAAAATGAATCATTATAAAAATCTAATTAAATCGATTTTAAGTTTACTTTTTTTATTTAACTCAGCCACCGCATCGGCAGTGCTTTCACAGGAGCAGCAGGCAGCCAAGGAACGCGGCATTTCACTATATAAACAAGAGAAAAATGCAGAGCGTGAATTGCGCATTGCCGCCGAGGCTGGCGATGCAGAAGCACAATTTTATTTGGCGCAACAACTTCGCCAAATGGAACTTAGTAAAGCGCTAGACTCGAAAGAATCTGTAAAGTGGTTCGTGGCTTCTGCTAATCAAGGCAATTTATTCTCCCTATATCAGTTATCTCACAACGTCAACGTGTGTGTTATCGCTTCATTTTGTCCCAAAGGGGAAAAAAGCCGAGGTGAATGGGATCAAGAGTACAAAAAAACTTTAATGGAGAAATTTGCCTCAAATGATTTGCAACAACTAGGCGAACTAAATGATTGGGTAGCCAAGTCGGATGTTGTAGGAGAGTGGTTTCATCTACAGGATGAGCTTCGTTATGCTAAAAACCATAGGGTGGAAGATACGCGCGAATGGCTAGTACATTCTGCTAATCAAGGGAATTTTAACTCCCTACTTCGTCTGGCTCTTGATGATGGAGATAAATTATGCACCATCGTTGAGAACTGCCCTAAGGGAGATAAAACTCAGCGCGAGTGGAAATCAGAATTTGAGAAGATTGCGCGAGAAAAAATTGCTTCCGGTGACATGGAAGCTGCCTATTTGTTATACGTAGGCAATTCTGACTTTAATATGCTGATTAAATCAGCAGAGGGAGGGTACCCGCTCGCACAATATCAACTTGCCGAGAGCTATTCAGCTGGAGATGGATTTTTTTGGTGGTTTGGGCAGCGCCGCAAGGAAATCAACAAATGGTATAAGCGAGCGGCTGAAAATGGCTATCCAAAAGCAATGATTGCCTATGCAGCCTCCATTTATGAAGATAACGGAGACCTATCAGTTTCCCGGTATTGGCTAGAGGAGTCTGCGAAGGCGGGTGACGGCAGTGGCATCGGTTTGCTTGCTCGAGAGTATGCAAGTAATCCAAATTACTATGGCTTTCCATTTGATATGGTGAAGGCTTATGGCCTTACGTTGCTTTTAGCAGGCTTAGATAATGATGAGTCTGATAAAGACTATGATCGGGAAAGATTAGAAGAATATTCTAAAAAAATGACCCCCGAACAAATCGAGCAAGGCAAAGCTTTTGCCGAAAAATGGAACGTCACTCACCCGATTGAAGGCGTTTAATCTCAGCGGCCAGCGGGACCGGAAACAAGTGTCAAGCTTAGTGCTTCAAGTCGCTGAGGCCATCGTTGCAATGGTCGCATGCGATCAGTGATGGCTTACTGCCGATCCTGCCATCGGACGTTCCCTGCGGACCGGACTTTCGCGGTGCGCGTTGAGCCAGGCCAAAGAGCCGGCCCGTTTCACCCTTTCGGGCTTCAATCCCAAACGTTTCCGGCCTTCGGCCTGCACTCACCATTTAGCTTGAGCCGAGCCAGTGAGTCGAACGCCTGTTGATTGGCGAATTGCTCAACTACGTCGTGGCTGAAGGCTCTGATCAGTGCGGTTGTCAGTTGGGGTTGAGGACGTTGAAGACTGGCGCGCCGATCTGGCTCAGGCACTGGCAAGAATGTAAACAGCTCCACACCAAGAAGCCCGCGCAATGCGGGCTTCGTGTTTTTTTGTCCGTCGATCTC
Organism: Pseudomonas sp. H26/SER47-MNA-CIBAN-0231; assembly: GCF_040310465.1. Lineage (NCBI taxonomy): Bacteria > Pseudomonadati > Pseudomonadota > Gammaproteobacteria > Pseudomonadales > Pseudomonadaceae > Pseudomonas > Pseudomonas sp. H26/SER47-MNA-CIBAN-0231. Next base: position 376,468 of record NZ_JBEOPW010000001.1, on the reverse strand, counting down.
CCCGCCGTGGCAGTTCCCCAGGCCGATCCTATACTCAATCGGCTCGATCAGGATTATCTCGACACCCGCACGCCGCTCGGTGTGCCCGTGCCTTTCGCCAACCAGGTAAAACCCAAGCCAATGAGTCGTGGCGTTTGTATGCATCGCGCGCGATTGATCGCTGTATGGCAGCCGGGTCGTGGAGAAAACCATGAAATACAAGTTGTTGTCAGGCGTGCTTCTTGCGGTAGCGGCCAGCGTTGTGGTGCCGAATGTCTTGGCGGCGCAACCGCAGGCGTTGGCTTCGGATGGGGCTGATCATGTTGGCGCCGGCGCGGTGGCTGCCGATGGCGCTGATCGCGTCGGTGCCGGCGCAGTGGCTGCCGATGGCGCCGATCGTGTCGGTGCCGGCGCGGTGGCTGCCGATGGCGCTGATCGCGTCGGCGCGGGCGCGGTGGCTGCCGATGGCGCTGATCGTGTCGGCGCGGGCGCGGTGGCTGCCGATGGCGCTGATCGTGTCGGCGCAGGCGCGGTGGCCGCCGATGGCGCTGATCGCGTCGGTGCCGGCGCGGTGGCTGCCGATGGCGCTGATCGTGTCGGCGCAGGCGCGGTGGCCGCCGATGGTGCTGACCGTGTCGGTGCCGGCGCGGTGGCTGCCGATGGTGCTGATCGTGTCGGTGCCGGCGCGGTGGCTGCCGATGGTGCTGATCGCGTCGGTGCCGGCGCAGTGGCTGCCGATGGCGCTGATCGTGTCGGTGCCGGAGCATTGGCAGCGGATGGGGCCGACCGCACCGGCGTCAACCGAGTGGCCTACTCCCGGGTCGGAGTCGGTTCTGATCGCGTGGCATCGGCGCTGATGACCGGCAGCTATTCCGACCAGTTCAACAGCCCACAATAATCGCCGCGAAATAACGGGCGAGCTCCTGAGCCGCCCGTTTACATCGGCCTTTACAGCATCTGTTCAACCGCTTCGCCTTGTCGATCACGCAGGGTGCGCAGCGTCGCGCGTAACTCGGCCGGGCGCACCGGTTTCGACAGAATCGCAATCTGGCGGTCATGCAAGGCTGCCTGAATCTTCTCGACGTCGTGCCCGGTGATGATCATCGCCGGCACAGCCCAGCCGCGGCGCCTGCGCACTTCGTCAATGCATTCGATGCCAGTGGCGTGGGTGCCGAGGTCATAGTCGGCGACGATGATGTCGCAGTCGGTGACCAGGCCTTCAGCCGACCACTCGGCCTGCACCAAGCAGCCCCAGCGCTCAAGCAAAGCTGAAGTCGCCAGCAGCACGTTGCGATCATCCTCCACCAGGCAGACCTTCAGCCCCGTCAACAAACCCGCTTGCCGCGCTTCACCGCGGACAACCAGCGACTGCGGTGCCGCTACGATCGGCAAACCGCCAAGGGTCACCGCCGTGCCGCGCCCCAACTGTGAACGCAGCGCCACTTGCACACCGATCAGTTCACTCAGACGCTTGATGATCGACAGGCCCAGCCCGACGCCTTCGACGTCTTTGTCGCGCACTTGCCGCACGCGATAAAACTCCTCGAAGACCTTGTGCAGATGCTCTTCGGCAATGCCGTTGCCGCAGTCGTAGATGACGATGGCCACCCCTGCCCCGCGTTTACGCACACCAATCAGCACCGGCCGATGCGCGCCGTATTTGAAACAGTTGGAGAGCACGTTCTGCACCATGGTCGCGAGCAATCCCGGGTCGGTTCTGACCCAGTAGTTGCACGGCCGCAGGCGCAGCTCGACGCCCGCCCAACGGGCCGCTTCCTGGTGTTGGCGTATCAGATCCGCAAGCCATTCACCAAGATTCAGCGTTTGCATTTTCGCTTCGATCCGACCGTTATCGAGGGTGTAGAGGTCAAGAATCGAGCGGAACAACTGCGAGACGTTGAGCAGTGAGCGGTCGATGTTATCGACCAGCCGCCGCTCGTCATCGCCCAGGCGCGACTCTCGCAGACACGCGGTAAACAGACCGATGGAATGAATCGGCTGACGCAAGTCATGACTGGCCTGCGCCAGAAACCGCGACTTTTCCAGATTAGCCGCCAGCGCTTCTTCCGACGCCTTGCGCGTGCGCTCCAACAGCAAGTGCGCATAAAACGGAATCACCGTGCTGGTGATCAGCAGCATCAACACCATGAACGGCTGCGCCTGCCAATACGGCGTCAAGCGATAGACCACCAGCAGCGCCACCAGCGCCAGCCCGGTGGCAATCGCCAGATAGCGCGAGCCGTAGCGCATGCCGTTGCCAAGATTGACCCAGACCATCACCGCATACAGCGGCAACGCTGCCTCGCCGCCGATCACCAGTCCAAAACAGGTGCCGGTGTAATCGTGGACCATGGCAAAAATCCGCCGCGCCGGATAATGCCCGGGCCAACGCGCAATGGCTTGGCGGAACGCGATCGAAGCCAGCAGAAACAAGACAATGTAAGAGATGACCGGAAGGTAGGTATCGAAGCGATGGCCCGGCAGAAAACCCAGCACGACCATGTAAACCACCGCGATGGCGGCGATGATGATGCGCAGATTGGCTTGGTCGAGTTCGGTGTTTTTCTCGAACTTCATGGGAAACGTCCTTGTGCAGCGATTGCAGTTTCGGAAGCAGCCTACAGGCAACCTTCGCGTCCAGTGCTAAGGTGCAGGCCTTGAATCACGCTTGACCCAGGGAGGGTCGCATCATGACGTGCCGGATCATCATAGCCGACGATCACCCACTGTTTCGCGAGGCAATGCTGCGCACCGTGCAGCGCTTGCTGCCCGAAGCGAATATCTGTGAGGCCGGCGACTTCGACGCCGTGCTTGAGCTGCTGCCACAGGACAACGAGCCGGACACGCTGATGCTCGATCTGCGTTTTCCCGGGCTGACCTGCATCACTCAACTCGCCGACTTGCGCCGACAGTTGCCGCGCACCACGTTGATCGTGGTGTCGATGGTTGACGATCAGGCGCTGATCAGTGAAGTCATGGCGGCGGGCATTGACGGTTTTATCGGCAAGAACATTGCGCCGGATGAAATCGGCCAGGCGATTCTGGCCATTCGTGAAGGCGAGGTGTTGGTGAAGTCGGCGCCGTCCGGCCTCTTGCCGCTGGAAACCGCGACGACGCTGACGCCGCGTCAGCAGGACGTGCTGCGTTTGATCGCGCAAGGCAAGACCAACAAGGAAATTGCCCGTGAACTGGATATCTCCCCGTTCACGGTACGCATCCATGTGTCTTCGTTGCTGCGCACGCTGGATGTGCCGACGCGGGCGGCAGCGGCGGTCAAGTATTCGGGGCTGTGAAGCGCTTTTACGGATCAACCTGCGCCATCAGATCCGGCACCGACTCCGGTCGTTTCGCATAGCGCTGGGCCAATACCGCGCAGACCATCAGCTGAATCTGGTGGAACAGCATCAGCGGCAGAATCAGCACGCCGATGGTGCTGCCAGCAAACAGTACCTGCGCCATCGGCACGCCGGTGGCCAGGCTCTTTTTCGAACCGCAGAACAGAATGGTGATGCGGTCTTCCTGATTGAAGCCGAACGCTTTGCTCAACAGAATTGATGCCACCAGAACCAACGTCAGCAGGATGCAGCAGACCACCACCAGGCCGAGCAACTCGAACAACGGAATCTGCTGCCAGATGCCTTCGTTGACCGCCTCGCTGAATGCGCCGTAGACCACCAGCAGAATCGAGCCCTGATCGACGAATTTCAGCCAGTTCTTGTTGCGCCCTACCCACGCGCCGATCCAGCGTCGGGCGATCTGCCCGGCAATGAATGGCAGGAGCAATTGCACACTGATTTTGACGATGGCATCGAGAGTCGAGCCGCCGTCGCCGTGGACGTTGAGCAGCAGCGTCACCAGCAGCGGTGTAAGGAAAATCCCGAACAGACTGGACGCCGCCGCACTGCAGATCGCCGCCGGAATATTGCCTCGCGCCAGCGAAGTGAACGCGATGGCCGACTGCACGGTCGCCGGTAATGCGCAGAGGTAGAGCATGCCCATGTACAGCTGATCACCTATCAGCGGTGACAACAGCGGCTTCAGCGCCAGACCGAGAATCGGGAACAGTACGAAGGTCAGCCCGAACACCAGCAGATGCAGACGCCAGTGGCCGGCGCCGGCGATGATCGATTCGCGCGACAGCTTGGCGCCGTGCAGGAAAAACAGCAGGGCGATGGCGATGTTGGTCAGCCAGCCGAAGCCGACCGCGACCTGGCCGCTGGCCGGCAGGAGGCTGGCCAGCAGGACGACGCCGATCAAGGTCAGCGTGAAGTTATCGGGCAGAAAACGTGGGCGCGTCATGAGATTCATCCGGGGGTTGCCAGTGCGTGCCGACGACTCTAACGTGACTGGCAATTACCGACTAACGCCGAAGAGCCGCAAGATGCCGCCTAAAGGACATAGCAAAAGCGTGCGCCGCAGTGTTCCCGGGTTGCCCAGCCTGCCGCGCCCCGTGTACGGACGCACCGAATCGCTGCCCAATCGCGCCCTCACCCGCCGCCACAGTCATCCGTGGGTGCAGTTGTCCTACGCGATTCAAGGCGTGCTCGAAGTGCAGACCAGCGCCGGCCGATTCGTCGCGCCGCCGGAGCGTGCGGTGTGGATTCCGGCCGGCGTGCCGCACCGGGTGTTCAGCGCACCGCATACGGAAATGCGCAGCCTGTACATCGACAGCAGCGTCACCGGCTGGGCGGCTGAGCATTGCCATGTGCTCGGCGTCAGCGATTTGCTCAGGGAGTTGATTCGCGCCTTCAGTCAGGTGCCAGTGGAATACGACGAAAGCGGCCCTGACGGACGCTTGGCCGAGGTGATCCTAGATCAATTGGCCGACGCGCCGACCATCGACTTGATGCTGCCGCTGCCGCAAGACCCGCGCTTGAAGCAGATCTACCAAAGCCTTGAGCAACACCCGGAACAGCAGACCACGCTGAGCCACTGGAGCGAAAAATTCGGTGTCACCGAAAAGACTCTGACCCGCCTGTTTTTGCGCGACACCGGCCTGACCTTCCGCGCCTGGCGCCAGCGCCTGCGCTTGCTTGGCGCCCTGACCCCGCTGGAAAAAGGCGAGCGTGTGACCGATGTTGCGCTGGCTTGTGGATACGACTCGACCTCGGCGTTTATCGCCGCGTTTCGTCAGCAGTTTGGCGAGACACCGGGGGAGTTTTTCCGCTGACACTTCGCTTTTGCCGAACTGTCAGTCAGAAATAAACGATTTTTCTTTGCTCCAGATCCGTCGCTAGCATGGCCCCGTCTGACTTTGATCGAGAAGAGAAGATGATCCCTGTGGGAGCGAGCCTGCTCGCGAACGCGGTGGGTCAGCAACCTCAACTTCACTGTTCCATCGCATTCGCGAGCAGGCTCGCTCCCACAGGAGATGTGCTTGCTGCAAATAAAAAGACAGGGGAGCGTGCCATGCCTGCCACGAACATCAATATCGGCGAACCCTGGATGTGGGGTGCCTTCATCATCTTCGTTCTGGCCATGCTGGCCCTGGACTTGTTTGTCTTCGGCGGGCGCAAGGCGCACCGGGTTTCGGTGCGGGAAGCGTCGGCCTGGGTGGTTGCCTGGTGCCTGTTGGCGCTGAGTTTTGCCGGGTTGCTCTGGTGGTATCTGCACGGTGAATTCGGCGGTGAAATCGCCCGGCAGAAAACCCTGGAATTTCTCACCGGCTATCTGATCGAGCAGTCGCTGTCGATCGACAACATGTTCATCTTCGTGATGATCTTCAGCTACTTCGCCGTACCGCCGGAATTGCAGCGGCGGGTGCTGCTCTACGGCGTGCTCGGCGCGATTGTGATGCGCGCGATCATGATTTTTGCCGGTGTGTGGCTGGTGTCGCAGTTCGAATGGCTGCTGTATGCCTTCGGTGTGTTCCTGATCATCACCGGGATCAAGATGCTGGTGTTCGCTGATCATCAACCGGATCTGGAAAAGAATCCGTTATTGCGTTGGGTGCGCGGGCATATGCGCATCACCAGTGGCTTTCACGGCGAGAAGTTTTTCATCCTGCAGAACGGCGTGCGCTGGGCAACGCCGATGTTCCTGGTGCTGGTGCTGATCGAGGCCAGCGACTTGATGTTCGCCGTCGACAGCATTCCAGCGATCTTCGCCGTCACCACCGACCCGTTCATTGTCTTCACCTCGAACATCTTCGCGATCATGGGCCTGCGCGCGCTGTACTTCCTGCTGGCGGACATGGCTGATCGCTTTCACCTGCTCAAATACGGGCTGGCGATCGTGCTGGTGTTCATCGGCGGCAAGATGGTGCTGATGCCGTGGTTCCACATGCCGGTGGAATGGTCGCTGGCAATCGTCGGGACGGTGATTCTCGGGTCGGTGCTGTTGAGCCTGGTGGCCAGCCGCAAGGCAGAACGCCGCACCGAATGACACAACCCACCCCCACCTGTGGGAGCGAGCCTGCTCGCGAATACGCCGGATCATTCAACATAGGAGTTGAATGACACACCGCTTTCGCGAGCAGGCTCGCTCCCACATTTGAAGTGCGGTGCTCTTATTTATCGGACTTGATACTCGTCCACACCCGCGTGCGCACCCGCTCCATTTTCTGCGGCAACGGCTGCACCACATACAGGGTTTTCAGCGCTTCGCTGGTCGGGGTCAGGTTGGGGTTGTCGGTGATGTCCTTGTTGACCAGCGGCATCGAGTCCTTGTTGGCATTCGGGTAACCGAGGAAATCGCTGATCGGTGCGATCACTTTCGGGTCGAGCAAGTGGTTGAGGAATTCGTGGGCCTCGGCGACGTTCTTCGCGCTCTTCGGAATGGCGAAGGTGTCGAACCAGATCGGCGCGCCCTCCTTCGGCAGACGCCAGTCGACCACCACGCCGTTGCCCGCCTCTTTGGCGCGATTACCGAACTGGTAGAAGCTGCCGGAATAACCGATCGCCACGCAGATGTCACCGTTGGCAATGTCGGTCATGTATTTGGCCGAGTTGAAATAGGTCACGTACGGGCGAATCTTCATCATCAAGGCCTTGGCCTTTTCATAGTCCGCCGGGTTCTGGCTGTTCGGATCGAGGCCGAGGTAATGCAGGGCCAGCGGCAGGATTTCCGACGGCGAATCGAGCATCGCCACGCCACAGGCCTTGAGCTTTTCCATGTTCTCGGGCTTGAACACCAGATCCCAACTGTCCACCGGCGCGTTGTCGCCCAGGGCAGCCTTGACCTTGGCCGGGTTGAAGCCGATCAGCACGGTGCCATACATGTACGGCACGCCGTACTGGTTGCCGGGGTCGTTGGCGTCGAGCAACTTGAGCAGGGCCGGATCCTGGTGCTGCCAGTTCGGCAATTTCGACTTGTCGAGTTTCTGGAACACGCCGGCCTTGATCTGGGTTTCGATGAACTGATTGGACGGCACCACCAGGTCGTAACCGGAGTTGCCGGTGAGCAGTTTCGCTTCCAGGGATTCGTTGGTGTCGAAGGTGTCCCAGGTCACTTTGATCTTGCTTTGCTCGGCGAAGTCCTTGGGCACTGACGGCAGAATGTAATCCGCCCAGTTGTACACCCGCAGTTCGCGCTGCTCGGCCTGGACGGCGCTGGCCAGCAGCGTCAGGCCCCACACGGTGGCGCCCAGAATGCGTTTGATCGTGACCATGGTTGTTTCCCCGAATGCGACGTGAGATCGATGGTTTTTATGTTCTGTACACGGCAGTGGCTGTAACGATAGCCAAGGGCAAAAAAGGTCGAGCCTGTTGTTATGGTTTCGATTCTTGCTGACAGCGTAGCGCGATGACAGTAGGCGGCGGGCCAAAAGGGGATCGATATGGCCAATTTGCTTGACCGCCGTGATACGCAAACAAAAATGCCCGGCGCTGGGCCGGGCATTGCTGTGTTGCCGTTTCGATCAGTCGGTATAGCCGAGTCTGGCCGCCCTGCTCTGCTGCGCCTGACCACGGGTTGCGAGGCAGTAATACAGCGGCACCGTTACCACCAGACCGACCAGCCAGGACAGGTCGGCACCTTCCACCAGATTGGCGTACGGCCCCACGTACAGCGAGGTGTTGGCAAACGGCAGCTGCACGATGATGCCGATGAAATAGGCAATGATCGCGTGCAGGTTGAAGCGCCCGTAGATCCCGCCGTCAGCGCGGAAGATCGAGGCGATGTCGTAGTTGCCGCGCTTGATCAGATAGAAATCGATCAGGTTGATCGACGCCCACGGCACCAGCACCAGCAACAGCGCGAGAATCAGTCCGATGAATTGGGAAATGAAATCTGCCGAAGCGCCGAGGGCGACCACACAGCATCCCGTCAGGATCACGCTCGACAGCACCACGCGCACCTTGATGCTCGGCGTCCACTGGCTGGCGAAGGTCTGAATCGAGGTGATGATCGACAACACCGCGCCATACAGATTGAGCGCGTTGTGGCTGATGATGTTGAGCAGAAACAGCACCATCAGAATCGGCCCCAGCCAGCCGGTGGACTGCTTGACCGCCGCCATCGCTTCAGTGCCTTCCGGCGTCGCCAGTACCGCCACCGCGCCAAAACTGAACGACAGAATCGTGCCCAGCGTCGCGCCCAGATACGTCGCCCAGAAGGGTTTGGCGATACCGATGTCTGCTGGCAGATATCGCGAATAGTCGGAGACGTACGGCGAGAAGCTGATCTGCCAGATGATCCCCAGCGACACCGTCGCCAGCCAACCGGAGAGATTGAAACTGCCGCGCGTCAGGAAGTCCGCCGGCAAGTCATGGGCGAAGATGTAGATGAACCCCGCGAGCAACGCGCCGCCCATCACCCAGGTGCCGATGCGGTTGAGGGTGTGGATGAAGTTGTAGCCGATCACACCGATCGCGGTAGCGGCCAGCGCGCCGATCAGAATGCTCAGCGGTGCCGGCACTGACGGCGCAATGCCGACGATGGATTTGCCGGCAAGCACGATGTTGGAAATGAAGAAACCGATGTAGATGAGCGCTGCGAAGAACACGATCAGCAGCGCGCCATAGCGGCCGAACTGACCGCGACTCTGGACCATTTGCGGAATGCCCATGCGCGGACCCTGCGCCGAGGCCAGCGCAATCACCACGCCGCCGATCATGTGCCCCAGCGCAATCGCCAGCAGCCCCCAGAACAGATTCAGATGGAACACCTGAACCACCATGGCGCCGGTGACGATGGGCAGTGGCGCGATGTTGGTGCTGAACCAAAGAGTGAACAGATCGCGGGCCTTCCCGTGGCGTTCCGCGAGTGGGACGTAATCGACCGTATGATTCTCGATCAACGGATCTTGCCGGGACATCTGGGACATATGCATGAACTCGAGTTTGTCTGTTTTTATCTTTGTATGAAGCCAAACCGGGAGGACTCTTGGGCCGCCCCTCAGATGCAGACCATATTATGGTATTCCAAACTTTGCACAAGCCTGATCCGCTGATTCTGTCGCTGTCTGATCCGCTATCCTCGCTGATCCCGCCCCTGCACGGCTAGCTGAACTCCCCGTAAACATTGAGTTTCCGACGAAAGTGGCGCGTTTATCGGTTCACCAGAAAAGCTCTTGCAAGATATGTATTACGGTATACCATCAGACCTACAAACCATAAAAACCGCGTCACACCACCCGAGGACCACCCAATGATCGATGCTGCCATTTACAAACAAGTCATGGGCTCGTTCCCGTCCGGCGTCACCGTCATCACCACGCTGGACGACGACGGCCAGATCGTCGGCCTGACCGCCAGCGCGTTCAGCTCGCTGTCGATGGACCCGGCGCTGGTGCTGTTCTGCCCCAACTACAGCTCCGACTCCTATCCCGTGCTGATCAAGAACAAACGCTTTGCGATTCACCTGTTGTCCAGCGTGCAGCAAAGCGAGGCCTATGCCTTCGCGCGCAAAGGCAAGGACAAGGCGCAGGGCATCGAGTGGACGTTGAGCGAACTGGGCAACCCGATCCTCGCCAATGCGACGGCGGTGATCGAGTGCGAGTTGTGGCGTGAATACGAAGGTGGCGACCACGCGATCATGGTCGGCGCGGTGAAGAACCTGATCGTCCCCGAGCAAGTCGCCGGACCGCTGGTGTATTGCCACGGCAAGATGGGTGCGTTACCGGTTGTGGCGTGATTTCACCAGATCTCGGATATCCCATGTGGGAGCCAGCCTGCTCGCGAAAGCGATGGGTCAGTTGTTATATTTTTGACTGACCCGACGCCTTCGCGAGCAGGCTCGCTCCCACAGGTTTTGGTGTTGCCTGGGCGACCGTGTCAGGTCCTAAACCGGCTCACCAACTGATTCAACGTCTGCGACAACGCCGTCAGGTTCTGCGCATCCTGCCGAGTTGAATCCGCCAGGCTCGCCACCAACTGCGCATCACCATGAATCTGGCTGATGTGCCGATTGATGTCCTCCGCCACTTGATGCTGTTCCTCCGCCGCCGTGGCGATCTGCGTGTTCATGTCGCGGATCACGTCAACGGATTCACGAATCAATTCAAAACTCGCCCGCGCCGCGTTGATCGACACCACGGTTTCCTGCGATACCTCGAGGCTGGCGTGCATCTGCTTGCCCATCTGGTGGGTGCGCCGCGCCAGATTGCCGAGCAGTGCGTCAATCTCACCGGTGGAATCCGAGGTGCGTTTGGCCAGCGCGCGAACTTCATCGGCGACCACGGCAAAGCCCCTGCCCTGTTCACCGGCGCGCGCGGCCTCAATGGCGGCGTTGAGCGCGAGCAGATTGGTCTGCTCGGCAATCGAGCGAATCGTGCCGAGGATCGACTGGATGTCGTTGCTGTCCTCCTCCAGATGCTGCATCGACTCGGCGCTGTGGCCGATCTCCTGACTCAAGCGCCCGACGTTACTTACCGCCGCGTCGATCTGCTGCTGCCCGGTGTGTGCCTGACGCTGACCGTTGTCTGCCGAGTCGGCCGCCTGACTGCACGAGCGCGCAACCTCGTTGGACGTGGCGACCATTTCGTGAAACGCCGTAGAAACCATGTCCACCGCCTCACGCTGACGCGAAGCCACGTCGGCCATTTCCGCCGAGACCTCGGTGGCGCTGCCGGAGCTGCTGTGAATCTGCCCCGCTGCTTGGCCGATGCGCTGAATCAACGTACGAATCGCTTCGAGAAACTGGTTGAACCAGCCGGCCAGTTGCGCGGTTTCATCCTGCCCGCGTACTTCCAGTCGCGCAGTCAGATCGCCCTCGCCTTGAGCAATACCTTCGAGACCACTGGCGACACCACGAATCGGCTTGACCATCAGTCCGGCAAACCAAGCGCCGGCCATTGCAAACAACAATGCGCAAACCACAGCGATAACGCCGATCAGCCAGGTCAAACGCGTCGCCCCCGCCATCACTTCGCTCGCCTTGACCAAGCCGACAAACCGCCAGCCCAACGCCTGCGAGGGCCAGACCAGCGCCATGTAATCCTCGCCGGCCAGTTGCACCTCGACCAGGCCTTTGCCCGCCTCGGCCAGTTGCTGATAACCGTCGCCGAGATCGCTGAGTTTCTTGAAGTTGTGCGCCGGATCGCTTGGGTCCACCAGCACGGTGTTGTTGGCTTCCATCAACATCAGATAACCGCTCTCGCCGAGGCGGATCTGCTTGACCAGGTCGGTCAACTGCTTGAGCGACACATCGATATTGACCACGCCAGCATTGCTGCCCAACTGGTTGTTGAAACTGCGTACGGTGCTCACCAGCACCACGTCATCCGCCGCCCAGTAATAGGCCTCGGTGCGCAGGGTTTTGCCGGGATTGGCCATCGCGGTTTTGTACCAGGGCCGGGTGCGCGGATCGTAGTTGGCCAGTTGCGCATCGCCCGGCCAGAACAGATAACCGCCTTGCTCGGTGCCGACAGATAGATAGGTGTAAGCCGGGTGCGCCTTGGCCAGACCGTCGAACAGCTTGAACAGCTGTTGATCCTGCGGCCCCATCGGCACTTGCGCAGCGTCGCTGCTCAGGTAGCGTTTAAGGCTGGTGTCGATGCTCTGCAGTTGCGGATGCTCGGCCAGATAAGCAACGTTCTGGCTGATGCCCTCGAAAAACAGCTGCATCGCGTTTTCCACCTGACGCACCTCGCGCCCGGTGCTGTCAGTAAAGGTGTCGCGCGCGCCCTCGCGGACATTGAGGATGATCAGCGCTGCCACCAGTAACACCGGCAGGCTGGCGATTACCGCAAACGCCAGAGTCAGTTTTTGTTTTATGTTCATTGCTTGCGCCTTCCTTGTTCGAAGTGTCGGTCAGAAATATTTTGCGGATATTCCGTATTATGGTATACCAATATTCAATCAACCGAACAGCCGTCCTCGAAGGCGTGCCTGAATGGTGAGAAGACTCGCGAGCGCACAGCGCTCACGTCAGTTCGACAGGCCCGCACACGACCGGCCAATTACAAAAGACTCGAGGTAGCGTCATGAAATTTTCCCTGTTCGTACACATGGAACGCTGGGACGAAAGCGTCAGCCACCGCCAACTGTTCGAAGACCTGACCGAACTGACCCTGATGGCCGAGGCCGGCGGTTTCAGCACCGTGTGGATCGGCGAACACCACGCCATGGAATACACCATCTCCCCAAGCCCGATGCCGCTGCTGGCCTACCTCGCAGCGAAAACCACGACCATCCACCTCGGCGCCGGCACCATCATCGCGCCGTTCTGGCACCCGCTGCGCGTCGCCGGCGAATGCGCCCTGCTCGACGTCATCAGCAACGGCCGCATGGAAGTCGGCCTCGCGCGCGGCGCCTATCAAGTTGAATTCGATCGCATGGCCGGCGGCATGCCAGCCTCCAGCGGTGGCCAGGCCCTGCGCGAAATGGTCCCGGTGGTCCGCGCCCTGTGGCAAGGCGACTACGCCCACGACGGCGACATCTGGAAATTCCCCACCTCCACCAGCGTGCCGAAGCCGATCCAGAAGCCCAACCCACCCATGTGGATCGCCGCCCGCGACCCCGACTCGCACAACTTCGCCGTCGCCAACGGCTGCAACGTCATGGTCACGCCATTGATGAAAGGCGACGAAGAAGTCCTCGACCTGAAGAACAAATTCCAGACCGCGCTGGACAACAACCCAGACGTACCGCGCCCGCAATTGATGGTGCTGCGCCACACCCACGTGCACACCGCTGATAACCCGGACGGCTGGAAAGTAGGCGCCAAAGCGATCTCACGTTTCTACCGCACTTTTGATGCGTGGTTTGGCAACAAGCAAACACCAGTCAATGGCTTCCTCGCGCCGAGCCCGGAAGAGAAGTTTGCCGGACGTCCGGAGTTTGAGCTGGAGAGCCTGCACAAGACGGCGATGATTGGTACGCCGGAAGAGATCATTCCGCGCATCAAGTACTACCAGGAACTGGGGGTGGATGAGTTCAGTTTCTGGTGTGACAACAGCTTGCCGCATGAAGAGAAGAAGAAGTCGCTGGAGTTGTTTATCAGGGATGTGGTGCCGGCGTTTCGGTAACCCCCTACTGGCTCGGCCCGGTAAATTAAAACGCCCCGGCAGAGTTCGGGGCGTTTTAGTTTTACGTCGGCTCGTCGTCCCAAAAATTGCCAGCGGGTGCGTATTGGCCATCTCGGAAAACGGCGCACCAACCAAAACTTCGGTAGAACATTTCAAGATCAATGATCTGGTACAAGCCTTCGCTAATTTTACCCAAGGTAATCAGACCATTGGCATAGTGGGTGTATTGACCACCCGCCCCGGCGACCGCACGTCGTTCCAGTTCCTCACGACTCCAGCCCGATACGATCCCGGATGATTCAGGGACTGTATCCGAGAAGGAAATTTCGAATTGCGTTGAAACCTTGCAAATACACGGAATCCGTTGCTGTCTGAGCAAGTCATCGGAGATCAGGTTGTCAGGGAAATGAATATTTAATTTCAAATGGCTCAGGTTCCGATGAGGCTACGCTGACCCGGCCGGGTGACATCGTAAACATGCTGCTCGCAAGCCTGCCCAACAAACTGAAACTCCACCAGGTAGACCTTGCTTCGCTCCGGGGTAAAAGTACTGTTCAGCGGCCCGCAGCTATAAGTATTGCCAGTGCCCATGCCGTTGGAACGCCCCGACACCTCGAAAGGTTCGTCGGCATTGGCTTGCGTTTCCAACTGAGGGAAGTGCTTGAACGTGGCGCTATTGGCCGCTTCGCTGACTTTGGCGATCCAGCCGAATACCTTGCCCCGCCCGGAATCCACCACAGTACCCAGCACTTCCATTCGCCGATCGGGATCTGAAGCCTGGCGAACCGAGAACTCGACAGGGTATGTGTAACCTGTCGCTTTCATGATGATTTTGGCGTGTTGTGCATCTGGTGTTACCGTTTTTTGCTGAAGTTGGACACCCTCCTTTAAAAGACTGGGGGAAGAGTCTCTGACGTTGGAATGGCAGCCTGCAATCAGGAAAACAAAAGGCAGCAAAAGTCCGGGTTTAATCAATTTTTATTACCCTTTCAAAGAGTAGCGGCCAGATTTGTCGGGCTCAACAAACCTGCCCCGCTACAACCACCATTAAATAAAGTCAAAAGACAGTAATGGACTTGAACATCAGGACATTCTGCCCATCCATGCCGCTGCGAACTCTAAAATTCATCAATACCTTCAATTACGCCATTCACTGCCCCCCGAGGCAGCAACGCCTCATGGACAAGGTTGCCAAAGTCTTTACTCCAGACCAGCCTGTCCGCATGCTCCGTTTTTTGAAAATAAATAAACAGACCGGCGTCCCCCAAGAAGGTGCACGTCATATCTTGCACGCCTTCTAAAATGGCGGACTCCCCTTTGAAGAAATAACGATGCGCGGAAGCAAATAATTCTTTTGCAGAAATCGCTGAATCGCCCTCCTCTATATTTTCAAATTCCATTTTTGCGTAGAAGTTCACGGCAGTTTTAAGTTCGACGACATCCACGACATCAAGGAGCCTTTCCCCACCAACAAACAACGAAAACAAGCCGTTTACCCAGAAACAACTTGAATCAGTCCAATCCCTCACTACATCAAACTGAATTGAGAATATAAACGGATCGCCGTAAATCATTTCAATGTTACTCCTAGCGCCTTTTGTACCGCCGCCGGTGACAAAAGGGGACGGTCCCCTTTTTTTCGCTTTTTTTACGTTCGACACGAATTGAAAGGTGATTCAAAGGTGGCCTGCGCCAATTTACCCTCCAATATATTAAATATCAGCATTTAGTTTATAAAAAACGGACTTTCCAAAAATCTTTACCTGCATCCACCCAATACTTTTCTCGTGACGGAATCAAGTAGCTGAAATCGCTAGATTCAGCAATCCAACCCGGATGCACATACTCCTCATGAAATCGACCGTCATCCACATGCATGAAAATCTTTCGATCAAAATTCACGTAAAACAGAGGAAGCCGCGAGCGTATGACATTTGCATTTTTGAACAATTCCGAATCCAGACCTTCGCCTGTGAGATAGTAGTTTTCAATTCTTTCGAAAACATCCGACTCAGCCCCAATAAAGCCTTGCAATTCGGAAGACAACAAAATCTTCACACTCGGCCCTTGAAGATACGAAGGAAAGTTCTCAGCTGTCATCTTCAAGATTCCATTCCTGAATTTCAGGCAGGATCGTTCGTATTGCTCTTGCGTCATAGTTCCGTTACTCAATGACGCTCTAAGACTCTTGTCAACGTCAAGCGTAAAATTACGTTTTTCATCAACAACCCAGTAGCACTGAGCTGACTGAACAAAAAAACCGATACTTTTTTTGCCGTCCCACAGGTCATCAAAAACTTCTTGATCAATGGTCATTTCTTAAACTCTAAAAATTCTTCTTGGGAAAAAGGGGGACAGCCCACCTTTTACTAAATGGTAGATTTTTTCGGCCGTCCCGGGCTCCCTCGCTGCACACGACGACCGATCATTGCCTCGACTTCAACAGCAAACTTTGGGCCGCCAAAAACATTACTTCCATTGGTCGCGGCACTAATCTGGTCAACCACTTCTGACTCTAAGTCTTAAAGACACTCATGAAAAATCATCAATCATTTTATCTAACGTAAGTCATCGAGACAAGTAACCAGGGAGCGAGCTAACCAATGCTCGATCAGCCTCGTGTTCCGCCCCTTTACGCCCCTTCAACATAATCTTTGATTTTTGAAAGTTTGCTGGAAGCCCAATATACAGACATGAGAATAGACAACGGCAGGCACAACTATTTAAACACCATTTCAAAATCCGGTTCAAAAAACAAATACATAACAGCCATCAACAAGAAAACCATAACTAAAGTAATCGTCATGAATACAGTCCAAACGAACCCTGCCAGACTTAAGTACATAATCAGCTAAAGCACAATATTTTTTATTTCGCACCACAGTCACACCAAACAAGGAAGTTCACCTGAGGCCATCCGCAGCGATGACTTTCAAAGATACTTTTACAAAACCTGCTCCAACTGAAAACACAAGATCCCCGCCACTATATACTGCAGGGCCATACCCTCCGGGAATGTAGGAAAATGCGTCCTTCACCGGGTTGTAATTAGACGGGCTACCGCCCCAAAAAAATGATTATAAATGTCAGACCCGCCTTCAATAGTGAGAAATGGGGACAGACCAAGTTTTTAGAGTGTTTTCTAAACGTGACCTACCCCCACCTATTCTTTTTCACAGAAAATTTGATTTTTTATTTTTTCACAAAATTTTCCAGAATTTTATTTTTCTCAGACAATAAGGCTCTGACAAAATCAGCATCAAATTCCATTATCAAACCAATGGCATCCTTGATTTTCCACCGATGAAGTTCCGGATGTTCAACCATTGCGATCAAATGCTGCTTCAGCAGCGGTAGGTACTCTGAATACTTTTCACGATGCACGAAAGAATATATTTCCGATATTTCAAAAGGCCTCTCGTTGGCCAGAGCGATTATTTTTGAAAGCACATCATATACCTGACGCCTCGCTAATTCCTTTCCACTGACCTCAGCGGCATTTGCGAAATACATCGTCACTGCCATCAATATATGCCGATATGTATCATCGTACCCATGGAGTCTATGGGTATAAATACCCTCAATAATCTCTGGGCGACGCATATATTCTTCCAGCACTATCAAGCCGTCATGGACGCCCCAGCTGGTGAGAAGTTTAGAAGCCTGAAAACGCTCCATTTCATTCCCACTGTTGAGCAGTTGCCTCACTGCGGCCATTCTTTCTTCTGAAATGTCTTCTCGGTCAAGGTCACCCGCCTCCACAGCGTAATCGGCGTGTTCCGGAATACCATTGAGCAGTTCGTATGTTTTGGGATCCATCGCCTTCACCTATTTTTTCACCGGTTTAATGTAGTCAGCCGGAACACAACCTTTGATCAAACATTCCCCATCCCTCGCAGCGCTTGCCAAATCTGTCTCTGCTCTGTCTAATGAGGTTTGATTTTTTGGCGTGGGATTGTTCGTAAATTTATCACGCGCCGCATCGACTTTCGTCTGCAACTCCGTTGTCACTTCCTGATTTGTCAAAAATTTAGTGTTTGGCAATACACCGGAATCAATGTCCTGTTGCAATCTTTTTACGTCAATCTCAATTTTGTTCGTACCGTAATCTTTTGGGTTTGACGTTGTGCTCGGGTCGGTAACAGAAATATACGGCGAGTTTTCAGCGTTACCACCGCGTACATGTGATTGAACGCTACCGGTCCCGTCTATATTTGGCGGAACTAAATCGCCATTTTCGTTAAGATGCGCTTTCGGTTTTCCGTTTCCATTCACGGTGGCACTGAAATCGTCATCGCTGCGCACAACAATATCACCCGCGCCCTTTACGCCTCCAGACCCACCAAGATTACCGTCGACATCTGGTGAATGAGAAGCGCTGTTTTTGGTCGTTCCTTTGCTACCGCCCGGTTTACCACCGCCCGCGACATCTGCGGCTACGCCTGCGGCATCTGCCCAAAACGCGGCGCTTTCACCATCACGCTGAACTACAATCTCTCTGATGATCGTGTTTTGCGCAGTTTGGTTATTCTCCGTAATGATCCAGCCTACGTTTGCAGCTGCACATATATCCCCACTGAGCCTCAGCTGCTCTGCCAGTTCGCGAATTTTTGGCTGATCGGCTAGGAGCTGATCCGAAAGCTGCTTGCAGGCACTCAAGTTTTTCTGACAGAGGCTACCCAACTCCGCATTTCGCTGCTCATCCAGATTGGCATAACGCTCTCGCACTTCTGCTTTGCACGTCTCGGATGCGCATTTTGCCTGCTCATCCAGCATTTCCACGATTTCGTGGTGCATAAGGTAGTTGTAGTTAGTAGCGTCCTTCGCAATAGTCGCGCCCTCTTGAAGGTTACCGTCGCTTACGGCTGCCGCAGCGATACCCACTAGTTGGGAGGACATCGACAACAGGTTGCTGTCGTTCTTGACCAGCGTCGCCAACTGTGTAACCAGAGCCTCATTTGCACCCGCCGCCAATGCACCCGTTTTGAAATCGCCACCCGCAGCTTCAGTCAGCAACCCTCCAACAACCGCGTGCAATGCGATTTTTTCGAGACTGCCGTCTTTCCAGCCCTGTTTAGCAGCAAAATCGCCTACAGCATTGAATGCCGCGGCGTTCAGAGTACTCAACAGAGCGCCCGTCAACGCATTACCGAAATCCGCGTGCTGACCGAAAGTCGCGCCCAAAACAGTGGAAGTCATGTTCTGCAGCAGCTGGTTACCGGCGAAACGGCCAATGCCTTCCAGACTGCTCAAGTCAGTCATGACTTGGCCGGTTATCGGATTTGTTGTGGTCTTGAGAATGCTGTCGAAGTAGCCCGCCGTCAGGCCAGCAGTTACTCCTGAAATAACATAGCCAGCCAGCGCATCAGAAGACGTTACATCTTTGAATACAGCGCCAAGGTTGCCACCGTTATTGATAAAACTGGTGGCGGCATTTGTCGCTGCTCCGGTAGCTACAGCAGCATAAGATGCCGCCCAGAACGTGCCCATCCCACTCATCGCCGTCAAAGCTGCCGGTCCAACAACCGCAGCCATCACGATCGCAATGATCATTTGGGACGCCGGGCCAAGCCCCGAGTTGCTGTATTTAAACGACTCGTGAATCTCCTTCACGCGCCGCCAATCAACATCTCCCCGAGCCTCCGCATCCTTCAACCACGCCAGTTGCGGATCAGCCTTGACCATCGCATCAATGGTCTGGCTGACGGACTCCTGACTCACATCCTTGATATCAATCTTCAGCCCATCGACCGCTTTCAGGACGATGTTGCCCTTGGCGATCATCTGCGTCTGGCGCAGGGTTTCGTCGGTGTTGCCGCGACCCTTGGCCGAGACCCACGCCGCGTTGTTGTTGGTTTTGGTATGGCTCTCGTCATGCAGATCCTTCACCCCTTCGAAGGTGATGGCGCCGCCGCTGTCGAGGAGGATGTCCTTGCCGCTGTCGAGTTTGGCCACCTGGTAATGCTGGTCGCCCAGGCTGACCAGAGACAGGTTGCCGCCGGTCTTGATTTCGCTGCCGACGTGGGTGACCTGGGTGACTTCGTCGCGCTGGAGTTTCAGGTTGCCGAAACCGCCCTTCTCCTTCATGTCATAGAGCGTGTGGTCCCTATTCTGCGCGGCCAGCAGATTGAGGTCGTTACCGGCGTAGACGTAGGCTTCATTGCCTGCGCTGATTTTGCTCGCGACCAGTGTGGTGTCACGGCCGGAACTGGTTTTTACGTCGCCGCCGGCGATGAACTCGGCGGCTTTCTGAACAGTGTGGTCGTCCTGTTCATGGACACGTTTCTTGCCGTCCTTGCTATGGGTTTCGACGTTGTATTCATCTCCGGCCGAGGACAAATAGATGTTGCGACGGCATCGAGCTGCAGGTCACCGCCGCTTTTACGCTCGACGCGAATTTGAAGGTGGCCTGTCCCCGTTTGTCTCTCGAAAGGTGGTCTTTCCCCATTTATCCGGTCCCCATTTATCCGCTTTTCTTTCAATCGTCGGGAATCTCGATATGAAACGAATCTGCATCAATTTTCAAAGACATCCATCCTGGCCCAGGCAAAACGTTTATTTCACCCTCAAGAAAATACTCACTTGCAGACTTATCGACTTTAGGCCCACTAATAAACTCCTCGACAAACTCATTACCTGAGGAACTCTTTCGATCGAGAGAATATTCATAGATAACTTTTCTCAACACACTCACACCAGAAAAGACCAGCCAGCAGTCACCCACATATTCATGCATTGCGTGCAAACCTTCACTCTCGCTCTCGTATCTGACCCATTCACCACCCTCGCTTCGAGCGTGTAACAAACCATTTACAAGACTCCATTCAACATACTCCACATCTCTAGCGGGATCGTAAATGTAATGAACAGGAAAAATACTTTCGCCCTTAGGACACTCATCTTCATCACACTGTACGATCCGAGCGCCATCCGCCGCTGTTACCAACTTCGTTTTTTTCAAGGCTAGGCCTCTTTCGACATAAAGGCGAACTACTCCATTTTCGAGCTCAAAGCCTCCATATACGCAGTCAAATGTGACGAGGGAATCAAACATCGCTGAAACTATCATTTTATTTTCTCTAGAACGATGGTTTTCATACTATGGAGATCAGTAATCTTACTACCGTCTGTGCGTAGGAACGTGTGCCCCGAGAATCGAGCATCTAGACCTCCATCCTGGATAACCTTGACGCCAACCGACTCAAGATCGGCTGCACTTGGTAGTTTTCCATACGTGGGGAAACGGGGACAGACCACGTTTTGGAGTGCGTTTTAAACGTGGCCTGTCCCTATTTACCCTTGTTCGAAATTTCGCTTCCGAATTTATTGCTCTGTTGAGTATTGAGGAAACGGGGACAGACCATGTTTTCGAGTGCCTTCTATACGTGGTCTGTTCCCTTCCCCCCCAAGAGTACCCAGCTTTTGCATTCAACGTGGTCTGCACCCATTTATCTCTCAGACGATATCGACAATCAGCGTGGCGACCTGCGCGGAGCTCAGAAGGAGAAAAAATAGCGAAATTCGGTTTTACGAATTATCAAAGTTTGATAAAAGATCATCCAGCACTTGTCGTTTTCCGACAGCGACAACTCCTCTATCAAGATCATCAAATTCACCAATCTTTGCCATTAACAGTCCGTTCCCCTCCGCCACATATTCGAAGAGCATCAGATCTTCCGAAATCTTTCCAGACCAGCCAATGAGTAAGGCTTCTTCCATATCCAAATCTATAGGCACAATGGCTACATAAGAACATCTCTCAGCCAAGAACGCCTCCAGAATTGTCCCATCTAAAAGATCCGATAGGCGAATACCTCCAAAAAACTTTAGCTTCCCATCGCGCTCCATGGTATGCACTATCGAATGACTTCCTTGGGGAACTTCAATCCCCCGTGATTTGAACCCACCCCATAGCCCTAAATATTTGACGATTCTCGTGCCTGGCTGCCAAGCCGAGTTACCCAAAAGCAACCAGGCTGCATATCCCGGCATATTTTCGACAACGCGTTCATGTATGAAGTCGAATATTGTTTCCAATGACTCATGAGGCTTCGACGCAATAAAACTAGCTGCAGACAACTTTAATCTGCATTTTCCGTTACCCTCATTCAGATTGATTGTCTGATTCGAATCAGATACGTCATTTTCTCCCAAAATTTTGATTTTAGTAATGATAATAATTTCCCGCTTCGTCGTTAAAATGCGCCCCGCGATTTTGCGGATCACCTTCCCCGCAATCATGTCCCGCTGTGTCGTCACGAATTCTCACTGTCCGCGTACCGCCACCTGAAGCGGGAACCTCAAACTCATAAATGGCTCCGGGCTGAGGGTTGCCCCGTTTGTCGACACTTTGAATTACTCGGCTAGGCTGCTGAATGGTCGGGGGAAAATGCGGACAGACCACGTTTTGGAGTACTTTTTCAACGTGGCCTGCCCCCATTCATCCACACTCTTCCAATACCGTTTCAACGTAATTTTCCTTCACCTAACCCTTAGCAATCAGGGTTACCTTCCACAACTTACCATCCTCTGAAAACTCCATACGTAGATCGTATGTTGAAAACTGATATTTGCACCACTGCCGGACTTTACCAATCAACATATCAACTTTAGCAGATGCTCCTGCGTCTGCCGTACCCAATACCTGAGTGACATTTTTGGCAGTCCAAGCATGAGCAGCCCGATCAAGCACATATTCGTTATACGGTGAATAGCCTTCATCCTCCTGCACAAAAAAATGAATGTGATTTAATTGTCCCGCACGAAACCCAAGCTCTATCCCAGACTTTATAAACTTGTAATATTTTGTTTTCCCGCCTGGATCATTATAGGCATCAGGAGTCTCTGAAATGACGGGCTTTTCTTCAAAACGTTGCCATAGACCCGTGATGACTGATCCATTCTCATCTTGACCGAGAGCGTGAATAAAGTCAGACCAAGTATTCATTATTTGATAACCCCAATCTCTCGATTTCTTTCCACTATTTTTTTAATTGTCTCATCGACAATTTTTGAATCATAACCTCGATTGCGTAAATTTTCTCGCAATGCGTCTGTATCACGGCACACCGCGCCGCACAGATCAATGGCGTCCTGTTGAACCTGTGCACGGGTATTTTTACCCCCATACGTGGGACCCGCAATGTGGACATCGCGAGGAACCTCCACGGCTGTTGCGTTTTGGTAAAGCGATTTGGCCTCCACCTCTGTAAGGGGACGACCTAATTCAGCTTCTTTTGCCGTACGCAATGCAGCAAAGGAAGGGATGTGGTCGTGCTCTAACCCGTCAGCAACTACTTCTCTTGACTTGAGATTCTTATAGGAGTCAACCTCAAGTTCTTGAACCGGTGCTTTGGACGCTTCGTTTCCTTTTACACCACCCGTACCCTTTACGTCGGCTTCCTTTGTGGCAGTCGTACCTTTCCCGGTTGCCCTACCCGGAAAAATTCCACCCCCCATCTGGATCGCGACAGCACCCAATTTTGCAAAGAAACCACCTTCCTGTAAATTCACGATGGAGGCTATTGACCCAGTGGAGTTTAGATTCCCTCCCTGAACAACTCCTACCCAATAGGCTTCTCCACTTTTGCCTTCACTTCGTAGCGTCGCTATCAGCTTCGAGAACTTTTCGTCATCGTCGGCCAAATCGTGGGAGATTTGACGGCAGGTATCAGGTGCCCCTTTACAAAACTCGTCCAGCTCTAACTCTCTTTGCTTGTCAAGCGCTTCATATTTATCCCTGACAGCAAGCTTTTCCTTATCCGTGGTCTTGCTGTCCATCTCAGCGAGCATCTCTTTCACCTCACGGTGGTAGAGATAGTTATAAGTCGTGGCACTCCCGGCGATGCTGGCTCCCAACTGTGAATTGCCATCAACGAGGGCCGCTGCAAGAACACCCGTGAGTTGGGACAACATCACCTGCAGCTGATCATTGCCAGCGGCGAACTTCACCAGCGTATTCATCGCAGCTTCATTCAGCCCAGCAGCCGCCGCACCGGTAGCAAAATCCCCGCCAGTTACTTCGGAAATCAAACCGCCCATCAGCGCATGCGCGACAACTTTTACTACGCCACCTTCCGGGAACTTGATCGTTTGATCGCCAACGAAATTGAACCCGGTCGCCATCGCGACACTGCCCGCTTCTCCCAGCAACGCGGAACCAAAGTTGTCAGCAAAACTTCCGCCACCAATGGTGGTAGAGATGCCACTGGAAATGAACGCGCGACCCGCAGTTCGGATCGCTACGTCGGTAAAATTACTGCTGGTCAGAATACTTGCGGCTTTGCTGCCCCCCGCTGTAAACCAATTGGCATCGGCATAATCAAGCATGCCTGCGGTGAAGCCAGCGATAGCTGCGTTCTTGAGACTGTCGGCGCTGAATGTTTCCTTGAATGCAGCGCCGAGGTTCCCTTTATTGCTGATCGTGCTTGTCACGCCCGTCGTAGCGAGAGTTGTGGCGAATGCGCCGCCGAAGCCACCGCCGACCAAGCCCAGTCCTGCCGGCCCCATCACAAAAGACATCATGATGGCGATGGCAATTTGCGCCGCTGGCCCGACGCCCGAGTTCTCGTATTTAAACGACTCGTGAATCTCCTTCACGCGCCGCCAATCAACATCTCCCCGAGCCTCCGCATCCTTCAACCACGCCAGTTGCGGATCAGCCTTGACCATCGCATCAATGGTCTGGCTGACGGACTCCTGACTCACATCCTTGATGTCAATCTTCAGCCCATCGACCGCTTTCAGGACGATGTTGCCCTTGGCGATCATCTGCGTCTGGCGCAGGGTTTCGTCGGTGTTGCCGCGACCCTTGGCCGAGACCCATGCGGCGTTGTTGTTGGTTTTGGTATGGCTCTCGTCATGCAGATCCTTCACCCCTTCGAAGGTGATGGCGCCGCCGCTGTCGAGGAGGATGTCCTTGCCGCTGTCGAGTTTGGCCACCTGGTAATGCTGGTCGCCCAGGCTGACCAGAGACAGGTTGCCGCCGCTCTTGATTTCGCTGCCGACGTGGGTGACCTGGGTGACTTCGTCGCGCTGGAGTTTCAGGTTGCCGAAACCGCCCTTCTCCTTCATGTCGTAAAGGGTGTGGTCCTTGTTCTGCGCGGCCAGCAGATTGAGGTCGTTACCGGCGTAGACGTAGGCTTCATTGCCTGCGCTGATTTTGCTCGCGACCAGTGTGGTGTCACGCCCGGAACTGGTTTTTACGTCGCCGCCGGCGATGAACTCAGCTGCTTTCTGAACAGTGTGGTCATCCTGTTCATGGACACGTTTCTTGCCGTCCTTGCTATGGGTTTCAACGTTGTGTTCATCTCCGGCCGAGGACATGTTGATGTCGCGCTTGGCCTCGGCGGCGAGGTTGCCGGTGGCTTCGGCTGTGCTGGCGACGACGTTGATGTCGCGACCGGCATCGAGCTTCAGGTCGCCGCCGGTTTTCACTGTCGACGCGAGGTTTTCCACGGTGGAGGTAATGACTGAGCGGTGGCCGCCATCGAATGATTCGTGGAGTTCGTCTTCGTCGCGTGTCGCCAACAGGTTGATGTCGCGCGCTGCACTCAGGCTGGCGTCACCGCCGCTGCTGATGGCAGACGCGTTGGTCAGATCCTGTCCGGACTTGATGGTCAGGCTGTCGCGAGCGCTGATGAAGCCGCCGTCGTCGACAAGGGTGCGCATGCCGCTGCCATCACGCACAGCGATGGCGGTACGATCGTTGACGATATCGCCCTTGAGTGTCGTCAGTTCGACCTGATTGCCACGGATTTCGCCGGCCAGTGCGTTGCGAATGCTGTCGGTGGCCATGAGTTTGATACGCTCATCGGCTTCCACCAGACCGCCCTGATAGAGGCTGCCCTTGACGTCGACGGACACGTCGTTGCTGGCCTTCAATGTGCCGACGTTGACCAGATCGCTACCGGCCAGCATTTCCAGATCTCGGCCCTGAATCAGGCTGCCACCGCGCACGTTGCGCGACTCGGCCTGCGCCAGATACAACACCGGCACCAGCACTTTCTGGCCGTCGACGATGCGCTCTTCCATCCAGACAATGTCGTGGGTCAGCGCAGCGACCTGCGCCGAGGCCAGGCTGACGCCGACCGACAGGTTCAGTTGGTTTTTGCTGGCGAGCGCGTTATCCATCAGATAACGAAATTGCTCGTAGTCGTTCTCCAGGCCACCGGCGAGAAAACGCTGGCCGGTCTGGGCCATGACGGCGTCGCTGATCAGCCGCGATTCATAGCGACCGTCACCGAGGCGACGCGCCGCTTCGTCGGCGCTGAAGTCGAGCTTGCCGAGCAGGTAGTCGGAGCTCATGAACGCCGTCGCCTGAGTCAGCTCTGGGTTGGTTTCGATCAGATAACGGCTCTGCGGATTCGTGCTTTGCACGAACATGCCGTACGGGCCTTTCGGCAACCGGAAGGTCGAGGAAGCCGTCGGGTCGACTGCGGCGAACGGCACACCTTTGAAGTCCACCGGTGTGAAGCTGATCTGCTTCACGCCATCGGCGTCGACATGCTCGATACGGGTAACGGATCTGGAGGTTTGGGCGACAGCGTCGGTGCTACGTTTGCCCAGGTTGATGTTGATGCCGCCGACCGCGTCTGTCTGGTCGCTGGCCAGGGAACCTGTCAGTTGATCATAAGTGTTGTCGTATAGCGTGCCGTTCTGGATGCTGTTGGTGACGTCGAGCTTGACCTTGCCGCCGGCCTGCATCACCGCAGCGTAAACGGCGTTGCCGTTTGCATTCCAGGTGGTGACGTCACTCATCAAAGAGAATCGCGAATCACTGGAGCGACTGATCAGTTCATCGAACCGCGCCTGATCGAAGTTGCCGGCCGCGGTAGCCGCGTTGAACGCCGGAACATCGACGAACTCCATCTTGTCCCAGAGGCTGTTGTCGATACGCCCAGGGGTGCCCCTTTTCACCACTCGCGTCCCCGAACGCGACTCCGCGCCCTGGTTCAGCAGGCTGTCAGCCGTCACGGTCAGGTCGCCGTTGGCGGCCAGCAGGCTGTAACGGTTTTCAACCTGGTTGGCGTGGATGGTGAAGTTCTTGCCTGCCACGAATCGCGCCGCACGCGAGTCCTTGAGCACCTCGTCGTTGAATTGGGTAGTGATGGTGATGGTGCCGCGCTTCCAGCCATCACCACCATCGCAGTGCTGACCGCACACCCAGCTCAAACTGCCGGACGACTGACCGGAAGTCAGCTCGAACTCGGCTTTGGCGTTTTCGAAGGAAACCGCGTTGATGTCGACGTCACCCTCGCCTTCGATGGTGCCCGACAAGTTGCTGAACAACGCCGCGCGCCCGCCATCGACAGCGTCGAAGCTCATGTTGCCGCGGCTGTAAATATCGCCGTAATAGTTATTCAGGCTGTTGCCGTGCAGCTTCATCGTGCCGCCGCTGAACAGCAGCGTGTCGGCATCGTTGTAGAGACCGTTGGCGGCGGTGAATTCGAGATTGCCTTGGGCGCCGAGGGTGCCTTTGTTATTGATCCGTGCCGCCGTCACCGTGAGGTTCTGGTTGGCGATCAGGCGACCGAGATTGTCCAGTGTGCCGCGCAAGTTCATGACGGTGTCGCCGCCGCTGACCAGTCGCCCGTCCTGCTGGATCACGTCGCTGGCGCTGATCGTGAGTTTCTGCTGCGCGGAGACTTTGCCGCTGTTGAGCAGATTGCCGCCGAGGGTCAGCGCCAGATCGCCGCCGCTGAGCAATTGTCCGGCATTGTTCAGGTTGGCCACGTTGAGGCTGAGCGCCGAAGCACTGGCGATCCGCTCGCCAGCATTGAGCGTCAGGTTCTGCGCACTGGTGTAGGTCAGCCCGCCGTTCAGTTGCCAGGTGCCAACGCCGTTGACCGAGCCGACATCCCATACACCATTGCCCAGCCCGGTGAGACTGCCCTGGTTGTTGGTCAGTTGGCTGACATCCAGATCGAAAAGGCCCTGCGCCGCATGGCGCACATTGCCGCTGAAGTTATTGATTTCGGCACCAGACAGCAGCAGGTCCTGACTGCCGATTTCGATCACGCCGCTCTGGTTGTTCAGATTGCCGGTCAGCTTGATCTGACTCGCAGCGCCACCGAGGGCGCGGAGCTGGCCACCGGCGCTGTTATCCAAGCCGTAGGCAGTCAGCTTGAGGCTGTTTGCCGATTCGATCAGGCCGCCCTGATTGAGAACCTGCCCGACGGCTTCGAGCCCCAGCTGATTACCGCTGATCTCGCCGCTGGTGTTGTCCAGGCTGGCACCAGTGAAGATCACCTGATCCTTGCCGAACATCTTGCCGGCGCGGTTAGCCAGGCGCGTCACGGTCAACGTCAAGTCATCAATCAGGCTGGAAATCAGCCCGGCCTTGCCGCTGGCTGCACTGTTGTCGAGGTCGGCACTGGTGATGCTCACCGAGTCGGCTTGCAGCGTGCCGCCCTGGTTTTGCAAATTGCCGTTGTTCAGCGCCAGTTCGGCATGGCTGCCGTTGGCCAGAATCACACCTTGCTGATTGAGCAGTGTTTTGCCAGTAATCTTCAGGCCGTCGCTGCCAGCGATGATCTGCCCGGCAGCGTTGTTGTTGATCCAGGCGCTATTGATGTCCAGGCGCTTGCCTTGCAGGGTGCCGCCCCGGTTATCCAGCGAGGTCAGTTGATCAAGGAGCAAGCGCTGTGCGCCAGCGTCGACCAGACCGGTGACGTTGCTGAAGACTCCGGCAATGTTGAGGACGACATCGCCGCCATTACCGACGATGCCGCCCTTGTCGTTGTTGCCAAGTTGTTTGGCATTGATGTCGATAGCGTTGCCAAGCAGGACACCGGCGCTGTTGTCGACCTCGTCACCGTCGATGTGCAACTGACCTTCGCTCTGAATCCGGCCCTGTTGATTCAGCAGTTGCGACTGGCCCGGCGAGGTTTGCTTGAGGATCAACCGCGCGCCATCGGCACCTGCGGCCAACAACCCGTTGGCACGGTTATCAAGGCTGGCCGCGTGCAACTCCAGGCCGTCGGCGATCATCCGCCCGCCACGGTTGTCGACGTGTCCGTCCTTGGCCAACACCAGCAATTGCCGGGCGGCGACTACACCGCCACGGTTATCGACAGAGCTGGCACGCAGTTCCACATCGCCTTTGATGGATTGCAGACGGCCCAATGCGTTGTTCAAGTGCTGCTGGACGTGGAGCGTCAGTTGCCCGGTTTCGGCGCTGAGCGTGCCGTCGTTGTTGCCGGTCAGATTGAGCAGTTTAGCGTCGACGATGCCGCCCAAAAGTTGGCCGCTGGCGTTTTGCAGATCCTGCGCGGTCAGGCTCAGGCGATCGGTCCCCTGGATCAGGCCAAGGCTGTTATCCAGGTCTGCACTGGAAACCACGCTGTCATCGGACGAAATCGTGCCTTGCGTATTATCCAGCGTGCCGCGACTGGCCACCTCGAGGGTTTTGCCCGTCAGACTTGCGTTGCGGTTGTTGATGCTCTGCGCAGTGACGGTCAAGCGATCCGAGGCTTGCACCTTGCCGTCGTGGTTGTCGAAATCCTGCATCAGCGTCAGATCAGCAGCACCGTTTTCCGCGCTGATCACACCCTTGGCGCTGTTATCAAGGCGAGTGGCCGTGACGTGAATGTCGTCGGCAGCCAGCGTCCCACCCTGATTGAGCAACTCCCCTCCCGACAGTGCCAGCGTGGTTTTCGCCTGGATCTTGCCCGCGCCGTTATTCAGACGTTCGCGGGCGACAACCTTGGCCTCACCGTCGCTGGCGCCGATCAGGCCGCCGCTGTTGTCCAGTTGACGGGCGTCCACGTCGAGGCGACCGGCGATCACTTTGCCGCCGGTGTTTTTTACCTCCTGAGCATTGAGCTTGAGGCTGCCGACGGCGATTTCGATACGGCCCTGACGGTTGTCGATACTGTCGACCACCAGTGTTGCCGCTTGCCCATCGGCGAAGCGAATCAGGCCGCTGAGGTTGACGATGGCCGGCGCGCTCACGACCAGACGGGTTTCACCATAAACACGCGCATTCACACCTTGGTTGACCAAGCGCGCCGCGTTCAGAGTGAGGTCTTGAGCCTGCACGGTACCGTTCTGGTTCTCGAACGTTGCGGCTGCGCTGGCGGTCAGGGTTCGGCTGGCCAACACGCTGCCACTGTTGCTCACCGAAGCACTGTTGATCGACAGATCACCATTGGCGTTGCGGCTGTTGTCTGCGCTTACCCCGGCTTCAATCACACCGGTATTGGTCAGCCTGCCGCCACTGCTCAGGCTGACGCGGTCACGGGCAGCGAGGCTTTGGCGATTGATCAGGTCTTCGGCGGTTTGTACGGTGACCTGCGTACCGGCATAAACCGCGCCCTGGGCATCGAGACTTTTGGCCTTTACATCGACGGCATTACCCGCCGTGACTTTGGCCAGGGTCAGTTGGCCATTGGCGTCGATCCGGATGTCACCTGCGCTGGCGGCAAGATCCCCTGCCAGCTTCACGCCAACGCCCTGCTCGGTGCCGACCAGTTTGATTGCACCGGCATACATGCCGCCGAGCGCCGAGGAGTCGATGGCCAGTTGTGGTCTGGCGCTGCCGTCATCGGCACGGGCGGTGGCGCTGAGCGTGTCGGCGTTGACGTCGTTGCGGCCGGTGGTGATGTTCAGGTTTTTTGCGTGGATCTGTGCATTGATCTGCGCACTGCGGGTAATGATTTCGAAACTGTCGACGTTGCTCGCATCAAGACCGACGCCGTCAATCGAAACGCTTCCCTGATCGACCTGAAAGCGCTCCAGGCGACCGTTGTCGAGCACCGGTTTACCGGTGGTCAGCGTGACACGTGGCGTGTTGATGAAACCGCAACCGTTGCAACTGATGCCGTAAGGATTGGAAACGATCACCCGTGCCGATTGCCCTGCGACTTCGGTGTAGCCGCGCAACTGGCTCGGGCTGCCGCCATTGACTTCGTTGAGGATGGTTTGTGCCGCTGCGCCACGCAGGTTCGGGTTGCCGAGAATGATCCCGCCCAGTTGCGTCTGTTGCATGCGGTCGGTGGCGTTGTTGAGGATGACGCCTTGCGCACCGACGTTGTAGTCGTGGAACTGGTTATGCGACAGGCCACTGCCATTGGGCGCTGCGATGTTGACGATTGGCACGCCATTGCCGGCGCGATCCAGACTGGTGCCGGGTGCACTGACAACGATGCCGTCCGCCTGCGCCCACACCGGTTGCCAGAACATGACGTTCGCCAGCAAAAAGGCCAGACCACGCTTGGGCATGCCCCAGAATTGCTCGCGCTTTTTTACGGCCGCAGAAGGTTGGCTAGCCAGGAAGGCCAGGTGGCGAATGTCCATATCAGAATCTCGAAGCGGGCAAAAATTAAATGAAGAAATCCAGGCGGAAATAGATCGGCGCTTCACCCTCGGTCAGCGCGTCCGGTCGTTCCAGGGAATGCGCGAAAGTCACGCTGGCGGCCACATGCTGACCACGTGCGAACAACTCCAGCGAGTTGCTCGACATGCGTCCGTGCTGATCGCCGTTGTAGCGATCGCCGCGAATCACGCCCTGGTCGTAACCGAAGCTGGTGCCGTATTCGGCGAACACCGGTTGCAGCCATTCGGCGGTCACCGGGCGGCTCCAGCGCAGGTCGTTGCGCCAGTAGCCACCACTGTCGCCGGACAGCGATTGATCCTTGTAGCCGCGGATCGACGCCGAGCCGCCGAGGCTGGTGCGCTGTGGGCTGAACAGCACATCTTCGCTGCGCTGGCCGGTCATCAGGCTGCTGAAGCTGAAGGACTCACCGAGTAATTTGAACGGCTGCAAATAGCTCAGGGTTGCGGTGTATTTGCGGTAGCGTGCATCCGGTTCGCCGGGACCGGGATCGTGACTGCCCTGCGCATCGAAAGCACCAATGCCCTCCTGCATGCCAGCGTCGAAGTTGACGAAAGCGCTGCCGACACGACGGCCGTGGTTGAAGCCGAATTGCGCTTCGCTGATGCGATTGCTGCTCAGTTTGAGTTTGCTGTCTTCGATGAAGTTGTTGCTGCGCAGGTACGAAAGTCCCGCACTGAGGGAGGTCTTGCTGACCGCGTCGCGATGGATCACGCGCTCGGCGCGCAGTTGATGGTTTTCGCTGTCGCCGGTCTGCTTGAAGTTGTAGCCGTTGGCGGCGATCTGCGAGCGGTACTCGCTCTGGCTGTAGGTGTAACTGAACGTCCACCAGCCCCACGGCAGGCTGTAATTGAGCATGGCGTTGTTCGAGGTGTGCTGATGATCGGTCATCGCATCGTGACCGCCGCGCAGGCTCAATTGGTCAGCCAGACCCAGCGGGCTGTCCCAGTCGAACGAGGTGCCCCACTGCTGCTCGCCGGTGCTGCGCTGGCCATCGTTGCTTCGGGACAGGCCGGCGCGCCATGGCTTCTGCGGCGTGTTGGTCACGCGCACCTCGCTGCCGCCGACATTCTGCCCCGGCGCCAGCTCCATTTTGGCCTGATTGGATGGCAGGCGATTGAGCTGGTCGACCATTTGCTCGATCTCGCGCAGGTTGACCAGTTCACCGCTTTTGCCGGGAAAGGCCATGGCCAGTTCGCGATCCGAGAGCCGGCTGTTTTCTGCGCCTTTCATGCCTTCGAGTTTGCCTTCGACCACCAGCACTTTCAGGTGCCCGGCGGACAGATCCTGTTGCGGCAGATAAGCGCGGCTGGTGACCAGACCTTTCTCGATGTAGTGATCGGTGATGACTTTGAGCAGCTCGTTGAGCTGCGGCACGCCGAGGCATTCGCCGATATAAGGCTTGAGCAGCCGCGTCTTTTCGCGCTCCGAGAGGCTGTCGGCGCCCTTGAGCTCGATGTCCTTGATGGTGAAGCAGCGCGTATCGGCGGGTGCTGTCGGTTGCGCCGGTTTGGCGTCTTTGCCGGGCAGATCCTTGAGTTCTTCGAGGCGCCGCTGCTGCTCTTCGAGCAAACGGTTCTGACGTTCGCGGATCAGGTCGGTTTCACCAGGAGTGGGCGCGGCCCAGGCAGATTCAAGCGGAGAAAGGCAGAGCAGCGCCAGGCACAACCGCGCCGTGAAGGCGGGTGAAAACATGTTCGATCCCTCGACACAAAAAGTGACATCAAAATAGTGGCGCGATATTAGAGGGCCATCATTTTGACGTCAAACTTAAGTTTGTTCCGCTCATCGGGATTTGCCGCGCTTTCATACGGGTGAAACCAGCACCTGCGTACAAGTGGCGGGCGCGTTTTGCGCGGATAGTGGCCGTTGCCCATTCGGCATCTATTCTTGCCACACACGATCACAAGGAGTTTGTATGAGCACCTTCAAGACCCAAGACGGCACCGAGATCTATTACAAGGACTGGGGCAGCGGCAAGCCCGTGCTGTTCAGCCACGGCTGGCCGCTGGACGCCGACATGTGGGAATACCAGATGGAATACCTGAGCAGTCGCGGCTATCGCACCATCGCCTTCGACCGCCGTGGTTTCGGTCGCTCCGATCAACCATGGACCGGCTACGACTACGACACTTTCGCCGATGACATCGCCGGCCTGATCAACCATCTGGACCTGCGCGACGTGACCCTGGTCGGCTTCTCCATGGGTGGCGGCGACGTCAGCCGCTACATCGCCCGCCACGGCAGCGAGCGCGTTGCCGGCCTGGTATTGCTCGGTGCGGTGACGCCGCTGTTCGGCAAGAAAGCCGACTTCGCCGAGGGCGTCGACAAATCGGTGTTCGACGGCATCAAGGCTGGCCTGCTGAAGGATCGCGCGCAGTTCATCGCCGACTTCAACGCGCCGTTCTATGGCACCAATCAGGGCCAGAAAGTCTCTGACGGCGTGCTCACGCAAACCCTGAACATTGCGCTGATGGCATCGCTCAAGGGCACCGTCGATTGCGTGACCGCGTTCTCGGAAACCGACTTCCGCCCGGACATGGCCAAGATCGATGTGCCGACTTTGGTGATCCATGGCGACGGCGACCAGATCGTGCCGTTCGAAACCACCGGCAAGCAGGCCGCTGCGCAAATCAAGGGCGCCGAGTTGAAGGTTTACGCGGGCGCGCCGCACGGGTTTGCCGTGACCCATGCGCAGGCGTTGAATGAGGATCTGCTGGCGTTCCTCAACCGGTAATCCCGCCCGGCAAAAGCCGTAGTCAGATGCTGATGAACCAAGGCCCGCGCAATGCGGGCCTTGTGTTTTGCGCTATGGTATTTTTTCTGCGTCCATTACCCGGAGAAGGAAATCCCATGCTGCGAATACTCGGCAAAGCCTCATCGATCAACGTGCGCAAAGTGCTGTGGACCTGTGCTGAACTGCACATCCCGTTCGAGCGCGAAGACTGGGGTTCGGGCTTCCAGTCGCCGAACACGCCGGAGTTTCTCGCGCTCAATCCCTGCGCGATGGTGCCGGTGATCCAGGACGGCGATTTCACTCTCTGGGAATCCAACACCATCATTCGTTATCTGGCGACGCGTTACGGCGGTGCGCATTTATATCCGGTTGAGCCCATCGCCCGCGCGCGGGTCGATCAGTGGATCGATTGGCAGGCCTCGGAGCTGAATCGCTCTTGGTCGTACCCGCTGATGGCGCTGGTGCGCAAGTCGCCGGATTATCAGGACGGCGATGCCCTGGCCGCCGACTGCCGGGACTGGATGCGCAACATGCAAATCCTCGACCGCCAACTGGAGAAGACTGGCGCTTACGTCAGTGGCGAGCAGTTTTCCCTGGCGGACATTCCGATCGGGCTGTCGGTCAATCGCTGGTTCGAAACGCCGCTCGATCACGGGAATCTGGCTGCGGTGCGCGCCTATTACGATCGCTTGAATCAGCGCGACGGTTATCGTTTGTACGGGCGCAATGGCACGCCATAAAGACATGCTCGATCAGGCTTGCTCACGCACTACGCCCCGCTCTTCAAGCAAGCGCACGAACATGCTCAGACTGCGCGACACCGTGCCCCGGCGCCACACCAGCCACGTAGTCAGATAGCGGAAGTCCGCGGTCAGCGGCCAGACGCTGACCGTCGCGCTGCCGGGCATGCTCTGCAGCATTTTGCGCGGCATCAGCGCCAGGCCGGCACCGGCGCTGACGCAGGCGAGCATGCCGTGGTAGGACTCCATTTCGAAGATCTTGCCGGGTACGGCAGCGTCGGTGCTGAACCATTTTTCGAAATGGTGACGGTAGGAACAGTTGGAACGGAAGGCGTAGATATTCTCGCCGTTAACGTCCGCCGCACGTTCGACCGGTGAATGATTGAGCGGCGCGATGATGACCATTTCCTCCTCGAACGCCGGCACACCTTCCAGGGCCGGATGCAGCACCGGGCCGTCGACGAATGCCGCAGCCAGACGCCCGGACAGCACG
The DNA here is from genome assembly GCF_040310465.1 of Pseudomonas sp. H26/SER47-MNA-CIBAN-0231. NCBI lineage: Bacteria > Pseudomonadati > Pseudomonadota > Gammaproteobacteria > Pseudomonadales > Pseudomonadaceae > Pseudomonas > Pseudomonas sp. H26/SER47-MNA-CIBAN-0231. The sequence continues at coordinate 341,776 of NZ_JBEOPW010000001.1, read as the reverse complement.
CCGTCGATCATCGTCCCTGATGGCCCGGTGGACAGGTCGAGATCAACCTTCGGATGTTGTTGGTTGTATGCCGCCAGCAGTTCGGGAATACGCACTGCTGCGGTACTTTCCAGCGAGCCCAGCGGGAACGCGCCCTGGGGTTCCTCCCCCGCCACCGTCGCCCGCGCTTCCTGCACCAGATCGAGAATGCGCCGCGTGTATTCGAGAAAACTCCACCCGGCCGGCGACAGGCGCAGACGGCTCTTCTCGCGGATAAACAGATCGACGCCGAGGTCCTGCTCAAGCTGCTTGATCCGCGTAGTCAGGTTCGACGGCACGCGATGAATCTGCGTGGCGGCGGCGCTGATGCTGCCGTGCTCGGCCACGGCCTTGAAGATTTCCAGTTGCACCAGATCCACAGTCATTCTCCGATCGTGAAAGAAACGATCTTTATTATTCAGTTTCCAGAAAACTAACGCCACCCTACTCTAGGCCCATCCGACGAACCTACAGGACAACGTCAATGAGCCAGATTTCCAGCCAGACCCACGCCATCTCGATCAACCCTGCCACCGGCGAGCAGATCGGTCATTACGCGTTCGAATCCGCCGCTGCCCTTGATGCGGCACTGACTCGCGCTGCCTTCGCTTTTGGCAAGTGGAAGCGCAAGCCGCTGCAGGATCGTTCGCGCCTTTTGACCGCCCTCGCCGGCGCGCTGCGTGAAACTTCAGAAGCGATGGCAACCATGATCACCCGGGAAATGGGCAAGCCGATCGCCCAGGCCCGTGGCGAAATCGAGAAATGCGCCAAGCTCTGCGAGTGGTACGCCGAACACGGTCCAGCCATGCTCGACGCCGAAGCCACCCTGGTTGAAGGCGGCAAGGCGCGTATCGAGTACCGTCCGCTGGGGCCGATTCTGGCGGTGATGCCGTGGAATTTCCCGATCTGGCAAGTGCTGCGCGGCGCGGTGCCGACGTTGATCGCTGGCAACACTTACGTGCTCAAGCATGCGCCAAACGTGATGGGCAGCGCTTACCTGCTGCGCGATGCGTTTGTCCGCGCCGGTTTTCCCGATGGCGTGTTTGAGGTGATCAATGTCACCCCGGAAGGCGTTTCCACCGCCATCGCCGATCCGCGCATTGCCGCCGTGACCCTGACCGGTAGCGTCCGCGCCGGCATGGCCATCGGCGCTCAGGCCGGTGCAGCACTGAAGAAATGCGTGCTAGAGCTCGGCGGCTCCGATCCGTTCATCGTGCTCAACGATGCTGATCTGGATGAGGCGGTGCACGCAGCGGTGGTCGGTCGTTATCAGAATTCCGGCCAGGTCTGCGCGGCTGCCAAACGTCTGATCATCGAACAAGGTGTGGTCGAGGAATTCACCCGCAAGTTCGTTGAAGCGACACGCCAGTTGAAGATGGGCGATCCGCTGAACGCCGACACTTACATCGGGCCGATGGCGCGCTTCGATCTGCGTGATGAACTCGATCAGCAAGTGCGTGACACGTTGGAGGAAGGCGCGACGCTGCTGCTCGGCGGCAGAAAAACCGAGGGCGCCGGCAACTACTACGAACCGACCTTGCTGGCCGATGTAACCGACCGCATGACCTCGTTCAAGCAAGAGCTGTTCGGCCCGGTCGCTTCAATCATCACCGCCCGCGATTGCGCACACGCCGTGGCCTTGGCCAACGACAGCGATTTCGGCCTGACCGCCACGATCTACACCGCCAACGTCGCGCTGGCCGAGCAACTGACCAGCGAACTGGAAACCGGCGGCGTGTTCATCAACGGCTACTCGGCGAGCGATCCTCGTGTGACCTTCGGCGGCGTGAAGAAGAGCGGCTTCGGTCGCGAGTTGTCGCACTTTGGCGTACGGGAATTCTGCAACGCGCAGACCGTATGGCTGGATCGTAAATAAGCCGGATGCCTAAAAACCCGTGGGAGCGAGCCTGCTCGCGAAAGCGGTGTATCAAGCGATGAAGATGCCGAATCCACCGGAGCCATCGCTGGCAAGCCAGCTCCCACAAATACTGCGGTGGACACTGATACAGCAAACACCATAGAACCCTGTGGGAGCTGGCTTGCCAGCGATGGCGGTGCATCAGCCAGCATTTATACCGACTGATTCACCGCTTTCGTGAGCAAGCTCACTCCCACAATTCCTCGCAATTTACAGATATTTCAGCCAGCTGATGTCGCGGCGCCGCGCTTTCAATGCAGAGAACCAGCGCACTGCCGGGAACAGCACCACCGCAAGAACCACCGCCGCCAGCCACACCGCCGTCACCGTCGAAAAGCCGAAATAGCTGCCCTGATTCAGGCCGAACAGCGCGACACCGATCAGGTACAACACCTTCAACACGTACAAGTGCAGCAGATAGAAAAACATCGGCGCCGAGCCGAACACGGTCAGCCAGCCAATCCAGCGGCGACTCTGCACGCGCTCAAAGGCGAGCAACAGCAACAGCCCTAAGCTCACAGTCAGCGCGAGAAACAGCAGCGATGGCGGGTATTTGGTGATGTTGAAAAAGCTCATCAGTGTCTGCACCAGCGAATCGCTGATCGCCCACGGTTTTTCGCCGTAGCCGTTAATCAAGCGCAGCACCACAAATCCCAGCAATCCACCGACCCCGGCAACCAGCAAACGACGCTGACGCACCGCCGCGTCCATGCCGCGAGCAAACCACGGCCCGAGCGCATAGCCCAGGCCGATTACACCAATCCACGGCAGCAGCGGGTACGAGGTGCGCAGGCGCAGGGTTTCGCTGATCTCGATCCAGCCTCGATCATGCAGAATCGCCCAAGGCACATGCAGCGCCGACTCGACCGGGAAATGCAGCGTATCAAGCAAGTTGTGCCCGGCGATGATCGCCACGCTCAGCGTCAGCAGCAGCGCACGTGGCAACCAGACCAGCAGCGCCAGCGCGATCATGCTCAGGCCGATCGCCCAGATCACTTGCAGGTAAATCACGCTCGGCGGCAACTGGAACGTCCAGGCGAAGTTGACCAAGGTGAACTCCAGCGCCACGAGGAACAATCCGCGTTTGAACAGAAATGCGCTGACATCGGCTTTGCCGGCGTATTTTTCGCCGTAGAGCCATGCCGACAAACCGGTCAGCAAGACAAACACCGGCGCACACAGATGCGCCAGAGTGCGGCTGAAAAACAGCGCCGGCTCGGTGCTGGCGATGTCCATCGGATCGGAGACCTGTCGGTGCAACAGGAAGGTTTCACGTACGTGATCGAGCAGCATGAACAGGATCACCAGGCCTCGGAGCGCATCAATGGACAGCAGCCGGCCAGTCGTCAATGGGGCAGAACGGGGAAGCACAGGAGTCATGGGGCTTTCGCAATCGAGAGGAATAACACCGGACAGCCACAACGCCGTCCGCAAATTTCGCGTTACCTTATAACATCAAAAAAACAAAACCCAAACATCCAGCATCGAGGTTGCCCATCCGCGCCAGCCTTCTATAGTGAACAGGTCCGCCCTGCCCTTGAGCGCTGTCCATGGTCAACACCGAACACCTGATCATCTGCGAGCACTGTGATTGCGTGTACGAGAAAGTCGTGCTCGCCAAACATCAGAAAACCCTGTGCGTGCGCTGCGGTGGCGTGCTGCAGCGCTTCAACGGCCTGACCATCGAGCAGCGTCTGGCGCTGACGTTTACGGCGGCGATGCTGTGGCTGTTCGCCAATTTCTACCCGGTGATGAGCATCAGCCTCAAAGGCATGAAAAACAGCGCGACCCTATGGGATTCGGTGCTCGCGCTGAGCCAGGGGCCGATCACCTTTATCGCCATGGTCGCGGCGATCGCAATCATCATCGCCCCGGCATTTCAGCTAGTGTTGCTGGTCTGGGTGTTGAGTTTCGCCCTCGGCATGAGGCGGGCACCGGGGTTCAATCTGTGCATGCGCTGGCTGGAAACCCTGCGCCCGTGGAGCATGCTTGAGGTGTGTCTGCTGGGGGCGATGGTCGCGGTGTTCAAACTCGCCGGCCTGCTCGATGTGCTGCCGGGGATCGGCCTGTTCGCCCTGGCGGTGCTGAGCCTGATGATGATCCGCATTGCCGGCCGTGACATCCGTGAACTCTGGGACATTTTATGAAGCGTCCACCGACCGCCAGTGAACTCAATTTATGCCTGTGCCACAGCTGTGGCCTAGCCTGCGATATGACCGACGAGCCACACGAGTGCCCGCGCTGCGATGCGCCGCTGCATCGGCGCAAAACCAATTCGCTGACGCGAACCTGGGCGTACATGCTCGCCGCCCTGGCCTTTTATATCCCGGCCAATCTGCTGCCGGTGATGAATACGGTGATGCTTGGCAACGGCGCCGACAGCACGATCATGAGTGGCGTGCTGGAGTTCTGGGAGGCCGGGGCGTGGGACATCGCCCTGATCATTTTCATCGCCAGTATCGCGGTGCCGGGGGTCAAGTTCGTCGCCCTGACCTTGCTGCTGGTCACCGTACAGCGCAACAGCGATTGGGCGCGCAGGGAGCGTTCGAAGCTGTACCGCTTCGTCGAACTGATCGGCTACTGGTCGATGCTCGATGTGCTGGTGGTCGCGCTGGTCGCGGCGCTGGTGAAGTTCCAGGCGCTGGGCGATATCGAGCCACGACCGGGCATCCTGTTCTTCGGCCTGGTCGTGGTGTTCACCATGCTCGCGGCGATGAGTTTCGACCCGCGCCTGATCTGGGACAGGGACACCAGCGACACGGTCAGCGACGTAGCGTCTGGAGCAGCACCTGCAACGGATGGCGCAGCGCCTGATCCGACTGGTGCTTGACCTGGCTGCGGCAGGAGTAGCCGGTCGCCAACGCCTCGCCCTGCTCCGCCGGAGCCTGCACCTGACGCGCCCACGACTGCTCGTAAATGACTGCCGAGGTCTGGCGATTACGTGCTTCGTGGCCGTAGGTGCCGGACATGCCGCAGCAACCGGTGGCTTGCGTGGCCAGCTTCAGACCGGCACGTTCAAAGACCTGTTCCCACTGGCGGGTCGCGGCCGGCGCGTTGGTTTTCTCCGTGCAATGTGCGAGCAGACGGAACGCTTTCGGCTGAGCCTCAGGCGTCCGTTCTGGCATGACCTTGAGTAACCACTCCTGCACCAGCGCTACTTCTGGGCACTCATTCAGGCCGGGTACTTTCAGGTATTCCTGGCGATAGACCAGAGTCATCGCCGGATCCAGCCCCAGCAGCGGCACGCCGGTCTGCGCCAGCGCCTGCAATTGCCCGGCGTTACGCAACGCCGCCCGATTGAACGCCGAGAGAAAGCCCTGCACGTGCAGCGGCTTGCCGTTGGCGCTGAACGGCGCGAGATAGACCTGATAACCCAGGCGCGAAATCAGCTCGACCAGATCAGCCAGCAGCGGCGCCTCGAAGTAGCGGGTGAAGGCGTCCTGCACGATGACCACGCTGCGTTCGCGTTGCTTCGGGGTCAGCGCCGACAACGTTGCGACGGTTGCCGGCTGCACCTGCCAACGGCGCATCCCCGCATGGAAATCGAAACGGCTGAGCAGCGGCACATCGACCATGCCACCGATCCGCGCCAGCGCGCCACGCACCCAGCCAGCACCCATCAGACCGTTATAAAGCGCCGGTACCCGCGCCATGTATGGAATGGTGTATTCCAGCGAGGCAATCAGGTAATCCCGTGCCGGACGCAGATAACGACTGTGATACAGCTCGAGAAAACGCGAGCGGAATTCCGGCACGTTGACCTTCACCGGGCACTGCCCCGCGCAGGATTTGCAGGCCAGACAACCCGCCATGGCGTCATACACTTCATGAGAGAAGTCTCCCGACGGATCGCGGCTGTTGCGCCAGCGCTGCCACAGCGTGCTGAAAAACGCCGGTTTACGGATTGCGTCCGAGAGCACATCGACGCCCGCCTCGCCCTGCAACCGTAGCCATTCGCGAATCAGCGAAGCGCGGCCCTTGGGCGACTGCGCGCGTTCGCGGGTGGCTTTCCACGACGGGCACATGGCGTCATCAGGATCGAAGTTGTAGCAAGCGCCGTTGCCATTGCAGTGCATGGCCGCGCCGTAGCTTTGCCAGACTTTCTCGTCGATCTGTCGATCCAGCTCGCCGCGCAGGGTCACTTCGTCGATCTTCAGCAGTGCTGCGCCGCTGTTGGCCGGCGTGGCGATTTTGCCCGGATTGAACTGGTTGAATGGGTCGAACGCGGCTTTCAAGGCTTGCAGTGCCGGGTACAACTCGCCGAAGAATGCCGGCGCGTACTCCGAACGCAGGCCCTTGCCATGCTCGCCCCAGAGCAGGCCGCCGTAGCGCTGAGTCAGCGCCGCTACGCCATCGGACACCGGACGAACCAGCGCCGCTTGTTGCGGGTCTTTCATGTCGAGGATCGGCCGCACGTGCAGTACGCCGGCGTCGACATGGCCGAACATGCCGTACTGCAAACTGTGGCTGTCGAGCAGGTCGCGCAGTTCGGCGATGTATTCGGCCAAATGCTGCGGCGGCACGGCGGTGTCTTCAACGAACGGCTGCGGGCGGGCTTCGCCGGCGACATTGCCGAGCAGGCCCACCGCCCGTTTGCGCATGCCGTAAACCTTGTTCACCGCTGCCTGACCAACCGCCAGCGTATGGCCCAGGCGCTCCACGGTGCGGTCGTTTTGCAGATGTTCGAGAAACGCTTCGACGCGGCGCTGCAGGTCTTCGGGATCGTCACCGCAGAACTCGACCAGGTTGATGCCCAGAGTAGGCCGCTCAGGGTTTTCGGGAAAATATTCGGCAACGCCGTGCCAGACGATGTCCTGCATCGCCAGCAGCAAAACCTTGGAATCGACGGTTTCGATCGACAACGGCTTGAGCGCCATCAACGCCCGCGCATCACGCAAGGCATCCATGAACCCGGCGTAGCGGATATTCACCAGCATCGTGTGCTTGGGAATCGGCAGTACGTTCAACCGCGCTTCGACGACGAAGCCCAGCGAGCCCTCAGCGCCACACAGCACGCTATTGAGGTTGAAGCGCTGGTCGGCCTCGCGCAGATGCGCCAGGTCATAACCGGTCAGGCAGCGGTTGAGATCGGGAAAGCGTGCCTTGATCAGCTCGCCCTGTTCATCAATGATCTGCCGCGCACAACGATAGACTTCGCCGACGCGATCATCGCGGGCGCACTGCGCTGCAAGCTCATCCTCGGCCAGCGGCAGGCCGTGCAGACGCTCGCCGCCGCGCAGGATCATTTCAAGTTCCAGCACATGGTCGCGGGTCTTGCCGTAGGTGCAACTGCCCTGGCCGCTGGCGTCAGTGTTGATCATGCCGCCGACCGTGGCGCGGTTCGAGGTCGACAGTTCCGGAGCAAAAAACAGCCCGGAGGATTTCAACGCGACGTTGAGCTGATCCTTGACCACCCCGGCCTGCACGCGCACCCAGCGCTGTTCAACGTTGATTTCCAGAATGCGATTCATGTGCCGCGACAGGTCGACGACGATACCGTCCGTCAGCGATTGACCGTTAGTGCCGGTGCCACCGCCACGGGGGGTGATCACCACTTTCTCGTACGCCGGTTCGGCAATCAGCCGCGCCACCCGTGCAACGTCTTCGGCGTCCAGCGGAAACACAGCGGCTTGCGGCAGGCGTTGGTAGATCGAGTTGTCGGTCGCGAGCACCACGCGACTGGCGTAATCAGCGCTGATTTCCCCGCGAAAGCCGCTGTCTTTCAGGGCGGCGAGGAATTGTTGGTAATCGCCGGTCAGGGCTTTGGCAGGCGACAGCTGGGCAATCATCGGTCGGGTCATCTCGGTCAAATCGGGCTGTGTGGCGGTGAACAGTTGTGCGCAAGGAATGATTGCGTCAGGCTCCGCCATCTGATTGCGCCCATGTTCATTGCTGGCCAGCCATGGAACAAGCGTAATTTCGACCCGCTATCGATGAGTTTTACGAATGAATCCGCGCACCCTCACACCGTCCATGTCGCTGCTGCTGGCTTTCGAGGCCGCCGCTCGCCACGAGAGCTACACCCGCGCCGCCCATGAACTGTCACTGACGCAGAGCGCGGTCAGCCGCCAGGTTCAGATTCTCGAGAAGATGCTCGGCATGCGTCTGTTCAGCCGTGAAGGCCGGCAGGTGGTGCTGACGGATGTCGGGCGCATGTATCAGCGCGAGCTCAGCGAAGCCCTCGGACAGATTCGCAGCGCAACCTTGCAGGCAATGGCGTTTGGTTCGGGTATCCATAGCCTGCGCTTGGCGACGCTGCCGACCTTCGGTTCGAAATGGCTGCTGCCACGGTTGAAGGATTTCTACACGGCGCACCCGGGCACGACCGTGCACCTGCATTCGCGGATCGAAACCATCGACTTCGACACCAGCGAAATCGACGCGGCGATCTGCGTCGGCGGGGGTGAATGGCCAGGCCTGACCGCCCTGCCCCTGCACACCGAAGAATTGGTGGCGATTGCCAGCGCGCAGCTGTCGGCGACTGAACGCGACGAGGCCGAGCGGCACATGGCCGGGCAGTTGCTGCTCAACGTCAGCAGCAATGCCCAGGCATGGGCGGAATGGTTCAGCCATCATCAACTGCCGCATCGCAGCATGCGGATCGGGCCGAGCTTCGAAATGACCTCGCACTTGATTCAGGCAGTACGCGCCAATATCGGCGTCGGCCTGGTGCCGCGAATTCTGGTCGAAGACGAATTGCTCAAGGGCGAATTGCTGCAACTGGGCGAGCCAATTACCAGCCGACGCAGCTATTACCTGGTGTACCCGCCGCGTAATGAGAATCTGCCTTCGTTGAGAGCGTTTCGGGATTGGCTGCTCGAGACGCTTTGACTCATGGGCCCCATCGCGGGCAAGCCCGCTCCCACAGGTATTGTGTCGCTCACAAATTTTGCATCCGACAAAGACCCTGTGGGAGCGGGCTTGCCCGCGATGGGGCCCGTCCCGACCACCTCAAAACCTCGGCTTGACCGCCCGCCAATCTGCCTTGTACCGCTGCATCTGCCGCACATCATCCCTCTGGCGAATCCCGCACGTCAGGTACTGATCATGCAGCTTGGCCAGTTGCTCATGGTCCAGTTCCAGCCCCAACCCCGGCGCACGGCTGATCTTCACACAGCCATCGACAATCGGCAGCTTGCCGCCCTTGATCACTTCCTCGTCCGGCTCCTGCCACGGGTAATGGGTGTCGCAGGCGTAATCCAGATTCGGCACTGCCGCCGCGACGTGCGCCATGGCCATCAGGCTGATGCCCAGGTGCGAGTTGGAATGCATCGACACGCCGAGGCCAAACACATCGCACATTTTCGCCAGCGTCTGCGTATCCCGCAGGCCACCCCAATAATGGTGGTCGGCGAGGACGATTTGCACGCTGTTCTGCGCAACGCTGCGGCGGAACTCGTCGAAATCGGTAACGATCATATTGGTCGCCAAGGGCAGACCGGTGCGCTTGTGCAGTTCAGCCATGCCATCAAGCCCCGGGGTCGGGTCTTCGTAATACTGCAGATCATCGCCGAGCAGTTCGGCCATGAGAATCGCCGTCTCCAGCGACCAGTTGCCGTTCGGATCGATGCGCAGCGGAAAACCCGGAAAGGCTTTCTTTAGTGCCTTGATGCAAGCCACTTCATGCTCCGGCGGCAAAGTGCCGGCCTTGAGCTTGATGCTCTTGAAACCGTACGCCTCGATCATCCGCGCTGCCTGCGCGACGATCTGCTGCTCGCTCAGCGCCTCGCCCCAGTTGTCCGGCTTGTAGGGCGAGTCGATATGCTCGGCGTACTTGAAAAACAGGTAAGCGCTGAACGGCACTTCATCGCGAATCGCGCCGCCGAGCAGGTCCACCAGCGGCACGTTCAGGTAGTGCGCCTGCAAATCGAGAAACGCTACTTCGAATGCCGAGTAGGCATTGCTCACCGCTTTGCTGGCGTGGGAACCGGGGGCCAGTTCGGCGCCAGCGACGCTGGCGGGTTTATTCGCCGCCACGGTGGCCTGCACGATCGCGCGCAATTGATTGAGGTTGAACGGATCGAGGCCGATCAACTGGCTCTGCAATTGTTGCTGGATCGCCAGCGCCGGGGCATCGCCGTAGCTTTCGCCGAGGCCGATGTAGCCGTTGTCACTTTCAATCTCGATGATCGAGCGCAGGGCAAAAGGTTCGTGGATGCCACTGGCGTTGAGCAGTGGCGGATCACGAAAGGCAATCGGGGTGACGCTGACACGGGTGATTTTCAAGATAACGCTCCTGACAGATCAACAATCGATTCAGTGGCTCGCAGCCGGACGCGCCGGCGCCACAACGGCGGCTTCGTCACTTGGCTTTGCCGGGGTTTTATCTTTGGCGCCAGGCGCCGTGCGGGCGAAGAAGATCACCACGGCAGCGATCAGCGATGTCGCCGCCAGGCCATACAGGCCGCCCTCGATGGAGCCGGTGGTTTGTTCGAGAATGCCGAACGCGGTCGGTGCGACGAAACCGCCAAGGTTGCCGATGGAGTTGATCAGCGCGATCACCGCCGCAGCGATGCGCGCGTCCAGATAGCTTTGCGGAATCGGCCAGAACAGCGCCGATGCCGCTTTGAAACCGATAGCGGCGAAGCAGATGGCGACGAAGGCAAACACCGGCCCGCCGGTGGTCGACATGAACATACCGATGGCGGCGATCACCAGAGTCAGCGCGACCCAGGCCTGCTGGAATTTCCACTTGCCGGCCATTGCCGCGAAGCCGTACATGGCGACAATCGAAATGATCCACGGAATCGAATTGAGCAGTCCGACCTGGAAATCTCCGAGGTTACCCATCTTCTTGATCATGCTCGGCAACCAGAACGTCGCGCCGTAAATGGTCAGGGCAATGGAAAAATAGATGAAGCAGAACAGCGCGATCTGCCGGTCAGCCAACAGCTTGAACATCGACGGCTTGGCGACTTGTACCGCTTCGCGAGCGCGCTGCTCCTCGGCAATCGCCGCGACCAGCGCGTCTCGCTCTTCCTCGCTCAGCCACTTGGCTTGACGCGGGTGCGATTGCAGCCAGAACCAGACGAAAGCACACAACACTACCGACGCTGCGCCTTCGATCAGAAACATCCACTGCCAGCCGTGCATGCCCAGTCCGCTGATATGCAACAGCGCACCGGACACCGGGCCGGAAATCACCGAGGCAATCGCTGAGCCGCTGAGAAACACCGCCATGGTTTTGCCGCGCTCGGACGCTGGCAGCCATTGGGTGAAGTAATAAATGATCCCCGGGAAAAACCCGGCCTCGGCCGCACCGAGAATAAAGCGCAGCACGTAGAAACTGGTTTCGCCCTGAACAAACGCCATGGCCATGGCCGCAGCGCCCCAGGTAAACATGATCCGCGTCAGCCAGACCCGCGCGCCGTAGCGCTGCAACAGCATGTTCGACGGCACTTCGAACAGCGCATAACCGATAAAAAACAGTCCGGCGCCAAGTCCATAAGCTGCTGCGCCGATACCCAGATCAGTTTCCAGATGACTGCGCACGAAACCGATATTGACCCGGTCGATGTAGTTGACGATGAACATCACCACGAATAGCGGCAGTACGTGGCGTTTGACCTTGGCGGCGGCGCGGGCGAGCACCGTGATGTCCGGCGGACTCTGCAAAGTTTTCAAGGGGCGACTCCCGATCTTGTTTTTTTAGGGATGACTTGAAGCGATGAGCCGATCATGGACGTCGCGCATTGATCCCGTCTAATCTAAACAGGCATTCGATTGATACCCGGATTAGATCAATGTTCGAGCTCACCCAACTGCGCTGTTTCACCACGGTCGCCACCGAACTCAACTTTCGCCGCGCCGCCGAGCGCCTGAACATGACCCAGCCGCCACTGAGTCGGCAGATTCAGCTGCTGGAGCATCACCTTGGCGTCGAATTGTTTACCCGCAGCACCCGAAGCGTTGCGCTGACGGCGGCGGGCCGGGCGTTTTTCGTTGAGGCGCAGAATCTGCTGGAGCGCGCCCAGCAAGCAGCGATCACCGCACGCCGGTTTGCCGAGGGCGACATTGGCTCGGTGAACATCGCGTTCGTCGGCAGCGCGGTATATGAATTTCTGCCCAAGGTGATCGCCGAAGCGCGACTTAAACAGCCTCAGGTGAAAATCGATCTGGCAGAGATGAATACCTATCAGCAGCACGAGGCCTTGCGCGCTCGTCGTATCGACCTGGGCATTGCCCGCGCGCCATTGCAGGAACCGGGCTATGCCACCGAATGCCTGGTGCGCGAACCGTTTGTGCTGGCGGTGCCGAACGGGCATCGGTTGGCCAATGCAGCTGAGGTATCAGTGGCTGATCTGGATAAACAACCGTTTCTGATGTACTCCCATGAAGCCTACCCGCCGTTCAACGAACTGTTGACCGGCACGCTGCGCTCAGCGCGGGTGGCGCCGGATTACGTGCAGTGGCTGGGCTCGTCGCTGACGATTCTGGCGCTGGTCAACGCTGGCATGGGTCTGGCGCTGGTACCACGTTGCGCGACCAGCGTGGTGTTCAGGAATGTGGTATTTCGCGAGATCGATCTGGGCGAAGGGGTGCAAAGCGAACTGCATCTGATCTGGCGGGAGAACAATGACAACCCGGCGTTCGCGATGTTGCTGGAGGCGATTCGCCGGGCGGTGGTGCAGGGTTGGGGCTGAAGAAGTTTATCGTCTAGACCGTGGTTTCAGAGGCGGCGGCGCACTGGGGCCTTTGATCAAGGGCACGTCCAGCATTTTTCCGTCCGGCCCGACAAAGAGTCGCTCTAAATGCTTTGGCATGGGTTGTGGTGCTCTGGCAGTTGGCATGCTGATCCCTCTGATACTGGGCTGAACTCGACCCATTTGACTTTCGCGGAATCTATCAACAAAAACTCCGCGCCAATAGATGCAGGTTGGCCATCATCCGTGAGCCAACGCGGATATTTCATGACGAACTGACCATTGGATGATTCCCGTGGCCACTCGACTGGCCAGCCAAACACGCGCCTTTCATCGTTCAAATGCAGAGTTATGAATCGCTCATGTTGGGCGAAAGCGCAAAACCATTCACTGGGGAAAGAAGATTGTTTCGTGACGTTTCGCTTACGTAACCAGCCGTGCAATTTGTCACTCGTAGCCAGGTAACAGGCAAACAAACCCAGCATCAGCGAAAACACAAATGCCCAGAGCGTTTGCGCCCGATCATCCCAGTTTCCTAATGAAAAACCCTTCGAGCCAATCCACAAACATAGATTGCCCACCGCCAACACCGCGCCCTGAATCACAAATGTGAATATCAGCGCCTGCACGATCTGGCCGAACGTATCCGGTCGCTTGAATGCCGTAAGTGAATAGAAGATCCAGGTCGATAGAAAACCTGGGATGAGATACTGCAACAGCGGAATGATGTCCTTGACCAGATCATCCATGATCCGAGACTCCTTTCAGTCATGCCGATCCCGTCACGGGCCGACATTCAAAGCCTAGTCAAGGATCCTGCTGCGCCTCGCGGGCAACTGTCACAGCTCATTGCGAGCGTTTGATTGGAGTCTCCATCCAATGAAAAAAGGCAGACACCGAACTTCGGTGTCTGCCTTTTTTGAGATCCGGGCGCCCGGTTACAGGCAGTCACGCACCGATTGCCGCAGCGATCCGGACTTGGCCCAAGGCGGCCCTTGGTAGAGGGACACCTTGCTGCCGTCCTTGTATTTGACGATATCGAGAATCTCATCCGCCGTGATAATGCTCGGCGCGGTAATCCGGTAGCCGTTGGAAATCGACGTCTGCGAAGTCTTGGCCACGTCCTTCTGCCACAACGGTAACAAACACGCGGCATATTCCTTGGGAGGCTTGTCACTGGTCTTGCTGAGGTTTGGCTCGCCCGGCACCAGCGATGCTGGTAACGAGCAACCCGTCAACAGGGCCAGTGCCAAAGTGCCGATCCATACGCGCATGCTGTTTACCTGTTCCGAAAAAACGTGAATGTACCGTTTAACGGCGTGCACATCCATCGTGGCACCCCGCCGTTACCGGGGTTTGGACAATTTTTTACATCGGTTCAGCCGGGCGTCAGATGGCCTGGCCCCATGTGGAAAAATGCGACTACTCTTTTCTACCGAGAATGTTCTGGAGGTGATCATGCGGCTCAATGAATACGAACACGAACTTCAACGGGATTTGCAAAGCGTGGCGTCGGACCTGAGGTGGTCGGCGGTCGACCTCAAGCGCATTGCCGAACAATTGCGCAAATCAGGTAACGAGGCAGACGCCCAAACTGTGTTGCGGTCTTGCGAAATCCTGCAAAACGACGAAGAGAGATTGCAGATCTATGCCAAGGAGGTAAAAGCCCGGACCATCAGCCGAATCAAGGTGCACTGACTCCTGATCCAAACAAGAAGCCCCGGTCGAAACCGGGGCTCTTTCGTTATAACGCGTCAACTCACGTTCTGGCTTTGCACCCGCTTGGCGCGTTGCTTGTAACCAGGAAGCGCCGCCGCATAGGCCATCGCCTCCTCTCTGCTGGTGAATGACGCCAACCGGTCGCCCTGAGTGCAAACCCGCCATGGGCCGTTGTTGACGCTGAGCACGTCATAACCGTTCATGTGCAGCTTGTTCAGCATTGGAATGCTCATGAGCACCTCCATTTCGTCAACGGTGTTTTCGGTGTACGGACTTACCTTACACCCGCTCCCCGCTTCGGTGTAAACCGGATTCACCCTGGCACATGTCAATTCACTGGCACTTTTTGCTACGCAAATGGCTCCGAATCAAGAGGGAACCTTTAAATCCGCTTGCGGCTCGAATATTGCAGATTGATTACAGATTTATGACAAGCATCAACAGGGCAATCATGAAAGTACGCGCCACCGTCATTTGCGAACAGGATCGCCATATCCTCCTGGTGCGCAAACCCCGCCATCACTGGTCATTGCCCGGCGGCAAGGTCGAACCCGGGGAAACCCGTGCGGCGGCAGCCGTGCGCGAGTTGCAGGAGGAAACCGGGCTCAATGCGGAGGACGTCCTGTACCTGATGGATTTTCAGGCGGGCAGTACGCGGCATCATGTGTACGAGGCTTCGGTGGTCAACCTCGACGACGTGCGCCCGCAGAACGAAATCGTCGATTGCATCTGGTACCCGCTCGATGCCGTGCACAATCTTGAAACCAATGACGCGACGAGGCGCATCGTGCAGGCCTTTCAGCGCCGTTTATGAAAATCAGCCTGCGAACGCCCGGCGACCGGCGCTGATTTCCGTGCGCAACTCACCGATGAAATTGGAAATATCGCGAATCGTCACCAGATGCTCGGGAGAAACGCCGTCAAGCAACAACTCGACACGCCCACTGCCCGGCTCATACACCTTGATCCGCAACAGACCTTGTCCGGTCGGTGTGCAATCACACTTGAACGTGGGGAAGCCTGACTCGACGATCCGGCAAATATCGGCAATGGCAAGCATGGACGGGCGCCTCGCAGGCGGAGAATCGATCCATCGAGCATAGACCCACGGTGTGTTTATTGCCCGCCGGGAATGCCAAGCCGATCACAACTCACTCATGCCATTCAATGCGCGTCGTGATCCCAGATCCAGTTCCACATTCCGGGCAGATTCACCGGCTCAGCGCTTTGCTGAACCGTACGCGCCAACGCAGCTTTTTCCAGTGCGGCCTGATTGTCGTAGAACGGCTTGTCCGCCAGTCTGACCCCGGTCGCCGCCGCGCTATCGAGCAGAATCTGCAGATATTCGCGAGTGTGGCGCGCGGTGTAGCGATTGAGGTCATGGAACGTCACCACGACCGGGATCACGCCATCCACAGTCGGCAATTGACCCACGGCGATGCGCTCGCGCACTTCCGATAACTGTCGCAGCATATTCGCCCGACGCCGAGGGCTGGCGTTGAAGCCCCAGATCTTGCCGTCGTTGGCACTCATGTCCGTGAGCAAGACATGCAAGCCGTGTTTTTGATAGGCCGCAAATGTGCGCTTGTCGTAGTTCCAGAACGGTGGGCGCAACAGCTTGGGCTGCGCCCCGGTGATAGCGGCGATGTCAGCGCTGCCGTCGGTCAGCGATTGCTCCAGTTCCTGCGGATCGAGCGAGCGATGGTTGGTGTGCCAGTGGGTTGCAGTGTGAAAGGCGAGAATATGTCCCTCGGCGTGTTCACGACGCATCAGGCTGCGACCGATCTCGCTGTTGCCTGCCCTGGGTGCTCGGGTCTGCACGAAAAACACGGCTTTGATATTTGCCTGCAGCGGATTGCTTTTGAGGCTGTCGAGCACCGTCGCCGTGGGATTCCACAACCCTGAAGCGCTGGGGCCATCGTCGAACGTCAGGAGAAAACGTACGGGGGCCTGGGCCATCAGGCGCGTTTCGGTTTGCGTGGTCATGTCGATCGGCGCGGCGATGCAACCGGCCAGACCGAGCGCGATGAGCGCAACACAAAGAAATTTGCATCCGGATGTCATGTCTTGCCCTGAGGCCGAGGCCGTCGTGTTGTCGAATGGCAAAACTCCCTCGCCTTTGTCCATCCCTGCGCGGCTATCCGCGAGCGCAGGTTGGATAAGGTACACAGGGTTTGGTTCCGGTGCTGCTTTCAGTGCGTCATCGGCCGGCACATCGGCTGGTCCGACTAGACTCAAATTTCCTCAAGGAGATTTCATCCATGTGCGGAAGACTCACGCAGTACCGGGGGATTCACGATTTCGTTGCGGTGCTGAGCATCCCCGATGCGTTGATCAATCACGTCGGCGATGCGCCACTGGATCGCTACAACGCAGCGCCCACCACTGCGCTGGCGGTTCTGCATCAGCACGAACAGGCCATTCATGCCGACAATCTGCGCTGGGGCTGGCGCCCGCATTGGGCCAAAAATCGTGCCCCACCTATCAACGCTCGGGTAGAGAAAGTCGCCCACGGCGCGTTCTTCCGGGCGATCTGGCGGCAGCGGCTGATCGTGCCGGTCGACAATTGGTTTGAGTGGGTTGATAGCGGGGAAAAATCCCGACAGCCCTGGTTGATTCGTCGGGCGGATCAGGCTCCGGTCTTCTGTGCCGGTATCGGCCAGTTTCCGGCACCGGGGGTTGCGCCGAGGGAGGACGACGGGTTCGTCATCATCACCGCTGACAGCCTGGGCGGCCTGCTCGATATTCACGATCGGCGCCCAGTGGTCTTCGATTCGGCGCGAGCTCGGGAATGGCTTGATCCGGCTACGCCACTGGAACGCGCCGAGCAGATGCTGCTGTTTGAAGGCGAGCCCAGTGAGGCCTTCGAATGGTACAAAGTCGGCAAAGCGGTCGGCAATACGCGTAATCAGGGTGCGCAATTGATAGAACGAGTCGACTAAATAATCCGGCCATTCTTGCGTTAATCAAGCAACGCCGCCACTGAGTCCCCTGCGTTACAAAAAGTGTTTCAACCGCGATACATCCCCCGTAAAACAGCCGTTTGAGCGAATCAACCGCCTGTCAGACATTTCGACAGTCATACATACATTTTCCCGCGCTGCGGATAGCATGCGCGCCGCCTTTCCGATTGGTATACCAGTTGACCAAAGAGTCAAAGAAATCAGGAATCCATCAACAACTTTCAAGCCTTGCAGAGAAATAAGTGAGCGACGATTTTGCAATCAAACAGGTCAGCGGCCTGAAGTGTGTCCATCTGTCCAAGACAGAACGCCTGGAACTCGACTGTTTTATCGGCCATTACATCAAGACCCGAAACCTGCACAGCGTGCCCGATATCGAACGCACCCTGCGCAGCACCCTCGAGGGTTATCCCGGCCATCCGCCGGTGATGGTCAATGAGCTCAATGCGTGGATCGATCGAACGTTGGGGTATCGCGCGACCTACCCGGATTTCACGCAGCTGGCAGACCTCTGAAACGCGAAGAGCCCCGCTGCTGCGGGGCTCTTCGTATGCATTGTTCAAGGTTTCAGCGGACGCTCCTGATCGCGGTCCGACAGCTCGCGGCTGTCATCGTGCTTCCAGGTTTTTTCCTGCCTCTTTTGCCGCTCGATTTCTTCTTCTGTTGGCTCATCATCTTCCGCACGCGTTTGCTCAGTTGCCATGTGCACCTCCCCTCAGAACAGTTGATGATCGTTAAAGGGTAGAACACTTTTGCGCGCCCGAATTCACCAAGGAATTTTGTCCCGCGCGGCGTACCATAGCGCCATCCACCCTTACGTCAGGAAGACGCCATGCTCTACCGAATCGCCGCCGACGGGCTGGTGCTGTTTCACTTGTGTTTCATCTTGTTCGTGCTGTTCGGCGGGCTGCTGGTGCTGCGCTGGCCACGATTGATGTGGTTGCACTTGCCCGCGGCCGCATGGGGCGTGGCGGTCGAGGTATTGCACCTGACCTGTCCGTTGACCTACTGGGAAAACCTCATGCGCCACGCGGCCGGGCAGACCGAATACGCCGGCGGCTTCATTGAGCATTACATCTGGCCGATCATCTACCCGGCCGGTCTGACGCCGCAGATTCAACTGGCCCTCGGCAGCGTGGTGCTGGCGGTCAACCTGTTGGTGTACGCACGACTGCTGCGCTCATGGAAACTGCGCCGGGCCCGGCGCATTCCGTTTTAACGCGAGGCCGGTTTCAACGTTTCCAGCCACTGCGGATCGAAGCGTGGCTGGTCAGAATCAAGTCCCTGCGCCTGCATCCGCGCCTTGTGCTGTTCGACTTCGTCACGCAGTTGTCCGTGATCGCTGGAGTTGCCGTCCAGCTCATGCATTTGCAGCAATCCGAGGTGATAGAAACGCAACACCTTCATCGCCGTCGGATCGTTGTTCTGCACCGCCGCTGTCACCTGATGCATGACATTGGTGATGCTCATCAGATTGCGCTTGAGGCGCCAGCTGTACACCGCCGGGGCCATCCAGGTCTGATGCCAGAAACGCCCGCGCAACAGCGCCGCCGTCAGCAGAAACGCCACGAATACGCCGCCGACATTGAAACGCAGGTTATCCCCGTCGGGTTCACCGAACACTGCCACCGCAACCGACGAAAACAGCATGGCCAGCAGCAGAAACAGCACGGCGATGATGATCGTGCTGCGGCGGGTCTGCTGACGAAAGGTAGCGGGGTCCATCGGCTGAATCTCGAACATCGAAAATGACTTCCTTGAGTGGCAAAACGCGCAACGGAAAAAACTCGCCAGCGCATTATCGCATCGCACCGGGTTTTAGCTATGCTGGGGCTCCTTTTCATCTTTTCAAAGTCCAACGGGACATGGCGGTATAACGCAGATCGTGCCATCTTCATTCATGGATACACACTATTCGGATGCCATCCGCTGCGTTGTGGATGACATCGTTTTAAGGATCACTGCATGACCCAACGACACGTAATCAATGCCTCGGTCAGTCCGAAAGGCAGTCTGGAAACCCTTTCTCAACGTGAAGTCCAGCAACTGAGCGAAGCCGGATCCGGCAGCACCTATACCCTCTTCCGCCAGTGCGCCCTGGCCATCCTCAACACCGGCGCGCATGTCGACAATGCCAAGACCATCCTCGAAGCCTACAAGGACTTCGAAATCCGCATTCACCAACAGGATCGCGGTGTACGCCTGGAGCTGCTGAACGCTCCGGCTGACGCGTTCGTCGACGGCGAGATGATCGCCAGCACCCGCGAAATGCTCTTCAGCGCCCTGCGCGATATTGTCTACACCGAGAACGAACTCGACAGCCAGCGCATCGACCTGAGCAATTCCCAAGGCATCAGCGACTACGTGTTCCATCTGCTGCGCAACGCGCGCACCCTGCGCCCGGGCGTCGAGCCGAAAATCGTGGTGTGCTGGGGCGGTCACTCGATCAACACCGAAGAATACAAATACACCAAGAAAGTCGGCCACGAACTGGGCTTGCGCAGCCTCGACATCTGCACCGGTTGCGGCCCTGGCGTGATGAAAGGTCCGATGAAAGGCGCGACCATTGCCCATGCCAAACAGCGCATTCACGGCGGTCGCTACCTCGGCCTGACCGAGCCAGGCATCATCGCCGCCGAAGCGCCGAACCCGATCGTCAATGAGCTGGTGATCCTGCCGGACATCGAAAAACGTCTGGAAGCCTTCGTCCGTGTCGGCCACGGCATCATCATTTTCCCGGGCGGCGCCGGTACGGCCGAAGAGTTCCTGTACCTGCTCGGCATCCTCATGCACCCGGACAACGCAGGCCTGCCCTTCCCGGTCATCCTCACCGGGCCGAAGCATGCCGCGCCGTATCTGGAACAGCTGGATGCGTTCGTCATCGCGACCCTCGGCGAAGCAGCGAAGCAGCATTACGAGATCATCATCGATGACCCGGCCGAAGTGGCGCGGCAGATGACTCAAGGCCTGAAAGCGGTGAAGCAGTTCCGCCGCGAGCGTAACGATGCGTTCCATTTCAACTGGCTGTTGAAGATCGATGAGGGCTTCCAGCGTCCGTTCGATCCGACCCACGAAAACATGGCCAACCTGAAACTGCACCGCGACCAACCACCGCACGAACTGGCCGCCAACCTGCGCCGGGCGTTTTCCGGGATCGTCGCCGGTAACGTCAAGGACAAAGGCATTCGCCTGATCGAAGAGCACGGGCCGTATCAGATCCGTGGCGATGCGGCGATCATGCAGCCGCTTGATGCACTGCTCAAGGCCTTCGTCGCCCAGCACCGGATGAAGTTGCCGGGTGGCGCGGCGTATGTGCCGTGCTATCGCGTCGTCGCGTAATTTCAAGTCGTAACGCACACCCAATGTGGGAGCGAGCCTGCTCGCGAAGAAGCCCGAAAGAACACATCAATCTTTCGGGCTATCTACCAACCGCCGAGCCAACGCTTTAGCCTGCGCAGCGACGTCCGTCACCGCCGTACTTTCCCACCACATCCCGCGCAACGGCGGGCCCATGGCGAACAACCGAGCACTTACATGCCCTTCGGCATCTACCACTGCGCCGTCATTTGCTGTGATCCCCAGCGCCAGCGGCCCCGGCTGCACCAGCCCCCGCGCCAGCAATTGCTGCGGCAACGGTCGTGCGACTCGCCGCCAGTCGTATTCAATACCGCTGGAGTTGATCAGCGCCGCACCACTCACAGTAGATGTTTCAGTCTCACCCCGAGGACGGATGCGAATGGCCACAGCATCGCCCGCGCCGGGCTCAATACCCTTGAACGACGCTGCATGAATGCGCAAGCGCCCGTCCTTGTGCAGCCGTTCGATCAACTCGGCACTCAGTGGCGGCGAACGATGGTGATGACTCTCCCACCATGGCCGTACATGCCGTACGAATTGTCGACGCTGCACGTCAGTCGCCTGACTCCACAACCGCGCGATATGCGCGCGAACCGTATCCAGCGGCGCCTGCCAGTCGATGCCTTGGTCGATTGCGTCGCGACAATGTCGACGCAACTCGCGCACCAACTCGCGTGGCGTGCGGATGCTGTGATCTGCTGCCAGAAAATCCACCCAGGCCGGCGGTTGACGGCGTACGTGGGGCAGCAGGCCATGCCGGGAGAACACCTCGATCGGCCCGCGATGGCCGGCCTGCTCCAGCGACACCACGGCATCGACCATGGTCAGACCGGAGCCGATGATCAGCACGGTGGACTGCGGGTCGAGTTCGCGCATGGCCGCCACATCCCAGGGATCGAGCGCTGCGGCGTTAAGGCCACTGGATTGCGTCTGCGGCGTGCGGGCGGCGGGAAACATGCCGGTGGCCAGCACTGCCAGCGATCCACGCAGAGTCTGGCCATCGCTCAAGGTGAGCTGCACTGAACCAGCATTAACTTGAAGGTCGACGGCTTCAGCACAAATATGTTCAACGGTCGAACCTTGCAGAGCCCCCACTGCCCTGGCTTCGGCCAGACGCTGTTGCACATAGACCCCGAACAGGCCACGCGGCGGAAACAGCTCACTGACCGGCACGTCCTGCTCGGCAGATTCCGGCCAGCCGCCGCCGGCAATATGCGCGGTCAACCACTGCGTCAGATCATCAGGATTATCCGGGTCGACGCTCATCCGCGCCGCGTTGCCGTTCAGCGTATGTCCCAACTCGACTGCGCTGTAAGCCTCACCACGTCCCAGTTCAGCGCGAGGCTCGATGATGAGAATCTTTCGTTGCCCCGGCAGGCGGAGCAATTGCACTGTCAGCATCGTGCCGCTGAGGCCGCCGCCGATGATCAGGATGTCCGCAGGCTGCTCCATTCAGATCACCACATTACGCACGAACCGCGCAGCCACATCGCCATCGTTGCGGTAGGCATGCGGTTGATTGCTGGCGAACATGAAAAACTCTCCTTTATTGATGTGCTGCGCTTGATCGCCGAGCATCAGTGTCAGGCAACCCTCAAATACGTAGATCTGCTCGCTCCAGGCATCGGCATCCGGTTGCGACGGGTAGACCTCGCCCGGTTGCAGGCACCACTCCCATTGCTCGACTTCGCGGCTCGCGGTGGCTTTGGACAGTAGCACGGCTCTGCTGCCGGGAATCGTGCCCGCCCAGGCAACCTCATTGATCCGGCTCGGATCGCGCGCATCGTGCGCCTGGATCAGATCGCTGAACGCAACGTCGAGCGCTTCGGCGACGCGATCAAGCGTGGTCAGGCTGACATTTTTTTCGCCTGCCTCGATTGCTACCAGCATCCGTCGGCTCACCCCGGATTTTTCCGCCAGTGCGGTCTGGCTCATATCCGCAGCATGGCGCAGGCGTCGAACGTTCTGGCTGACGTGTTGCAGCACGGAGGCTCGCTGAGTCAAATCTTTGTGCACTATATTGCTCACTCGGTGGGGTTGGGCAGTATACTGCGCAACGTTGGCGGCATTGTGCGGCCTCCCTTTTAATGTGCGCAAGGTCATGATGTCGCCAAACAATTCTGCGTCCCCAATCCGCTTCTCCTGCTTCAGCAAAGCCGAGTGCGTGCTGGTGCTGATTACCATGATCTGGGGCGGCACGTTTCTGATTGTGCAACATGCCATGACGGTCAGTGGCCCGATGTTTTTCGTCGGCCTGCGCTTCGCCGCAGCGGCGGCGATGGTCGCGATGTTTTCCTGGCGGCACCTGCGCGAGTTGACCTTGTTCGAAGTGAAGGCCGGGTCATTCATCGGCGTGGCGATCATGCTTGGTTATGGCCTGCAGACGGTCGGGTTGCAAAGCATTCCGAGCAGTCAGTCGGCGTTCATTACCGCGCTGTATGTACCGTTTGTGCCGCTGCTGCAATGGCTGGTACTGGGACGGCGTCCGGGGTTGATGCCAAGTATCGGCATCATGCTGGCGTTTACCGGATTGATGTTGTTGTCAGGCCCCTCGGGGGCAGCGCTGAATTTCAGTCCCGGAGAAATTGCGACATTGATCAGCGCCGTTGCGATTGCTGCTGAAATCATTTTGATCAGCACTTTCGCCGGGCAGGTGGATGTGCGGCGAGTGACGGTGGTGCAACTGGCGGTGACGGCGGTGTTGTCGTTCTTGCTGGTAGTCCCGACCGGTGAAGTGATACCGGAGTTTTCCTGGTTATTGCTGGCGACCGCTTTGGGCCTGGGCGCGGCGAGTGCAGCGATTCAGGTAGCGATGAACTGGGCACAAAAGAGTGTTTCGCCGACTCGGGCGACGTTGATCTATGCGGGTGAACCGGTGTGGGCCGGGATTGTCGGACGGATTGCCGGAGAGCGCTTGCCGGCAATTGCGCTGGTTGGGGCCGGGTTGATTGTTGCGGCGGTGATTATCAGTGAGCTGAAGACCAAGGGAAGGTCCACCGAGGCAGAAGCTGAGCTGGAGCGGGAAACGCAGGGGTGACCGGCAATCTCTTCTGGCTGCACCCATGCTTTCGCGAGCAAGCTCGCTCCCACCTTTTGAAATGCATTCCAGTATGGGAGCAAGTCTGCTCGCGAAGGCGCCGCACCTTCGTTGCCCTGAAACAACGCCAAACACAAAATTCCAGACTACTTTGTAGGATTCTGAGACATCCTCGCGTTTGGTGATCAGGGAGCTGGCACGTATGATGCTTCACAAACTTCCGCAGATTAGAAGCCTATGTCCCTGATAGTTCTACTGCTTCTGCCGTTCATTGGCAGCTGTCTGGCAGCGGTGCTGCCGCACAATGCGCGTAATGCCGAATCCCTGCTGGCGGGCCTGGTCGCTTTGATCGGTACCGTTCAGGTCGCGATGCTGTACCCGCAAATCGCCCACGGCGGCGTGATCCGCGAAGAATTCATGTGGTTGCCGAGTCTGGGGCTGAACTTCATTCTGCGCATGGACGGCTTCGCCTGGCTGTTCTCGATGCTGGTGCTGGGCATCGGCACACTTGTCTCCTTATATGCCCGTTACTACATGTCGCCGGACGACCCGGTGCCACGTTTTTTCGCGTTTTTTCTGGCGTTCATGGGCGCCATGCTTGGCCTGGTGATCTCCGGTAATCTGATTCAGATCGTGTTTTTCTGGGAGCTGACCAGCCTCTTCTCGTTTCTGCTGATCGGCTACTGGCACCACCGCGCCGATGCGCGGCGCGGTGCCTATATGGCGCTGATGGTCACCGGTGCCGGCGGGTTATGCCTGCTGGCGGGGGTCATGATTCTCGGCCATGTCGTCGGCAGCTATGACCTGGACAAGGTCCTGGCCGCCGGCGATCTGATTCGCGCACATGCCCTCTACCCTGTTCTTTTGCCACTCATCCTGATCGGCGCGCTGAGCAAAAGCGCGCAATTCCCGTTTCACTTCTGGCTGCCCCACGCGATGGCGGCACCGACGCCCGTCTCGGCCTATCTGCACTCGGCGACCATGGTCAAGGCCGGGGTTTTCCTTTTGGCACGTCTGTGGCCGTCGCTGTCCGGCAGTGAGGAATGGTTCTACATCGTCAGCGGAGCGGGCGCCTGCACTCTGTTGCTTGGCGCGTACTGCGCCATGTTCCAGAACGATCTCAAAGGTTTGCTGGCCTACTCGACCATCAGCCATCTGGGTCTGATCACTTTGCTCCTGGGCCTGAACAGTTCACTGGCCGCGGTGGCGGCGGTGTTTCACATTCTCAATCACGCGACGTTCAAAGCTTCGCTGTTCATGGCCGCCGGCATTATCGACCACGAAAGCGGCACCCGTGATATCCGCAAGCTCAGCGGTCTGATCAAACTGATTCCCTATACGGCAACACTGGCCATGGTCGCCAGTGCCTCAATGGCCGGCGTGCCGCTGCTCAACGGTTTCCTGTCGAAAGAGATGTTTTTCGCCGAAACCGTGTTCATCAACGCCACGGCGTGGGTCGAAACCAGTCTGCCGATCGTCGCGACCATCGCCGGCATGTTCAGCGTCGCCTACTCCCTGCGATTCACCGTCGACGTGTTCTTCGGCCCCACCGCCACTGACCTGCCACACACGCCGCACGAGCCGCCACGCTGGATGCGCGCCCCGGTCGAGTTGCTGGTCTTCACCTGTCTGCTGGTGGGGATTTTCCCGGCGCAGATCGTCGGGCCACTGCTCGCCGCTGCAGCGCTGCCCGTAGTTGGCGGGGAGTTGCCGGAATACAGCCTGGCCATCTGGCACGGCTTGAACGCGCCGATGATCATGAGCCTGATCGCCATGTCCGGCGGCATCATCCTCTATCTGCTGCTGCGCAAGCAGTTCAAGCTGGGCCGTTTCAAGTACCCGCCGCTGGTGGGCCGCTTCAACGGCAAGCGTTTGTTCGAGCGCAGTCTGGTCGTAATGATGCGCATCGCCCGGCGCGTCGAGCGGCGACTGGGCACCAAGCGCTTGCAGATGCAGTTGTTCCTGATGGTTTCGGCCGCCGTGCTCGCCGGTCTGATTCCGATGCTGCACAGCACGCTGACGTGGGGTGACCGGCCGAAAATCCCAGGATCCATTGTCTTCGTGACCCTGTGGCTGCTGGCGATCGCCTGTGCGCTTGGCGCCGCATGGCAGGCCAAATATCACCGTCTCGCCGCCCTGACCATGGTCAGCGTCTGTGGCCTGATGACCTGCGTGACCTTTGTCTGGTTCTCGGCGCCGGATCTGGCGCTGACACAACTGGCGGTCGAAGTGGTGACCACGGTGTTGATCCTGCTTGGCCTGCGCTGGTTGCCGCGACGCATCGAAGAAGTCTCACCACTGCCTAGCAGCCTGCGCAAGGCGCGTATTCGTCGTCTGCGCGACTTGCTGCTGTCGATTGCCGTCGGTGCGGGAATGGCGCTGTTGTCCTACGCCATGCTTACCCGGCAGACGCCGAACCATATTTCCTCGTTCTACCTCAGTCGCGCCCTGCCCGAAGGCGGCGGCAGCAACGTGGTCAACGTGATGCTGGTGGACTTCCGTGGTTTCGATACCCTCGGCGAAATCACCGTACTGGCCGCCGTGGCGCTCACCGTGTTCGCCCTGCTGCGGCGCTTCCGTCCGCCGAAGGAAAGCCTGCAATTGCCGGCGCAGCAACGTCTGCTCGCGCCCGACGTGGTCACCGATCTGGTCAACCCGCGTTCGGCCAGCGACACCGCGCTCGGTTTCATGATGGTCCCAGCGGTACTGGTACGACTGTTGCTGCCTGTCGCGCTGGTGGTGTCGTTTTATCTGTTCATGCGCGGGCACAATCAGCCGGGCGGCGGTTTTGTCGCCGGGCTGGTGATGTCGGTGGCCTTCATCCTGCAATACATGGTTGCCGGCACGCAGTGGGTCGAAGCACAAATGAGCCTGCGGCCATTGCGCTGGATGGGCACCGGGCTGCTGTTCGCCACTGCCACCGGTCTCGGTGCGCTGCTCGCCGGTTATCCGTTCCTGACCACTCACACCTGGCACATCAGCGTGCCGTTGCTCGGTGATATCCATATTGCCAGTGCGCTGTTCTTCGACGTCGGCGTGTACGCCGTGGTGGTCGGATCGACGTTGTTGATCCTCACCGCCCTCGCCCACCAATCGGTGCGCGGCCACAAGACGGCCTCGCTGCCCAAGTCCGTCGCCAGCAAAGGAGCCGTCTGATGGAAGAAGTCATCGCAATCGCCATCGGCATTCTTGCCGCGTCCGGGGTCTGGCTGATTCTGCGCCCGCGTACCTTTCAGGTCGTAATGGGCCTGTGCCTGTTGTCGTACGCGGTCAATCTTTTCATTTTCAGCATGGGCAGCCTGTTCATCGGCAAGGAACCGGTGATAAAGGACGGCGTGACCCAAGACTTGCTGCATTACACCGACCCGCTGCCCCAGGCGCTGGTACTGACGGCGATCGTCATCAGCTTCGCCATGACCGCACTGTTCCTCGTCGTATTGCTCGCCTCGCGCGGCTTGACCGGCACCGACCACGTCGACGGCCGGGAGCCTAAAGAATGATGGCGATGACTCACCTGATCGCCGCACCGATCCTGCTGCCGCTGCTGACGGCTGCGATCATGCTGATGCTTGGCGAAAAGCATCGGCCGCTGAAGGCGAAAATCAACCTGTTCTCCAGCCTCCTCGGCCTGTTCATTTCAGTGATGCTGCTGCAATGGACGCAGACCACCGGCGTACCCGGCTCCATCGGTGTATACCTGCCGGGCAACTGGCAGGCACCGTTCGGCATCGTTCTGGTGGTTGATCGCCTGTCGGCACTGATGCTGGTGCTGACCGGCATTATCGGCGTCAGCGCGTTGCTGTTTGCCATGGCCCGCTGGGACGGCGCCGGCTCAAGCTTTCACGCTCTGTTCCAGATCCAGCTGATGGGCCTGTATGGCGCGTTCCTGACGGCGGATCTGTTCAACCTGTTCGTGTTCTTCGAAGTGTTGCTCGCCGCGTCCTACGGCTTATTGCTGCACGGCTCAGGCCGAGCGCGGGTGTCGTCGGGGTTGCATTACATTTCGATCAACCTGCTGGCATCGTCACTGTTTTTGATCGGCGCTGCGTTGATCTACGGGGTGACCGGCACGCTGAACATGGCCGATCTGGCGATGAAGATCCCGCTGGTGCCGGAAGCCGACCGTGGCTTGCTGCACGCTGGGGCAGGGATTCTAGCGGTAGCGTTTCTGGCCAAGGCCGGCATGTGGCCGCTGAACTTCTGGCTGGTGCCGGCCTATTCCTCGGCCAGCGCGCCGGTGGCGGCAATGTTCGCGATCATGACCAAGGTCGGCGTCTACACCCTGCTGCGCTTGTGGACCCTGTTGTTTTCCGGCCAGGCCGGCGCCTCGGCATTCTTCGGCGGCGACTGGCTGATTTACGGCGGCATGGCGACCATGGCCTGCGCAGGGCTGGCGATTATTGCCGCGCAACGCCTGGAGCGCATGGCCAGCCTGAGCAT
Source organism: Pseudomonas sp. H26/SER47-MNA-CIBAN-0231 (assembly GCF_040310465.1). Taxonomy (NCBI): domain Bacteria; kingdom Pseudomonadati; phylum Pseudomonadota; class Gammaproteobacteria; order Pseudomonadales; family Pseudomonadaceae; genus Pseudomonas; species Pseudomonas sp. H26/SER47-MNA-CIBAN-0231. The sequence continues at coordinate 313,681 of NZ_JBEOPW010000001.1, read as the reverse complement.
TCTGGTGTCGGCGGGCATCCTGCTCTCGGCGATCGGCTTCGCCCAGCCGAACCTGATCGGCGCTGCGCTGTTCTATCTGGTCAGCTCGACCCTGGCGCTGAGCGCATTGTTCATGCTCGCCGAACTGATCGAGCGCTCGCGCTCGGCCAACGAAATTCCGCTGGAAGACGAAAGCGAACTGCTGCCGCGTCCACAGGAATCGCTGCAACCGCCCAAGGGCATCAACCTCGACGACGAGCAGAAAGCCGTGGTCGGCCAAGTCATCCCCTGGACCATGGCCTTTCTCGGTTTGAGCTTCATTGCCTGCGCGCTGTTGATCATCGGCATGCCACCGCTGTCCGGGTTCATCGGCAAGCTCAGCCTGATCGGGGCATTGCTCAACCCGTTGGGACTTGGCACTGCGGCGCCGCTGTCTCCCGGCGCATGGGGATTGCTGGCGCTGTTGATCCTGACCGGTCTGGCCTCCCTCATGGCCTTCTCGCGCCTCGGCATTCAGCGCTTCTGGACGCCGGAGGAGCGCCCGTCACCATTGCTGCGCAAACTCGAATGCGCGCCGATTTTCCTGCTGCTCGGGCTGAGCATTGCCCTTACGTTCAAGGCTGAACCGCTGCTGCGCTACACCCAGGCCACCGCCGATGCGCTGAACAATCCGCAGCAATATGTGTTCGCAGTTCTAGGCACTCGGGCGGTGCCGAGCCCGCAAGCCAGAGCCGACATGCTCGAGGTGCAGCCATGAATCGACTGTTCCCGGCTCCGTGGTTATCGCTGGCCCTGTGGATTCTGTGGCTGACCCTGAACCTGTCCGTCAGCCCGGGCAATCTGCTGCTCGGTGCCGCGCTGGGTTTCGCTGCGCCGCTGATGATGCGCAAATTGCGGCCGAAACGTGCGCGCATCCGCAATCCCATCGCCATCCTGCGTCTGTTCTTCCTGGTCGGCCGCGACGTGATCATGTCCAACCTGATCGTCGCCTGGGGCGTAGTCAACGCCGGACGCCGTCCGCCCAACTCATGCTTTATCAAGGTGCCTCTGGACTTGCGCGATGCCCATGGTCTGGCGGCACTGGCGATGATCTGCACCGTGGTGCCCGGTACCGTATGGTCGGAACTGGCGCTGGATCGCAGTGTGCTGTTGCTGCACGTCTGGGATCTGCACGACGAAGCGCAGTTCATCGAGCACTTCAAAAGCACTTACGAGCGACCGTTGATGGAGATTTTCGAATGAGCCCATTGCTGTCGAATGCGATTCTGCTGACGTTGTTTTTGTACTGCTTGGCAATGGCACTGACCCTGGTGCGCCTGTTCAAAGGCCCGTCAGCTCAGGATCGGGTACTGGCGCTGGATTACCTGTATATCGTCGCGATGCTGATGATGCTGACCCTGGGCATTCGTTACGCCAGTGATACCTACTTCGAAGCGGCGCTGCTGATCGCGCTGTTCGGCTTCGTCGGCTCGTTTGCCCTGGCGAAATTCCTGCTGCGTGGCGAGGTGATCGAATGAATGCCGAATTGTCTTTGTGGGTCGAGATTCCGGTGGCGGTGCTGCTGGTGCTCAGCGGCGTGTTTACCCTGCTGGGCGCAACCGGATTGCTGCGCATGAAGGATTACTTCCAGCGCATGCACCCTCCGGCGCTGGCCTCGACACTCGGTGCCTGGTGTGTGGCACTGGCGTCGATCATCTGCTTTTCGGCATTGAAATCCGCACCAGTGGTGCATGCCTGGTTGATTCCGGTCCTGTTGGCGATCACCGTGCCGGTGACCACCCTGCTGCTGGCGCGGGCGGCGTTGTTCCGCAAGCGGATGGCCGGGGATGATGTGCCGGCCGAGGTGAGCAGTCGTCAGACTGAAAGTGGTAACTGATGATTTTGTGGCGCCGGTGATGGCGCCATCGCTACAGTAGGAACGCGCCCTCGATTGTGGGAGCGAGCCTGCTCGCGAAGAGGCCAGTCGGGGCGTCGCCAATTCCGGATCGGCTCAAACCCAAGCCACCGCCAACAGCCCCGCGCCCAGCAGCGCACACAACGGCGAATACACCCAGGTATCCAGCCGCGCAAATCGCGAATCCTTCACTTCCTTGAAGAACCCGACCAGATTCGAATCACCGATCGCCCGAGCGAACATCAGCAACGCGATCGCGCTGATCACCCATTGCAGTGCCTTGTGCTGCACCGCCGGCACGCCCCAACCGACCCGCATACAAACCAGCGCGGCAATTATCAGCAGCACAGCCGCCACTGCCAGCGTCAGCCAGCCTGAGGGCTTGAAGGCCGGGCGTACCGTGGCGACGAAGCCTGACACCGGCACCTGCGGCACCACCACCGCAGCCGCCCATTGCCCACCCAACGCCCAATACACATGCATCAGGCCGATTGCCGCGAACACAGTCACCAGCCATTGAGCCAACACAAAGGTCATGGTTGAAATCCTTCAAAGGGATTTGAACAAACCATCGTAGTCGGATTTTTTGGCCGTGCACGACCGGTCGGCGGTGCACGGCGTTGACCGCGTTATTTCAGATCAGCCGTCACCTTGTCGGCCACATCCTTGGGCAGCCACGCCTGCCACACATCCGGATGCGCCTTCATGAACGCGACCGCCGCCTCACGAGGCGCGGTGTGCTTGTCACTCATCTCCGCCAATGCCTTGTTCAGTGGCTCGATGGGAAAATCGACCTTGCTGAAGAATTCGGCAATTTGCGGGTTCTGCTTTTGAAACGGCGTAGACACGCCAATCGACAGTTTCGATGCCAGCGAGCGGGTTGGTTTCGGATTGGGATTATCGGCGTCGGTCAGCGTCTTCCAAGCCTCGGCATCGAACGGCGGCTCTTCCAGTTGCACCAGTTTGAATTTGCCAAGCAGTGGCGTCGGCGACCAGTAATAGAACAGCACTGGTTTGCCGCGACGGATCGAAGAGCTGATCTCGGCATCCAGCGCAGCGCCGGAACCGCTGCGGAAGTTGGTGTAGTCGTCCTGCAAGCCGTACGCCGTGAGCTTCTGCTTGTTGACCACTTCCGAGGTCCAGCCGATCGGGCTGTTGAGGAAACGCCCTTTGCCCGGGCTTTCCGGGTCCTTGAACACGTCCTTGTATTTCTTCAGATCAGTGACACTGCGCAGATCCGGCGCCAACGGTTTGATGCCTTTGGCCGGGTCGCCCTTGATCACGTATTCCGGCACCCACCAGCCTTCAGTGGCGCCCTTTACCGTATCGCCCAGACCGACGACCTTGCCCTCGGCTTCGGCCTTGACCCAGACCGGACTGCGCCCGGCCCACTCCTCGCCAATCACCTGGATGTCATTGTTGGCCAGCGCGGTCTCAAGGGTAATCGTGGTACCCGGCAAGGTATCGGTCGGCAAGCCGTAGCCTTTCTCGACGATCACCCGCAGCACCTCGGTGATCAGGCTGCCGCTTTCCCAGTTCAGGTCAGCAAAGTGGATCGGCGCCTGTGCCGCCTGCAGCGATTGCGCTGACGTCAGCAAACCAAAGGTGGCCACGCTGGCGGCCAGTAACCGTCGAAATCCGTTCATGCATCACACCTCGTGCTGTTCACAGCAATGGCAGTTGGCCTGACAGAAACGCAAGCCTCTGAATGACTCAGTCAACTGACTTTAGCCGAGGTTCCTGCTTTTTCCGGGGTCTACCGTGCGCGAGGTTACGTTTCAGACTTTTCCTGCAGGCTTTGCAGCTCACGTCTGACCATGCTGGCGTATGCCGCCGGTTGCAATGCGTAGAGCTGCGACGCCACCCAACTCAGCCAGGCACCTTGCAGTTCGGCCTTGCGGGCGAACAGGCGCTGCGCGTCTTCGCGTGCGCTGTCGAGATTTTGCGAATGGAAGTGCGCGCGGCTCACTCGCTGGCCTTGAAGGAAATCAGTTCACCTTTGCGCCATTTGGCAGCCTTGGCGGTGACAGCTTTCAAGGTTTTGGTCAGGCCTTCCTGCAATTGTTCATTGGCGGCGAACACCGTGACGACGCTATGACCTTCCTTGAACAGAATCGCGTGACCGTCGGCCGTACTGACAAATGCGTAGTCGCCCAAGCCGTAAACCGTGAGTTTGATGTCGCGAAAACGAATGTCCATCTTGCCGCCTTCACGGCTGGGCAACACTGACGCGATGAAATGGTCGCCAACCTTGAGTTTGAGCCCCGGTTTGTCATCGACTACCAATGCACTTTCGGTATCGATTTCGGCGATGTAAATGCCTTCGGCGTTTTGCTCGGTGATGTAAACAAAACGTGATTGGAATTGCTTGACCAGCTTTGCACGCAAATCACCCAGCACGAACAAAGCATGCATATCGAGGTTACTGACTGCCAAAGAAACATCCCCACATTTGAAAAACCGTGCAGCGGAAAACACGCACGGCAAAAAACGGCAATGCCGATGAAAACTGCAAAATCACTCAAAAACCCGAAGCGAGCGAAGCGCTCTTGATCGCGAGGTTCGTAGACTACTGGATTGTCATTAGTGAAACCCGCTCTGAAGTCGGCAAACCTTGAAGGAAAAAGCCTCAAGTGTGACTGGAGCAAGATCTGACTACGAACTTCAGGGAAATTTCTCACGAAAAAAAGCACTTTTCCGACATATCGCTGGCGAAAAATTGCTTTAGATAAGCCCGGTCGTCAACAGGTACTGGCGATTCTAGAGCAGCGATGCTCCTTACGACTACCCGCAACGGCCGTTAAATCCCGGCCGACTGATGAAAAGGACTTCATATGTGCACTTTGACTCATTTTGCCACGTCGGCCGACGCGCGAATCAACACACCTCTGACGATGAAGGTTGCCGACCTCGACAACCCTCCGACATCTTCTAACAATCATCGCCCCCCGCACTTTCAAGTGGTGCCGGCGGGTATTGCGTTCTTTCACATCAAGGAGATATCCACGGGACGTGTCAGAGGTTTCCGCGGCAATCACAACGAAGCCTGCGCCCTCGCCCGCTCGCTTGAATCAAAAATCGAACTCCGCGCCAGCGCCTGCCTCTGATAAGGGGAGTGAACGAACAAGCCGCACCGGCACCGACCCAGGAGTAGATGATGGAACTGCCAACCGAGCTTAACCTGACCACCCTTTTCGAACAGCTGGGCCTGCCCTCGGATGAGGCGTCGATCAATGACTTTGTCGAAGCACATCCGCTGGACTCTGATACCAAACTCATCGAGGCCGATTTCTGGTCGGCTCAACAGGCGCAACTACTCAAAGAGTGGCTGCGTGCGGACGGCGAAGAAGCGGTAATTGTCGATGAGCTGAACGTGCGCCTGCATCGCGGTAAATAAGGGCGATCAGTGCAGGCTGTCGCCGGGCTCGATGTTCAGTTGTTCGAGCCAGGCAGCCTTGCACTCCTCCGCTTCATCGCGACTGGCGAAGGCTGTGCCGCGTCGCTCACCGTTGAGCAAAACTACCCAGCAAACACTGCGCCCCATCGCGCGTAAGCCGGCCGGAACACCGCTGCCGATCATCACTGCCACGTCTACCCTGCACTGCATGTGCCCTCCGAGATAATTAGCTACCTAACTAAGTCGTCAGATTAATGCTTTCCGTCGAGGGGAAACAGCAACCGCCGTGCACAGATTCATTGCGTCAACGGTAATAATCTCAGCGCGGATGCTCAGGTTTATAGCCCAGACGCAACCCGCCCCAGTGTCGGCCCTTGATCATGATCGGCACCGATAAATCATGCATCAGCTCACCCGTATCGCGCGTGTAAGTCTGCAACAGCACCGGTTGCTGATGGCTGCCGCAGCGGATACCGGTGCGGTCAGCGAATTTGCGTTTGGTGCGGTTATTTACCGTGTCGACCTGCACATCGCCGGTCAATGGCTGGTTGAATGCCTGGTTGTGCGTCGGTACATAACCCTGCTGCGTGCAGGCAATCGCAAAAACCAGCCCTTCATGACGCGCCAATAAAGGTTCTTGAATCGCCGGCAGGACCTGATCGGTGTATCGATCAAAGCGGGTTTGAAATTTGGCTGGTTCGGTGCCCGGAATCAGCTGGTAGCTGCGATCGAACAGGTCATCCAGGCTGATCCGCCCCTGTTCAACATCCGCTTCGAAACGCGCGGCAATCTGGCTCGCACCTTCACGGGCCAAGTCATAAATGCGCTGGTGATAGTCATCCAGGCCGACCTCGGCCAAGCGCTCGCTGATAGTTTCCGCCTGCCCTTCCATATGCACAGCGGCCTCGGCGAGGCGGCGGGTCTGCTGATCGCTGATCGCCAGATCACTACGCATTTGCTCAATCGCGCTGAACAATGCATCAAGCTGCTCGCGATTGGTTTGCGCGCCACGGGCGATTTCGCTGACCTGGGTTTCCACTCCGGCGGCAAGTCGCGCGATGTTCTCCAGATGCTGACCGGTGTGCTCGACCTGTTCGACGCCGGTGTGCAGATCGCTCGACAACTCGCGAATCTGCGCCACCACTTGCGCGGTGCGTTGCTGAATGTCAGCGACCATCTCACCGACCTCACCCGTGGCCGCCGCCGTACGCGCGGCCAGTCCGCGCACCTCGTCGGCGACCACAGCGAAACCGCGACCATGCTCACCGGCCCGGGCTGCCTCAATCGCAGCGTTCAACGCCAACAGGTTGGTCTGGCTGGCAATCGACTGGATCACCAGCGTTACCCGCTGAATGTCGTCGCTGCGCACACTCAGGGCCTCGATCAATTCGCGGCTGGCGTTGGCGCGCTGACTGAGTTGCTGCATGCGCGAAATCGAGTCGAGCAGTTCGCTGCGCCCCGCCGCGCTGCTGTGATGCGCTTGGCTGGCGGCATCCAGTGCTTCGCGGCTGAGCTGTGAAGTCGCCTGTTCGGTGGCGATCATCACCTCGGCATTGCTGACGATCTGCGCCGCCGCGTCGAGTTGCGATTCGAGTTTGTTCGCCAGCGCCTTGACCGAGAACGCCACGCCGGCGGCTGACAGTGCGTTGTGACTGGTGGTGTAGGAAAGATCGCGGGTCAGTGCGGACAATGCGCTCGCACTATCGACCGGGACAGCAACAGGAGCGCTGCGCGAACGCAGGCGCGGCAGCCAGACAATCAGTATCGCCAGCGGCATGCCGAGGTAGAGCGACCACTCGGCCATAGCCATGCCGGCCAGCAACAGCATCAGGGCGATGCTTTGCAGGGTCGGCGCGATCCAGCGGTTTTTCGGCAAAAGCACTGGTGCAGGCAGCGCCGCAACCAGAGATCCATCTCTCGTCATCTTGATCACCCCACGTTTGTTCTCATTGTTGTGACTGCATTAAACGCCACTACAACGCCATTATCCATGGTCCGTTAGTCGTGGGGTCTGTGGCAGGTCAATGGAACGACGGGGGAAATAGCGCAGACGAGCAAAAACAAAGATCGCAGCCTCCCGCAACTCCATGTAGAAGCTGCCGAAGGCTGCGATCTCTTGCAGGCGCCCCCCTATTCAGGGGCCGCCATGGAATCAGGCCTGACGCTGGTGCTTGTCGATCTGCTCGTGACGCTCCTGAGCTTCGATGCAGTATTTGGTGGTCGGGCTGATCAGCAGGCGCTTCAGGCCGATGGCCTCGCCGCTGTCGTCGCACCAGCCAAAGCTGTCGTCCTTGATGCGCTCAAGGGCTTGTTCCAGTTGCGGCAGCATGCGCTGGTCGCGATCGATCGCGTTGACCAGCCAGGTGCGCTCTTCTTCAACCGAAGCCGCGTCCGCCGGGTCAGCCGGGGTATCCAGGCTTTCGATGGCGATACGATTTTGCTCAATGCGCTCGTGGGTTTCGACTTTCATGTTCTGCAACAGCTCAGTGAAGAAAGCGTGTTGCTCTGCATTCATGTAGTCATCTGCCGGCATAGCCAGCAACTTGTCCTTTGTCATTGATATCTCTATAAAAAAACGTGCATTAAGGCGAATAAGGGAGCGTTTCGGCGAACCGTGTCGGCCGTCGAAAAGGCATCGTTTTATTGCAAACGCCACCCGGCACTCAATTTACGAGGGGCGGCAGTCTAAGGCCCGATCAAGACCTCAGCAACTGTAAATACAGGGAATTTGTCCGACAGGACCTGGAAACTGCTCTGACACAGGCTTCACACGGCCATCGGAGTGCGTTTATAGCAAGAAATTCACTCCAGCGGCTGTATATAGAAGACAAACGGCTAACCATCCCGCCAGCGACAGCCGAGATTATTCTCGCAAGGTGCATCGTTTCAGCCCGGCAGAGCATACGCAGCCCTTCTATTATCAGGCCCACCGCGTGCTCAACTCGCCTGAAGGATGCTGCCCATGCCCCGCCCCGCTCTGCCGGCCAAAGACGAAATTTCCTTCGCCAGCCCGCCGGTCAACGCCGAGCGCCTGCTGCAAATGATCAGCGAAGAGTATGACGCCCTGCCGCGCCAGCTCAAACGCGTGGCCAGCTACATCAGCCAGCAGAGCGAGCGAATCATGGTCGACCGCATCAGCGACATCGCCCGCGAGTGCGAAGTGCATCCGTCAGCCATTGTGCGGTTCTCGCAACGTTTCGGGTTCAGCGGCTTCAGCGAGATGCAGGCGCTGTTCCGCCAGGCCTGGACGCACAAAACCACACCAGCGCAAAACTATCAGCAACGCATCCGTAGCCTGATCGCCAACAACTCGCAGACCGCCAACAGCGGCGACCTGGCCCGCGAGTGCATCGACGCAACGCTCTCGGGCATTGAACGCTTGGGCCGCGAACTGGACGAGGTGGCGTTCGATACAGCCGTCGATCTCATCGTCAATGCCGACGACATCTATGTGGTCGGAGTCCGCCGCTCGTTCGCCGTCGCCGATTATCTGGTTTACAACTTGCAACATACGCAGAAACGCATTCATCTGGTTTCCGGCATCGGCGGCAGCTATCGCGAGCAAATGCGCAGCGTGCGCGCCAACGATCTGGTCATCGCCATCAGTTTTGTACCCTACGCGAAGGAAACCCAACACTGCCTGCGCTTCGCCCGGCAGCAAGACGCCAATGCCCTGATCATCACTGACAGCCCTCTTTCGCCACTGGCGAAACTTGCCAATAGCGTGTTGCTGGTCAATGAAGGCAGTGCGCTGGCCTTTCGTTCGCTCAGTGCAACGCTGTGTTTGTGCCAGGCGCTGTTTGTGGCAGTGGCGTATCGGCTGGGCTTGAACGTCGATGAAATTCACGAGCAGGCTGGATTCGACGACTGACAATTGCCTCTTGCTCGGCTAGGTTATGCGTTCCCACCGGTTCGACTTGAAGGAACGCGTCATGAAACTGATCGGCATGCTCGACTCCCCTTACGTGCGCCGCGTAGCAATCTCCGCCAAATGCCTGGGGATCGACCTCGAACACGAGTCGGTCTCGGTGTTCCGCCACTTCGAACGATTCCAGCAGATCAACCCGGTGGTCAAAGCGCCCACGCTGATCCTCGACGACGGCGTGGTCCTGATGGACTCGACCCTCATCCTCGATTACCTCGAAGCCAGCTCCGGCAAAAGCCTGCTGCCAAGCGATCTCAAACAACGTGCCCAGGCCCTGCGCCTGATCGGGCTCAGTCTCGCCGCCTGCGAAAAAGCCGTGCAGCTCTACTACGAACGCAACCTGCGCCCGGCCGACATTCAATATCGGCCGTGGGTCGAACGCGTCGAAGGCCAGCTCGCCGCCGCATTTACCGCGCTGGAAAAAGAACTTGAACACAGTGACTTGCCTGTCGACGGCTCCCTCGCCCAGACCGGCATCAGCCTGGCGGTTGCCTGGAGCTTCACCGAACTCGTCATACCCGATCAGATCGACGCAACACGCTTTCCGCGTATCGCCGAGTACACCGCCTACGCAGAAGGCACCGATGCGTTCATCAGCACACCGATGAACTGATCATGAGCTCCAACGACACCGCCGCCCCGGCGTTAAAGGAAATCTTCAACGCCGAGCGCTTGCAGCACATCGCTGACGAAATGAGCGCGGTGTACCCGGCGTTCAAGTCCAAGACGTTTCTCAAACACGCCCAGGACGGACTCGCTGAACTGTCAGTAATGCAACGCATGGCGCGTGTCAGCGAAAGCCTGCATGCCGTGTTGCCGCTGGATTACCAAGATTCCCTCGAAGTGCTTTTCGAACTCGCGCCACGGCTGAACAGCGGATTCGTCAGCATGTGCCTCCCACACTACGTCGCGAGCTATGGCGGGCACGCGTTCGGTACCTCCATGGATGCCCTGAAATACTTCACCACCTTCGGCTCCTCCGAATTCGCCATCCGTTACTTTCTGCGCAGCGACCTCGAGCGCTCGCTGGAACGAATGCATGACTGGACCCGCGAAGAAAACCATCACGTCCGCCGACTAGCCAGCGAAGGCAGCCGCCCTCGCCTGCCGTGGTCCTTTCGGTTGGAAGCGGTGCAAGCTGATCCGCTGCTGGCCGCCGGGATACTGGATCGGTTGAAGGCGGACGAGAGCTTGTACGTGCGCAAGTCCGTGGCGAATCATTTGAATGACGTGACGAAGGTGCATCCGGAGTGGGTGCTGGACACGATTGAAGGTTGGTCGCTGGACAACAAGCATACGGCCTGGATTGCCAAGCATGCGCTGCGCAGTTTGATCAAACAGGGCGACGTGCGCGCGCTGACGGTGATTGGCGCAGGGGCGAAGGCTGAGGTTGAGTTGTTGGATGTGCGGGTCGAGCCGGCGGTGGTGAGGTTGGGCGAAGCGATTACTTTGTCGTTTACGGTGAAGTCCATGGTGGCGCACGAGCAAAGGCTGGTGATTGATTATGCGATTGAGTATGTGAAGGCGAATGGCGGGGTTTCGAGGAAGGTTTTCAAGTTGAAGACTCTGGGATTAGCGGGTTTCGGGACTGAGGTAGTGCGACGGAATCAAGTCATCAAGGATTTTACGACGCGCAAGCATTTTGCCGGGCGACATGGGGTGCAGGTGATGGTTAATGGGGAGGTGTTGGGTAGTGCGGCGTTTGAGGTTTTGATTTGAGGCGTGAGTTGTTTATTCACCAAAACAGCCGGTAGCGGATCAGTGCACTGGCAGCCGTGCATCGACATTGCGCGCGGCGGCACAGTGGACGACTAACGGCTTCAGCGCTTACCAACTTCCGTATGGAATGCCGAATTTCTCGATATAGCGCTTGGACTTTTCGCTGACGGGATAGGCGTAGCGACCACCGTTTTTCCCAAGCTCCGGCCCTAGCGGCTCAATCTCGCCTTGCGCTCGAGCAACCTTTATCGGTCGATGACATGAGTCTCTTACCCACACCTGAACAACACCGCCCGGAGCAAGTCCCAAGTAAACAGAGGCCATGAAGCGTGCTGTCCTGTCAGGTCTCTCGGGGCACCGTTGACTGGTAGAAGTCACCATTATCTGTCTGGCATTCTCTGGAATATCCACCCACGCTTGCCACGTTTTCTGTTCAACGATTGATTGCCAGCGAACATAGATACGAATGGGTAGATCGGCCCCCACCACTCTTTTACCGCTGCCCCCCACCCCTGTCCAGCCGCGAGCAGAGTCAGTACCGTCTTCAGGCTCTCCGCCCGCAGCAGTCCCTCCACCGGTTCTAAAGAAAACTCTGCCGGTTATGTCCTGCACCGAACTGTCCTCCACCCATACCTTCATGTAATCGGGCTCAGTGAAAGCCAGCTCCCACCATTTCGACTTTGGATCGCTCTTGGCTGAGAGCAGATCAGAAGACTGGCAACCCGTTATGCATACGCCAAGTAGCAGGGCGACAAATAATTTCATTACCAAAGAGTCCAGTCAGGTACGTGAGGATGCTGCACGCGAATCGCGTCTGCGGTGGGCGCATTGATATAGACGGCGCGGACTCCACTGCCGTCTCTTCTTCCAAGAGGGTGATTCCAATTTGCGGACATGTGTATGTATTTCAACCTCAGCAGGTTCTCCTCTTGCTGAGTTGTGGTGTAGTCACCTGCGACAAATCGGTCGCACAACGCCTGAAGCTCTGACGGGACCTCCAAAGCAGCCGTGGCTGGAATATCATCGAAGCGAACCCCCTTTTCTTTTGCCAAGCTATGCATCACCCGAAGATATACCCTCGACAACAACCCGCTTACGGGACGTTTGAGTTGCAGAGCCGCATAGACGCGCTTTCTACGGGGACTGAGCCGGTCCTGTTGATCCACGGGCAGGAGAAGCGCATCCGGCGTAACAATTTCCAGCAGATCTTCGGGCCACCCCCTTGAGATCCACTCATTTTTAATAACCATGGCATCGCGGTAGATCGACGTAGTAGATACATCGGTAAACTTCGAGACCTCAAGCGTTTGCATTGGACTGACGAGTACACACTCTTCAATGTCATCGCGGTAACCGCCGCCGATGTCGGAATGCACCCCTGGAAGAATGACTTCCAAGTGGTCGGCTTTAACGCGACTCAATGCGAAATTAGCGCGATATTCGTCCCGCGCCGACAGCTGAACGACGTCAGTAAAAAACCGCCGGTCGAGGTAGAGCTTGATACCCGTGGCCACAGGACTTTTAACGTTGCCAAAATTCGACCAGCCAGCAACCGACGGCACAGTGTCGAACAGCCCGATGAATCCCATGTTGATGCTGCCTTGGTACTGATCGATGAAGGTGCGACTAAAGTCGCTCGCATTGTTGCGCAATACATCTCCGAGTGGCCCTTGTTTTCCGCGGACGACTGCATTGGCAAAATGCCTCGCGGCAGCTGCGCCTCGACTAAATCCGAACGTATCGAAAGTCAGAGAGGTAATTTCACTGTTTGGATTTTCGTTAATTACATCTTCAATACGCGATTTGATCTCGCTAAATGATTGTTGGACACGACCCGCTATACCCGTGTCTCCGCGGCCCGTGCCCGCTCCGAATGTACTGTCCTCTTCTCCCGATTGAGTGCCAATCCCCTCTATGTACACCCTGCGAAACGCCCGCTTGTGCGAGCCGTCTCCTTCGGCTTTCTGAGGTGCGAAGTACAGTTCGCTCAGTTTGTAAACGTTGGTTGTTTCATTGGCATAGCTACTATCTGGATTGCGCATATAGGGCTTGCAACTGGCATCGATATCCTCAGGCGCAATCGGATGCTGAGCGCCACACAACAACCCCGCAGCAGAGTTGTTCGCATTGTTGCCCGTGCCATCAAAGAACACCCCGATCCTCAACGCAATCCCGATTTTCTCAGGCTCGCGCGCGGGCTGTTTCCCATGCTTCTCATACTCCGCCCAATGCTGGGCGTGTATGTCAACGGGTTTGGCTTCTTCGTAGCGATAGTTTTTCGGCGGGTTTGGAACGTAGCCACTCAATCCTTGATTCCTTCTGATCCTTGAAGAACGGCCAGAAGGGTGACAGCCGGGAGGGAGCGGTGCAAGCCGTGGCGGTGTGCCAGCCATGGAGCGTCAGTGCGAGCAGGCTCACTCCCAAAAAGGAATGAACCTGGCTGGGGATGACGGGTCAGATCGACCGCTGATTCACCCGCGCCATCAACTGTTCAGCACTTTCCTTGCGCTCGGAATAGCGGTCCACCAGGTGCGCCTGCTGCCCACGCAGCAGCACGGTGAACTTCACCAGTTCTTCCATCACATCCACCACACGGTCGTAGAACGGCGAAGGTTTCATCCGCCCGGCCTCGTCGAACTCCATATAGGCCTTCGGCACCGAGGATTGGTTGGGGATGGTGAACATGCGCATCCAGCGGCCGAGGACGCGTAGTTGGTTGACCACGTTGAACGACTGCGAGCCGCCGCAGACTTGCATCACCGCCAGGGTTTTGCCTTGGGTCGGGCGCACAGCGCCGAGTTCCAGCGGGATCCAGTCGATCTGCGCTTTGAACACGGCGGACATCGCGCCGTGGCGTTCCGGCGAGCACCAGACCTGGCCTTCCGACCACAACACCAGATCGCGCAATTCCTGCACCTTGGGATGGTCGACCGGGACGTCGTCGGGCAATGGCAAACCGGATGGGTTGAAGATCCGCGTTTCGGCGCCAAAGTGTTCGAGCAGGCGCGCGGCCTCCTCGACCAGCAAGCGGCTGAACGAGCGCTCGCGGGTCGAGCCGTAGAGAAGAAGGATGCGCGGTTTGTGTTCGCCGACATTCGATGGCTTAACAGCGTCGATCAGACTTGTGTCGAGGTTGGGCAGATGGTCTGACATGAAGCCTCCTTACAGCGTGCCGATGCGGTCGAGTTCGGCTTTCAGTTGCTCGCGACTGAGCGAGTGAAACGGCAGATCGAGGAAGGCCTGGCAGCGTTCACCGATGCGCATCAGAGTGGCTTGGAATGCCGCGTCGATTGCCGCTTCGTCGCCCTGCACTTCGGACGGATCTTCCAGTCCCCAATGCGTTTTCAGCGCCGGACCGAAATACACCGGACAGGTTTCGCCGGCGGCTTTGTCGCAGACAGTGATGACGATATCCGGCGGGTTGTTTGCGAAGGCATCGTTGCCTTTGCTGTGCAACCCGTCGATGGCGATGCCGTGCTTTTGCAACGTCGACAGGCTGCGCGGCAGGACCTGGCCTTTGGGAAAACTGCCGGCACTCACCGCTTGGAAACCAGCGGGAGCCAGGTGATTGAACATGGCTTCGGAAAGAATGCTGCGGCAGCTATTGGCCGTGCACATGAACAGGACTCGCATTGATGCGCTCCGTAGATAGTGGAAGATTCAGCAGCAGGCGCGTTCGCGCACGGGACGGCCATCCATGTTTTGCAGGCGCGCGGCGTTGTCCTTGAGCCAATCGGCATTGGCCTTGGATGTCAGCTGAAGGATTTCGCCAATCCATGCCGGCAGTTCCGGATTGAGGCGGTAATACACCCACTGGCCCTGACGGCGGTCGAGCAGCAAACCATTACTGCGCAGTTGCGCGAGATGACGGCTGATTTTCGGCTGGCTGTCGTCGAGCGCACACATCAACTCGCAAACGCAGAGTTCACCTTGCTCGGCGATGAGCAGGATGGCGCGGACGCGGGTTTCGTCGGCGAGGCTTTTGAAGACTTCGGTGGGGGTGATCATGGTGATCGGCTCGCCATATGCGGGAAATCGAATATACGGATATCCATATATTTATCAACCCGTGAAAGCAGCCACGGTGAATAAACGTGTGGGAGCGAGCCTGCTCGCGAAGGCGGTGTGTCAGTCAGCATCGATGTTGCTGAAAGATTGCCTTCGCGAGCAGGCTCGCTCCCACAGAGGGATGGGGTGCGTCAGGTTAACCGCGCAATAGGCCCTGCTCGGCCTCACACAACCCCACCACATAATCCCAGACCACCCGCAACCGCACGGATTTGTGCAGCTCCCGGCGGGTGCTGATCCAGTAGCTGCGCTCGATGCTTTCATCCGGCAACAGTGCCACCAGATCCGGGTCGGACGCGGCCATGTAACACGGCAGCACGGCGATGCCCAACCCCGAGCGCGCCGCTTCCTGTTGGGCGATGACGCTGGTGCTGTGAAACACCACGCGCGGGCTGCGGCAGAAGCTGTTGAGGAACATCAGTTCCTGACTGAACAGCAGGTCGTCAACGTAACCGATCCACGGATGTCGGCCCAGGTCTTCGCGGCTGTGCAGTGGCGGTGCGTTGTCGAGGTAGGTTTGGCTGGCGTACAGCGCGAGTCGATAGTCAGTGAGCTTGCGCGTGACCAGCATGTCGGCGGATGGCCGTTCAAGGTGGATGCTGATCTCCGCTTCACGGTTGAGGATGCTGACAAAGCGCGGCACTGCAACCAGTTCCACCTCCAATCCCGGATAACGCTCGAACAAGCCAATCATGCGACTGGCGAGAAACTTGATGCCGAGGCCTTCGGTGACGCCGACGCGGATCTTGCCCAGCGGCGCGGTGGACTGGGTGATTTCTTCCTGCGCCAGCAGCGCGACGTTTTCCATCGCTTCGGCGTGCTTGAGCAGCGCCTCCCCCGCCGGGGTCATTTCATAGCCCTGGGCGTGCTGGACGAACAGCGCCGTGCCGAGGCTTTTCTCGATCGATTCAATATGCCGCGCCACTGTCGCGTGGGTGGTGTTGAGCCGGCGCGCGGCAGTGAGTAGGCGGCCGCTGCGTTGCAGCTCGAGGAAAAAGCGCAGGTCGTTCCAGTCGAACATGGCAGGTCCTTGTCAGCTGTCGTCACTTCGGGCTGTTTGAAAACGCACAGCGGCTGCGCAAAAACTAACATTCTTTTAACGAAAGCTAACAACTAGAGTGTCCGACAATAAAAACAAAAAGCGAGGTCAGGGCATGCACACGTCCCTGGATGAATTCGACTACATCGTGGTCGGCGCCGGCCCCGCCGGTTGCTTGCTGGCCAACCGGCTCTCAGCGGATCCACAGCAACGGGTGTTGCTGCTCGAAGCCGGCGGACGCGACAACTACGCCTGGATTCATATTCCTGTGGGTTACCTGTTCTGCATCGGTAACCCGCGCACTGATTGGTGCTTCAAAACCGAACAACAACCCGGCCTCAATGGCCGCGCGCTGAGTTATCCGCGCGGCAAGGTGCTGGGCGGCTGTTCGTCGATCAACGGCATGATCTACATGCGCGGCCAGGCCGGCGACTATGACGGCTGGGCGGCAGCGGGCAATCCGGGCTGGGCCTGGAAAGACGTGCTGCCGCTGTTCAAACAGAGCGAAAATCACTTTGCCGGCGGCGCTGAATTTCATGGTGATCAGGGTGAATGGCGAGTCGAACAGCAGCGCCTGTCGTGGCCGATTCTGGATGCCTTTCGCAGCGCTGCCGAGCAAAGCGGCATCGCCAGCATCAATGACTTCAACCAGGGCGACAACGAGGGCTGCGGCTACTTTCAGGTCAACCAGAAAGCCGGGGTGCGCTGGAACGCGGCCAAGGCCTTTTTGAAACCGCTGCGCAGCCGGGCGAACCTGACCGTGCTGACCGGCGTCGAGGTTGATCGTGTGTTGCTGGAGGACGGCCGCGCGGCGAAAGTTAGCGCGCAGCATGAAGGCCAGACCAGACAGTTCAAGGCGCGCAAGGAG
This sequence comes from Pseudomonas sp. H26/SER47-MNA-CIBAN-0231, assembly GCF_040310465.1. Taxonomy (NCBI): domain Bacteria; kingdom Pseudomonadati; phylum Pseudomonadota; class Gammaproteobacteria; order Pseudomonadales; family Pseudomonadaceae; genus Pseudomonas; species Pseudomonas sp. H26/SER47-MNA-CIBAN-0231. The sequence goes on along the minus strand of NZ_JBEOPW010000001.1, from coordinate 296,792 downwards.
ATTGTCTTGTGCGCCGGCTCGGTCGGCTCGCCGAGCATTCTGCAGCGCTCCGGCATAGGTCCGCGGCCGCTGCTCGAACGCTTAGGGATAGGCGTGATTCATGAGCTGCCGGGCGTCGGCGGCAACCTGCAGGATCACCTGCAACTGCGCCTGATCTACAGGCTGGAAAACGCCCGCACCCTGAACCAGATCGCCGGCAGCGTGTGGGGCAAGATGGGCATGGGCCTGCGTTATCTGTACGACCGCAGCGGGCCGCTGTCGATGGCGCCGAGTCAGTTGGGTGCATTCGCCCGCTCCGGCCCTGAGCAAACCTCGGCGAACCTGCAATATCACGTGCAACCGCTGTCGCTGGAGCGCTTTGGCGAGCCGTTGCACAGCTTCCCGGCGTTCACGGCCTCGGTGTGCGACCTGCGCCCGCAGAGCCGTGGGCGCATCGACATTCGCTCAGCCGATCCGCAAGCGGCGCCGCTGATCCAGCCCAATTACCTCAGCCATCCAGAGGATCTGCGCGTCGCCGCCGATGCGATTCGCCTGACCCGGCGCATCGTCAGCGCCCCTGCCCTGCAAGCGTTCAAACCGGTGGAATACCTGCCCGGCGACAGCTTGCAAAGCGAAGAACAATTGCATGAAGCGGCGGCGAAAATCGGCACGACGATTTTCCATCCGGTCGGCACCTGCCGCATGGGCAACGACGGTGACGCAGTGGTCGATGCGCAATTGCGCGTGCATGGCGTACCGGGTCTGCGCGTCGCCGATGCGTCGATCATGCCAAGAATTACCTCGGGTAATACCTGTTCGCCTACGCTGATGATTGCCGAGAAGGCGGCACAACTGATTTTGTCCAGACCTGCAGATATTTCCCCTGTGGGAGCGAGCCTGCTCGCGAATGCGGTAGCTCACTCAGCCTAGAAGTTGACTGACAAAAAGCTTTCGCGAGCAGGCTCGCTCCCACAGGAATCATCACCAGACTCAGGCATCGCGCATTACCGGACACGCAACACCAGTGGAACAACAAAAACAATCACTGTGAGGGATACCGATATGTCAGAACACGTTCAGCCGCTGGACGCTGCGGGCAGCGCCGAGACCAGCAACGCCACGCAGAAAGTCATCTTCGCCTCGTCACTCGGGACGGTGTTCGAGTGGTATGACTTCTTCCTCTACGGCGCCCTCGCGGCGGTGATCAGCAAGCAGTTCTTCGCCGGGGTCAACGACACCACGGCATTCATCTTCGCGCTGATGGCATTCGCCGCCGGCTTCATCGTTCGGCCGTTCGGTGCGCTGGTATTCGGCCGTCTGGGTGACATGATCGGACGCAAATACACCTTTCTGGCGACGATCATTCTGATGGGCGTGGCGACGTTCTGCGTCGGCCTGCTGCCGACCTACGCCAGCATCGGCATCGCCGCGCCGATCATCCTGGTGGTGCTGCGCATGCTTCAGGGCCTGGCGCTCGGTGGCGAATACGGTGGTGCGGCGACCTACGTGGCCGAGCACGCGCCCATCGGCAAACGCGGCTTCCACACCAGTTGGATTCAATCCACCGCGACCCTCGGCCTGCTGCTCTCGCTGCTGGTAGTGCTCGGTTGCCGCTACTTCACCGGCGACCAGTTTGAAGTCTGGGGCTGGCGCATTCCGTTCCTGCTGTCGATCGTGCTGCTGGGTATTTCCACCTGGATTCGCCTGAGCCTGCACGAGTCGCCGGCCTACCTGAAAATGAAGGAAGAAGGCAAAACCTCGAAGGCACCGATCCGCGAATCCTTCGGCAAATGGGAAAACCTCAAAGTCGTGCTGATCGCGCTGTTCAGCATCAACGCCGGGCAAGCGGTGACCTTTTACGCCGCGCAGTTCTACGTGCTGTTCTTCCTCACCCAGTTCCTGAAAATGGACCCGGCGGTGGCCAACAGTCTGCTGATCGTCAGCGTGGTGATCGGCGCGCCGTTCTTCATCTTTTTCGGCTGGCTCTCGGACAAGGTCGGACGCAAACCCGTGCTGATGCTCGGCCTGCTGCTGGCGACCGCACTGTACTTCCCGATCTTCAAGTCCTTGGCCCACTACGCCAATCCGGCGATCGATCAGGCCAGCCGTCAGGCGCCGATCACCGTCCTCGCCGACCCCGCCACTTGCACCTTCCAGTTCGATCCGGTGGGCAAGGCTAAATTCGACAGCCCCTGCGACAAGGTCAAAACCTTCCTGGTCAAACAAGGCCTGCCCTACTCCAGCGTTGCTGCGCCTGCGGGCAGCGCCGTGCAAGTGAGTGTCGGCGACGTGAAGCTGGATGGTTTCGATGAGGCGGCACTGCGCGGCGCGATCACCCTCGCCGGCTACCCGCAACAAGCCGATATGCAGCAGATCAACAAACCGATGATCGTCGCCCTGATCGTCGCCCTGATCATCATCTCGGCCATGTGCTACGGCCCGCTGGCCGCGTTGATGGTCGAACTGTTCCCGACGCGCATTCGCTACACCTCGATGTCGCTGCCCTACCACATCGGCAACGGCTGGTTTGGCGGCTTCCTGCCCACCGTGTCGTTTGCGCTGGTGGTGTACACCGGGGATATTTTCTATGGGCTGTGGTATCCGGTGCTGATCACCGGGGTGAGCCTGGTGGTGGGGATGATCTGTCTGCGTGAGACGAAGAATATCGATCTCGACAAAAACTGAAAAACCCGCTGACACAATGGCGAGGGAAGCGATTCTCTCGCCATTTTTTGCTCAGGCGTCCGCCTTGATCACTTCGAATTTCACCTGGTCCGGATAAAACGCCACGTAGTCGCGGATCGGTGCGACGGAGACCTTCGGGTTTTCGTACGTCCACACCGCGTTGGCACCCTCATGTCCGGGCACTTGCAGGCTGAAATAGTTGGCGTCGCCCTTGTACGGGCAATAGCTGGTGTGGTCCGTGCGGGCGAAGTATTTTTCGTCGATGTCTTCGCGCGGGATGTAATACACCGGCGGATAGTTGGCTTCGTTGAGGATCAGCGCGTGGGAGGACGCGGCGACCTGGATGCCGTGGAACTTCACCAGCAGGCACCCGGCAAGTTGTTCCAGGCTGATCACGGGACTGGGGCTTTTCATGAGGTTCTCCTGAGCACAGCGAAGAGACCGGTTCAGGTATAGCTGATGGATGCGCAGCTCGACTGGATTACGGCCGAACGGCTAAACCTTCTGCAACGCTTTTATCTGTATATCCATACAGATAAAAGTTGCTCCCGCCGCGAACTCCCGCCATTCTGTGCCCTCTCCACAAACCAACCAGCGATGGTAGCTATGCGGCTGTACCTCTGTGAAAAACCTTCCCAGGCCAAAGACATTGCGGCCGTGCTCGGCGCCAGGCGTCGCGGCGACGGCTGCTGGTTGGGGACGGACGTCACAGTGACCTGGTGCATTGGCCACTTGCTCGAAACAGCGCCGCCGGATGCCTACGACGCGCGCTACAAGCGCTGGGTGCTGGCCGATCTGCCGATCATTCCCGACAAATGGAAAATGACCGTCAAGCCGCGCACCGCCAGTCAGTACAAAGCGGTGAAGCGTCTGCTTGGCGAGGCCAGCGAACTGATCATCGCCACCGACGCCGACCGTGAGGGCGAGATGATCGCCCGGGAACTGGTCGAGCACTGCCGCTATCGCGGGCCGATCCGCCGCTTGTGGCTGTCGGCGCTGGACGAGGCATCGATCCGCAAGGCCTTGGCCGCGCTGAAGCCGGGAGCCGAAACCTTCAGCCTGTATCACTCGGCGCTGGGCCGTTCACGCGCGGACTGGCTGATCGGCATGAACATGAGTCGACTGTTCACCTTGTTGGGCCGGCAGTCGGGTTATCAGGGCGTGCTGCCTGTGGGCCGAGTGCAGACGCCCACCCTGCGACTGGTGGTCGACCGCGACCGCAGCATCGCCGATTTCGTCCCCGTACCGTTCTGGGCAATCGACGTGGATTTGCTGCACAATGGCACGACGTTTACCGCACAGTGGCGCGCACCATCAGACGTTTGTGATGATCAGGATCGCTGCCTGAATCAGGCGTTGGCGCAGCAAGCGGCAGCGGCGATCAGCAGTGCAGACAGCGCACGGGTGATCAAGCTGAAAACCGAGCGCATGCGCGAAGTGGCGCCCCTGCCCTTCGATCTCGGCACCTTGCAGGAAGTCTGCTCGAAAAAACTTGGCCTCGGCGCGCAGGAGACCCTCGACATCGCCCAGGCCCTTTACGAAACCTACAAAGTCATCACCTATCCGCGCAGTGATTGCGGATTTCTGCCGTTGAGTCAACACGGTGAGGCGCCGTCGATCCTCACAGCGTTGCGCCAGGCCGATTCGAGCCTTGAAGCGTTGCAGGGTTTTCTCGAACCGCAGCGGCGCTCAAGGGCCTGGAATGACGCCAAGGTCAGCGCTCACCACGGCATCATCCCCACCATCGCCGCGAAGAACCTCGAACGTCTGACCGGCAAGCATCGCGCGGTGTACACGCTGATTCGCGCGCGCTACCTGGCGCAGTTCCTGCCCAATCACGAATATGATCGCACCCAGGCCGATTTCGATTGCAACGGGCAGGCGTTGCGCGCGGTCGGCAAGCAGATCATCGAACCAGGCTGGAAGCGCGCATTGCCCGAAGCACTGGCACCGGCCAAGGTCCGCGAAGCACCGGCGCCGCAAACCTTGCCGGCTCTGAGCCAAGGCGTCGAATGCGCTGTGGCGAAGGTGAATCTCAAGGACCTTTGGACGCAGCCGCCAAAACCTTACACCGAAGGCGATCTGATCAAGGCGATGAAGAACGTCGCCAAACTGGTCGAGGATCCGCTGCTCAAACAGAAACTCAAGGACACCACCGGCATCGGCACCGAAGCTACCCGCGCATCGATCATCCAAGGGCTGCTGGATCGTGGTTATCTGGTCAAGAACGGCAAGGCGCTGGCGGCGACACCTGCCGCGTTCAGCCTGATCGACGCAGTGCCGCGCGCGATCGCCGATCCTGGCACTACGGCGATCTGGGAACAGGCGCTGGACATGGTGCAAAGCGGCGAGATGAGTCTGGAAGAATTCGTCACCAAACAGGCTGCGTGGATGAGCAAGCAGGTCAGCCGCTGCTCAGCCCTCAGCCTGACCATCAGCGGCCCGCCGCCTGCCGGCAAAGCCGCAGCGCCGTGGAAGAAAAAGCGCAAGTCGACGGCCGGCAAAACCGCCGGTACGCGCAAACGCACGGCGCGTCCGACGACTCGCTGAATCCCTCTCGGTTCCCTTCTCTACGATGCTGAAACGGATCTTTTCTCATTCCAAAACAGCTTTGTCCGACAATATGTAGTGCTTGAAAATAATCACTACAAAACCGTTGACGGCGTCGTTTTGCTTTTGCATGATGAAGACGTTCCCCGATCGGGAGCACTAGTAACACGCTTGAGCAAACTCGTCTGACCGCCGAGTTGTTTTTTCCGGATACACGCTGCCCACAAGGCAGATTGAAGAAGCTGACCTGGCCTGAACGTCCAGTACAAGGACGAGAAGCGCTGGCGAAAATTCTCAAGACGCTTGTGGCCGACACTGGATTGTCGTCAAGGAGCCTCCCGGTTTTCGCTGCTTCTCCTCGTTGTGACGCTATTGCGTAGCAGTTATTCAACACGACTACATGCAACAGATGCATGACCCCGTACTTCATATGGGCGAGCGCTGACGTCCTGGTTTCGGTGCCAGGGATCAACTAACCGATGGGCTACCTGTATTAGCGAATCAACTTTGAAAGATCACCAGACTGGTCAAGGGGCATAACAATGAATCTGAACAATCAACCCACCATCGAAGAACTGGCGCGTATGTTCGCGGCGCAGAAAGACAGCCACGACAGCCATATTCTCTGGATCAGCAAGTCGGGCCAGGTACACATCGACTGCCTGTCGCCCCACGCTGGCGAAGAGGAATTCGACCGCAACCACCAGAACCTGCTGGCCCGCCTGAAGATGTACCGCCGCGGCCACGGTTATGTCGGCAAGAAGGCTGCGGCCGACAAGGACTTCATCGGCAGTGTGCTGCAGACGCTGAAACAGGCGTGGGATTCGATGCAGAATCAGAATGAAGTTCGGGTGATTGATCGGTTGTATTGAGTTGTAGGTTATTTAACTAAGGGCCTGCTTCCGATTGGGAGCAGGCCCTTTGTTGTTCTTTTGAGTTTTGCGGCGTGAGTGCCCCCGTCGCCCCTCACCCCAGCCCTCTCCCGAGGGAGAGGGAGCCGACCGAGTTGCCTCAGCTCAACCGTAGACCTGAATGACCGTGGCGATTATGAGTCAACGAAGCTCGTTCAGGTCGGAGTAACTTGACCAAACACCTCGGTCAGTCCCCTCTCCCGCTGGGAGAGGGTTAGGGTGAGGGGCTTTTCATGCCGAGCACCAGCTCCACAAACGCCAACGCCGCCGCACTGTGATAATTATTTCTGCGCCGCAACAACGCCGCGCCACGCTGTGGCGCCTCCCCTTCGACCCGCAAGCGGCGCAACGCGCGGTCTTCGCTGGCAATCGCCTCGGGCAACATAGTCGCCAGCGGCGCATGCCGCACCACTTCCAGCAACGTACTCACCGAATTCACTTCAATCCGCACCTGCGGCGTAATCCCGTGCTCACGGAAATACTCATCCACCAATAACCGCGTAATGAAGCCCGGCGCCAGCAAGGCGAAATCCAGTGAAGCCAATTCCGTCGACGTCAACACCGAAGGGCTGTCATAGAGCGGATGCCCAGGCCCGACCATGATCCCCAGCGTCTCGGTAAACGCCGGTATGCATTCGATATCGGCATTGCGCACCGGCGTAAACGCGATCGCGACATCCAGCGAGTCATCCGCCAGCCCGGCCTCGATGTCGTCCATCGACAATTCGAAGATTTCAAGATGAATCCCGGGAAACCGTGCCCTGTAGTCACGCACCAACGGCCCGACCAGATACGCCATGAACGTCGGCGTCATCGCCAGGCGTAGCGTGCCGCGGGACAAGTCCTTCACATCGTGCAAGGCGCGCTGTCCGGCCTCCAGCTCCACTAGCACGCGCCGTGCGCATTCAATGTAAGCCGCGCCTGCATCCGTCGGCTTCACAGTGCGTGAGGTGCGATCAAACAGGCTGACGCCGAGGGTTTCTTCCAACTGCCGGATCTGCTGCGACAACGTCGGCTGCGACACGTGCAGCGCTTCGGCGGCGCGGGTGAAGCCACCGTGATCGGCAACGGCGAGCAAATAACGCAAATGTCGCAACAGCATGAGGACACCATCTATAGGCAGGACTTATGCGAAGCATTGTATATCGGTCTTGGACGCTATGGATTGGCCGGCGCAACATTGCTTCCACACAGCAAGCCAAACCTTGAAAGGAGTGACACCATGCAACAGTCCCACGCCTACAACGACAACAGCCTGGCCCTGACCACCCGCGTTCTCGACGCCAAGGCGAAAAAAGCTCTGTCGTGGCAGGATCTCGCTGACGGCACCGGCCTCAGCCTGGCTTATGTCACCGCCGCCCTGCTCGGCCAGCATCCTCTGCCGGAAAATGCTGCTCAAGTGGTCGGCGACAAGCTTGATCTGAGCGCCGATGACGTCGCCGCTCTGCAGATCATTCCTTTGCGCGGCAGCCTCAGCGGCGTGCCGACCGATCCGACCATCTACCGTTTTTACGAAATGATCCAGATCTACGGCACCACGCTGAAAGCGTTGGTTCACGAGCAGTTCGGTGACGGCATCATCAGTGCGATCAACTTCAAACTGGACATCAAGAAAGTCGAAGACCCGGAAGGCGGCTCCCGCGCCGTGGTGACCCTCGACGGCAAGTTCCTGCCGCTGCGCCCGTTCTAATGCGCCCGGCCCGCATCCTGCGTGCGGGCCATCTCATTTCTGCCACGAGGACACGCCCATGAAAGCCCTGATCGACGGCTTCCTGAAATTCCAGAACGAAGCCTTCCCGCAACGCAGCGAACTGTTCAAACATCTGGCCACGACTCAGCAACCCGGCACGCTGTTCATCACCTGCTCCGACAGCCGCGTGGTGCCTGAGCTACTGACCCAGCAAGAACCCGGCGAACTGTTCGTGATCCGTAACGCCGGCAATATCGTGCCCTCCTACAGCCCGCATCCGGGCGGGGTCTCGGCGACGGTGGAGTATGCGGTGGCGGTACTGGGGGTGACCGATATCGTGATTTGCGGCCACTCCGATTGCGGCGCAATGACGGCGATTGCCCAGTGCAAATGCATGGATCACCTGCCCGCCGTCAGCGGCTGGCTGCAGCATGCCGAGTCGGCGAAGGTGATGAACGAAGCGCGCGTGCATGGCAGCGACGCGGCGAAAGTAAGTTCGATGGTGCGCGAGAACGTGATCGCGCAACTGGCGAATATTCAGACCCACCCGAGTGTGCGCCTGGCCCAGGAGCAAGGGCGGCTGAATCTGCATGGCTGGGTTTACGACATCGAGACCGGCTCGATCGACGCGCTCTCTTCCGATCGCCGCACCTTTGTGCCGCTGGTCGAGCAACCTGAGACTTGCGCGATCAGCGCGCAAGCCAGCCACGCTGCCTGACTCACCACCGTGATCGTTCCCACGCTCTGCGTGGGAATGCCTCTAGGGACGCTCTGCGTCCAGTGACGCGGAGCGTCACGGGCTGCATTCCCACGCGGAGCGTGGGAACGATCAACAGATCAGCGTTTCACCGTGAGATCAACCTGAGTCATCCGGCTACGCACGGTAAACACGCCATCGCCGGAAAGAATCGCGCTGCGCGCAAACAGGCGCCCGCTCTCCCAGTTCGAAAGACCCAGCTCAGGCTTGTTCAACGCGTACTGGCCATCGACCCAACGGGTGATGCCGTTGCCTACGAACGGGGCATTCACCGCGTTGTAGAAACGTTCCTGAACCGCCGCCGCCTCGCTGATCAACGACACGGTGAATTGCGGGCTGTAACGGTTGAACAGCGCAATCGCCTGATCCAGATCGTCGACAATCATCAGGCTGACTTCCGGGGTTTCTTCCCATTCCCACTCGCGGCCCAGCTCCGACTCGGGCAAAGACTCGGCCAGCGCTTCGGTCTGGTAACCCTCGGCGCGATAAACCTCGACTGTTGCGTTCTGCCATTCGCTTGGCAGGCAACTTTCACTGCCCGCGACGATGTGCAATTTGCAGCCTTGGCCGCGCGCAGTACCGGCGTCTTTCAAAGCTTCAAGGAACAGCGGCACCAGCTCATCGGCACGTTCGCGCTGAATCAGGCAGACGTTCAGGGTATTGCAGACCTTGCGGTCCAGCGAGTTGCGCACCACTGCCGCGAAGCGAGTGGCGTCGGCGTCACGGTCGGCGATCAGCCACGCGCCGCCGGTGCCGTGCAGGCTGACGGCAGTGCCGGCCTGCTGGGCGATGCTGCCCAACTGACTGACCGCACGGCCCGAGCCGCGCGCCACCGCCAGCGACAGACGCCGATCGGCAAACATCGCCCAGCCGGCAGCATGATTGACACTTTCGACCAACGACACCGCTCCAACCGGCAAGCCGGCTTCGGCCAGTGCCGGGTTCAAGGCGTGAGTGACGATGGTTTGCGCAGTGCCCAACGCATCGCTGCCGATGCGCAGCACAGCCGTATTACCAGTGCGCAACACCCCGGCGGCGTCGGCAAATACGTTGGGCCGGCCTTCGAAGACAAACGCGACGATGCCCAGCGGCGAGACCACTTGCTCAACCTTCCAGCCATCGTGCTCGACACTGCTGATCACTTTGCCCCGGGTCGGTGGCGCATCACGCCAGGCGCGCAGCCCGGCGATCATGTCGCGGCGCATGCGTTCATCAGCGAGCAAGCGTGTGGTCGAGCGGCCGCGCGCCTTGGCCCGTTCGATGTCGGCGCGGTTGGCGGCTTCGATCTGCGTCCAGCATTCAGGACTTTCCAGGCGCTGAGCGAATAGATCGAAGAACCGGCTGATGGCTTCATCGGACACGGCCGACAACGCTGTGAATGCCGCAGCCGCACGCTCGATTGCCACCGAGGCGGCCTGTTGATCGGCCACGGGGATCAGCAACAACTCGCCACTGACCTGCTCGACCAGCAGATGGTCACCGGGCTGAAACCGCGCGGCCAGTTCGGGGCTGACCACGGTGACGCGGTTACCAGCGAAAGGGATCGGCGTGCCAGCGACTAGACGTTCGAGCGCAAGAGACATGAAGCGGATTCACCATGCAGAGGGCGGCCGGAAAATGTATAGAACACGATCCTGCAAAGCAACACTGCACCCGGTGGGAGCGAGCCTGCTCGAAAGCGTCCGACCAGACGACATCGATGCTGAATGTGCCGACCTCTTCGCGAGCAGGCTCGCTCCCACACTGGAAATCGTGGTGTGTCTTCAGAAGACGGACCAGCCAATCCTTGAGCTCAGCAGTTCCAGCGCCGCCATCCCCGCCAGCGAGTTACCGGCGGCATTCAGCTCGGGCGACCACACGCACACGCTGAACTGCCCCGGCACCACCGCAACGATGCCGCCGCCGACCCCGCTCTTGCCCGGCAGGCCGACGCGATAAGCGAAGTTGCCCGCCTCGTCATACAGACCGCTGGTGGCCATGATCGAGTTGACCTGTTGGGTCTGGCGGCGCGTCAAAATCTGCTCGCCGCTGTGCTTGCAGAACCCGTCATTGGCCAGAAAGCAGAACGCCCGCGCCAGATCGATGCAATTCATCCGCAGCGCGCAATGGCTGAAATAGCTGCGCAACACCGCCTCGACATCGTTGTGAAAGTTGCCGAACGATTGCATCAGATACGCCATCGCCGCATTGCGCGCGCGGTGCTGGTATTCGGAGTCGGCGACCTTGCCGTCGATCATGATCTGCGGGTTGCCGGACAGGCGTCGGACGAAGTCGCGCATCGACAATGTCGGCGCGGCGAAGCGCGACTGGTTGATGTCGCAGATCACCAGCGCCCCGGCGTTGATGAACGGATTGCGCGGGCGGCCGCGCTCGAATTCCAGTTGCACCAGCGAATTGAACGGCTGGCCGGACGGCTCGTGGCCAAGCCGCTCCCAGATCGCTTCGCCGGAGTGATCGATGGCCTGCACCAGGCTGAATACCTTGGAAATACTCTGCACCGAGAACGGCGTTTCAGCGTCGCCGGCGCAATACATTTCGCCGTCGTTACTGTACACGGCGATGCCCAACTGGTTGGCCGGCACCGTGCCGAGGGCGGGAATATAGTCAGCAACTTTGCCCTGCCCGATCAGGGGCCGGACGGCGTCAAGGATCTCGTTCAACAGCGCTTGCATGCCGGGTTCCGAAAGTCTCGCCCCATGGGATCGCGGGGACACTGGGGCTAGACGCTGCGCCCGCCGGTCGCATCACACCGGCAAGCATCAGGCAGAATGTTCTAGGCTGAAGCGGACCATTCAGACACAGGAGAGCACCATGCACCTCGAAGGCTCCTGCCATTGCGGCGAAGTCACGTTCAGCCTCGACAGCGCCCATCCTTATCCTTATCAACGCTGCTATTGCTCGATCTGCCGCAAGACCCAGGGCGGTGGCGGTTATGCGATCAACCTTGGCGGCGACGCGACCACTCTCAAGGTTCGCGGACGCAAAAACATCAGCATCTATCACGCGAAGATGAAAGCTGACGGCGATAAACGCGCCCATCGCAGCAGCGCCGAGCGTCACTTCTGCTCGCTGTGCGGCAGCGGCCTGTGGCTGTTCAGCCCGGAGTGGCCAGAGCTGATTCATCCATTCGCCTCGACGATCGATACGCCGCTGCCGGTGCCGCCGGAACACACGCACCTGATGCTTGGCTCGAAAGCGCCCTGGGTTGAAGTCGAGGCGAAGCCGAATGATCAGCAGTTCGATGAATATCCCGAAGAATCGATCGCCCAGTGGCATGAGCGACTCGGCGTGACTCGCTGAACACCGCGCCCTTCGCGAGCAGGCTCGCTCCCACATTTGGATTGCGATCACCTGTGGGAGCGAGCCTGCTCGCGAAGGGGCCGGGTCAGGCAATATCAATCAGTCCAGATGCGCCCAGGTCATCCTGAACAACGCCCCGCCCCACACCGATTCGCCAACCTCAACCTGCCCGCCATGGGACTGCGACACCCGCCGCACCAGCGCCAGGCCCAATCCAAAACCGCCAGTGCGCCGATCCCGGCTGGCGTCCAGCCGGGAAAACGGTTCGAAGATTTTCTCCCGTCCCTCCAGCGGCACGCCCGGGCCGTCATCGCTGACCCGCACTTCATAGTCATCGCCATTGCGCTGCAGCGACACCTCAACGCGCTGCTCGGCATAGCGAATGGCATTGCGCAAAAGGTTGATCACCGCCCGCGCCATGAAGCGCGGTTCGATGCTTACCGTGTCGACCTGGCAACCGGCGATCGACAACTGCACCCCCACTGCTTCGGCCTCAAGCGCCACACTGCCGACAACGCTGTCTAGCCAGTCGGCCGCGTGAATATTCTCCCGTTTGATCACTGTCGCGCCGTGCTCGAGGCTGGCGTAGGTCAGCAGCTCCGAGACCATCTCCTCCAGCTCACCAAGGTCGGCATACATGTCGGCGATCAGCTCGCGATTCTCGCTGGCGTCCGGTAGCTGTTTGAGCTGATCAAGTTCGAACGACAGCCGCGCAATCGGTGTGCGCAATTCGTGAGACACCGCGTTGGTCAGTTCGCGCTGGTTGGCGATCAAGCCTTCGATGCGCGCCGCCATCAGATTGAAGTGCTCGGCCAGATCGCGGATGTTCGAGCGCCGCGACAACTGAATGCGCACCGACAGATCGTTGTCGCCGAAACGCTCGGCCGCCAGCCGCAGCTTTTCCAGGTCGCGCCAGTGCGGGCGCACCCAGAAAAACAGAACGATGCCGATCAACACCGCGAGCATCATGTACGCCGCGGTGATGTAGAACGGCATCAGGCTCGGCTCTGGCGGCAGCTTGATGCTGAGCAACTGCGAGCCACCATCGATGTTGCTGATGAACTGCGTGTAATCGTCGCGGATCACCAACAGGTTCCGCGCGAGCTCGGCTTTTTCCTGCGGTGTGAGGGCCAGTTGATCGGCCTCGACCAGACTCAGCGACAGACCGTAATGCGCACGCAATGAATCGAGTTTCTGTTCACGCTCGGCGCCTTGGCGGCCTTGCAGATGATCGACCAGCGACCACGCCTGACCACGCACGGCTTCACGGTTGTAATCCTGCGTCTGGCTGTCGAGCAACGCATTGAAGGTGTGCTCGACCGCCTGCAAGGCCAGCACCAGACCCACCGTCATCACCAGAAACAGCCCGAGGAACAAGCGCAGCATCTACAGCTCCCACGCGAACGGATTGAACAAATAGCCCTTGCCCCACACGGTCTTGATGCACACCGGCTCGCGAGGGTTGTCCTTGAGTTTGTTGCGCAATTTGCTGATGTAGACGTCGACGCTGCGATTGAGGCCGTCGAAGGCAATGCCGCGCATGCGATTGAGAATGTCATCGCGGGAAAGAATCTTGCCCGCCGCGCTGGCGAGCAACCAGAGCAATTCGAACTCCATGGTGGTCAGCTCGATCAGCTCACCGGTCAGGCGCACTTCCCGGCAACTGCGATCGATGCTCAATTGCCCGAACTCAAGAAAACTCACCACGCTGCTGTCCGGCGTCTGCCGCCGTTGCAGCGCCCGTAGCCGCGCAAGCAATACCGGCGGTTTGATCGGTTTGATCACGTAGTCGTCAGCGCCGGACTCCAGACCGAGGATGTGATCGAGATCGTCTTCCTTGGCCGTAAGGATCACGATCGGCGTGTCCGAGACACTGCGAATTTCCCGGCATACCTGCAAACCGCTCTGCCCCGGCAACATCAGGTCGAGCACCAGCACTTTCGGCTTGAATTCCAGGAATGCAGCCATGGCCAGATCACCGCGATGCACCGTGCGCACCTCGTAGCCGTGCTGTTCTAGAAAGTGTGCGATCAGTGCGGCGAGACGCTCATCGTCTTCGACCAGCAGAACTTTGCCGAAACCCAGGTTATCCATAACAACCGTTGCCAAGCCAAACGTGGAAGGGCCGATATTATGCTGGCATTCATCGAACAGGCGATGACGGCAGACAGCAAAAACCGGCCACTCGGGCCGGTTTTGGGTGATGTTTCATACTCTTAAGAGTTTTTAACAAATTCAGGCGGGCACACCGCTGTGGAAGCGGAATTCCTCGTCCGGCGATTCGATCAGTTCCTGCTCGGCCGCACGGACGCGGTCGATCACCTGCGCGACATCCTTGGCATCACCATACTGATAGGCCAGCTTCAAATAACCCTGAAAATGCCGCGCCTCGCTTTTCAGCAAACCGAAATAGAACTTGCCCAGTTCTTCATCCAGATGCGGCACCAATGCTTCAAAGCGTTCGCAACTGCGCGCTTCGATGAAAGCGCCAACCACCAGCGTATCCACCAGTTTCACCGGCTCATGGCTGCGCACCACTTTGCGCAGGCCCGAGGCGTAGCGGCCGGCGTGCAGCTGACGCAGTTCGATCTTGCGCCGCTTCATGATGCGCATGACTTGCTCGTGGTGCACCAGTTCTTCCCGGGCCAGGCGCGACATCATGTTGATCAGGTCGACATGGGCGTGGTACTTGGCAATCAGGCTCAGCGCCGTGCTGGCGGCCTTGAACTCACAGTTCTTGTGATCGATCAGCAGGGTTTCCTGATCGGCCAGTGCCGCCTGGACCCAGGCGTCGGGCGTGCGGCAGCCAAGGAATTCGTGGATTTCGGGAAGGATCATGGGGCTCACGGTAAAAGGTGTTCGAGCGAAGGGCGCCGATTATACCGGCCTGCCCGCAGACCACCAGCGGCGGCTGTTGATATGCATCAAGTCGCAGACGTTCGGGTAGCAACTATAGTTGTGCAACGCCGTGCCTTTTCTTTGCTGGAGACTCCGCTCATGCAAGCCATTCGCAGCATTCTGGTGGTCATCGAACCTGAACATGCAGAAAGCCTGGCGCTCAAGCGCGCCAAGCTGATCGCCGGTGTCACCCAGGCCCATCTGCATCTGCTGGTGTGTGACAAGAAGCATGACCACGCCGGCCTGCTCAGCGTGCTCAAGGCGGCATTGCTCGCCGAAGGCTACAGCGTGACCACCGAACAGGCGTGGAACGAGAGCCTGCACGAAACCATCATCGATGTGCAGCAGGCCGAGGGTTGCGGCCTGGTGATCAAACAGCATTTCCCCGACAGTTCCCTGAAAAAAGCCCTGCTGACCCCGGCCGACTGGAAGCTCCTGCGCCACTGCCCTACCCCGGTGCTGCTGGTAAAAACCGCCGGTTCGTGGAAGGACAAAGTGATTCTGGCTGCGGTCGATGTCGGCAATGCCGACGGTGAGCATCGGCATCTGCACAGCACCATCATCGATCACGGTTATGACATCGCCAGTCTGGCCAAAGCGCACCTGCATGTGATTACCGCGCATCCGTCGCCGATGCTCTCGGCGGCAGACCCGACGTTTCAGCTGAAATCGACCATAGAAGCCAAATACCGCGAGCAGTGCCGGGCGTTTCAGGCGGAGTTCGATGTCGATGACGAGCACCTTCACATCGAGGAAGGCCCGGCAGATGTGCTGATCCCGTTCATGGCGCACAAGCTGCAGGCGGCGGTGACGGTGATTGGCACGGTGGCGCGCAGTGGTCTGTCAGGCGCGTTGATCGGCAATACCGCTGAAGCGGTGCTGGATACGCTGGAAAGCGATGTGCTGGTACTCAAGCCGCAGGAGGTTGAGGATCATCTGGTGGAATTGACGGTAAAACACTGAGGATTGCCATGTCTGACTGGTGCTTTCGCGAGCAGGCTCGCTCCCACATCTGGAATGCATTTCCCTGTGGGAGCGAGCCTGCTCGCGAAGCTTCTAGGCGCCGAAGGCGTCTTTCAGGAAGCCCGGTGCAATGTAGCGCTGATAATGCGCTTCCGACAGCAGGAAGAATTCCCGATCAATGGCATCGCGCAGTTCCGGCAGGTTCCAGTCGCGGAACTCCGGCAGCAATACCATCCCGTACGCCTCAAGATTAATGATCACCCGCGCGCCCCGGGCAATCAGCTGATAGGCCCAGCAATATTCCGACTGATGCGGTACGAAGCGGATCTTGCGCTGTTCGAGCTGCTCGCGCAGGCGCGCCGGATCGAAGATCTCGACTTTGCTCGCCATCACTTGTGACAGCAATTGCTCCAGACGCAGCCACACCGCACGCTTTTCCTCCTCGTTGTACCCGTTCCAATGGATCACCTCGTGGTGAAAACGCTTGCAGCCACGGCACACCAGGTCACCGTAAACGGTGGAGCAGAGGCCGACGCAGGGGGTCTTGATGGTCTGATTGGGCATAAATGGGCAGAACACTGAAACGCGGAACAGGCCGGCATGTTAGCCCTTTGTCGGGCATTGATCACCCCTCAAACAGCAAGGTCTCGCCAGCGTCGCAGGTTTGCTCCGGCCGCGCTGATTGCCACGAAAGTCCAATAGAGCGCGACTTACCTTTAAATTTTTTTTGCCGTAGAATCAGCCAGCCTTTTAAGGCGCCAATGTCCGTTAGAAGCTGTTTTCAAAGCGTCACGAGCACAGTCGTTCCTTCAGAGCGGTGTTGGCGAAGGGTTTTTCCAGCGGGGAAAAGCCCAACGCCAACCCTCATCAGCTCCCCGTTCTGCAGGCGTAAAACTTTGAAAGCAGCTTCTGTAAGGAATTGCCGGTAATTCTGGCCGAACGACCCACAACGTCGTGAGGCGCATGAGTACGGCAATTTCGGGATGAGCGTCCCGGACACCCATTTGGGACCACTGATGAGGGTAATAACTGTGCTTGAAGCCTACCGCAAACATATCGAAGAGCGTGCAGCCCTGGGTATCGTTCCCCAGCCGCTTAACGCCGAACAAACAGCAGGCCTGATCGAGCTGCTGAAGAACCCTCCGGCTGGCGAAGAAGCTTTCCTCGTTGACCTGATCACCAATCGCGTACCACCTGGAGTGGACGAAGCCGCCTACGTCAAGGCCGGCTTCCTGTCTGCCCTGGCCAAGGGCGAAGCCACCTCCCCTCTGCTGGACAAGAAACGCGCTGTAGAACTGCTCGGCACCATGCAGGGCGGCTACAACATCGTCACCCTCGTTGAACTGCTGGACGACGCCGAGCTGGCGCCAGTCGCCGCCGAAGAACTCAAGCACACCCTGCTGATGTTCGATGCCTTCCACGATGTCGCTGAAAAAGCCAAGAACGGCAACGTTCACGCCAAGGCCGTGCTGCAATCCTGGGCTGACGGCGAGTGGTTCAAGAAGCGCCCGGTCCTGGCCGACAAGATCAGCCTGCGCGTATTCAAGGTCACCGGCGAAACCAACACCGACGACCTCTCCCCTGCGCCAGACGCCTGGTCGCGTCCTGACATCCCGCTGCACGCCCTGGCCATGCTGAAAATGGCCCGTGACGGCATCGTTCCGGACGAGCAAGGCAAGACCGGCCCGATGAAGCAGATCGAAGAAATGCGCGGCCAGGGCTTCCCGATCGCCTACGTCGGTGACGTGGTCGGTACCGGTTCCTCGCGTAAATCGGCCACCAACTCGGTGCTGTGGTTCTTCGGCGACGACATCCCGTACGTGCCGAACAAGCGCGCTGGCGGTTTCTGCTTCGGCAGCAAGATCGCTCCGATCTTCTACAACACCATGGAAGATGCCGGCGCCCTGCCGATCGAGTTCGACGTGTCGAACATGAACATGGGCGACGTGATCGACCTGTACCCGCACGCTGGCAAAGTCTGCAAGCACGGTACCGACGAAGTCATCACCACTTTCGAAATGAAAACCCCGGTGCTGCTGGACGAAGTCCGTGCCGGTGGTCGTATCCCGCTGATCATCGGCCGTGGCCTGACCGAGAAGGCTCGCGCCGAACTGGGTCTGCCGCCGTTCGATCTGTTCAAGAAGCCTGAAGCTCCGGCTGAAAGCACCAAGGGCTTCACCCTGGCGCAGAAAATGGTCGGCAAGGCCTGCGGTCTGGCAGAAGGCCAGGGCGTGCGTCCTGGCACCTATTGCGAACCGAAGATGACCACCGTAGGTTCTCAGGACACCACAGGTCCAATGACCCGTGACGAACTGAAAGACCTGGCGTGCCTGGGCTTCTCCGCTGATCTGGTGATGCAGTCGTTCTGCCACACCGCGGCTTATCCAAAGCCGATCGACGTGACCACCCACCACACCCTGCCTGACTTCATCATGACCCGCGGCGGCGTTTCCCTGCGTCCGGGCGACGGCATCATCCACTCGTGGCTGAACCGCATGCTGCTGCCGGACACCGTCGGTACCGGTGGTGACTCGCACACCCGTTTCCCGATGGGCATCTCGTTCCCGGCCGGTTCCGGTCTGGTCGCGTTCGCCGCTGCCACTGGCGTCATGCCGCTGGACATGCCGGAATCGATCCTGGTGCGCTTCAAAGGCAAGATGAAACCTGGCATCACCCTGCGTGACCTGGTTCATGCCATTCCGTACTTCGCTATCCAGAACGGTCTGCTGACCGTCGAGAAGAAAGGCAAGAAAAACGCCTTCTCCGGCCGCATCCTGGAAATCGAAGGCCTGGAAGGTCTGACCCTGGAGCAGGCGTTCGAACTGTCCGACGCCTCGGCCGAACGTTCGGCTGCCGGTTGCACCATCAAGCTGTCGAAAGAGTCGATCACCGAGTACCTGCAGTCCAACATCACCCTGCTGCGCTGGATGATCGGCGAAGGCTACGGCGATGCGCGCACCCTGGAACGCCGCGCTCAAGCGATGGAAGCCTGGATCGCCAATCCTGAGCTGATGGAAGCCGATGCCGACGCCGAATACGCCGAAGTCATCGAAATCGATCTGGCCGAGATCAACGAGCCTGTGCTCTGCGCGCCGAACGATCCGGACGACGCCCGTCTGCTGTCCAGCGTTGCTGGCGAGAAGATCGACGAAGTGTTCATCGGTTCGTGCATGACCAACATCGGTCACTTCCGCGCTGCCGGTAAACTGCTGGATCAGGTCAAGGGTCAGCTGCCAACCCGTCTGTGGCTGTCGCCGCCGACCAAGATGGACGCTCACCAACTGACCGAAGAAGGCTACTACGGCATCTACGGCAAGGCCGGCGCACGCATGGAAATGCCAGGCTGCTCGCTGTGCATGGGTAACCAGGCACGCGTTGAGCCGAACAGCACCGTGGTCTCGACGTCGACCCGTAACTTCCCGAACCGTCTGGGCGACGGCGCGAACGTCTACCTGGCCTCGGCCGAGCTGGCGTCCGTTGCTTCGATCCTGGGTCGCCTGCCGACCGTCGAGGAGTACATGGAATACGCTGGCAAGATCGACAGCATGGCGGCCGATGTCTACCGCTACCTGTCCTTCGACCAGATCGCCGAGTTCCGTGAAGCTGCTGCGAACGCCAAGATCCCGGTCGTTCAAGCCTAACGCTGCAAGGCAATAAAAAACGCCGCCCATCGTGAGATGAGCGGCGTTTTTTTTGATCGTTCCCACGCTCCGCGTGGGAATGCAGCCCCGGACGCTCTGCGTCCCCAAGCGTGACGCAGAGCGTCACAAGAGGCGTTCCCACGCAGAGCGTGGGAACGATCAGTCATTACACAGCCAGCTTGTAAACCAGCGCCGAAATCGCCACCAGTCCCACCGCCGTAACAAACACGTTCGACGCCTGACCGCGATAGCGCGCCATCGCTGGCACTTTGCGAATCGCGTACATGGGCATCAGGAACAGGATTGCCGCAATCACCGGCCCACCGACGGTTTCGATCATGCCCAGGATGCTCGGATCAAGCGTTGCGACGATCCAGCAGATCACCAGCATGAACGCCGCCACGATGCGATCCAGCGCCTTGGCGCCCGGACGTCTGCCGCTTTTGACGATCAGGCCCTTGAGGCCTTCGCTGGCCCCGATGTAATGACCGAGGAACGACTTGGAGATCGCCACAAATGCAATCAACGGCGCCGCAAACTCGATGGTCGGGTTGCTGAAGTGGTTGGCCAGGTACGACAGGATCGACAGATTCTGCTCTTTCGCCTCAGCCAGTTGCTCTGGCGACAGGGTCAGCACGCAACTGAATACGAAGAACAGCACCAAAATGACCATCAATGCATGAGCGCGCGCGAGGATCTGCGAGCTGCGCTCGTCGGCGTGCACACCGTAACGACGCTTCTGGTCCATCGCGAACGCCGAGATGATCGGCGAATGGTTGAACGAGAACACCATCACCGTAATCGCCAGCCACAGCGTGTGCAGCAACGCTGACGGCGCCGGCACTTGCGAGGCGGTGGCGAGGATGCCGCCGTTCCAGTGCGGAATCAGGTACACGGCGAGGAACAGCAGCGCAACGATGAACGGATAGACCATCAGGCTCATGGCCTTGACGATCGCCTGCTCACCGCAACGAACCACGGCCAGCAGGCCGAGAATCAGCACGAACGACAGCAATGCGCGCGGTGGCGGCGTGATGTGCAGTTGGTGTTCGAGGAAACTGGCGACCGTGTTGGTCAGGCCGACGCTGTAGATCAGCAGGATCGGGAAGATGGCAAAGAAGTACAGCAGCGTGATCAAGGCACCGGCCTTGATACCGAAATGCTGCTCGACCACTTCGGTGATATCGGCGCCTTCGCGACCGGACAGCACAAAACGGGTCAGGCCACGGTGCGCGTAAAACGTCATCGGGAAGGCCAGCAGCGCGAGGATTACCAGCGGCCAGAAGCCACCCAATCCTGCGTTGATCGGCAAAAACAGGGTGCCGGCGCCAATGGCCGTCCCAAACAGTCCCAGCATCCAGGTGGTGTCCTGGCGATTCCAGCTCGAAAGTTCAGCGGGTGCTGCTGCGTCGAAGCGCTTTTCGAGGCTATTGGCCTGATCATTCATCCGGTCGGATCTCCGCTTTCCGGTCACTTGCCACTCGGTCAGGACGCGTCGGAAAAAACCGACAGACATGCTCCGGCCGAAACAGGGGCGCGATTCTCCGTGATAAATCAATGCAAGCAAAGACTTAGCTGAGGAATGGTTGTGCGGAGCAGACCCAAGGATGGTCGTTTATGGAAAAAACAAGGTCGTTTATGGATACGTCAGATGCCGCAAACGGATACGTTTTTCACCCACCCATGCGTCATCGAATGCGCCTATAGCGATATGCCGAGCATGAAACCCAATAAAACGCAGTACAGCCCGAAGCCGAAAAGCAACCAGAGCTTGCCATTTTCGCGCTTGTCTCTATTGCGCACCGCTTCGTCATATTCTGCGAACTCTCGCTCAATTTGCTCCAGTCGTGCCTTACGGTCATATGTGCTCATACTGATTAACCTTTGAATAATGCGCCTGACGGTTGTGAAGCATGAAGACTCACAACTTGAAGAAAAACCCTGCCACTGCGGTGATTGCAGTCAAGACTCCACCAAACACTGCAATTGGATAGAGCTTCGTCTCCCTTGATAACTTTTTCTCTTCAGCCTGAAGCTTTTTCCATTCAGCCACGAGTTTCCTTGATTCGTTTTCCAGCCTGTCGAGCTCCAGATTTTCGCGATCGTTATGGAGCATTTTACCCTCCTTGGCTGCTGGCGGATCGGTGTCAGCATTTGCATGCACATCGACGGCTATCGTCATGCCCTTATCATCAAACTGTTCCATTCACGCTGACCAGCAGACGCATCTGCCATTCCCGTAGGCAAAATCCGCGAGTCACGTAAGCCTCCTCATACACGGTATTTGCAATATTCCAGACCAATTACCTGCCAGAACCCTGCCCTTGATCTAGCGTGTGAGAAGCCATAACCCAAGGAGCCTCCCATGCCACTGGTCCGCGTCGACATCCAGCAAAATCCCGATCCCACTTTCGCCAGGCGCATCGGCGCACAGATCTACGCCGCCCTGCGCAGCTGTATCGATGTCCCCGAACACGACAACTTCCAGATTCTCAATGAGCACGATGGCCAGCACTTCGTGTACGACCCTCAATACCTCGGCATCCAGCGCAGCGACGGCGTGGTGTTCATCCAGATCACCATCAGCGAAGGGCGCAGCGTGGAAAAGAAACAATTGCTGTTCAAAACCATTGCCGAGCGACTGCATGCGCAACTGGGCATTCGCCTGGAGGATGTGTTCATCAATCTGCTGGAGGTGAAGAAAGAGAACTGGTCGTTCGGTAATGGTGTTGCGCAATACGTCAGCTGATGGGTCGTGCGCCATGCCTGCGTACTTGCTTGTTCCACGAACCCGTCCAGAATCAAAGCACCACTGCGTGAATGCAACGATTGCCAAGCCGCTGCGGATTCAGCACTCTGAGTCGACTTTCGCGACCCACCCGCCGCCAATCACAGGAGCCGCGCAATGCCCGCAACCGTTCTGGTACTGGTTGAAACGATCAATGACTATCTGCCGATTCTCGAGCATCAGGGTTTCCACCTGATTCTTGCACCAACGCCAGCCGAACGCGCGCAAGCCATCGCCACTCATGGTAGTCGCATCGATGCCGTGCTTACTCGCGGCCCACTGGGCCTGACTGCGCAAGAGATCAGCGCCCTGCCCGCCCTGAAAATCATCACGGTGATCGGCGCCGGTTATGAACAGGTCGATCTGCAAGCAGCCAGTGACCGTGGCATCACCGTCACCAATGGCGCCGGAGTCAACGCCTCGTCAGTGGCCGATCATGCGATGGCATTGCTGCTGGCATTGGTCCGCGACATCCCGCGCTGCGATGCCGCCGTGCGCCGCGGTGAATGGCCGAAAATCATGCGCCCGTCGCTGGCCGGCAAGCGTCTGGGCATCCTCGGACTGGGCGCGGTGGGCATGGCGATTGCCAAGCGTGCGGAGCTGGGTTTCGACATGCAGATCAGCTACCACAACCGCCAGGTGCGCAGCGACGTCGCTTATGCGTTCTGCTCAACACCGACCGATCTGGCGCGAGCCTCGGACTTTCTGGTCGTTGCCACGCCCGGTGGCATTGCTACTCAACATCTGGTGACGCGAGCCGTGCTCGATGCCCTCGGCCCCAAGGGATTTATCGTCAACATCGCCCGCGCCAGTGTTATCGCAACGGCAGACCTGATCACTGCACTCGAACAACGTCGTATCGCCGGCGCAGCGCTGGACGTGTTCGATCACGAACCGGAAGTGCCCGACGCCCTGAAACACCTCAGCAACGTTGTGCTGACTCCCCACGTCGCCGGGCTTTCCCCCGAAGCCACCCAAGGCACCGTTGAACTGGTGGGGAAAAACCTGATGGCGTTTTTCTCCGGACAACCGGTGCTGACGCCTGTCGCCCTGCCGCCCAAGTTGAACAACCAACGCGTGCATTAACTCGCACGGGATCCTCGGTCTGCGCCGATCTTTGTCCCATTCTCAAAGTTGATTATCCAGCAACACGCTAACCTATAAGACCGACTCGCGCTTGTGAGCACCCGAGCGCACCATTAGATTAGCCAATGATGTCTGGCCTCCAAAATAAGCAGAAGGGATAAGCATGGCGCTTACTGACCAGTCCACCCGGATCCGCGCGGGCGAAGAACTCGATGCCAGCCTGATCGATCCGTACCTCAAGGCGCACATTCCCGGCCTGACCGGCACGCCGCAGATCAGCCAGTTTCCCGGCGGCGCGTCGAACCTGACCTACCTGCTGGAATACCCCGAGCAAGAGTTCGTTCTGCGCCGTCCGCCGTTCGGCCACAAGGCCAAATCCGCCCACGACATGGGCCGTGAGTTCCGCATTCTCAACCAATTGCGCGACGGCTTTCCGTATTGCCCGAAGGCCTACGTGCATTGCACCGACGAAGCCGTTATCGGCGCCGAGTTCTATGTGATGGAACGGGTCAAAGGCATCATCCTGCGCGCCGAACTGCCGCCGGAACTGGGCCTTGATTCGGCGAAAACCGAAGCGCTGTGCAAAAGCTTCATCGACCGGTTCGTCGAACTGCACCGGGTCGATTACAACACCTGCGGCCTCGGCGATCTGGGCAAGCCCGAAGGCTACGTCGCGCGGCAGATCAAGGGCTGGAGCGAGCGCTACGAAAAAGCCCTGACCCCGGACGCGCCGCACTGGGAAGCAGTCAAAGCCTGGCTCAACGACAAGATGCCGGCCGACCACCCGACCTCGAGCATCGTCCACAACGACTATCGCTTCGACAACGTCATCCTCGACCCGGCCAATCCGATGCAGATCATCGGTGTGCTCGACTGGGAACTGACCACTCTCGGCGACCCGCTGATGGACCTGGGCAACACACTCGCCTACTGGATCGAAGCCGGCGACCCGGCACCGGTGCAACTGATGCGCCGCCAGCCAAGCCACGCACCGGGCATGCTGACCCGCCGCGAATTCGTCGACTACTACGCCGAGCGCTCGGGCATCCGCATCGACAATTTCGACTTCTACTACACCTACGGCCTGTTCCGCCTGGCCGGCATCGTGCAGCAGATCTACTACCGCTTCTACCATGGCCAGACGCAGGACAAACGCTTCGCGCAGTTCATTCACATGAACAAACTGCTGGAGCAGATGAGCCTGCAGGTCATCGAGAAATCCAGCCTCTGATCCGGGCCAATAACAAGACTTCCAACAAGGGAAACCCATGTCCAAGACTCAGTTGTTCGACCTCGACGGCAAAATCGCTTTCGTCTCCGGTGCCAGCCGTGGCATCGGTGAAGCCATCGCCAAACTGCTGGCCCAGCAAGGCGCCCATGTAATTGTTTCGAGCCGCAAGCTCGAAGGCTGCCAACACGTCGCCGACGCCATCACCGCCGCCGGCGGCAAGGCGACAGCCGTAGCCTGCCACATCGGTGAGATGGAGCAGATCAGCCAGGTCTTCGCCGGGATCAAGGAACAATTCGGCCGCCTCGACATCCTGGTCAACAACGCCGCGACCAACCCGCAATTCTGCAACGTGCTCGACACCGATCTCGGTGCGTTCCAGAAGACCGTCGATGTGAACATTCGTGGCTACTTCTTCATGTCGGTCGAAGCCGGCAAGCTCATGCGCGAAAACGGTGGCGGCAGCATCATCAACGTCGCCTCGATCAACGGCATCTCGCCGGGCATTTTCCAGGGCATCTATTCGGTAACCAAAGCGGCGGTCATCAACATGACCAAAGTCTTCGCCAAGGAATGCGCGCAATTCGGCATCCGCTGCAACGCCCTGCTCCCTGGCCTGACCGACACCAAATTCGCCTCGGCGCTGGTCAAGAACGATGCGATTCTGAAACAGGCACTGACCCAGATCCCACTCAAACGCGTAGCCGATCCAAGCGAAATGGCCGGCGCGGTGCTGTACCTGGCCAGCGATGCGTCGAGCTACACCACTGGTGTGGCGCTGAATGTGGATGGCGGATTCCTGTCCTGATTTCCAGGGCAGATACCTGACCCTTGTGGGAGCGGGCCTGCTCGCGAAAGCGTTGGGTCAGTCAGCTATGTTTTGACTGATATCACGCATTCGCGAGCAGGCTCGCTCCCACAGGGTCACTGCTGGGTTTCAGGCTTCGTGCAATCGAGGAATCGCGAATCTTATTGGGTTATGCAACGGGTAGTGGTGATGTGGCGCGTTACTTGCCCATCGACATACATATCCCCGGCAACCTCAGTATTCTCCAACACCTCACACCTACGTTCCGGCGGTGGCGGCGGTGCGACAGGCGCAGGCGGTGGAGGACTGGAACAACCGGCCAACAACACTGCAAGAAAAGCCAACGGCAATACGCGTTTCCCAGGATTATTCATAGGACGACCCGCGGTAAAGAGAGACAAACTCCCGCAACCCAACCGGCCGCGGAAGACCTGACCACTCATTCTTTATAGCTGAGCGCCTTGTTAGCGCCAGTGGATTGGGGAGATTGGGTGGGATTGGCTGTCGGTTTTGCGGGGTGTTTCCGGTAGAGGGCTGGATTGGGATTATGGTCGTCGGCGAGGGCCTCATCGCGAGCAGGCTCACTCCTACAGTTTTGATCGAGTGAGTTCGGTAACAACCAGGTCGGCTGTCAGGCCGCCTTCGCGAGCAAGCTCGCTCCCACAGAAAAGCAAAAAGCAAAGCTCATCCGCTCTTCATCACTCAAAACAATGAGCGTTAGCTCGAGTACCGCTTTTGATCTTGATTCACAGGCCACGTCGGAAGGCTGAGTGGAGGGATTGACCCGGTCGTGGGAGCGCAGCGACCGTACGACGCAGTCGTACACAGCGAGTGTAGGTGCAGCGAAGCAAACCGTAGCCGCTGCGCCAGGATCGATCCCGGAGCGAAGGAACCCCGAGCCTCAGCGAGCGGGCCGAACGTCAGGGCGAAGACCTTTTGGTTTCTTTGGGCTGGGCCGGCATTCCGGCGTTTGCCAAAAGGGACTCGCCGTAAGGGCGAAACCGCCAGCCGCAACACCCAAAAAAACGGATATACACCCAAAATCCCCAGAGCATGGCCGGCCCAAAGGCCGCCAAGACCCAAAGCGCACTAAGCCAAATCCGGATCCCGCGAAGAACGCAAGGAATTGCTCTCAAGCTCATACCTCAACTCATCCACCAACGCCTCGACCGCCCCAGGCGTACGCAGCGAAGCCAGATCCAGCCCGCTGATCACCAGATCCACCTGCCCCGAATCCCGGTGATACAACTTGACCGTCAGCGAATGATCACCATCCACCGAACACTCACAAGCCAGCGGCGCAAAACTGTGCTCGAGCCGAGCGCGCAACTGCGCAAGATTCATCATTGACGTTGTTCCTATGACTGTTTCAAAAGGGGCACGATCGCAAACCCGAAATGGTCTACACCGCACCCCACCAGCCTAAGAACACAACGCCTTGGCCAATACATGAATTTGCACCCTTGTAACTAGTGCATTTGCACCCCTCAACGCTGGCCCTTGGTGCCCCACTCTCCCGAAAACAAACCGCGCTCCCGAGCCCAGACGATCGCCTCGCTGCGGCTATGCACATCGATTTTCGAGTACACAGTGGCAACATGATTGCGCACGGTATTGGGCGCCAGTTTCAACCGCGCGGCGATCTCCTTGTCCGCCAGTCCTTCACAGATCAAGCCCAGGACATCGCGCTCACGGGCCGTCAGGTCAGTGAACGAGGCACTGGGCAGCTGCGGCGAGTTGATCTTCTTCACGTTGGCCAGCTTCTCGATCAGCGTCCGGCTGAACCACGACGCATCCTTCATCACCTCTTCAATCGCCGCGACCAGCTCAAGCTCAGTGCGCTTGCGCTCAGTCATGTCCATCAGCACCAGCAAATAGCAGGACGTGTCGTGAATGTTCACCGTGTCGGCCGAGACCGCACATTCCAGCAACTCTTCGTCCTTCTTGCGCACCGGCACATCGACCCGATCCACCCGACCGTTCTTCGCCAGCGCCGACAATAACCGGGTGCGCGCGCCGTCATCGTGGATGAAGCTCAATTGCGTCACGGTTTTGCCGAGTACGTCATCGCTGTCATAGGCCAGGGTATCGAGGAATGCCTGATTGACGTCGATGACCTCCTGCTTTTCCGCGGTGCAGATCAGAATCGGCACCGGAGTCAGACGAAAAGCCTTGGCAAAGCGCTCCTCGCTCTGACGCAAGGCCACTTCGACCCGGCGCCGAGGCTCCATGTCGACGAAGGAGAACAGCATGCAATTCTCGTCATTGAGCAGCAACGGCTGACCGGCAACGATCACCTGTTTACTGCCACCGTCGGGGAGGCGCAGTTCCGCCTGCATTTGCGGAATGGTCGCGACATCGCGCAAGCGCTGAACAGCCAGATCGCGCTGATCGGCCTGCTCGAAGATATCGATTTCGTAAGCCGAGGTGCCGATCACCTGATCGCGGGTATAGCCGGTCATTTCCAGAAAGCCCGGGTTGACCTTGATGTAACGCAAATCGCTGAGACGACAGATCACTGCCGGCGCGGGGTTGGCATTGAAGGTTTTTTCGAAACGCAGCTCAGCGTTGGCCCAATCGGTGACGTCGCTCATGATCAGCACCAGCGACTCGGGCTGGCCGACGCGGTCGGTCAGCACCATGCTGCGCACGCTGTGCACCCAGACCCGCTCCGGGTCGTCCACGGACGAAACTTCGATCAGCACATCATTGAACGCCTCGCAGCGGGCGACGCGGCTGATCGGGTAGTTGTCCGGCGGCAAGACATGATTGTTGCGATAGCGCAGCGTGAAGCGTTTGGCATACTCGTCGGCGTTGCTGCCCAGATCACCGATGGTGCTGACACCGTGCATGGTCAGCGCCGCTTCGTTGGCCCAGAGAATGCTTTTGTCGAGTTCCAGCAGAATCACCCCGTCCGACAGCCCGGCGATGATCTGCTGCAACTGGCGACGGTTGGTTTCGGTGGTCAGGACTTCCTGGCTCATTGGATCTCCACACTGTGATGCGGCTAGGTGAAGAGTACGACCGCAGCGGTTCGGGATCGTGCCGCGGCCTCAAAATCGCCAGAAATCCCCTGTGGGTGTGTTTACCTTAGGCGGCACGCTCGCTGGCCGCCACCATCGCCGAAGCCGCGAGCATTGCCCTTAGCAACACCGCACACCCCGCCGCGAGATCATCCGGTGCGGCATTCTCGATTTCGTTATGGCTGATCCCACCCTCGCACGGCACGAAGATCATCCCGGCCGGGCCTAGTTCGGCGAGGAAAATCGCGTCATGCCCGGCGCCACTGACAATGTCCATGTGCGACAGACCCAGCCCTTTCGCGGCGCCGCGCACCGCCTCCACGCAGCCCTTTTCGAAGTACAGCGGCGGGAAGTCGGCGGTCGGGGTCAGTTCGTAGGTGAGGCCGTGCTCTTCGCAGGTCGCCTCGATCACTTGTTTCACTTCGGCAATCATCGAATCCAGCCGCGCCGGCTCCAGATGCCGGAAGTCGAGGGTCATGCGCACTTCGCCGGGGATGACGTTGCGCGAGCCGGGATAGGCTTGCAGGCAGCCGACCGTGCCGCAGGCGTGGGGCTGATGGCCGAGGGCGGCGCGGTTGACGGCGCCGACGATCACCGAGGCACCGACCAGGGCGTCCTTGCGCAGGTGCATCGGCGTCGGGCCGGCGTGGGCTTCGACGCCGCGCAATTTCAGGTCGAACCACTTCTGCCCGAGCGCGCCGAGTACCACGCCGATGGTTTTCTCTTCGTCCTCGAGAATCGGGCCTTGTTCGATGTGCGCTTCGAAATACGCGCCAACCGCATGCCCGCTGACCTTGCGCGGGCCGGCGTAGCCGATGGCGTTCAGCGCCTCGCCAACGGTGACGCCGTCGGCATCGACCTTAGCGAGGGTTTCTTCGAGGGTGAATTTCTCGGCGAAGACTCCGGAGCCCATCATGCACGGGGCGAAGCGCGAGCCCTCTTCGTTGGTCCAGACCACCACTTCCAGCGGCGCTTCGGTTTCCACGCCGAGGTCGTTGAGGGTACGCAGCACTTCGACGCCGGCGAGCACGCCGAAGCAGCCGTCGAACTTGCCGCCGGTGGGCTGGGTGTCGATGTGGCTGCCGGTCATCACCGGCGGCAGGTTCGGGTTGCGCCCGGCGCGCCGGGCGAAAATGTTGCCGACGGCATCGACCGTGACGCTGCAACCGGCGTCCTTGCACCACTGCACGAACAGGTCGCGGGCCTGGCGGTCGAGGTCGGTCAGGGCCAGGCGACAGACGCCGCCCTTGATCGTGGCGCCGAGTTTCGCCAGTTCCATGAGCGAAGCCCAGAGGCGATCGCGGTTGATGTGCTGATGGGTGGACTGCAGAACGTCTACGGCTGCGTTCATGGGGATCTCCTCAATGCTGATGCCGATAGTGCCCATGCTCTGCGTGGGCATTCATCCATGGACGCTCTGCGTCCGCTGTTGGGACGCGGAGCGTCCCGGGCTGCATTCCCACGCAGAGCGTGGGAACGATCATGTGTTACACCGCTGTTTTCACGGCAGAAGGCTGCGCCCGCATTACACACAACCCGTAATAAATCACTCCGCCCAGCGCCGAGCCGGTGAACCAGCCATAGCTGTAGAACCAGCTGAACGCGTCGCTGCCCAGCGACAGCAAGGTCAGCGCCACCGGCACGCCAAAGGCAAGAAAACCCGCCCAGTTCCACGCCGGATACACGTCATCGCGGTACAGCCCGGCGAGGTCCAGTCGCTGTTTCTTGATCAGGAAATAATCCACCACCATGATCCCGGCGATCGGCCCGAGCAGGCTTGAGTAGCCCAGCAGCCAGTTCGAATACACGGTTTCCAGGCTGATGTCGGAAACGATCAGGCCAAGCTTTTTCAGCAGTTCATGGCCCATCAGCACCAGCCCGACCAGACCGGTGAGCAACACCGCTTTGGTGCGGTTGATCACCTTCGGTGCGATGTTCTGGAAGTCATTGGTTGGCGAGACGATATTGGCGGCGGTGTTGGTGGACAGTGTGGCAACGATGATCAGCGCCATGGCCACAGCGACCCACACTGGGCTCTGGATATGGCCGATCAGCGTGACCGGGTCGGACACGGTGACGCCGACCAGTTTCACCGATGCGGCGGTCATCACTACGCCCAGCGCAGCGAAGAGGAACATGGTCAGCGGCAGGCCGAAAATCTGCCCGAGGATCTGATCCTTCTGGCTCTTGGCGTAGCGACTGAAGTCGGGAATGTTCAGCGACAGCGTGGCCCAGAACCCGACCATCGCCGTCAGCCCTGCTGCGAAATAACTGACCACGCTGGCGCCTTCCGGACGCTTGGGAGGGATCGCCAGCAACTCAGTCATCGACACATTGGGCATCGCCCACACCAGCAGGCCTATGCCCACCGCCACCAGTAACGGCGCCGACAAGGTTTCCAGCCATTTGATCGACTCGGCACCGCGAATCACCACCCACAGATTCAGCGCCCAGAACACCATGAAACCGATCACCTCGCCGGTGCCGCCGAGGGATTTCCAGCCCTCGAACACCGAGCCGAGAAACAGGTGAATCGCCAGTCCGCCGAACATGGTCTGGATGCCGAACCAGCCACACGCCACCAACGCGCGGATCAGGCACGGCACGTTGGAACCGAGAATGCCGAACGACGAGCGCAGCAGCACCGGAAACGGAATGCCGTACTTGGTGCCGGGGAAAGCATTGAGGGTCAGTGGAATCAACACGATGACGTTGGCAAACAGAATCGCCAACAGCGCTTCGCCGACGCTCAAGCCGAAATAGGCGGTGAGCACGCCGCCGAGGGTGTAGGTCGGCACGCAAATCGACATGCCGACCCACAGCGCGGTGATGTGCCATTTGTTCCAGGTGCGTTCGCGCACCTTGGTCGGTGCCATGTCGTGGTTGTAGCGGGGACTGTCGAGGACATCACCGCCCGCTTCGAGCTCGTACAAGCCGTCGCGCTCGGTCACTTGTGATCTGGTCTGTTGCATGGCCGCTCCACTGTTCTTCTGATTATTTTTTGCTCATCAGGCGGCTGGCGCATACGGCGCCAGCCGGACGATGGCCGGAGGAACTGACAACTTTCATGCACCGGCCATGGTGTCAGCGGCGGCATCAATAAACGTGCCGGGTCTGGCGCTTAACGCTTGGGCGGTGCACTGCACGCTTTGCAACTTTCTGATATTCATCAGTTTTAATTGAATAT
The DNA here is from genome assembly GCF_040310465.1 of Pseudomonas sp. H26/SER47-MNA-CIBAN-0231. Lineage (NCBI taxonomy): Bacteria > Pseudomonadati > Pseudomonadota > Gammaproteobacteria > Pseudomonadales > Pseudomonadaceae > Pseudomonas > Pseudomonas sp. H26/SER47-MNA-CIBAN-0231. The sequence continues at coordinate 265,298 of NZ_JBEOPW010000001.1, read as the reverse complement.
TCGATGAGTCCGGGAAAGCTTGTCTGAACGCTCAGGCTAAACGTCGGGCAAGTTGTCCGAAGTGTCAGGACTCAAACTGGTGCACTGCATTTATTTTTGTCGGTGAACCCGCAACCGCAGCACAACTTCAAGCGGCTGATTTCACATAGGAAATCTTGCTCATATTTCCATCCTGTCAAGTGCGTCAAAATGGTGAGCAGCCTCACCATTTTGGTGATTTTCATTATTTATTCTTATTTATCAAAAGTTTGAAAGAGCTATAAGCTTATAAAAAATATTCTTGATCATTCTTGAAATCGCGACTAGTTTCTATTCCTGACAGCGATGACAGGAATACGAACTGCGCCGCTGTACTTCAATAAAACATCTAGAACCGGCACAAGTCGGTCATGCCTGCGAGGAATCCGGAATGTCTCTGTTGATCCGTGGCGCCACCGTTGTTACCCATGATGAAAGTTACCGCGCCGACGTCTATTGCGCTGACGGCGTGATCAAAGCCATTGGTGAAAACCTCGACATTCCCGCCGGCACAGAAATGCTCGACGGCAGTGGCCAATACCTGATGCCCGGCGGCATCGATCCGCATACGCATATGCAACTGCCGTTCATGGGCACCGTTGCCAGCGAGGATTTCTACAGCGGCACCGCTGCCGGCCTGGCCGGCGGCACCACCTCGATCATCGACTTCGTCATTCCCAATCCGCAGCAATCGCTGATGGAAGCGTTTCATCAGTGGCGCGGCTGGGCGCAAAAGTCTGCGTCGGACTATGGCTTCCACGTCGCGATCACCTGGTGGAGCGAGCAGGTGCGCGAGGAAATGGCCGAGCTGGTCAGCCACCACGGCATCAACAGCTTCAAGCATTTCATGGCCTACAAGAACGCGATCATGGCCGCCGACGACACTCTGGTGGCGAGTTTCGAGCGCTGCCTGGAACTTGGTGCGGTGCCGACCGTGCACGCGGAAAATGGCGAGCTGGTCTATCACCTGCAACGCAAGTTGATGGCCCAGGGCATTACCGGGCCGGAAGCGCATCCGCTGTCGCGGCCTTCGCAGGTCGAAGGTGAAGCCGCGAGCCGGGCGATCCGCATTGCCGAAACCATCGGCACGCCGTTGTACCTGGTGCACGTTTCCACCAAGGAAGCTCTGGACGAAATCACCTATGCCCGCAGCAAGGGCCAGCCGGTTTACGGCGAGGTGCTGGCCGGGCACTTGCTGCTCGACGACAGCGTCTATCAACACCCGGACTGGCAGACCGCCGCCGGCTACGTGATGAGCCCGCCGTTCCGTCCGCGCGGCCATCAGGAGGCGCTGTGGCACGGGCTGCAGAACGGCAATCTGCACACCACCGCCACCGACCACTGCTGCTTCTGCGCCGAGCAGAAAGCCGCCGGCCGCGACGACTTCAGCAAGATCCCCAACGGCACCGCCGGTATCGAAGACCGTATGGCGGTGTTGTGGGATGAAGGCGTCAACTCCGGACGATTGTCGATGCAGGATTTCGTCGCGCTGACCTCCACCAACACAGCGAAGATTTTCAATCTCTATCCACGCAAAGGTGCGATCCGCGTGGGCGCCGACGCCGATCTGGTGCTGTGGGATCCGCAAGGCACACGGACCATTTCCGCCAAGACCCACCATCAGCAGGTGGACTTCAACATCTTCGAAGGCAAGACCGTGCGCGGCGTGCCGAGCCACACCGTCAGCCAGGGCCGCGTGGTCTGGGCCGACGGCGACCTGCGCGCCGAACGCGGCGCCGGACGCTACATCGAACGGCCGGCCTACCCGGCGGTGTTTGATTTGTTGAGCAAGCGGGCGGAGTTGCATAAGCCGACTGCCGTTAAACGCTGACCCCTAGTGATCGTTCCCATGCTCTGCGTGGGAATGCAGCCCGGGACGCTCTGCGTCCCATTGGAACGCAGAGCGTCCCTTGAGGCATTCCCACGCAGAGCGTGGGAACGATCAACCACTGCCCACCAGAGGCAGCACCTCAATTAGCCATGAGGCCATAAACCGTGATCGAGACCCTGAACCACCTTCCCCACCCGCACGAAAGCGCGGCCGCCCTCGCCGGCCATTTCACTGATCTGGCGCCGCCGCTCAATGCCCGGCAAGCTCACCTGGAGGCGTCGCGCTGCCTGTATTGCTACGACGCGCCTTGCGTCAACGCATGCCCCAGCGAAATCGATATCCCGTCGTTCATCCGCAACATCCATCAGGACAACGTACAGGGCGCGGCGCAAAAGATCCTTTCGGCAAACATCCTCGGCGGCAGTTGCGCGCGGGTCTGTCCGACGGAAATCCTCTGCCAGCAAGCCTGCGTGCGCAACAACGCGCAGGAATGCGCGCCCGTGCTGATTGGTCTGCTGCAACGTTACGCCGTGGACAATGCGCATTTCGCTGAACACCCGTTCCAGCGCGCCCCGGCCACGGGCAAACGTATCGCCGTGGTCGGCGCCGGGCCGGCCGGGTTGTCCTGCGCCCATCGCAGCGCGATGCACGGGCATGATGTGGTGATTTTCGAAGCACGGGAAAAGGCCGGCGGGCTCAACGAGTACGGCATCGCCAAGTACAAACTGGTCGATGACTACGCGCAGAAGGAGCTGGACTTCCTTCTGCAGATTGGCGGGATAGAAATCCGCCACGGCCAGAAACTCGGTGCAAACCTCACCCTCAGCGAACTGCATCAGCAGTTTGACGCGGTATTCCTCGGCCTCGGCCTGAATGCCAGCAAGCAACTCGGTCTGGCCCACGAAGACGCGCCGGGCCTGCTCGCCGCCACCGACTACATCCGCGAACTGCGCCAGGCCGATGACCTCACGCAACTGCCCTTGGCCGAACGCTGCATCGTTCTCGGCGCCGGCAACACCGCGATCGACATGGCCGTGCAAATGGCCCGCCTCGGCGCGCGCGACGTTAATCTGGTGTATCGCCGTGGTGCGGCAGACATGGGCGCCACCCACCATGAGCAGGACATCGCCAAAGCCAATCAGGTGCGATTGCTGACCTGGGCGCAGCCGGAGCAAGTGTTGCTCGATGATCAGGGCCGCGTGCGCGGCATGCGTTTCGCCCGCACCGATCTGGTTGAAGGCCGTCTGCAAACCACCGGAGAAACCTTCGAGCTGGCTGCCGATGCGATCTTCAAAGCCATCGGCCAGAGCTTCGATGACAGCGCTCTCAGCGATCCGTTGGCGCGCGAACTCAAGCGTCAGGGCGAACGCATCGAGGTCGATGAACACCTGCGCACCAGCGTCCCCGGCGTGTATGCCGGCGGCGACTGCACCAGCCTCGATCAGGACCTCACCGTGCAAGCAGTGCAGCACGGCAAACGCGCCGCCGAGGCGATCAACGCTCAACTGATGCTCAACGTGGAGGCTGCGTAAATGGCCGATCTCTCGATAGTCTTCGCCGGTATCAAAGCGCCCAACCCGTTCTGGCTGGCCTCTGCGCCACCCACCGACAAGGCCTACAACGTGGTCCGCGCCTTCGAAGCGGGCTGGGGTGGCGTGGTCTGGAAAACCCTGGGTGAGGATCCGGCGGCGGTCAACGTTTCCTCGCGTTATTCGGCGCATTACGGTGCCAATCGCGAAGTGCTGGGCATCAACAACATCGAACTGATCACCGACCGCTCGCTGGAAATCAACTTGCGCGAAATCACCCAGGTGAAGAAGGATTGGCCGGATCGCGCGCTGATCGTGTCGCTGATGGTGCCGTGTGTCGAGGAGTCGTGGAAACACATCCTGCCGCTGGTCGAGGCCACCGGCGCCGACGGCATCGAGCTGAATTTCGGTTGCCCCCACGGCATGCCCGAACGCGGCATGGGCGCAGCGGTCGGCCAGGTGCCGGAGTATGTCGAACAGGTGACGCGCTGGTGCAAGACGTACTGCTCGCTGCCGGTGATCGTCAAACTCACCCCGAACATCACCGACATCCGCGTCGCTGCCCGGGCGGCGCATCGTGGTGGCGCCGATGCGGTGTCGCTGATCAACACGATCAACTCGATCACCAGCGTCGACCTGGACCACATGGTCGCCCTGCCCACCGTCGGCAGCAAAAGCACCCACGGCGGTTATTGCGGTTCGGCGGTCAAGCCGATTGCGCTGAACATGGTCGCGGAAATTGCCCGTGACCCGCAGACCCAGGGCTTGCCGATCTGCGGCATTGGCGGCATCGGCAGCTGGCGCGACGCTGCGGAGTTCATGGCGCTCGGCAGCGGCGCGGTGCAGGTGTGCACGGCGGCGATGCTGCATGGTTTCCGCATTGTCGAAGAGATGAAGGATGGCCTGTCGCGGTGGATGGACAGCCAGGGCTACGCCAATATCGCCGAATTTTCCGGGCGCGCCGTGGGTAACACCACGGATTGGAAGTACCTCGATATCAACTACCAGGTGATCGCGAAGATCGACCAGGAGGCGTGCATTGGTTGCGGACGTTGCCACATCGCTTGTGAAGACACCTCACACCAGGCGATCGGCAGTCTGAAACAGGCCGACGGTACGCATAAATATGAAGTGATCGATGAGGAATGTGTGGGCTGCAACCTGTGCCAGATCACCTGCCCCGTGGCCGACTGCATCGAGATGGTGCCGATGGACACGGGCAAGCCGTTTCTGGACTGGAATCATGATCCGCGCAACCCCTACCACGTCGCGGTTTAATTGATCATTCCCACGCTCCTGCGTGGGAATGCAGCCCGGGACGCTCTGCGTCCCATTGGAACGCGGAGCGTCCCTGGAAGCATTCCCACGCGGAGCGTGGGAACGATCAAATCCATAATCGACACGGTCTTTCAGGTCGATGTACCTCTCAATACACCTCGGTCGGCCCCCTCTCCCTCTGGGAGAGGGCTGGGGTGAGGGTAAGCCCTTGATGGTGCTCTTCAAGGCTCCAGCCCGATCCCGCGCAAAATCACACCTGTCACGGTCTGCACCGCCCGCTCGAACTGCATATCCGACAACGGCTGGTGATCATTGAGAATGTTCACCTGATGATCAAAGTCCGCGTAATGCTGCGTCGACGCCCAGATCATGTACAGCAACCCCGACGGCTCCACCGGCAGAATCCGCTTGTCCTCGACCCACTGACGAATCTTCGCTTCCTTCATCTTCGCCCAGTCATACAGGCTCGCATCCAGCGCCTCGCCCAGGGTCGGCGCGCCGTGGATGATCTCGTTGGCCCAGACCTTCGAGCCATAGGGCCGGCTGCGCGAGTGGTTCATCTTGGCGCGGATGTAACTGCTCAGCACCACGCGCGGGTCGTCGAACATCTCGAAGCACAGCGCGTCCTGCTTCCACACTTCCAATAAATCGAACAGCACTGCGCTGTACAGCTCGCTTTTGGTGCTGAAGTAGTAATGCAGATTGGAACGCGGCAACTGCACTTCGGCAGCGATGTCCGCCATGGCGGTGCTGCCGAAGCCTTTCTCGGCGAAAACCTTTTCCGCCGCCAGCAGGATTTTCTCGACGTTACTGCGGCGAATCTCGATCTTGTGATTGCCCATGTGGGCTCCCTGACAACAGCGTTGCGCAAGACTAGCATCCGCTCTGATCCGGGCGCGACCGCCGCCAACAAAACTTCGCAGGTACAAGCGCTATGGCACAGCGCTCACACCGATAGGCGTTGGTTCATTCACGCCCAAATTACCTTCGACCTGCCCGGCCATGTGCAACGTGCCGGCCATCACCCCCGTGGTCGGATTCTGCAGCAGCTTCTGCCAGGCCTTGTCGAAGGTATTGCCGAGGCTACTGCGGATCAGCGCTTCGCTGTCGGGGCGGTCGTTGGCCTGGATGATTGCGCGTATGCCGGCCACGCCGACCGAAATCATCGCCCCGGCGAGTTTACCCGCCGCTGCCGCCACCGCACTGGCGGCGCCGCGCGGCGCCATTTCGGCTTCGATGCGCTGGCTGGCGCGCTTGGCCACCGGGGCCATCGCCGCGTCGGTGGAGGAAATGCCCTTGGCGCCCCCGTCGGTGTGGATCTTGTCGATCAGTGCGGCGTACGCCGGGAGGGTGTTGAGCGGCTCGGTGCTGATGACTTTGAACAGCGAGGCATCCCGCGCCGGCGGCGGGCCCAGGGCGATGGCCGGGATCTTCTGCAAGCGGCCGTTGAGCTGCGCAATCGGCACACCGTGACGCTGGGCGATGAGCGGCATCTGCTGCGCCATCAACTGCGCGTAGAACGCCGTGGCCTGCGCCAGGATCGCATCCGGATCGATCTCCACGGCGACCGGCGCGAGGACTTTTTCCTGATATTGCTCAAGCAGATACGCCGCCAGCCGTTTCGCCGAAGCATCCTGCTCACCGCCGGCGCTGATCGTGTACCAACTGACCTTCATCGACAGCCATTCCTGGGTCCAGTAGCTGCTGAACCAGGGGATGAAATTTTCTTCAGTTTGCTGATAGACCCGAGTGCGCCAATGTTCCATCGAGCCACGGGCGAACAGCTTGACCTGCTCGGTGGCCTGCTGCGATGCGCTGAGGATCTCGCGGTCGATCTGCTGCCAGGTTTGCGCCGACACCACCACCGCCTGCGGCGCACTCACTGGCGCCCGGGCCGAAGTGGCGCAGCCGGCCAGCAGAAACAGTGCGGCAACGACCAGCGCGCGCGGGTTCACGGTGGCGGTGTCCTTTGGCTTGGGGAGGTGCAGGTTTGAGTATAGGCAGGTCAGTCGATTTCGATGCTGAAGGTTCCGGCCTCTTCGCGAGCAGGCTCGCTCCCACAGCCGCAACACATTTCAAATGTGGGAGCGAGCCTGCTCGCGAAGGCGCCATCAGCCCCACTGCAAATGCTCAACCATCACCGACATCGATATCCACCATCGCCACGATTGCCTTCCGCCCCTCCCTCACGAAAGGCACGATTGACTCATCCGAAACACAACGAGGCGTTCACACCATGATCCACACCCAAGTCACCCTCTCCGTGAGTTTCCCGGTGTTCGGCAGCAACTACTACCAACAGCACGTCGTGCCGCGCAAGGCGCAGACGCTGGTGTTCAACAAGGATTTCGACGATCTGCTGATGCCCGCCGCCAGCAACCATTTCAGCAATGAAGTGGTCGGCCTCAACGATCAGTTCCGTTTTCTGAGCGACATACTTGCCACCCATTTGCTCGATCACGAGGCCTCGGTGCCTGCGCGATCCCGCGTCCAGGCGAACGCTCGTTTTTTCAGCTGAAGACTGATGCACAGAGGGCGTTCCTTTGACGGGAACGCCCTCTTCATTCAATCAGTCATCATCGCGATCACGGTGATAACGACGGCCATCGCGGCGGTCGTCATCGCGGTCGTCCCAGCGCCGGTCATGGTCGTAATAGCGGCCGTGGTCGCGGTCGTAGTGCCGGCCATGGCGATGGTCATCATCAAAATCCGCAATACAGCCGCTCAGCAATACGGCGGCGGTCACAGTGAGCAGCATCGTTGTCGCTTGCTTCATTCAACACTTCCCTAAAACCCAAGGTCTTGACGACGGAAATCGCCACGCTGCCCGCGTCTTCGGGACGCAGTGCGCGCAGCCGCAGATACGACCGGGCAAAAGCGCGTTGATTCAGTGGCCACTATCGACCGTTTGTCGGCTCGTTCGTCGCAGCCGAACAGCGGCGTAACGCCACCTATACTGCTTGCAACCTACCCCCATGCAATGGATCTGCGCCCTCAATAACAATAAGCAGAGGTGGATCATGGTCTGGCAGCAAATCTACGACCCGTTCGGCAACCCGGTACTCTCCACGCTGATGGCCGCAGTGCCGGTGGTGGTGATGCTCGCGGCGCTGGCGTTCTTTCACGTCAAGGCGCATCTGGCGGCGCTGTTGGCGCTGGCGTCCGCCCTGCTGATCTCGATTTTCGCCTTCGACATGCCGGCGGGCATGGCCGGTTCGGCGGCGTTGTTCGGCGCGGCGAATGGCTTGCTGCCGATCGGCTGGATTGTGCTCAACATCATCTTTCTGCATCGCCTGACCACCGAAAACGGTTCGTTCAAAGTGCTGCAGGATTCCCTCGCGCGGATCACCGATGACCGACGTTTGCAATTGCTGCTGATCGCCTTCTGTTTCGGTGCGTTCTTCGAAGGTGCGGCAGGCTTTGGCACGCCGGTAGCGGTGACCGGGGCGATTCTGATCGGCCTGGGCTTTTCGCCACTGGCCGCATCGGGTCTGGCGCTGATCGCCAACACTGCGCCCGTGGCTTTCGGTGCGCTGGGCACGCCGATCATCACCCTGGCCAAAGTCACCGGGCTGGACGAGATGGAGCTGTCGATGATGGTCGGTCGACAGCTGCCGTTCTTCTCGGTGCTGGTGCCGTTCTGGTTGATCTGGGCGTTTGCCGGGTGGCGCAAGATGCTCGAGGTGTGGCCGGCGATTCTGGTGGCCGGGGTGAGTTTCGCCATCCCGCAATTTCTCGTGTCGAACTACCACGGGCCGATGCTGGTGGACGTGATCGCTGCGCTGATTTCCATGGCGTGTCTGACGCTGTTCCTCAAGGTGTGGAAACCGGCGACCATCCACACCTCGGCGGCGCTGTCCGGGCGCGTCGACAACTCCAAGGTCGACGAAGAAACAGTCACCGCCAGCGCCGCGTTCAGCGATCAGGCGCGCCCGGCAGTGATGCGTGCGTGGATGCCGTGGATCATTCTCACGGTGTTCGTGTTTGCCTGGGGCACCCAGGGTTTCAAGAACATGTTCGATACGCGCCCGGTGATCGACCCGGTCACGCAGTCGGCCAAGCTCGACCCGCAAGGCAAACCGGTACGCGAGGCCAATCCGATCTTCGCCCCGGCGGTGACCTTCACCGGTCTGCATCTGCAAATAGAAAAAGTGCCGCCGGTTGTCGCGGCGCCGAAAGCCGAGGAAGCGATTTACAAGTTCACCTGGCTGACCGCGACCGGCAGCGGGATTTTGCTGGCGGCGATTGTCGGCGGTCTGCTGATGGGGTATTCGATCCCGCAATTGATCAAGCAATACCTGCGCACGCTGTGGGTGGTGCGTTTTTCGCTGATCACGATTGCGGCGATGCTCGCGCTGGGCTTCCTCACCCGCTATTCCGGGCTGGATGCGACCATGGGCCTGGCGTTCGCGGCGACGGGGATTTTCTATCCGATGTTTGGCACGCTGCTCGGCTGGCTGGGGGTGGCGCTGACTGGTTCCGATACCGCGTCAAACGTGCTGTTTGGCGGATTGCAACGGGTGACCTCGGAACAGCTGGGTATCAGCCCGGTGCTGATGGCGGCAGCGAACAGTTCCGGTGGGGTGATGGGCAAAATGGTCGATGCGCAGTCGATCGTCGTCGCCTCCACCGCGACCCGTTGGTACGGGCATGAGGGCGAGATCCTGCGTTACGTGTTCTTCCACTCGATCGTGCTGGCGATCCTGGTCGGCGGGCTGGTGACGTTGCAGGCGTATGTCGCACCGTTTACCTCGATGGTGGTGGGTGGGCCATAACTGCAAAACACAGCTCCACTGTGGGAGCGAGCCTGCTCGCGAAGAGGTCGGCACATCCAGCAGCGGCTGGGTCTGACCCGACGCTTTCGCGAGCAGGCTCGCTCCCACGGGTCTATTGATGAGCTGCGCACATAACTCTTTAGCGCAAATCCGACAAAACCTTTTCCCTCCCGCTGCGGTCACTCCTTTTACGAGACTGGCATGCATGCCGGCGCGCCCGTTTGGGCCTTTTGCAATCCTGCCGCCCGATGAGAGAAAAGGAATCGAACCATGCCGATTTCCCGACGCAATTTCATGATCCTCGGCGCCGTAACCGCGACGGCGTTCGCCATGCCCCCCTTTATCAGCCTCAAGGCCTACGCGGCCAGTCTGGAGCAACCGGCCATGAGTAAAGTTACCCTGCAAGTCAACGGTAAACCGCAAACCCTCGAAGTAGACACCCGCACTACCCTGCTCGACGCCCTGCGCGAACACCTGCACCTGACCGGCACCAAGAAAGGCTGCGATCACGGCCAGTGCGGCGCCTGCACGGTGATCGCCGACGGTCGGCGGATCAACTCCTGCCTGACCCTGGCGGTGATGCACGACGGCAGTGAGGTGACCACCATCGAAGGCCTCGGCATGCCGGACAAGCTGCACCCGATGCAGGCCGCCTTCATCAAGCACGACGGTTACCAGTGCGGCTATTGCACCCCTGGGCAGATCTGCTCGGCGGTCGCTGTACTCAAAGAAATCCGCGACGGCATTCCCAGCCACGTCAGCCCGAGCCTGACCGAGCCGCCGAAACTGATTGCCGCCGAACTGCAGGAGCGCATGAGCGGCAATATCTGCCGCTGTGGGGCTTACTCGAACATCATCGAAGCCATCACTGAAGTCGCGGAGGTGCCGGCATGAGAGCCTTCAATTACAGCCGCGCCGACTCGCCTGCCGCAGCCGCTTCCCAGGCTGCGCAAGTCGAGGGCGCCAAGTTCATCGCCGGCGGCACCAACCTGCTCGACCTGATGAAACTCGATATCGAAACCCCGGTGCACCTGATCGACATCAACCACCTCGGCCTCGACCAGATCGAAGCCACCCCCGAGGGCGGACTGCGCGTCGGCGCGCTGGTGCGCAACACCGATCTGGCCGCCGACGCGCGCGTGCGCAAGGACTACGCCCTGCTCTCCCGCGCCTTGCTCGCCGGGGCTTCCGGGCAGCTGCGCAACATGGCGACCACCGCCGGCAACCTGCTGCAACGCACCCGCTGCCCGTACTTTTACGACACCCACCAGGCCTGCAACAAACGCAACCCCGGCAGTGGCTGCGCGGCGATCGGTGGCGTGACTCGGCAACTCGGAATCATCGGCGTCAGCGACGCTTGCATCGCCACCCACCCGAGCGACATGGCCATCGCCATGCGCGCACTCGATGCGCAGATCGAAACGGTCAAGCCTGACGGCAGCACGCGCAGCATTCCCATGGCGGATTTCCACCAATTGCCGGGCAATACGCCGCACATCGAAACCAGTCTCACGCCCGGTGAATTCATTACCGCCGTGACCCTGCCGGCACCGGTCGGCGGCACGCACATTTATCACAAGGTCCGCGATCGCTCGTCTTACGCGTTTGCCCTTGTTTCAGTCGGTCTGATCCTGCAAAAGGACGGCACCGGCCGCGTGGCCGTCGGCGGCGTTGCGCCGAAACCGTGGCGGGTCGAAGCCGCTGAAGCGCTGTTGCCCAAGGGCGCCAAAGCAGTCAGCGAACGCCTGCTTGAGGGCGCGACACCCACCGATGACAACCAATTCAAACTGACACTGGTCGAGCGCACGCTGGCTTCGGTGTTGGCGCAAGCGAGGGAAACCGCATGAAATTCGACACGCCCGCCACCACCAATCCCATCGACCGCCTGAAGGTCGTCGGCCAGCCCACCGAGCGCATCGAAGGCCCGTTGAAAACCAGCGGCCAGGCCACTTACGCCTACGAACAACATGAAGCGGCAGCCAATCAGGCCTACGGTTTCATGGTCGATTCGGCAATCGCCAAAGGCCGGATCAAAGCCATTCATCTCGACGAAGCCAAAGCCGCGCCCGGCGTGCTGGCGATCGTCACTGCCGAGAACGCCGGCAAGCTCGACAAAGGTGATTACAACGCCGCGCATCTGCTCGCCGGTCCCGAAGTGCAGCATTACCAGCAAGCCGTTGCGCTGGTGGTTGCCGAAACCTTCGAACAGGCCCGCGCCGCCGCGCAACTGGTCAGGGTCGATTACGAGACCAGCGAAGGCAAGTTCGATCTGGCCAGCGTCAAAGACCTCGGCGTCGAGCCGAAAGACGAGCTGCCGGACGTCAATCACGGCGACTTCGACAAGGCCTTCACCGCCGCGCCGGTGCAGTTCGATCAAACCTACACCACGCCAGACCAGTCCCACGCGATGATGGAACCGCACGCCACACTGGCCGCGTGGAAAGGCGATCAGCTGACCGTGTGGACGTCGAACCAGATGGTCGCCTGGAGTGTCGGTGACATTGCGAAAACCCTCGGCCTGCCGAAGGAAAAAGTCCGATTGGTCTCGCCGTACATCGGCGGTGGTTTCGGCGGCAAACTATTCATCCGCGCCGACGTGATTCTCGCCGCTCTCGGCGCGCGCATGGCGGGGCGGCCGGTGAAAGTCGCCCTCGCCCGCCCGCAAATGGCCAATAACACCACCCATCGCCCGGCTACGATTCAGCGCATCCGCATGGGCGCAACGGCGGACGGCAAGCTGACCGCCATCGCCCATGAAGGCTGGTCAGGCAACCTCGCTGACGGCAAGGTCGAACTGGCCGCGCAACCGAGCCAGTTGCTCTACGCCGCAGAAAACCGCCGCGTCAGCATGCGCCTCGCCCCGCTCGACCTGCCCGAAGGCAATGCCATGCGCGCACCGGGTGAAGCGCCGGGGCTGATGGTGCTGGAAATCGCCATGGACGAAATGGCCGAACAGCTGAAGATGGACCCGGTGCTGTTCCGCATCGCTAACGACACTCAAGTCGACCCGGTGAAAACCGAGCGGCCGTTCTCCCAACGCCAACTGGTCAAATGCCTGCAGATCGGCGCCGAGAAATTCGGCTGGGATCAGCGTAAGGCGCAACCGGGCACCCGTCGTGAAGGCCGGTGGCTGATCGGCATGGGCGTGGCGGCGGCGTTTCGCAACAACCTGCTGGTCAAATCCGGCGCCCGCGTGCGCCTGGAGCGTGACGGCAAGGTCGTTGTAGAAACGGACATGACCGATATCGGCACCGGCAGCTACACGATCATCGCGCAGACCGCTGCCGAGATGATGGGCGTTGGTCTCAATGATGTGGTGGTGCGTCTGGGCGATTCGGACTTCCCGGTCTCGGCCGGTTCCGGTGGCCAGTTCGGCGGCAACTGCTCGACCGCCGGGGTCTACGCTGCGTGCGTGAAATTGCGCGAAGCGGTGGCGGCCAAGCTCGGGCTGGCGGCGGATCAGGCGGAGTTCGCCGATGGACAGGTGCGGGTCGGCAGCAAGAGCCTGCCGCTGCGCAACGCGGCTGAAGGCGGCGCGCTGGTCGGCGAGGACAGCATCGAGTTCGGTGATCTGGCCGAGAAATATCAGCAATCGACCTTCGGCGCGCACTTCGTCGAAGTCGCCGTCGATGCCGCCACTGGCGAAGTTCGCGTACGGCGCATGTTGGCGGTGTGCGCTGCGGGGCGAATTCTCAACCCGACGTCGGCGCGCAGTCAGGTCATCGGCGCGATGACCATGGGCGTCGGCGCGGCGTTGATGGAAGAACTGGCGGTGGATAAGCGTCTGGGCTTTTTCGTCAACCATGACCTCGCCGGATACGAAGTGCCGGTGCACGCCGACATACCGCATCAGGAAGTGATCTTCCTCGAAGAAACCGACCCGATTTCGTCGCCGATGAAGGCCAAAGGCGTGGGTGAATTGGGGATTTGCGGCGTGAGTGCGGCGGTGGCGAATGCAATCTACAACGCCACCGGCGCGAGGGTGCGGGAGTATCCGATTACGCTGGACAAGATTCTTGATTCGTTGCCGGAGATGATCTGAAGCGAAAAGCCCCTCATCGGAACGCCGCCCGCCTAGCCCTCTCCCAAAGGGAGAGGGGACCGATCCGGGTATATTCAGGATGTGCAGCGACGTGAAAGTCTTTCTGTGTATCCATAATCGCAACGGCAAGTTCAGGTCGATGCACATCGCAAGACACCTCGGTCGGCTCCCACTCCCCCGGGAGACGCTTGGGGTGAGTCGCATGCTGTTAGCGCACCTGCATGGGGTGCTAGGGGTCGAGTGGATTCACCACCACGTTTGCAGAATGCCGAACGTCTCGAGCATCCCCCAATCGGCTCCCTCTCCCTCGGGAGAGGGCTGGGGTGAGGGGAACGGTTTCACTCGGTCTTCGGATATTGCTCATCACCGACCTGCTCCATCCAGTCCACCACCTTGCCATCCAGCACTTCGGCAATCGCGATGTGACTCATCGCCGTCGTCGGCGTTGCCCCGTGCCAATGCTTGGCGCCCGGAGCAATCCACACGGTATCGCCCGGCCGGATTTCCCGCACTGGCTGCCCCCACTCCTGCACGAAGCCTGCCCCCGAGGTAACGATCAATGTCTGCCCCAGCGGATGGGTATGCCATGCAGTGCGCGCGCCCGGCTCGAACGTTACGGTCGCACCACTGACCCGCGCCTCATCGGTGCCTTTGAACGGCGCATCCACCCGCACCGTGCCGGTAAACCAGTCAGCCGGGCCTTTGGCCGAAGGTTGCGAGCCATTCGGTCTGACCGTGACACGCGGATTTTCGGTGGCTTGCACCTCACCAGCCAGCAGCGAGAGCGTCAGTGCGGAAGCAGCAATCGGGTTCATGGCATTTCCTCCAATAAATGATGCAACCACTGTAGCGATCCGCACTCTTTGGATAATCGACTAGAATCCGAAAAAACTTATGCAGGACAGTCATCAATGCTTCGGGAAAACGCCACCGACCTGCTCGCCTTTCTCGCCGTCGCCCGTGAACGCAGTTTCACCAAGGCTGCGGCCAAACTCGGCGTGTCGCAATCGGCGCTCAGCCACACCATTCGCAGCCTCGAGGCGCGACTCGGCCTGCGCCTGCTGACCCGCACCACGCGCAGCGTGTCGCCGACCGAGGCCGGCGAACACTTGCTGCAAACCATCGGCCCGCGCTTCGAGGAGATCGAGGTGGAACTGGCCGCCCTGAGCAACCTGCGTGAAACCCCGGCGGGCAAGATCCGCATCAGCGCCACCGACCATTCGCTGAACTGGATCCTGCGTCCGGTGTTGCAGGATTTCCTGCCGCAATACCCGGATGTGTCCGTCGAGGTTTGCTGTGACTATGGTTTCGTCGACATCGCCGGCCAGGGCTTCGATGCCGGTGTGCGCCTGGGCGAGGACGTCGCCCAAGGCATGATCGCCACCCGTATCGGTCCGGACATGCGCATGGCGGTGGTCGGCTCCCCCGCCTATTTCGCCCGGCGCCCTGCGCCGCAAACCCCGCGCGACCTGACCGACCACGCCTGTAACAACCTGCGCCTGCCAACCAATGGCGGACTGTATTCGTGGGAGTTCGAAAAGGACGGTGAAAGCCTGAAAGTGCGCGTTGCCGGGCAGGTCACCCTGAATGGCGTGTACCCATTGCTCGACGCCGCACTGGACGGTTTCGGGCTGAGCTACATCCCGGAAAACGTCGTCGCGCCGTTTCTCGCCGACGGCCGCCTGGTCCAGGTGCTGGGAGACTGGTGCCCGACATTTTCCGGTTATCACCTGTACTACCCGAGCCGACGCCAGGCAGCGCCGGCGTTTGCGTTGTTGCTGGAGGCGTTGCGCTATCGCAGTTGACCCGGCTCAGCCCAGCAACGCAATCAACTGATGCCGCTGCGCATCGGTCAGCATCGGCCCAAAACCGGCTCCTGCGTTGTCAGCCATGTAGCGCGGATTGCTGGTCCCGGGAATCACACAGGTCACCGCCGGGTGCGCCAAGAGAAATTTCAGTGCCAGTTGCGGCCAACTGTTGACCTGTACATCCGAGACCCACGCCGGCAGCGGCTTGCCTTTGAGCCGGGCGAGCAAATCGCCGCCGCCAAACGGCCGATTACAAATCACCGCGACCCCACGCTCGCGGCACAGCGGCAGGATGCGTTTCTCGACCGCACGATCATCCAGAGCGTAGTTGATTTGCAGAAAATCAAGCTTCTCGGCTTTCAGCACGGCCTCGACATCGTCATAGGCCGACGAGGTGTAATGGGTGATGCCGATGTAGCGAATCCGCCCCTGCTCCTGCCATTCGCGCAGCGTCGGCAAGTGGGTTTGCCAGTCGAGCAGGTTGTGAATCTGCATCAGGTCGATGCGCTCGGTTTGCAGCAGTCTGAACGACTGCTCCATCTGCGTGATGCCCTCCTTGCGCCCGCGCGTCCACACCTTGGTAGCGAGAAACGCCGGCGAGCGCGGTTCGTGGATCGACAGCAGTTCACCGGTGGTTTGCTCGGCGCGGCCGTACATGGGTGAGCTGTCGATCAGCGTGCCGCCCTTCCTGAACAGCGCTTCGAGGACGGCGGGCAATTGCCGGTAAACCGGATCGCCAGGCGCGACGTCGAAACCGCGATAGGTGCCCAACCCGACCATGGGCAGTGCCTCGGAGCTGGAAGGGATGGCGCGGGTCTGCATGGTCTGGTCTCCTGCCGTGGGCGGCGCAGTGGCGGTCGGCGCTACGCTGCCGGCCAACGCCCGATCAATGGTGAGCAGCGCCGCAGCCTGGGCAGCCAGCGTGAGCAAGCGGCGACGTGAGTAACCCTCAGTGTGGCGCATGCGAGTCCTCCTGCTGCGCGGATCTGTTGCACGGTGTGTGCGCCGGCTGTCAGGCGCAGTCGCTGAACTACACTGCCACAGCCAACCTCTCTCCCCGTTAAAAGTAGCCGAATGTCCCGAACCCTGATGTCACTCGTCGTTTTCATCATTGCCGTGTACCTGGTGCTGTGCGCCGCGCTGTTCGTGTTTCAGCGCTCGCTGATCTGGTTTCCCCAACCTGCCGCCGTGGTTACAGCGGACTCGCGAATGAAACTGTCGATGCCGGATGCCGAGGTCTGGGTGACAACTCGAGAGCGCAGCGGAACGCGCGCACTGATTTATTTCGGCGGCAATGCCGAGGACGTATCGCGAAATCTGCCGGAATTCACTGAGGCGTTTCCTGGCTACGCGCTGTATTTCCTGCATTACCGGGGTTTTGCTGACAGCACTGGCTCGCCATCGGAAGCCGCGATTGCCGAAGATGCGCTGGCATTGTTCGATCAGGTCTATGCCAGCCACCCGCAGATTGCAGTCATCGGACGCAGCCTCGGTTCGGGGGTGGCGGTGCGCCTGGCCAGTCAGCGGCCGGTGCAGAATCTGATTCTGGTGACCCCGTTCAACAGCCTCGAGGAAATCGCCGAACGGCAATACCCATGGGTGCCGGTGAAATGGTTGCTCAAGGATCGTTTTGAATCGGGCAAATACGCGGCGCATATTCGCGCACCGACGTTGCTGTTGGCGGCCAGTGATGACGAAGTGATTGGACGCAGCAGTACGCAGCGACTGTTCGAGCGTTTTCCTGCGGGCGTGGCGACGCTGAAGGTGGTGCCGGATTCGGGGCACAACTCGATATCCGAGCGGGGGGAGTATTTGCGGTGGATGGGGGATGTGCTGAATCGCTAGTGGTTGTTTGCCAGTGATAGAGGGGTTGACCGGGGCGGCGTCTTCGCGAGCAGGCTCGCTCCCACAGTTGTTCCGAGTACGCCGTAAGCGCGATGTGGGAGCGAGCCTGCTCGCGAAGGCAGCGGTTCGAACAACAGCAATTCAATTGCATTTGCCGCCACTGAACCAAGTCCAAAAAACCCAGTCCTATCCGCGCCGCCACACACGGCTCCCTCACTCTAGCGCTGTCCCCTTTCAGAGCTGTCCGTCCCATGCGCCACGCCGTTCGTTCGTCTCGCTTCGTTTCGCTGTGCCTGCTGAGCCTGTTCCCCTTTTTCACTGAATCCGCCCACGCCAGTGCAGAGCGCGAACTGGTGGCCGCCATCAATGATTACCGCGCCCATCCGCAACGCTGCGACCGCCGCCCTGCGCAGCGTCTGGCGCCTTTGGCTTTGAAATCGAATCTGGCCTTGCCGATCGGCTATCGCTACGGCGGCGGCATGCGCGAGGCGTTGAAGTCTTCCGGCTATTCAGCAATCACGGTGCGCAGCATCCGCATTATCGGAGCCGAAGACGCCGACGAGGCCTTCGATCAGTTGCAGAGCGACTATTGCGCTGCCTTGCTGGATGCGAACTACGCCGACATCGGCGTCAGCCATTCGCGCAATCAATGGCAGGTGGTGCTGGCGCAACCGGTGCTCGACAGCCGCGTCGGTGACAACCGCAGCGTCGGCAAGGCGCTGCTCGCCGAGGTCAACGCCGCCCGCGCCCGGCCGCGTATGTGTGGCCGCCAGCGCTTTGCCGCCGCGCGGCCGTTGAGCTGGAACGCCGCCCTCGGCGCAGCGGCTCAGGGCCACAGCAAAGCCATGGCTTACGGCAATTATTTCGCCCACCGCGATCCCGACGGTGACATGCCGGCCGACCGCGCCCGTGCTGCCGGTTATCGCGGCCGCCAGGTCGGGGAAAATATCGCTGCCGGACAAAGCTCACCAGGCAAAGCCATGGCCGGCTGGCTGGCCAGCCCGGGCCACTGCGCGAACCTGATGAACCCGATGTTCACTCAGGTCGGCGCCGGCTTCGCCAGCGAAGCGCGCAGCGACGACGGCGTTTACTGGACGATGCTGTTCGGCGCGCCGTAAATCACGGCTGACTCCGGGCATTCTCATCGCTTGGCGTGGCCGGGCGCGGCATGACGTGTTGATGGCCGGTCGGGTCGTTGAGCTGGATGACATTACCCTTCTGCCACGCATCAGCCCCCGTTGCGACAGGCGCCGGTTTGATCCCGGCACGAGCCTTTTTCTTTTCGGCGCTATCAATGCCCAGGCGCTGATCGCGCTGGCGGACCATTTGTGCATCGGCCTGACCGTCAGCGGTAAAGCCCATCATCAACTGCGGCACGCCCAGCGGCAGTTGCTTGTCCTGATCGGTATGCCAGGTGTGCCAGGTCTTGCCGTAGGTATTGGCGAGCTTTTCCATCAAGCGCGTTTCTGCCACTTGCGGGATGCCCGGCGCGACCAACTGGCCAGAACTGACTTCGTGAGCGTGGCTGTGCCACAGGGCTTTTTCTTTCGCCGGCAATTGCGTGAACAGGCGCTGACTGATGATGTATTCGACGCCCATCAACTTCGCTTCAGCCGTGTTGCCGTCGTAGATCACGCACTGGAACACTTCTTCGTTGAGCGCCGAGCAGTAATGGTGTGCTTCCATCTGCGCGCCGGGATGACCGTTGTAAAAATGAAAGCCATCAAGGTACATGTTCAACGCGCGGATCGGCGGCTTGTCCTGCAACCACTGCGCGCCGACTTCGAGCATCTCGGTGTCGGAGGCCTTGGCCTGGCCGGGTGTCTGCACCGGCGAATCGGTGTTGCTCATGGCGCAACCGGTCAATGCGGCGACCATCAAACCGATAGGAACCCAACGTCCCTGTGAGGTTGTCGTACGCATGTTTCACTCCTCGAACTTTCAGTGACGGGCGCGTGCTGGCCCTGTTCTGCAACTGAAAGCAGGAGAACGGCAGAGTTCGAAAAAGCTGCGTGCGGATCAGACTGGAGAGATCGTCGCCAGCACGCCGATCAGAATGGTCAAGGTCAGAAAGCCGCCGAGAAAAATCGCCATCTTGTACATGTTGCGCTCCTTGAGGCTGGGTGTGCGGTGCACCGGACGCTGCGGGATGAGGTCGGAGGGTGACTGGCCGCACTGCCGGGGCATTCTGAGCCTGTGGCTGTACTGAATATAGAGGCAGATGAAACAGAAAAATACGGATCAGATGCGCATCTGATCCGCTTCGGGCATGAAGCGGTATTCAGGCTGAGACTTGAGGATCCACTTTCGGCGCGGTTGATCTACAGTCATTGCCGACCGACAACAAGAAAAACCGGAGTGATCATGCCCGACCTCGCCTTGCAGCCCAACGTCGCCGCGTCCCTTGAGCGCTGGCACGCGATGATCCGCAGCGGCAATCTCAAAGCCCTGCCCGAACTGCTCGATCCGCAAGCTGTGTTCCGCTCGCCCATGGCCCACACGCCCTACCCCGGCGCGCCGGTGGTGGCGATGATCCTCAACACCGTGTTCGAAGTCTTCGAAGATTTCGTCTATCACCGCGAATTGGCGACGGCGGATGGCCTGAATGTGATTCTCGAATTCAGCGCCAGAGTCGGCAGCAAGGAACTCAAAGGTATCGACATGATTCGCTTCGATGAGCACGGCAAGATTGTCGAGTTCGAAGTGATGGTGCGGCCGCTGAGCGGGTTGCAGGCACTGGGCGAAGAAATGGGTCGGCGACTCGGTGCTTATCTCGCGTCCGCAAAAGCCTGAATCCACCCTGCATAAAAAAACCCACTGACCGTCGCCGGTTCAGTGGGTTTTGTGTGTCAGGGTTCTGCTTACAGAGCCATGTCACGTGCAGCGTTTTCCTTCGGCGCTACGGCTTTGTCAGCCGCAGGTGCCGCCGGAGCAGCTACCTGACCGATCGCTGGAGGCGTCGGCAGTTCGAGGATCTTCGCGGTGTAAGCCCACTCTGCAGCCACTTTGGCCGGATCGCTGTTCAGCTGGGTGCCGTAGCTCGGCACGATCTGGTGCAGCTTGGTCTGCCACTCAGGGGTTGCGACTTTGTCTTTGAAGACTTTCTGCAGCACGCTCAGCATGATCGGTGCAGCGGTCGACGCGCCTGGCGATGCGCCCAGCAGGCCGGCGATCGAGCCGTCTTGCGAAGCAACGATCTCGGTGCCCAGCTTCAGCACGCCACCAGCGGCTTCATCACGCTTGATGATTTGCACGCGCTGGCCGGCTTGCCACAGGCGCCAGTCTTCGGCTTTGGCGTTCGGGAAGTATTCCTTCAGCGCGTTCAGACGGTCTTCATCCGACAGCATCAACTGACCGGCAAGGTACTCGACCAGCGGGTATTCCTTGATGCCGACCTTGGTCATTGGCCAGATGTTGTGGGTGGTGGTGCTGGTCAGCAGGTCGAAGTACGAACCTTCCTTGAGGAACTTGGTGCTGAAGGTCGCGAACGGGCCAAACAGAATGACGCGCTTGCCATCCAGAACACGGGTGTCCAGATGCGGAACCGACATCGGTGGCGCGCCAACCGAAGCCTTGCCGTAGGCCTTGGCCAGGTGCTGCTCGGCAATCGTCGGGTTCTCGGTCACCAGGAACGAACCGCCAACCGGGAAGCCTGCGTATTCCTTGGCTTCAGGAATGCCCGACTTCTGCAGCAGGTGCAGGGCACCGCCGCCGGCGCCGATGAACACGAACTTGGCGTCGGTTTCGGTCTTGCTGCCGTCTTTGAGGTTTTTGTAGCTGACACGCCAAGTGCCATCGGCATTCTTGGTGATGTCTTCTACTTCGCTCGACAGTTTCAGATCGAAGTTAGGTTTGGTTTGCAGGTGAGCGGCGAACTGGCGGGTGATTTCGCCGAAGTTCATGTCCGTACCCAGCGGGCTCCAGGTGGCCGCGATTTTCTGGTTCGGGTCACGCCCTTCCATCATCAGCGGTACCCACTTCTTGATCACCGCCGGGTCTTCGGAGTACTGCATGCCGGCGAAGAGCGGGCTCGCCTGCAGGGCTTCGTAGCGCTTTTTCAGGAACTTGATGTTGTCATCGCCCCACACGAAGCTCATGTGCGGTGTGGTGTTGATGAACGAGCGAGGGTTCTTCAGCACGCCCTGCTGAACCTGCCAGGCCCAGAACTGACGGGAAACCTGGAACGCTTCGTTGATCTCGACAGCTTTCGGGATCGTTACGTTGCCCTTGTCGTCTTCCGGGGTGTAGTTCAGCTCGGCAAGAGCCGAGTGACCGGTACCGGCGTTGTTCCAGCCGTTGGAGCTTTCCAGGGCGACGCCATCGAGGCGCTCGACCATTTCCATCGACCAGGTCGGTTCCAGCTCATTGATCCACACACCCAGGGTGGTGCTCATGATGCCGCCGCCGATCAGCAGGACGTCAACTTTCTTGGCTTCGGCAGCATTGGCAGACGACATCCCCATCGCCAAAGCCAGACCGAGCAAGGCTGTGTTCACTTTCTTAAACATCTGTTGCACCTATGATAAAACGCCTTCCGCCCGTCGTTGTTATCAGTCTGCGTTGCGCTTTGCTGACGCTCAGGCTGGCGTCGCGCAATCCGGCACACTTCAATATTGACGGGTGGGCACACAAGGCCGACATGTGGCATCGACCTCAGTTAATGTCCCTTCTGAACTGACTTCTTATCGTTATTGGCTTCAGCTGCTTGAGCGACAGGGATCCCGTCGGCCCGCCCGAAAGGCCAGCCAACCGAATTAGGTCAAAGCAAATTTGGCGCGGAGAATATCACGTCAGGGCGAACCCGCGCGTCTGTTCCCGACTTGAAAGTCTTTTTCCGCTCAGAGACTTATCGGCCATGGGCCACCAAACATGACCGTGATCAGGCATCGGCCTGCAAAGTTTTTTGCGCGATACGCATCGCAACTTGATAAATCAGTGCCAACGGCTCGTTGTTCATGGAGAAAATAACCTGCTACGTTGTACGATGACTGACGAACCAAGCCAGTCATCCAAACCCAATAACAACAAGGAAACAACATGACCAAATCCCGCCTCCTCATCGGTTTGTTCTGCGCCTTCAGCGCCTGCGCCATGGCCGCCCCTGCCCCAGCGGAAAAGGACGTTGCCCAAGCGGTTGATCACCTGACTCAGGCGATGCTGCATAAAGACATCGCCGAGTTGAACGCTCTGACCGCGCCGAACCTGACCTATGGCCACTCCAGCGGCAAGATTCAGGACAAGCAGGAATTCATCGCCGACATCGAAACCGGCCGCAGCGCGTTCAAGACCCTGGAGATGCAGAAGCAGACCATCACGATGTCCGGCGATACCGCATTGGTGCGCCACCACTTCTCCGCACAGGCGTTGAAAGGGACCGAGGTGATTCCGACCGAGATCGAAAATTTCCAGATCTGGCAGAAACAGGGCGGGAAATGGTTGTTGGTGGGACGACAGGCGTTCAGGTTTTGATTAAGGGAACATTGGCCTGATTCAGTGTTGCCCGAGCTGGCCTCATCGCGGGCAAGCCCGCTCCCACAGTGGATGATGGTGTACACACCGTTGCATTCACAACATCAGACCCTGTGGGAGCTGGCTTGCCAGCGATAAGGCCGTGATAGACACCAGTCCTACCGCTATCACAACCGAAACCGATCCACCGACTGCGCCAACTGTCCCGCCAGATTCGATAATTCATCGGTAGTCGTCGCCGTCTGCCCGATCACCCGGCTATTGCCCTCGCTCATCCCCGCAATCATTTCCACCTGATGGGCGATTTCGTTGCTGGCCATACTCTGTTCGCCAATCGTGCGGGTGATGTCATTCACCAGTTGCGTGGTGCTGAGCGTCGCATCGAGGATCTCGCGAATCGCCCGCTCGACTTCCGCCGTCACCGCCATGCCCTTGTCGACCTGCGCCACGCCCGCCTCCATGCTGCTAACCGCCTCGCGCGTGCTGTTCTGGATGCGCGCGACCATGGCGGCGATTTCCTGGGTCGAAGCGCTGGTGCGTGCGGCCAGACTGCGCACTTCATCGGCGACCACGGCAAAACCACGGCCCTGTTCACCCGCCCGCGCTGCCTCGATCGCCGCGTTGAGCGCCAGCAGGTTGGTCTGGTCGGCGATGCTCTTGATCACCTGAATGATGTTGAAGATTGCCTCGGATTCCTGATCCAGCGTGCGGATCACCTGCGCCGACTGCTGTGCCGAGCGGGCGATGTCGTCCATGTCGCTGACCACTTGATGAATCACCCCGCCACCCTCCTTGGCCAGGTTTTCGGCCTGATTGGCCATGCTCAGGGCACGTTCGGCGTGGCGGGTGATCTCTTCGATGCTCGCAGTCATCTGGCTGGCGGCGGCCGCCATGGTGCCGGCGGCAACGCTTTGCTGCTGGCTGCTGTCGGCGACCTGATGGCAGCCGTGGCTGAGCTGCTCGCTCATGCCAATGACGCCGTGAGCGTTGCGCCGGACCACGTCGATCATGTTGCGCAGATCACGCTGCATGGTCGCCAATGTACGGATCAAAACGCTGGCTTCGTCCTTGCCGGCGGGCTCGACAATCGGTTCGCTGAGATTGCCATGGGCAATGCTTTCGGCGATGCGGCTGGCGGACTGCAGCGGCCCGAGGATGCTGCGCATCACCCAGCGGCCCTGGACCAGCAGCAACAACAGGCTGGCGATCAGCACCACACCAAGGGCCAGATTGGCATTGCGAATGGCTGCTTCGGTGCCTTCGCTGGTCTGTCGGGTGTTGCTTTCGATCAACTCGCTGAGCGCCGCCATCTGTTCTTCGAGCTGGCTGAACGCGGTATTGAACGTGCCAAGCTGTTGCTGGGCGGCATCCGGATTGTCCAGCGCCACGCCGACGATCTGCTCGGCGGATTTGATGTAGGTATCGAGGCTCGGCTTGATCTGCTCCAGCGCCGTGCGCAACTGCGGGTTGATCGGCAGCTTCAGGTTGTCATCCAGCACTTCACGAAAATGCCCGGCGTGCTCGGTGAGCGAATCGCGCACCTCGGTGGCGGTGCTTTTGCCCAGGCCGACCAGCATCGCCGAATAGACATCGGCGCGCAGGGCGTCGTGCATCATGTCCGCTTCCATGTGATTGCGCAGCGCGCTCATGCTCACCGTGTTATCGCCGACCGCCGTGGCCATCCGCAGATTGCCCACGTAGCTGACCAGACTCACGATCAGCGCCGTCAGCAGGCTGGTCGCAATCAGCAACACCAAACGCAGTTTGATCGACACAGTGGAATCTCCCGTGGGCACGCTGGATTGCGCTTGTCGGATTTCAGTTAAGCCTATGTGCAGGGAACTGCCGACACAGAGCGTATCGGCTGATGTCAGCGGCGACTTGAATCCGGCAAAACTTTTCAAACGCGAACCCGGTCACACATTGCAGCGCCGCTGGATAATGCCTTCATCGCCGGTTAACCCCGGCAGGCTATCAATCCAGCGCTTCGAACATTCATGCAGCTGAAGGAAACGCTTATGAAACGCGCACTGTGGTTTGGTCTGCTCGGCACGTTGGCAATCGGCACCGCACAGGCAGCAACGGAGAAAGTCGCAATCAATCTGGTCAGCGCCGACGGCGCGCCGCAGGCGATCGGCTCGGTAACAGTCAGTGAGACGCCATATGGCCTGCTGTTCACACCCGACCTGAAATCGTTGCCGGCCGGCATTCACGGTTTCCATGTCCATGAAAACGGCAGCTGCGAAGCGGGCACGAAGGATGGCGTGAAAGGCGCCGCACTGGCGGCTGGCGGACACTTCGATCCGGCGAAAACCGGCAAGCACCTTGGCCCTTACGCCGATGGGCATCTGGGCGATCTGCCGGCGGTGTATGTGACGGCTGATGGTGTCGCCAACTACCCGGTGCTGGCGCCGCGCCTGAAGAAAATTTCCGAGATCAAGGGCCACGCCCTGATGATTCACGCTGGCGGCGACAACCATTCCGACATGCCCAAGCCACTGGGCGGTGGCGGCGACCGCATGGCCTGCGGCGTGATCTGATCCTTCAGCGCGGCGCTCGACGCCAGCGCGTCAACACCAGCAAGGACAGCCCGGCGCCGAACAGCGCCAGGGCCATGTCCTTCTGCGAATCCCACGGATCATTCTGCGCACCGACGAAGGCTTGGCCAGTGTCGTCGCCCAGGTAAGCGCCGCCGACCCATTCGATCAATTCGTACAACGCCGACGTCGCCAGCACTACATTCAGGGTCAACAGCGCCAGCCACGCGCCGCGCAACGGCGTCAGACGCAGCAGCACTTCGCGAATCGGCCAGACCAGCAGCAATCCATAGCTAAGGTGCACCAGCCGATCATAGTGATTGCGTTCAAGACCCAGCACTTTGTTGACGCTGACCCCGGTCAACAGCGTGCCCCACTGATCGTACGGCACCCGCGAATAGGTGTAATGCGCGCCGACTTCATGAATGCACAGAAAGGCGAAGAGCATCCCCAGCGACAGCGTCGATAGGCGAAAACGCCGATGCGCCAGCAGCAGGGTCAAGACCAGCGCCAACGCCAGGACATTTTCCAATAGCCAGTCGACGCGGCTGCGCGGAAACAGGCCGAGCGCGATGGTCAGGCAGACAAATCCAGCGAGCAAAAGCGCTTCGATTCGCGTATCTGCCGGTTGGGCGAAGTTGTCGCTGACTCTGACGAGCATGGGTCGATTCTCGGCAATACAGGCAAGCGGTAGACCCTTGCCGGTTTTGCCCGGTTCCTCGCCGCTACGTTTTTGCGGCCTACGGAACTCCCGCGCGCCGTTCACCTCTGAGGTTATGTAGTCCCTTCCCTTTTTGCTTAGCGCTTGTGGAGGAACACGTCATGCGCAAGTTAGTCCTGATTACTTCTTTAATGCTTTGCCTGCCGGTCGGTTCGGCGCTGGCCCGCGTTGACGCGGGTGACGTCGCCACCTCGGCAGGTGTCTCCGCGTCGCTGTACTCGACCTTCAAGGACGACAAAATGGTCATTCCGGCCCGTGACGACGTGTCTGCGTTCGTTGCCAGCGGCGGGGCCATTCGTGGGGTTTATCTTGAGTCGGTACTGCAACAGGTGCGTCAGGCCAACCCTGGCTTGAACGCCAGTGATGAAGACCTGGCTAACGCCATTCTCGTGCAATACGAAGGCGTGCAGCAGTAGTCACGAGGGACGCAGCGGCCGATGGACGGCCGCTGAGTGCGCATAGGCAAACATGTCCGACGGCCTCTATGATGGAGGCCATGACGACGACCGTGCCCTTGCGCTCACCCTGCCCTCCCGGCGCCTGCATCTGCGGGCGCGATCCGTTGCTGGAAACGCCCGGCGCGGATTTGCGCATCCTGCGCCTGACTCGTGCCGAGGAAAAAATCCTCCTGGCGCGCCTGGAACAACTCAAAGACCTCGCCGACCTCAAACGCCTGCAACAGCGCATGTACGAGCAGTTGGGCATTCGCGTCGACGTAGCCCCCGGTTTCAACGAAGTCCGCACCATGCGCGGCATTGCCATTCAGATCGATGAGCTGCCAGGCCTGTGTCGCAAGACTCGCGCGGCAATCCCGGCGGCAATTCGCAAGGGCCTGGAAAACCACCCGCAAATCGCCTTCGAACTGCTCAACGCCCACGACCTGCTGCGCGACACCTGATCACTTTTTCATGCCGACGCGTTTGCGCATCTCGGCGGTGATGGTCTGACGGGTTTTCTTCATGTCCGCCCAAGGCTGATCACCGACTTCGGTCAGACGCTCGTGAACGTTGTAGATGTTCCAGTGATTACCGCCCTTGATTTCAGCGACTTCCTCTCGGTACAGCGGCACCGACACCGGCATGCCTTCCCGCGCGCGTGCGGCGTAGGCGCAAATGGTGGTGGCGCCGAGGCCGTTGCGCAGGTAATCGATGAAGATCCGCCCGACGCGGTTTTTCGGCCCGGACACCGCTGATATACGATCCGGCAGTAACTTGGCCATGTGGCTGACGATGGCGTGGCTGAAGTCCTTCACTTCGTCCCAGCCATGCTTGCGCGTCAATGGCACCACCAGGTGAATGCCTTTGCCGCCGCTGGTTTTCAGGAAAGCCTTGAGCCCAAGTTCATCGAGCACGGTGAGGGTCAGCGCGGTGGCTTCAACCATGCTTTTCCATGGCAACGCCGGATCCGGGTCGAGGTCGAGGACGAAGCGATCGGGCTTGTCCAGATCCACCTTCGTGGCATTCCAGGTGTGCAGCTCGACGGTGCTCATCTGCACCGCGCCGACCAGCGCTTCGGGATTGTTGATCATCATCACTGGTTGGCCGGTGATGTCCTTGTCTAGTGCAGTAATCCCCGGGATAGCCAAGCGTTCGGCGTTCTTCTGGAAGAACAGTTCGCCAGCAATACCGTCCGGCGCACGCACCAACGCCACGGGGCGATCCTTGAGTTGCGGCAGGATGTATTCGGCGACACTGGCGTAGTACTGCGCCAGTTGCATTTTGGTCGTGCCGCTGACGGCGTCGATCACCCGATCCGGGTGGGTGATGCGTACCTTGCCGCCGGCCAGTCCTGATTGCGACGGTGCGGTCTCGGCTTTTTTGCTGGCGGCGGTTTTCTTTGCCGGCTGCTTGTCGGCGGTTTTGGTCTTATCGGTTTTTTCGTTTTTTTCGGTCCTTTCGGACTTGGCAGCTTTCACAGGCTTCGCTCGCTCTTCGGTAATGTCCTTGGCCGGTTTGTCATCGCGCAAACCATGGAACACGGCGTGGCGCACCGAGCCGTCCTTGGTCATCTCGGCGAATGCCACTTCGGCCAGCAGTTTGGGTTTGAGCCAGTGCACACCTTTGGCCTCGAAACCGCTGGGCGGATTGACCACTGCGGCGCTTTTGGTCTGCAACGGCTTGAGTTGGGCGAGGATGCTTTTCAATGTGGTTTCGTTGAACCCGGTGCCGACCTTGCCGGCATAGCGCAACTCGCCGCTGTCGCGGTCGTGCAGGCCGAGCAGCAAGGCACCGAAAGCACTGCGCGCACCTTTCGGATCGGTGTAGCCGACGATGACGAATTCCTGGCGATGCTTGCATTTGAGCTTGATCCAGTCGCCGCTGCGCCGCGATACATATGGCGAACCGAGGCGTTTGCCGATCAGGCCTTCCATCTGCATCTGGCAAGCGCTGTTGAGCAGCGCATCCGGGGTTTCTTCGAAGGCTTCGGAGAAGCGCAGCGTTGACGATTCTTTCTGCGCACCGAGGATGGTGCTCAGCGCAGCGCGGCGTTCTTCCACCGGCACATCGCGCAGGTCGACGCCATTCAGATACGGCACGTCGAACAGGTAATAAACAATGTTGCCGCTGCGCCCGGCATCGAAGGCATTCTGCAACGCCTGAAAATCCGGCACGCCTTGCTCATTGGCCACGACCATTTCACCGTCGAGCCATGCCGATTCCAGACCCAACGCCGCCAGTGCCTTGGCCTGCTGCGGGAGTTTGTGCGTCCAGTCGTGGCCATTGCGGGTGAACAGCTGCACCTCATCGTGATCAATCCGCGCCATGATCCGGTAGCCGTCGAACTTGATCTCGTAGCTCCACTGCCCTTCGGGCGCGCTGTCGACCAGCGTCGCCAGTTCCGGCTTGATCAGTGCCGGCAACTTGGCCTTGCGCGCGCCGGTAAGCTGCCCGGACGCCTGCTTGCGCGCCTTTGCCGGGGCCTTTTTTACCGGTTTGGCTTTATCGGCAGCAGCCGCTGATTTGCCGACAATCGTGCGCTCGCTGAGCACGCTGTCGGGCTCGGCGACCAGCACGTCGAAATCATCCTGCGGTCGCGCGGCGTTGTCCTGATGCTTGATCAGGAACCATTGTTCTTTCTTGCCCGGCATGTGCGTGCGCACCAGATTCCACACGCCGCCGAGCTTCTCGCCCTGCAGCTCGAACTTGAGCCGCCCCCTGGCATAGGCCTTGTGCGGATCCTCCAGCGGAATCCACACGCCGCGATCCCAGACGATCACATCACCGGCGCCGTAATGCCCCTCGGGAATGCTGCCTTCGAACGTCGCGTAATCGAGCGGATGATCCTCGACATGAATCGCCAGACGCTTGACCGACGGGTCCAGCGACGGCCCCTTCGGCACCGCCCAGCTCTTCAGGGCGCCGTCGAGCTCGAGGCGAAAGTCGTAATGCAGGTGCGAAGCGTCGTGCTTCTGGATGCAGAACTGCAAGGCATGATCCTTGGCCGACTTTCGGCCCGAGCGCTTGACTGCGGCCGGCTCCGACGTCGCGGAAAAATCACGCATGCGGTTGTAATCGTCGAGGTTCCTGTTCATGAGCACACCGATGGCAGACGGGTTCTGTTATGCAGAAGAGCAACTCGGCGGCGGAAAAATTCAATCGAGGTAAAAAAGCCCCGGACGGGTGGACCGGCCGGGGCTGGCAGTGTCAGGGATTTTTACAGCGTGTCAGGCTTGCCCTTTCGCCTGCTGTTCCAGATGCACCTGCAAGTCGGGATCGATGTTCAAGGCTGCGGCCAGCTCATCGAGATAGCTGCGTTCGGCGTCATGTTGGTCGTCCACCAGCATGACGCTGGCCAGGTACATTTCGGCGGCTACGGCAGGATCGCCGTCAGCGGATTGCGCCACTTCCCGGGGATCCAGCGGTTTGG
Organism: Pseudomonas sp. H26/SER47-MNA-CIBAN-0231; assembly: GCF_040310465.1. Taxonomy (NCBI): domain Bacteria; kingdom Pseudomonadati; phylum Pseudomonadota; class Gammaproteobacteria; order Pseudomonadales; family Pseudomonadaceae; genus Pseudomonas; species Pseudomonas sp. H26/SER47-MNA-CIBAN-0231. The sequence continues at coordinate 235,578 of NZ_JBEOPW010000001.1, read as the reverse complement.
CGACTTCGGCGTCGAGCCATTGCTGCAACTGCGGGTCGGCGGTGTGTTTGCCGATTTCGCTGCTGATGAGATGCTTTTCTGCGTCGTCGATGCGTCCGTCAGCCTTGGCGGCGGCGATCAGGGCGCGCAGTACCGCGTGGCTGTGGGTTTCGATTTGCGGGCCGGCGAGCAGGTCGGCGGTTTGTGGCAGTTCTTTCGGCGCGGTGCTGGCCTGGCTGCGTTGCCAGGCTTGGTACGCCTGGTAGGCCATCATGCCCAGCGACGCGAGTGCGGCGTAATTGGTCCCGCCGGTACGGCTTCGGCTGCCGCCACCGAGGGCGCTTCCCAAGCCGCCACCGCCGAGCAGGCCACCGAGTAAACCACCCAGGCCGCCGAGGCCACCCGAAGCCGTCGCACCACCCGCTCCAGTCTGACTGCCGCCGCCCAACAGGCCACCGAGCAATCCGCCCAGACCGTCACCGGCCGAAGCGCCACGCTGTTGTCCCGCCGAGGCCTGGCCTCGCAGCAGTTGTTCAAGCAAATCGCTGGTGTTCATGACGTTGTCCTCCGAGGCCCCGGCCTGATTGCGTCAGGCAACGATAGACCGACGCAGCCATAGCGCCAGCACCGTTGGGCTGACGCCGGCTCACCGATGAAATCGCACCCGAGAAATTTTCCGCGAGCCAGCTAAGATTCATGGGTGGTGAACCTTATCCCGGCCAAACCGGTCGATAGCTGCAACCCGACCCGGTTTGCCGACGCCCTTTCTGACGATGGGCGATACCCGGCTTGCTTCACTTTCTGGAGAACGCCCCCGTGATATCCACCGTACACATCGCCAGGCTCAAAGCATGGGGCGCCCATGGTTTTACCGCGACTGGCGTGGTCACCGCCTTCCTCGCCACCCTCGCCCTGCTGGAAAACCAGCCGATTCATTGCCTGATGTGGCTGGGCGTGGCGCTGATCGTCGACGGCCTCGATGGCGCACTGGCGCGCAAGGTCAATGTGCAATCGGTGCTGCCGAGTTTCGACGGTTCGATCCTTGATCTGGTCATCGATTACCTGACTTATGTATTCATCCCGGCGCTGTTTATCTACCGCTACATTCCCCTGCCCGATTACACCCTGTTGCTGACGGTGTCGGTGATTCTGGTGTCGTCGCTGTTCTGTTTCTGCAACGTCAACATGAAGAGCAAGGACAACTATTTTGTCGGCTTCCCGGCGGCCTGGAACGTGGTTGCGCTGTGCCTGTACATCATCGGCCCGGGGCCGTGGATCACCTTTCTCACCGTGATCGGTCTGGCATTGCTGACGGTGACGCGGATGAAGTTCCTGCACCCGTTTCGCGTGCGGCGTTTCATGCCAATCAATATCGCGGTGACGGCGATCTGGCTGTTGTGCAGTCTGTCACTGGTGCTCAATCACCCGGTGATCAACCCGCTGGTGATGGGCTTGTGGTTGCTGATGTCGGCTTATTTTCTGGGGATCTGCATCTGGCGCACGGCGCTGGAGTGGTTTGACCGCGGCCATTAGAAATAAGCACAGCCCCCTGTGGGAGCGAGCCTGCTCGCGAATGCGGTGGTTCCATCAACATCAAGGTTGGCTGGCACACCGCTTTCGCGAGCAGGCTCGCTCCCACAGAGATCTTCATCGATCAGGAGATCCGAGGTGGGCTAGCGCTTGGTAATCACCACCTCCAGATACTCACTCGGCACCACCAGCGACGCCTCCCCGGCGCGATTCGACCGGTTGAGCAAATCCGTCAGATCATCCTCCAGCGCCTGTCCTGCCTCCGCCGACAACACCGCAAAAGCCTTGTGCACCGGCCCGTACCAGTGGCGAAAGATGTCAATGAAATGCGCCGCCGAGCGGTAGCGGAAATTGAAGTGGCTGCGGGTCACGCGTACGACAAAATCGCGGTCATCGAAATGCTTGTGCAGCCACGCATCCGAGCCCCAGTTCGACGGTGGCTGGGCCACTGCTGGCGGCGGCAGATGCTGGCCGAGAATCTTGAACATCTGCCCGACGAAGCCCTCCGGCGTCCAGTTCGCCATACCGATCCGCCCGCCCCGACGACAGACCCGCCCCAGCTCAGCAGCGGCGGTGACCTGGTCAGGCGCGAACATCACGCCGAACGTCGACAACACGGCGTCGTAGCTTTCATCGGGAAAAGGCAAAGCCTCGGCATCGGCCACTTGAAAAATCACCTCCAGATGTTCGGCCCGGGCGCGATCCTGACCACGCTCCAGCAGTGCCGCGACGTAATCGGTGGAGGTCACCACACAACCGCGCCGCGCCGCTGCCAGGGTTGCGTTGCCGTTACCGGCCGCGACATCCAACACCTGTTCATCACAGCGCAGATCGCAGGCCTCGGCGAGGCTTTCACCGACGATCTGCAATGTGGTGCCGATCACGGCGTAGTCGCCACTGGCCCAAGCGACTTTCTGACGTTCCTTCAGGGCAGTGAGATCAATCGGGGTACTCATGACAGCGAGCTCCGTGGCAGAGAGAATGCACAGGCTGCGACGCGGACCGTGCTTGCTCACTATCGCGCCGAGGCTGCCCGGCGTCCCTGTCAATCGTCCGGCAACCCCGTAAACCGGGCACTTTGCCGATGAGTGGTGAAGATCTGTCAAGCGCATGAAACACTCAGGCTGCCGGCGCCTTGGCCTCTTCCAGCAACTGCTTGATCATCTGCTCCTGCTCGGCATAGCGACCTTCACCGAAGTGGCTGTAACGCATCTGGCCCTTGGCGTCGATCAGGTAATGCGCCGGCCAGTATTGATTGTCGAAGTTGCGCCAGATCGCGTAGTCGTTGTCGATGGCGACCGGGTAGGTGATACCGAGTTTTTTTACCTGATCCTTGACGTTGTTGATGATGCGTTCGTAGCCGTATTCGGGGGTGTGCACGCCGATCACTACCAGGCCGTCCTTCTCGTATTTCTTCGCCCAGTCTTTGACGTACGGCAAGGTGTGCTGGCAGTTGATGCAGTCGTAGGTCCAGAAGTCCACCAGCACCACTTTGCCGCGCAGGGATTCGGCACTGAGCTCTGGTGAATTGAGCCATTGCACAGCGCCCGACAGCGACGGCATTGCGCCCCGGGCCTCGTCCATCATCGAATCGGCGCGGACCTTGCTGACGAAGTAGTCGACCACTTTCGGCACGTTTTCCAGGACGTTTTTCTCGACGCTGGCCACGCCCTCGGAAGAGGTATTGGCGAGCAGGGTTTTGTCGGCGCCCGTCGAGATCACCGCGACCGTAGCAAGTACCGCAACCCCGGCACCGCGACGCAACCAGCCGCTGAACGGGATCGACGGTTTCAGCCGATTGACCAGACCGCGCCCGGCAAAAATCAACGTGCCCAGCGACAAGGCACTGCCGACGCCGTAAGCCAGCAGCAACAGGCTGGTCTGCGCATTGGCGCCTTGCAACATTGCGCCGGTCAGAATCACCCCAAGGATCGGCCCGGCACAGGGCGCCCACAACAGGCCGGTGGCGACACCGAGCATGATCGAGCCCATCGGTCCGGCACGTTTACGCGTGTCCTGATCGAGACGATTGCCGAGCGCGACAAACGGCCTGGTCAGCCAGTCACCGACGCGGGCCGAGATCAGCGACAGGGCGAACAGCGCCATGACCAGCAAGGCAACGTGGCGGCCGGTGTTGCTGGCCTGAATCACCCACTCGCTGCTGACCACGGCAAGGCTGGAGATCAGCGCAAAGGTCAGCGCCATTCCGGCGAGAGTCAGGAAGATCGAGGAACGGGTACGGTTGGCGCCAGCGAACAGAAACGGCACCACCGGCAGGATGCACGGACTGAGAACGGTCAGCAGACCGCCGAGAAATGCAATGAGGTACATAAGGGGTCACCTTGGAATGGGGGCTGGGCACACAACCGGGCAGCGAGGGAAACGCCCCTCGCTAGCTCGCTTTATTTACGCCGTGGCTCATGCAGTCTGGCCGTCGAGCAACTGCCCTTGAGGCGTACGACTGGCACCGTTTTCCGCGACCAGTTGGCCTTGCGGTGTACGGCTGGAACCATCAGCGGCGACCATCTGGCCTTGCGGCGTGCGGCTCGATCCGTCAGCGGCGACCATCTGCCCCTGCGGCGTGCGGCTGGAGCCGTCAGCGGCAACCATTTGGCCCTGCGGTGTACGGCTGGAGCCGTCAGCGGCGATCAGTGCATCGCTGCCCTCCTTCGCCACGGTGGTCAGCTGGAAGCAGGTGCTGCTGGCGCAACTGCTCTGCTCCACAGCACTGTTGGCGTGGGCGGCGGCACCGGTGAAGGCGAAGGCTGCTGCGGTCAGAAAGCGCGAGACGTTGTTCATGGCAAAACTCCTTGCAGAAAAAGTAGGGATGACTCAGTTCTGGTTGTTGCAGCCGTCAGCGAATTTGCTGTAATCCAGCTCGCGGGTTTTGCCGGCGGAATCGAGGTAGGTCATGCGCGCCTCGGTGATGCCGCAGGTCACCGAGGTGTCTTCGGTCATCGACAGCACTTTCTGGATATCCAGATGGGTGCCGTAGGTGTAGGTTTGCCGGCTGACGTCAGCTTCGGCGTGGGCCGACAGGGTGCAGATGTTCAGAGCGGCGAACAGGCAGGCGGCGAATACGGATTTGTTGTTCATGGTGTAGTCCTCAAGGCTTCAGTGGGTTTGAGCCGAGGCGGTCTGTGTGTGCCTCGATGGAGCCTATTTGAGGCCTTCGAGGTATCGCGTCTGTGTCAGGAAAGGACGAGAATCACTCGTTGTGTATCCATGCAGCGTGTAGATACAGAGCGATACAAAACCGCGAAAAAATCGTGATTTTGCGTCGGTGTGTATCCGCCGCTGCGGCAGATACACTGCAATACAAAGGCAGGCAGGCGTGCGGTCTACGGCGCTATAGACTGCACGGCATTCCCCCTTTGACAGAGGCTTGAACCGATGGAACATGTCGATCACATTCTCATCGTCGACGACGACCGCGAGATCCGTGAACTGGTAGGCAACTACCTGAAGAAGAACGGCCTGCGCACAACAGTGGTCGCCGATGGCCGGCAGATGCGCAGCTTCCTTGATGCCAACACCGTCGACCTGATCGTGCTCGACATCATGATGCCCGGCGACGATGGCCTGCAGTTGTGCCGTGAATTGCGCGTGGGCAAACACAAGGCGACGCCGGTGCTGATGCTCACCGCGCGCAACGATGAGACCGACCGCATCATCGGTCTGGAAATGGGCGCCGACGATTACCTGACCAAACCTTTCGCCGCCCGCGAGCTGCTGGCGCGGATCAATGCCGTATTGCGCCGCACGCGTATGTTGCCGCCGAATCTGGTGGTCACCGAAGCCGGACGCCTGCTGGCGTTCGGTCGTTGGCAGCTGGACACCTCGGCCCGCCACCTGCTCGACAGCGACGGCACCATGGTTGCCCTCAGCGGTGCCGAATACCGCCTGCTGCGGGTGTTCCTCGACCATCCGCAACGGGTGCTCAGCCGCGATCAACTGCTCAATCTGACCCAGGGCCGCGAGGCCGATCTGTTCGATCGCTCGATCGATCTGCTGGTCAGTCGCCTGCGTCAACGCCTGCTGGACGATGCTCGCGAGCCGGCCTATATCAAGACCGTGCGCAGTGAAGGTTATGTGTTTTCGCTGCCGGTCGAACTGCTCGGAGCTTCGGCATGAAACTCAAGCTGCAATGGCCGCGCACCCTCGCCTCGCGCCTGTCGCTGATCTTCCTGATCGGGCTGATTCTGGCGCAGGGCCTGTCGTTCGGCGCGCAGTATTACGAGCGTTACCAGAGCGCGAAAAGCACCATGCTCGGCAACCTCGAAACCGACGTCTCGACGTCGATGGCCATCCTCGATCGCCTGCCCGCCGCAGAACGCGAGGCCTGGCTGCCGCGTCTGGCCCGGCGCAATTACGGCTACCTGCTCAACGAGGGCGAACCAGGCATGCCGGTGACCTCGGCTGAAAAGTCCGTCGCGATTGCCTCGATTACGGCGGCGATCGGCGACACTTATCCCATCGTGTTTACCGAAGTTCCCGGCGGTCCGAGACAACATTTCCAGGGCCACTTGCGCCTGAGCGACGGCAGCCCGGTGACCATCGATATCCGTCCGGCGATGGTGCCGTTGTCGCCGTGGTTGCCGGTGGTGCTGCTCGGCCAACTGGCGTTGCTGATCCTCTGCACCTGGCTCGCCGTGCGCATTGCCATCCGTCCCCTCACTCGCCTCGCCAACGCCGTGGAAACCCTCGACCCCAACGCTCACCCGATCAAGCTCGACGAGCAAGGGCCGACCGAAGTCGTCCACGCGGCACGGGCGTTCAACGCCATGCAGACGCGCATCGCCGCCTACCTGAAAGAACGCATGCAACTGCTCGCGGCGATTTCCCACGACCTGCAAACGCCGATCACCCGGATGAAACTGCGCGCAGAATTCATGGACGACTCGGTCGAGAAAGATAAACTGAGCAGCGACCTAGGCGAGATCGAACATCTGGTGCGCGAAGGCGTGGCTTACGCTCGCAGCGTTCACGGCGCCACCGAAGAAAGCCGGCGTACTGATCTCGACTCGTTCCTCGACAGCCTGGTCTTCGACTATCAGGACATGGGCAAGGACGTGCAGCTCGGCGGCAAAAGCAAAGCGGTAATCGAAACCCGTCCGCAGGCCCTGCGCCGGGTGCTGGTGAACCTGACCGACAACGCCCTGAAATTCGCCGGCGCCGCGCAATTGCAGGTCGAAGCGCAGGGCAACAGCCTGTCGGTGAAAGTCCTCGATCGCGGCCCGGGCATCGCCGAGGCCGAACTGGCGCAGGTACTGGAACCCTTCTACCGCGTGGAAAACTCGCGCAATCGTGATACCGGCGGCACCGGGCTCGGGTTGGCGATCGCCCAGCAATTGGCGTTGGCGCTCGGTGGCTCGCTTATGTTGAGCAATCGTGAAGGTGGCGGGTTGTGCGCTGAACTGAAGTTGCCGCTGCCACGCTGAGAAAAACACCGACTAGACTCATTCATTACCCAGTCGAGGGGGCCGCAGGACGTCTGCTGTGCCCTGCCCCAATCCGTGACCACCGCCCGGTGGCGCCTGCCTCGACATTCAACGCCGCCGGACGGTGATCCTGTTTCAGGAGCACACGTGATGAATGAGGCGAAGCTCAACGAATTCATGGGCAAACTGGTCAACGACATGGGCGGCGCGGCGATGCTGGCCAATGTCATTGTCGGCGAAGAACTCGGTCTGTACCGGGCAATGGCCGACAGCCAACCGATCAGCCCCGAAGCCCTCGCAGCCAAAACCACCTGCAATCCGCGCCTGGTACGCGAATGGCTCAGCGCCCATGCCGCATCGGGCTATATGGAACACCTTGACGGTCAATTCCGCTTGCCTGAAGAACAGGCACTGGCGCTGGCCGTGGAGGATTCGCCGGTGTACGTCGCCGGCGGTCTTGGCGTGGTGGCGTCGTTTTTCCATGACAAGGACAAACTGGTCAAGGCCATGCGCGGCAATGGCGCCTTGTCGTGGGGCGATCACCACCCGTGCATGTTCAGCGGCACCGAACGTTTCTTCCGCCCCGGTTACAAAGGTCACCTGATTGCCGAATGGCTGCCGGCGCTCGACGGCGTGGTGGCGAAGCTGGAACGCGGCGCCAAAGTTGCCGACATCGGCTGCGGCCACGGCGCCTCGACGGTGATCATGGCCCAGGCGTTTCCAAAATCGCAGTTTGTCGGTTTTGACTTCCATGCGCCGTCAGTCACCGTCGCCACGCAACGCGCCGAAGAAGGCGGCGTGGGCAACCGCGCCAGATTCTTCGAGGGCACGGCGAAAAACTATCCCGGCGGCGACTACGACCTGATCTGCTTTTTCGACTGCCTTCACGACATGGGCGACCCGGTCGGCGCCGCTCGCCACGCTCATGAGTCGCTGAAAGAAGACGGCACGGTGTTGCTGGTCGAACCGTTCGCCAACGACAAACTGGACGACAATCTCAACGCGGTCGGGCGCCTGTTCTACGCCGCCTCGACGTTTATCTGCACGCCCAATTCGCTGTCCCAGGAAGTCGGCCTCGGGCTCGGTGCGCAGGCTGGGGAAATGCGCCTGCGCAAAGTCTTTGTCGAGGCCGGGTTCAAGCAGTTCCGCCGCGCCACGCAAACGCCGTTCAATCTGATTCTGGAGGCGCGCAAGTAACCCGTGCGGATCGCGTGCTAACCTGCGGGGCACTGCCCATTCTGGAGTGCTGAGCATGCTCGATAGCCCGATCCGCGAACATCTCGATACGCTGTTGCAGGCCATGGCCGACGATAACTTCCTGATATTGACCGGCGCTGGCATCAGCACGCCATCGGGCATTCCGGACTATCGCGACAGTGACGGCGTGCGTCGCGGGCGGCAGCCGATGATGTATCAGGAATTTCTCGCCGCCCCGGAATCACGCCGGCGCTACTGGGCGCGAGCGATGCTCGGCTGGCCGCGCGTGCGAAAGGCCCGACCGAATGCCGCGCATGAGGCGCTGGCGACGTTGCAGCAGCGTGGCCGGATCAGCGCCTTGATCACGCAGAACGTCGATACCTTGCACGATCAGGCCGGCAGCCACGATGTGATCGAACTGCACGGCAGCCTGCATCGAGTGCTGTGCCTGGATTGCGGGCAGCGCAGCGAGCGCGACGCGATCCAGCAGCAGATGGAGACACAGAATCCCTACCTGAGTGGTGTTGATGCGGTGCAGGCGCCGGATGGCGATACCTTGCTCGACCCGGCATTTGAAGCGCGCTTTCAGGTACCGCAGTGCCCGCATTGCGCGGGTGAGCGGATGAAACCGGATGTAGTGTTTTTCGGCGAGAACGTGGCGCAACCGACAGCCGCACGGGCGCTGGCCGCCGCCGAGAATGCGGCGGGGTTGCTGGTGGTGGGATCGTCGTTGATGGCGTATTCGGCGTTTCGCTTGTGTCGGGTGATTGCCGAGCGTGGCAAGCCGTTGATGGCGATCAATCTGGGCAAGACCCGGGCGGATGATTTGCTCGATTTGAAGATTGAAGGCTCGTGTGAGGAGCTTTTGCCGTGGTTGGTGGAGGAGCTGGGGCGGTGAGTTTTCGAGTATTGCGCTCGACTTGAGATTTGCCCCTCACCCTGGCCCTCTCCCGAGGGAGAGGGAACTGACCGAGGTGTTCTGGCTTAGTGCGCCCGATCCAGCCCCGCCAGCAATGCGCTGTCGTGGCTGTAGATGTCCGGCGCATAACGCACATGGCCGCTGCTGTCGACTTGCGCCGTCCAGTAGGTCATCAGGATCGGCACCGGCGCCGACAGGCGAAATTCATGGGTGCTACCGGTTGCCAGCAAAGTCTCGGTGCGAGCTTTTTCTGCCGGGGACAGCAGCAGATCGCGCAGTTGCAGCGGGTGTTCGACCCGCACGCAACCGGAGCTGAACGCCCGTGGGCCTTTTTCAAACAGCGCCTTGCTCGGCGTGTCGTGCAGGTAGACCGAGAACGGGTTGGGGAAACGGATGACCATTTGCCCCAGCGGATTGCGCGGGCCGGCGTCCTGGCGCAGGAGGATGTTGCCGGGGTTGTCCCAGTCGATGTCCGCTGCCGCCAGAGGCTGACCGTTGGCATCGAGCACTTGCAGGTTCTGACGGCTGAGGAACGTCTGATCCTTGCGGATTTCCGGCAGCTTGTCTTCTTTCCAGATGGTCGGCGGTACGGTCCAGGTCGGATTCAGCGTCAGGCGGGTGACGCGGGATTTGAGCAGCGGCGTCTGGCGTTCGGCGCGGCCGACCTGGGTGCGGGTCTGCCACACCGGTTGACCGCCCTGATACAGCGTAAGCTCAGCGGCCGCGACATTCACCACCAGACCACTGGGCTCCATGTCCTGGGCCATCCAGCGGAAACGTTCCAGATTGACGCGCAATTGATCGCGGCGGGTCAGCGGGCTGATGTTCAGCTCGGCAATGGTGCCCGGCCCGACCACACCGTCAGCCTGCAACGAATGGCTGGCCTGAAAGTGCTTCACTGCCTCCACCAGCACGTCATCGTAGGCGTTGTCCGGCGGCACCAGTGCGTGTGCCAGATAACCTTCGTTGTACAGACGACGGGCCAGTTCCGGCACGCGCGGGTCTTCCATCGCCGGGCGCAGCAACGGGCCGTTGCCCACCGGCTGCCATTGCGGCAAGGCTTGCAAGCGTTGCGCGGCATACAGCTGACGCAGGCTCTGATATTGCGGCAGATGCGGACGCGCCAGGTCGAACGCCGCAGCAATATCGTTCATGCCCGGCACGGCAATGCTGAGCAATTGCGCCTGACGGTCGGTCGGCGGGCCGTCGACACGCCACAGCGGTTCGAAATGCGATTGCAACAGACGGCCGTAATGCAGATCCTGCAAGGCCTGCAGGTAGTTGCGGCTGATGTCGATGTCGGCGCACAGCTCGCCATCCTGCGGCGGTGTCGTCGCGACCGCATAGCGATTCGGATTCAACCCATCATCGGCCAACAGCTGCAATTGCGCGCGCAATGCTGGCAAGCGTGCCGACTCACTCGCCCACACCGGCATCCAGTCCTGCTGTTCATAAAACGCCTGCAATTGGCTCAACGCCGGGCCATTGAGGCGCGGAGCAATGGCCGGGCACGACTGCGCCAGGCTGATCAAAACCGCCTGCAACGGGCTGCGCGGCTCGACCGGCAATTGCGTTTCCGGCGTCGGCAGGGTTTCGAGCGGGGGCAGCGGCTCATCGGCGCAAGCGACAAACGGCGCAGCGAGCAAACAAATGCTCAAGTAGCATGCGTACTTTTTGAACAACTGCTTTACTCCAATCCATGGCCGTCCAGATGACGGTCAACCTTACATCAGGTGCGCTGAACAGTCAGGCTCGAACCGCGAGCCTGCGGGTATTGACTGGGAGTCAGGAGCCAAAGTGCCGTTTATGTAGCAAGTTGAGGACACTTTATAAAATGTTGACGTTTTTGCGCCGACTTCTGTTGAGCACCGCGACCCTTGTCGCCGTGACCAGCCCAGTATTTGCCGCCGGCAAGCCATCGCCGGTTCTCTACAACAGCCTCGCCCACGCCGCGCCGGAACTCAATCCCCAGGCGCTCAAAGGTGCATTGAACGCCATGCAATGCGCGGTCAACAATGGCGCGAAACCCTCGCGGCATCTGGCGATCATCGATTATTCGCAACCGTCCACCGAACGCCGCCTGTGGATCTTCGATCTGAGCAAAAAGAAACTGGTGCTGCGTGATCTGGTTGCCCACGGTTCCAACTCCGGGGAAAACTTCGCCACGCAGTTTTCCAATCGCGAAGGCAGTTATCAGTCCAGCCTCGGTCTGTTCCGCACTCAGGAAAGCTACGAAGGTACTCACGGCTATTCGCTGCGCATGGATGGTCTGGAACCCGGTTTCAATGATCTGGCCCGTGATCGCGCGATCGTGATTCATGCCGCCAGTTACGTGAACCCGCTTTGGAGCAAGCGTCAGGGGCGTATCGGCCGCAGTCAGGGTTGCCCCGCCGTACGGCCGCAGATCGCCAAACAGGTGATCGATCGCCTGAAGAACGGCCAGTTCATGTTTTCCTGGTATCCGGATCAGCGCTGGCTGCAAAAGTCACCGTATCTGAACTGCCAGCCGCAGCAGGTGGCGAGCATTCTCAACACCCACGCCAGTTAACGCGCGTCGCCCCCGGCGGGTTTGTAGAAGAGGAACCTGCCGGTCTGCGCCGTGTTGCGATAGGCCTTGGCCCAGCTCGGGTGCACGCCGCGATCATGAAAATACAGGGCACCGCGCGTGCGGTCCTTGAGCTGACGGTTCAACGCCTTGCCGGCGATTTCCTTGGCCAGCGCGTATTCGGCGTCTTCCTTGACCTGATCGGGCCTGCCATCGCACCACCAGGAAAACTGGCAATTGCCGCTTTCAGATCCTTGCTTGACCACCGCGCACACCGTGTCGGGAAAGCCGTCGTGGCCGAGGCGATTCATCACCACACTGGCGACGGCTTCCATTTCCGGGGTGTCCTTGCCCTTGGCTTCCCAATAGATACTGCGCGCGAGACAGGTCAGCGGATCGTCCAGCGGCGCGGCGCCGGCCGGGTCCACCGCCTGCGCTTCGGTCGGGGTGATCGCCTCGGATTTCGGCGCCGGCGCGGCGCTGACTTTGTCTGCCGCTTTCTCTTCGAGCACCTCGGCTTTCTGTTCGGCCTTGGCCTCGATCGGCGCCTGCGCCCCGGCCCATGCTGCGCCGGTCAGAAAGATCCACAACAAACCTCCCGCCAAGCCTTTCGATCCCATGTCGATTCTTCCGTCAGCGCCCGCCCGGGGCAAGATGTTACGTCGGTGAGACGCCCGGTTTGCGGGGTCTTCGCAGAGTGTAGCGAGCAAATGCGCGGGCACACCAGCGCAGAAAAAAATCCGCCGCAAAGAAAAACACATTCACTCACCGGGGGCCTTTCGCGCATCATGGGCGCATTCAGCTCAAGGGAGATTTCCATGCGCTTCATGCCGTCCGTTTTGCGTTGTGCCGCACTGTCGCTGGGCGTGGTGTTCGCCACCTCGGCGCTGGCTGCCGATGAACTGCAATTGATCGAGTCGATCAACAGCTATCGCAGCCAGCCGCAGCGTTGCGGCACGCAGGCATCGAACGAGTTGCCACCGCTGTCGGCCGATCCACGTCTGCGCCTGCCCGCCAGCGGCGCGGTCGATCTGCAGCAGGCCATGACCAGCGCCCAGTACCCGATGGTCAACGTGCAGGCGATCACCCTCAACGGCCCGCGCGATGCAGCGGCGGCGATGCAGGCGATCAAGGAAAGCTTCTGTAAGGTGGTGCTCGATCCGCAGTTCGTCGATATCGGCGTCAACCGTGTCGACCGCGACTGGCGCATCGTTCTCGCGCGGCCGTTGCTGAGGGCGAAACTCGGCGATGCACAAAGCGAAGGGCAAAAGCTGCTGGCGCAACTCAATACCGCGCGCGGCCAGGCGCGCCAGTGCGGCGGCCAGTCCTTCGCAGCGGCAGCACCGCTGGCCTGGAACGCCACGCTGGGCACGGTCGCTCAGGATCACAGCCGCGACATGGCCAACAACAATTACCTCGACCACAAGGACCGCGACGGCCGCACGCCAGGCGACCGCGCCGAGCTGTCCGGTTACAGTGGGCAACTGGTCGGCGAGAACATCGCCGCCGGGCAAGACACCGTCGGCAAGGTCGTCGACGGCTGGCTCGCCAGCCCCGGGCATTGCGCCAATCTGATGAATCCGCAATATCAGGAACTGGGCGCCGCGTACGCGACCGATCCCAAAAGCAACGCCGGCATTTACTGGACGGCGATGTTTGGTGCACCGTAAGGCATCATCGACGCCGTCAATCACTCGGTCAGCCAGAGTGATTGGACGGCATGGCGAGTGCAGCCTACCCTGCGCGATCTACGCCCGCTGACGGCGTTCCACATCCACGAGGCGAGCCCATGACACAGCGTGAATTGATCGATGGTCACAACCGCCGCGTGGATTATCTGCGCCTGTCGGTCACCGACCGCTGCGATTTTCGCTGCGTCTATTGCATGGCCGAGGACATGCAGTTCTTGCCGCGCCACCAGATCCTCACCCTCGAAGAACTGTTCCAGGTAGCGCAAAGCTTCGTCGCCCTCGGCACGCGCAAGATCCGCCTCACGGGTGGCGAGCCGCTGATCCGGCCTGGTGTCGTGCAACTTTGCGAACAGATCGCCGCCCTGCCCGGCCTGCGCGAACTGTGCCTGACCACCAACGGCTCACAATTGGGCCGACTGGCCCAGCCGCTGTTCGACGCTGGGGTCAAGCGCCTGAACATCAGCCTCGACAGTCTCGATCCGCAGCGCTTCAGAGAGCTGACCCGCACTGGCGATCTGGCGCAGGTCATCGACGGCATCGATGCCGCGCGTGCCGCCGGTTTCACCCGCACCAAACTCAATTGCGTGGTGATGCAGGGCCGCAACGATCACGAGATCAACGATCTGGTCAGTTTCGCCATCGAGCGTGATCTGGATATTTCCTTCATCGAAGAGATGCCGCTGGGCGCGATCGCCGAACACAGCCGCGCCGAATCCTTCTACTCCAGCGCGCAAGTGCGCGAACGCATCGCCGAACGCTTTACCCTGATCGACTCGACCGAATCGACGCAAGGGCCGTCGCGCTACTGGCGCGTGGCCGAAGCACCGAACATTCGCCTGGGCTTCATTTCACCGCACAGCCACAACTTCTGCGGTACCTGCAACCGCGTGCGCCTGACCGTCGAAGGTCGCTTGCTGCTGTGCCTGGGCAACGAGCATTCGATGGACCTCAAAGCGGTGTTGCGCGCCCATCCGGGCCACCCGGAACGTCTGGAGAACGCGATCATCGAGGCGATGAAACTCAAGCCGTATCGACACAACTTCGAAGTCAACGACGACGTGCAGGTGGTGCGTTTCATGAACATGACCGGCGGCTGATCCGCCGCGCAACCGGGACCGCGAGATGATCGTCAGACCGAGACCCAATCAGTTCGCCGTGCTGTTCACCCTCCGAGGCTCGATCGCCAAACGCATCGCCGTGCGCACCTTGATGCTGACACTGCTGGCGGCGGCGATTGTGCTGATCGAACTACTGGTGCCGAGCTACTTCGCCCAGATCAATTCGACACCGTTCACCCTGCTCGGCCTGTCGCTGTCGATTTTCCTGAGTTTTCGCAACAACGCCTGTTACGACCGTTGGTACGAGGGGCGCAAGGCCTGGGGCGAGGTGCTGCTGCGGGTGCGCGCGGTGATGCGCGAAACCCAAGGCATCGATGACACGCGCCTGCGTGGGCAACTGTTGCGCAACCTGTGCGGTTTCGCCCACGCGTTGAATGCACGGCTGCGTGGAGACAGCGAGGAGCAGGCCAGCACCGACTGGGTCAGCCCACCGATCGATGGGGCTGCGCCGGATCACTGCGGACAGATCCTTCATCAGCTCGGGCGCCAGTGCTCAGCGCTGGAAACGGCCGGTGTGCTGTCGCCATGGCGTTATCAGTTGCTGGCCAATCACCTGACCTGCCTGAGCCAGGCCCAGGCGGTGTGCGACCGGATCAAGAACACGCCATTGCCCTTCCCTTACACCCTGCTGCTGCACCGCACCATCTACCTGTTCTGCCTGCTGCTGCCGTTCGCCA
Source organism: Pseudomonas sp. H26/SER47-MNA-CIBAN-0231 (assembly GCF_040310465.1). Lineage (NCBI taxonomy): Bacteria > Pseudomonadati > Pseudomonadota > Gammaproteobacteria > Pseudomonadales > Pseudomonadaceae > Pseudomonas > Pseudomonas sp. H26/SER47-MNA-CIBAN-0231. Next base: position 220,481 of record NZ_JBEOPW010000001.1, on the reverse strand, counting down.
TGGCGCAATCGCTGGGTTGGTTGACGCCGCTGTTCACGGCAATTGTCAGCTACACCTTTTTCGGCTTTGACGCGATTGCCGATGAACTCGAAGATCCGTTCGGGCGCGATGAAAACGATCTGCCGACCGATGCACTGGTGCGCACCCTGGAGCGCGATGTGCTTTACGAACTCGGCGTATCGCCGTTGCCGCCCGCGCCGGAGCCGGACGATTACGTGCTGCGCTGAATGGCGCAGCGGCGGGCTCGGCGTGTTGACTCTGGATCGAGGTGCTGCCATTCGCGAGCAGGCTCGCTCCCACAGTTGAAATGCACTCTCCTGTGGGAGCGAGCCTGCTCGCGAAAAAGGCAACTCGGTCAAGCAGCCCAAACGCCGTAAAGCGCCACCGACGAATCTTCCATTTACACGCGCGCAAATTCCCCCTTACTATCCGGGCACACCGGTCGCCGGGCCTGCCCTGCCGCCGACGCTTTCCGCCAACGGAAACACGCGTTATGAGTACGTCACCACAACAACCGCAAAGGTTGCACGTCTCTGCTGTACGCGCCCACTGCGACAGGGGCCGCGTATGAACCGCATCGTCAATCTGCCCATGGCCCTGCGCCGCTCCAAGCTGCGTCACTCCGCACGCCCGCCGGATATCGCCGTTCCTGCCTGATCGCGTGAGCTGAAACCGCGACAGTCAATTTCCCGATTTTCCTGATATCCCTGCCGGGACACTTACGCCATTTTGTCGCGTCGTGTCCGGCCGAATCTGCGCGCCTGTGCGGCGCCACCGTGAGTGATTTGCCATGAAATTCGCAGCCATCGAAGACGCACGCCTGTTCCTCGAACAGAACCCCGATATCGACATGATCGAACTGTTCATCCTCGACGCCAACGGCGTGCCGCGCGGCAAGCTGTTGCATCGCGAAGAACTGCTCGCCGTGTACGAAAGCGGCCGACCGCTGCCGAGCACCATCCTTGGTCTGACTGTACAAGGCGAGGACGTCGAGAACTCCGGGCTGGTGTGGGACGTCGGCGACATCGACTGCCGCGCCTATCCGCTGCAAGGCAGTCTGGTGCGCCTGCCGTGGCGACAGATTCCAACCGCTGCGGTGCAGGTCAGCATGCACCCGAGCGAGGGCATGCCGGCGAGCATCGCTGACCCTCGGCACCTGCTGATCAAGGTGATCGACGGACTCAAAGCCGAGGGTTTCCACCCGATCATGGCCTGCGAGCTGGAGTTCTATCTGCTCGACGCCAAACGCGATCACAACGGCCGCCCGCAACCGGCGCGGGACGCTGACGGCGGGCGACCGCGACACACGCAAGTCTACGGTTTGCGCGAGCTGGAACAGATCGAGCCGTTTCTCGCCGACCTTTACAGCGCCTGCAAACTGCACGGCATTCCGGCGCGCACGGCGATCTCCGAATACGCCCCGGGGCAAGTGGAAATCACCCTCGAACACGGCGATGCGCTGGAGGCGATGGATCAGGCGGTGCGCTACAAACGTCTGGTCAAAGGCGTGGCGCACAAGCACGGCATGCAGGCGACGTTCATGGCCAAGCCGTTCGATGATCTGGCCGGCACCGGCATGCACATGCACGTCAGCCTGGCCGATGCCGAGGGGCGTAATTTGTTCGCTTCTGAAGACCCGGCCGGCACACCACTGTTGCGCACGGCGATTGGCGGCATGCTTGCCTCGCTGCTCGATTCGCTGCTGCTGTTCTGCCCCAACGCCAACTCCTACCGGCGTTTCCAGGCCAACAGCTACGCGCCACTGGCGCCGACCTGGGGCGTCGACAACCGCACCGTCAGCCTGCGCGTACCCGGCGGGCCGGCGCCGACACGACACATCGAACACCGCATCTGCGGCGCCGATGCCAACCCTTATCTGGCAGCGGCAGCGATCCTCGCCGGCATTCATCGCGGCATCCGTGAAGAGCTGGATCCGGGGGCACCGGTCGAGGGCAATGGTTATGCCCAGGCGAAAGAACTGCTGCCGACCGATTGGCTGACGTCGTTGCAGGCGCTGGAAAATTCCGCGTGGGCACGGGAGGCGTTGGGGCAGGAATTCCTTGGGGTGTATCTGGCGGTGAAGCGTGCCGAGTATCGGCAGTTCATGGCTGAAGTGGGTGAGCAGGATTGGCGGTGGTACCTGACCGAGGCCTAACGATCCGACACCGAACCTGTGGGAGCGAGCCTGCTCGCGAAGGCGTCATCACATTCAACATTTTGGGTGACTGACACACCGCTTTCGCGAGCAGGATCGCTCCCACAGGGAATGCACTTCGAACCTGGAATTTTTTGTGGACCCTGACATGACCATTCGCTGCAATTCCTACTACACCGCCACCCTCAACCAGGACACCGACTACCCGACCCTTCAGGACCGGCACAAGGTCGATGTGGTAATCATCGGCGGCGGTTTCACTGGCGTCGCCACTGCCGTCGAGCTGGCGGAAAAAGGCCTGAAAGTCGCCATCGTCGAAAGCCACAAGATCGGCTGGGGCGCCACCGGGCGCAATGGCGGGCAAGTCACCGGCAGCCTTTCCGGCGACGGCGCGATGCGCAAGCAGATGCGTGCAAAACTGGGCGATGACGTGGACGATTTCATCTGGCATCTGCGCTGGCGCGGGCATGAAATCATCCGCGAGCGCGTCGAGAAATATGCGATCCAGTGCGACCTCAAACACGGCCATTTGCACGCGGCGTACAAGCCGAGCCATATGGTCGATCTGCGCAAGGATTACGACGAAGCCGTGCGTCGCGGATTGGGCGATGAAGTGAGCCTGCTCGACCGCAGCCAGGTTCGCGACCTGCTGCAAAGCGAGCTCTACCACGGCGCCATCAAGAACACCCGCAACATGCACCTGCACCCGCTCAACCTGTGCATTGGCGAAGCACGCGCAGCCGAAAGCCTGGGCGCGCAGATCTTCGAAAACAGTGAAGTGCTGGAGATCATTCACGGCGACACACCTGGCGTGCGCACCGCTCACGGTCAGATCGACGCCAATCAGGTGATGCTCGCCGGTGACGTCTATCACAAGCTCGAACCGGGTCAGCTCAAGGGCAAGATCTTCCCGGCCATGGGCGGCATCGTCACCACCGCGCCGCTCGGTGATCTGGCGCAACAGATCAACCCCGAAGACCTCGCCGTGTACGACTGCCGCTTCGTCCTCGATTACTACCGGCTCACCGCCGACGGCCGTTTGCTGTTCGGCGGCGGCGCCAACTACAGCGGCAAGGATTCGCGCGACATCGCTGCGGAACTGCGCCCGTGTATCGAACGCACGTTCCCGGCGCTAAAAGGCGTGCCGATCGATTACCAGTGGAGCTGCGCGATGGGCATCGTCATCAACCGCATCCCGCAACTGGGCAAGCTCTCGGACAACGTCTGGTATTGCCAGGGCTACTCGGGACATGGCATCGCCACCACGCACATCATGGGCGAGATCATGAGCCGGGCGATCACCGGGCAAATGGAGCAATTCGATACCTTCGCCGCGTGCCAGCACATTCGCGTGCCAGTGGGCGACCTGCTGGGCAACCCGTTGCTGGCGGCGGGGATGTGGTATTACCAGATGCTCGAGCGGTTGCGCTGAATTTACTGGCCCTATCGCGAGCAGGCTCGCTCCCACATTGGATTTGTGCACGACACAACATCCTGTGGGAGCGAGCCTGCTCGCGAAGAGGCCCTCAAACCCCACACAAACTCAATCCGGCAACTGCTCCACGACAATCCCCAACCGCCGATAATCCTCGACATTCCCCGACCCCGGATGCCGCTCGGTAATCAACGTATGCAGGCGCGTACACGGCGCCACTATAAACGGCTCCACCGCGCCCAGCTTGTCCGCCGTGGTCACTGCAATCACCCGCGTTGCACTGTCGAGCATCGCCTGTTTGATCGGCACTTCATCGAAATGCAGCGAGGTGATCCCCACTTCGGGATGAATCGCACACACCCCGGTAATCGCCAGATCCGCCTTGATCCCCGCCAGCAGTCGCAGCGCTTCCTGACCACTGGCCGACATCGAATGCGGATTCAATTCACCACCCGCCAGAATCACTTTCACGCCTTTGTATTCCGACAGGGCAATCGCAGTCAGCGGTGAGGCGGTCACGGCAGTGATGCGGATGTCGGCGGGTAACGCGCGCGCCACCTGCAAGGTGGTCGAGCCGGAATCGAACAGCACAATCTGCCCGTCCTCGATGTGCTGCGCCGCCAATTGCGCCAGACGTACTTTGACCTCGTCGGTCTCATCCAGGCGGGTGAAGTAATCTTTGCCCGAGTCCTTCGGTCGCGGCAGCGCCCCGCCATGCACCCGCTGCACCAGTCCGGCGCTGTCCAGCTCGGCGAGGTCGCGGCGGATGGTGTCTTCGGACACTGCGAAATGCTGGCTCAGCTCGGAGGCCATGACCTTGCCGTCACGTTCGAGAAGCAAAAGGATTTTCTGCCGGCGCAGGGACGGCAATTCGGCGATGGAGTGGTCGTGCATGGTTATGCCTGTTTGTGCCTGTAGTTGCAGGTTTCAGCGACACTAGCGAAAGTCTCAGGCAAATACAAACGCAACGGCTATCAATGCTTTCGATCATTGGAATCAACACGGCGAATTTTTTCTTTGCGCTGCGCCTGTTCACAATGGCCCCACTCTCAAAAGCTCAGGATGAACAGCCCATGAATCTCAACTTCGCCTTCGCCTGCATGATTGTCGTGTCGTTCGCGATTGCTTTGGGCCACGCCTGACCTGCACCAACAACGCCGGGGCAAAATGCAGCAGCACCATCCGGCTCAGATGATGCGTCAGGATAAACACCACATTCAGCCCGCCGCCAAACGCGACAATCGCAATCGTCTCGATCGCGCCCGGCATGTACGCCAGCCACAGCGACAGCGGATCATTGCCCAGCCAGCGCGCAGCCACCTCGGCAAACGCCGCTGCAACGACGATCATCAAACCTACCGAAACCAAAGCGGTGCGCCCATGCCGCGCCAGTTCTGCGATGCCGAGGCCCTGAAAACGTGAGCCGATGCGCACGCCAAGAATCAGTGCGGCCAAGTTCAAACTCCACTCCGGCATGTGAAAGCCGTGCAGCCATCCCGTCTTCACAAACACAGCAGTGATGATGATCGCGGTGAGCATGAACGGCGCCGGGACGCCGATCAGCAACAGCAGGCGGCCGAGCAATACGCTCAGCGCGATGACAGCGATTGCGGTCAGCGCCATGCCGGTGGTCAACGGATCGCTGACCACTTCAGCCACCGCTGCTTGCCCGGGAATGAGCAAACTCACCAGCACGGTGATCAACAGCAGCCGCATCAGATGCACGATGATGACTTTGCTCGAAGCCTTTTCCGACTCAAGCAAATCGAACACTGCGGCCAATGCGCCGGGATACACCGCCAGCAGTGCATCGGTGCGGTTCCAACCGGCGCCGCGTGTCAGCCACCATCCGGCGAGTGCGATTTGTACGGTCAGGCAGATCAGCAATACGCCGAGGCTGGGCACCATCGTCGTCGCCGTTTCGCTGTCCCATGCTTCGAACATCAGCCCGGTGGCGATGCCCAGCGTGACCTGGATGTAGCCCAAGCCATAAGGAGTTGCCGGGGCGATGCCGGTTTTACTGGCAAACAATGCGGTAACGACAATCGAGCCCAGCAGCAAGCCGTGGGGCACGCCTTCAAACTGCAACAACGCGCCGAAACCGGCAGCAAGCAACAAGCACACAATGGATTTCATGGTTCGCCTTCCTGGCTATTTATCTGACACACCACCAGTCCCTGGTAGGAGCTGCCGAAGGCTGCGATCTTTTGGGACGCAGAGCGTCCCCGGCTGCATTCCCACGCAGAGCGTGGGGAACGATCAGATCGCAGCCTTCGGCAGCTCCTACAGGGGGATTGGCATTTCTATGCGCGAAGGCGCGCAATCGCCCGCCGATATTTCTCGATCCGCTCCAGATCCTCCCAACTCGGCGAGGCAATCCGCGAGATATCGCTGTTCTCTTCCAGATCCGCCAGCTTCACCACTCGCCCGATCGGGTTTTGCGCGGCGCGGTCGACAAAATCCTCGTAGGACTCGCCCGGCACTTTGGTCACCGCTGCAATCGCCGCCAGCACCTCTTCGCTGAAGCCTTCGCCGCGCAAATCATCCAGGCTCACCCCGCAATCCTCGACCACATCGTGCAGCACAGCGACGATGCGCTCTTCCAGCGTATTCATGCGCAACATGACTTTCAGCGGATGCAAAATGTACGGCGCGCCGCCCTTGTCGACTTGCCCGGTGTGGGCCGTGGCGGCAATGGCGATGGCGCGTTCGAGGGTTGGGGCCATGGGGATCGAATCCTGCGCTGAATGTTTCTGATTGTTGCGCAGTGTACGCGAAGATCCCTCAGCGCAAACCGATTGAACCTTGCCGGCCCTCGCCGCCTCGAAACCAGACAAGCGCCAAATCACCGATCAGACGCGGCGCCATTGGAGAGGAATTGCCGATGAAAACCCGACTGCTGCTCCTGATCGCCACGTTCGCCATCATCCCCACCTGCGTCATGGCTGAAGGCTGCGACGTGCAGACCCGCTCCTCCAGCGCCTCGGTGCCAGCGGTGGAAACCCACAGCTGCTACGAATACGAAGGCATGCCCGTGGACTCCATCAACTGGTCCTGCAGCAACGAAACCAAGGACACCCTCAACGCCACCAAGAAAAAAGTCGATCGCTGCGACGACCACTACCAGGCCACCTGCACCGCCCGCCTCACCCAGGAATCCCTGGCCAACCCGCACTCGACCAGCAAAGACAAAAGCGCCAAACCGCTGAACATGCCCGACAACGCCAAAGTCACCACGTATTACTACGACGGTGAACATCTGGCGCAGGCAAAGATTGATTGTGAGAACAGCGGCGGGAACTGGAAGGCTAAGTAACCTCGGTCATCGAGGATTGCCTGATAGAGAGCCCGGCTTGATGCCGGGCTTGCTGCATCTGCAAACAGCTTCAACCCTCACCAGCACCGCTGCTGGTGCCGCTGTCGTTCGATTGCTTCGAACCACTGGGCTTGGAACCCGCAGGTGTCGAGCCGTCATTGTTGGTGGTGTTGCCCTGCGTGCCTTTGGGCACGGTGGCACCGTTGGAATGAATATCTTCCGGCGCACTCGGATTGGTTTGGCTATTGCCGTCGTTAGCAGTGGGTGCCGGAGTTTCGCTGGCGGCCGTTGCGTAGAGCGAAGTGGCGGATAACAGCGTGGCCAGGGTGAATGCTGCGAGACTGGATTTATGCATGTTGGCGGTTCCTTTGCGGGGGTGAGTTATGCGTTGGAAGCGCGTGCGCGGGGAAAATGCGGGAAGGCTGACGAATGGCAGGAACAAACAACCCGGCACCTCGTAAAGATGCCGGGTCAACAAAAAAATAATGCGTTATCCGATCAGAAATTCGCCGGCGTATTCGCACTGATTATCTCTGCCTCATCAGCGCCGATATTGCGAAACTTATGCGGCAACGTCGTCGGAAAGTAATACCCGTCCCCCGCACTCAGCACACTCACCTGCCCGTCCACGGTCAGTTCCACCGTGCCGCGCGTGACCAAGCCGCACTCCTCACCTTCCGCATGCACGATCGGCTCTTCGCCGGAGCTGGCGCCGGGGGCGTATTGTTCGCGGAGCAGGCGCATCTGGCGGCTGGGCACCGAGGCGCCGATGAGCAGCAGGCGCAGGCCGTGGCGGCCGAGGTCGGGTTGTTCGTTGGCGCGGAATACGTATTGGTGTTCGCGCGGGGGCTGGTCGAAGGTGAAGAAGTCGGCCAGAGACATCGGTATGCCTTCGAGCAGCTTTTTCAGCGAGCTGACGGAGGGGCTGACGCGGTTCTGTTCGATCAGCGAGATGGTCGCGTTGGTCACGCCGCTACGCCGGGCGAGCTCGCGCTGGGAGAGTTTGTAGCTTTCGCGTACTAGTTTGAGTCGAGAACCCGTATCCATGACAGCCTTATGTAAGAGCGACTTAAGGGCGATGGGGGTGGGTGGCGGGTGACGCGCAGGTCGCGCGGATCACGTTGCTCCCGTGTCCCGGAACCGTGAAAGGCGGCTATTAAATCACGTTTGCCGGTGTTGCTCAGCAGGTTCGATGGATGGTGCGGCAAAAGTCCTGTTGGCCTTGGCAATACAGTCACTGTGGGAGCGAGCCTGCTCGCGAAAGCGTAGTGTCTGGCGAATCGATGTCGCCTGATATGGCCTCTTCGCGAGCAGGCTCGCTCCCACAGTGGACATCAGTGGTTTTGCATAAGTGAAAAACCGGCGAGGTCTTTCGGACCGCCGCCGGTGAGGTAAGTCAGACGCCGAAGCGGTCGCGCAGGGAATAGTAGACCGCGCCCAGAGCGGTAAGCGGTGCGGAGAAGGTGCGGCCGCCGAGCATCGGCATGTGCGGCAGCGAGGCGAAGGCGTTGAAGCGTTCGGCGTCGCCGCGGATCATTTCCGAGATCAGTTTGCCGGCCAGGTGCGAGCAGGTGACGCCGTGGCCGCTGTAGCCCTGCATGTAGTAGGCGTTCTTTTCGATACGGCCGAATTGCGGCATGCGCGACATGGTCAGCAGGAAGTTGCCGGTCCAGCGGTAGTCGATCTTTACGTCCTTGAGCTGCGGGAAAGTCTTGAGGATCTTCGGCCGGATCAGCTGTTCGATATCGTCCGGCTCCCGCGCGCCGTAAACCACACCACCACCGTAAAGCAGGCGGTTGTCAGCGGTCAGGCGGTAGTAATCCAGCAGGTAGTTGCAATCTTCCACGCAATAGTTGTTGGTGATCAGGCTGCGCGCCTGCTGCTCGGTCAGCGGTTCGGTGACGACGATCTGCGAGCCGCACGGCATGCTTTTCGCGGTGACGCGGTTGTCGAGGCCTTGCGGCAGGTAGGCGTTGCCGGCGATCAGCAGGTATTTGGCGCGGACCAGCCCCTTGGCGGTGCGCACGGTGATCGGCTCGCCGTAGGTAATTTCGACCGCCGCCGACTGTTCGTAGATCTTGCCGCCCAAACGCACGATGGCAGCGGCCTCTCCTAGCGCCAGATTCAACGGATGAACGTGGCCGCCCTGCATGTCCAGCAAGCCGCCAACGTAAGCATCGGAGCCGACTTCGCGACGAATGTCCGCTGCATCGAGCATCTTCAGATTGCGGTTGCCGTAGCGTTCCCAGTTGCGCTTCTGCTCGGCCAGGCCGTTGAGCTGTTTCTTGTTCATCGCCGCGAAAATACCGCCCGGGCGGTAGTCGCACTTGATGTCGTAATCCTTGATGCGCGAGCGAATGATGTCGGCGCCTTCGAAGATCATGCTGCCGAGGATTTCTGCAGTCTTGTCGCCGTAGCGCTCTTCGATGACATCGACGTCGCGGCTGTAGGAGTTGACCAGTTGGCCGCCATTGCGACCGCTGGCGCCGTAGCCGACTTTCGCCGCTTCCAGCACGGTGACTTTGTAGCCAGCCTCGCTGAGGAAGAGCGCCGAGGACAGACCGGTATAGCCGGCGCCGATGATGCAGACGTCGCAGTCCAGCGCTTCTTCGAGAATCGGGAAGTCGATGACTTCGTTGCGGGTGGCTGCGTAGTAGCTGTTTACGTGTTGCTGTTTCATAGGTTTCTCCGAGGGCCGCCAACAGGGGCGGCCGCCGCTGTAAAAGAGTCAGAGCTTGATCCAGGTCGCTTTCAGTTCGGTGTACTTGTCGAACGCGTGCAGCGATTTGTCGCGACCGTTGCCCGATTGCTTGAAGCCACCGAACGGCGCAGTCATGTCGCCGCCGTCGTACTGGTTGACCCAGACGCTGCCGGCGCGCAGGCCGCGGGCGAAGATGTGCGCCTTGCTCAAGTTGCTGGTCCACACCCCGGCGGCGAGGCCGAAAATGCTGTCGTTGGCGATCTGCAGGGCTTCTTCGGCGGTGTCGAAGGTGATCAGCGACAGCACCGGGCCGAAGATTTCTTCTTGGGCGATAGTCATCGCATTGGTCACGCCGTCGAAGATCGCTGGCTGCACGTAGAGGCCGCCGGTTTCTTCGAGGGTGCGTTGGCCGCCGGCAATCAACTCGGCGCCCTGCTCGCGGCCGATGCTGATATAGCGCAGCACGTTGTCCAGTTGACGCTGGTCGACCACGGCGCCGACAGTGGTCGCCGGATCCAGTGCGTGCCCCGGTTTCCACGCTTGCAGCGCTTCCACCAGCAGCGGGATGAACTGCTCGCGAATCGAGCGCTCGACCAGCAGACGCGAGCCGGCAGTGCAGACTTCGCCCTGGTTGAAGGCGATGGCACTGGCTGCTGCCTGGGCTGCCGCGCGCAGGTCCGGTGCGTCGGCGAACACCACGTTCGGGCTCTTGCCGCCGGCCTCGAGCCAGACGCGTTTCATGTTGCTCTGGCCGGCATAGATCATCAGCTGCTTGGCGATCGCCGTGGAGCCGGTGAAGGCCAGCACGTCGACGTCCATGTGCAACGCCAGCGCCTTGCCGACGGTGTGGCCGTAGCCCGGCAGCACGTTGAACACGCCCTTCGGAATACCCGCCTCCAGCGCCAGTTGCGCGATGCGGATGGCGGTCAGCGGTGATTTTTCCGAAGGCTTGAGGATGAACGAGTTACCCGCCGCCAGCGCCGGGGCGAATTTCCAGCTGGCCATGATCAGCGGGAAATTCCACGGCACGATCGCTGCGACCACACCGGACGGCTCACGGGTGACGAGGCCGAGTTGGTCGTGCGGCGTCGCAGCGACTTCGTCGTAGATCTTGTCGATGGCCTCGGCGCTCCAGCGGATCGCGTTGGCGGTCGCCGGGATGTCGATGCTCATCGAATCGCTGATCGGTTTGCCCATGTCGAGGGTTTCCAGCAGTGCCAGTTCTTCCTGGTGTTGCAGGATCAGATCGGCGAAGCGGATCAGGACGCGCTTGCGCTCGGCCGGGGCTTTTTTCGCCCAGATGCCGGAGTTGAAGGACTGGCGCGCGGCTTCGACGGCGAGGTTGGCGTCGGCTTCATCGGTGCTGGCGACGGCGGCAAGAAAGCGGCCATCGACCGGGCTCAGGCATTCGAAGGTGTCGCCACTGATCGCCGGGCGGTATTCACCGTTGATGAAAGCGCGGGATTCGATGGACAGAGACTGGAAGCGTTGTTCCCAGTCGTTGCGGGTTGTGGTCATTGTTTTTGAGCTCGACAAGGGGGAATTTGGGGGTTGGTCTGGCCGGAATCGCTGCCCTCACCCTAGCCCTCTCCCAGAGGGAGAGGGGACCGATCGGGGGATGTCTGGTAACTGCGCCGACCTGAAAAATCTTTGCCGAATCCATCATCGACTGGATCGTTCAGGTCGCCGGATATCTCCAGACGACGCGGTCAGTCCCCTCTCCCTCCGGGAGAGGGTTAGGGTGAGGGGCTTTTGATCTTCAGACCGTATGCAGATACCAGTTGTACTCAAGATCAGAAATCGAGTTCTCGAACTCGGCCAGCTCGCTTTCCTTGCACGCGACGAACACGTCGATGTACATCGGGTCGATGTAGCGCGCCATGACTTCGCTGTCGTCGAGCTCGCGCAAGGCGTCGCGCAAGTTGTTCGGCAGGCTCTGCTCGTTCTGCTCGTAGCTGTTGCCTTCGACCGGGGCGCCGGGCTCGATCTGGTTGGTCAGGCCGTGGTGGATGCCGGCCAGCACCGAAGCCATCAGCAGGTACGGGTTGGCATCGGCACCGGCGACGCGGTGTTCGATGCGCACGGCATCCGCCGAACCGGTCGGCACGCGCACGGCCACGGTGCGGTTGTCGATGCCCCAGCTTGGCGAGTTCGGCACATAGAATTGCGCGCCAAAGCGGCGGTACGAGTTGACGTTCGGGCAGAGGAATGCCATTTGCGCCGGCAGGGTCTCGAGCACACCGCCGATCGCGTGACGCAGTGCGGCGTTCTGCTCGGGATCCTCGCTGGCGAAGATGTTGTTGCCTTCTTTGTCCAGAATCGAAATGTGCACGTGCAGACCGTTGCCGGCCTGGCCCGGATAAGGCTTGGCCATGAAGGTCGTGTCCATCTCGTGGTCGTAGGCGATGTTCTTCACCAGACGCTTGAGCAGGACCGCGTAATCGCAGGCCTTGATCGGGTCGGAGACGTGATGCAGGTTGACTTCGAACTGCGCCGGGGCGCTTTCCTTGACGATCGCGTCAGCCGGGATACCCTGCTCTTTCGCGCCTTCGAGGATGTCTTGCAGGCAGTCGACGTATTCGTCGAGGTCGTCGATCAGGTACACCTGAGTCGACACCGGACGCTTGCCGGATACCGGTGAACGTGGCGATTGCGGACGGCCATTCACGTTGTCCTGATCAATCAGGTAGAACTCGAGTTCGAACGCCGCGCAGATGGTCAGGCCAAGGTCGTCGAATTTGCGCACAACGTTGGCCAGCACTTCACGCGGGTCGGCGAAGAACGGCTGGCCTTCGATCTCGTGCATGGTCATCAGCAGTTGAGCGGTCGGGCGTTTTTGCCACGGCTCGATGCTCAGGGTGCCGGGGATCGGGTAGCAGATGCGATCGGCATCGCCAATATCCAGGCCCAGACCGGTGCTTTCCACCGTTGAGCCGTTGATGTCCAGCGCAAAGAGCGACGCCGGCAGGTTGATGCCTTTTTCGTACACCTTATGAAGACTGGTGCGTTCGATGCGCTTGCCGCGCACCACACCGTTCATATCCGCAATCAGAAGGTCGACGTACAAAACCTCAGGATATTTCTTAAGGAATGCGTTGGCTTCGTTGAGTTGAACGGTACGCAGAGGGACCGACATGATGCACCTATTTAGCTGTTAATTATTATGTTCACCACTGTGTTGCGCAGCCAGTCAATCCGAAAGGCAAAGTGAAGTCAATAGCGAACAGCTGGCCCCGCAGCCTTTATTTTTCGGGCTTTTATTAACACTCTCGTGCCATATCCGTCGCTAAACCCCGGTAAACCTGAGCAATTTGACGACCGGCGTTTAGAATTTTTTACATGGCAGTTGTTAATTAAAATCAACGAGGCTAAGCTCCGGAAAAGCTCGTTCAAGTGACAGACTTCGAGGTGAATAAAAATGGCATTCAAGCCATTGATCGGCGTTACTGCGTGCGTCAAACAGATTGGCCTGCACCCCTATCACATCAGCGGCGACAAGTACGTACGTGCTGTCAGCGTTGGCGCTCAAGGGTTGCCAGTGGTCATCCCTTCCCTCGGCAATCTGACTGAAATCGATGACCTGCTCGGTCAACTCGACGGTCTGTTGCTTACCGGCTCACCCTCGAACGTGGAGCCCTTCCACTATCAAGGCGCGGCCAGTGCGCCCGGCACGGATCACGATCCGGCCCGTGACGCCACCACCCTTCCTTTATTGCGTGCAGCCATCGCGGCGGGCGTTCCGGTGCTCGGCATCTGCCGTGGCTTCCAGGAAATGAACGTGGCCTTCGGCGGCAGCCTGCATCAAAAGGTGCACGAGCTGCCCGGCATGCTCGACCACCGTGAAGCCGACAGCCCGGATGTGGCCGTGCAATACGCACCAGCCCATGCGGTCAGCGTGATCGCTGGCGGCGTGTTCGAAGCGCTGGAGCTGCCCGACGAATTTCAGGTCAATTCGATTCACAGTCAGGGCATCGACCGCCTCGCCCCCGGCCTGCGTACTGAAGCCGTGGCGCCGGACGGCCTGATCGAAGCGATCTCGGTCGAGCACAGCCCGACCTTCGCCCTCGGCGTGCAATGGCACCCGGAATGGCAGGTGCTGGACAACCCGAACTACCTGAGGATTTTCCAGGCGTTCGGCGCGGCGTGCCGGCAAAGGGCGGCGAGGCGCAGTCAGCGCTGACGCAATCCCAGACCAGATAACGATTTACTGCCCCCACGGCTGGCGGGTGTGCGTTTGCACATCTGTCAGTCGTGAACCGCAACACCCGTGATAACAACAAGTACGACCCAGGCAGCCAGGACGGCGGCGCCGAACAAGCCGGATGGCAGGAGCAAGACCGTCGGATCAATGCAAAACCCTGTGGGAGCGAGCTTGCTCGCGAAAGCGGTGTGTCAGGCAACAACGACGTCGACTGACACGACGTTTTCGCGAGCAAGCTCGCTCCCACAGGGGGATGTGATCCGACTGGGAATGCGCCTGCAGGCTTGCAATCCACTTAAGCCCGGCCACATTGGCCAGGCACACGACACCTGTTGGGAGTTTCACATGGCAAACGCCTCCAGCACTTACCGCAAGGCACTCGAGGGTCAGCAGCAACCGAAAAAGGTGCTGGTGAAAGTCGATCGTGTCACCAAGAAGTTCGACGAAACCGTGGCCGTGGACGATGTGTCCCTGGAGATCCATCAGGGCGAAATCTTCGCGCTGCTGGGCGGTTCCGGTTCGGGAAAATCGACTCTGCTGCGCATGCTCGCCGGTTTCGAGCGGCCGACCGAGGGGCGGATTCTGCTCGATGGCGTGGACATCACCGACATGCCGCCTTACGAGCGGCCGATCAACATGATGTTCCAGTCCTACGCATTGTTCCCGCACATGACCGTGGCACAGAACATCGCCTTCGGCCTCAAACAGGACCGTTTGCCGGCCAGCGAAATCGATGCCCGCGTCGAAGAAATGCTGCGTCTGGTGCACATGACCCAATACGCCAAGCGCCGCCCGCACCAGTTGTCCGGCGGCCAGCGGCAGCGCGTGGCCCTCGCCCGCTCGTTGGCCAAACGGCCGAAACTGTTGCTGCTCGACGAACCGATGGGTGCGCTGGATAAAAAGCTGCGTTCGCAGATGCAGCTTGAGCTGGTGGAAATCATCGAGCGCGTCGGCGTGACCTGCGTCATGGTCACCCACGACCAGGAAGAAGCCATGACCATGGCCCAGCGCATCGCGATCATGCACCTGGGCTGGATCGCGCAGATCGGCAGCCCGGTGGACATTTATGAAGCGCCGGTCAGCCGCATGGTCTGCGAATTCATCGGTAACGTGAACGCTTTCGACGGCACCGTGGTGGAAGATCTGGAAGGCCACGCGATCATTCACAGCCCCGACTTGCAGCAGAAGATCTATGTCGGTCACGGCGTCAGCACGTCGGTACAGGACAAGTCGATCACCTACGCCATCCGCCCGGAAAAAATGCTCGTCAGCACCACCCAACCGGAGTTCCGCTACAACTGGTCCGAAGGCAAGGTGCACGACATCGCATACCTCGGCGGCCATTCGGTGTTCTACGTCGAGCTGCCCGGCGGCAAGATCGTTCAGTCGTTCATGGCCAATGCCGAACGCCGTGGCGCGCGGCCGACCTGGGACGACAAGGTCTACGTCTGGTGGGAAGACGACAGCGGCGTGGTGCTGCGCTCATGAGAACTTTCAATCAGCAATTCTTGCGCCTGGTGCCCAGCGGACGAAAACTGGTGATCGGTATTCCGTTCATCTGGCTGTTCCTGTTCTTCATGCTGCCGTTCTTTCTGGTGATGAAGATCAGCTTCTCGGAAGCCGCGCTGTCGATCCCGCCGTACTCGGAGATCTACACCTTCGCCGAACAGAAATTCCAGCTGCTGCTGAACATCGGCAACTACACCCTGCTCGGCGAAGACGAGCTGTACCTGTCGGCGTATCTCGGCTCGCTGAAGGTCGCGGCATTGAGCACGCTGATGTGCCTGGTGATCGGTTTTCCGATGGCTTACGCGATCACCAAGACCGGCAAGGAAACGCAAAACGTCCTGCTGCTGTTGATCATGATGCCGACCTGGACGGCGATCCTGATCCGCGTGTATGCGTGGATGGGCATCCTCAGCAACAACGGTCTGCTCAACGGGTTCCTGATGTGGACCGGGCTCACCGATCACCCGATCGAGATCCTCAACACCAACACTGCCGTCTATATCGGTGTGGTTTACGCGTATCTGCCGTTCATGGTTCTGCCGCTCTATGCCAACCTGGTCAAGCACGACAACAGCCTGCTGGAAGCCGCGCAGGATCTGGGTTCGAGCAACTTCAACAACTTCTGGAAGATCACCGTGCCGCTGGCCAAGAACGGCATCATTGCCGGCTGCATGCTGGTGTTCATTCCGGTGGTCGGCGAGTTCGTGATTCCGGAACTGCTGGGTGGCCCGGAGACGCTGATGATCGGTCGCGTGCTGTGGCAGGAGTTCTTCAATAACCGCGACTGGCCGGTGGCTTCTGCGCTGGCGGTGGTGATGCTGTTGATCCTGATTGTGCCAATTCTGCTGTTCAACCGCAGCCAGGCCAAAGAGATGGAGGCACGGGGATGAAACGCTTCAATTTTTCCAAGTTCATGCTGATCTTCGGCTTGATGTTCATTTATCTGCCGATGCTGATTCTGGTGATCTACTCGTTCAACGCCTCGAAACTGGTGACGGTGTGGGGTGGCTGGTCAGTGAAGTGGTATGTCGGCCTGCTCGACAACTCGCAACTGATGGGCTCGGTACTGCGCTCGCTGGAGATCGCCTGCTACACCGCGATTGCCGCTGTGGCACTGGGGACGCTGGCGGCGTTCGTGCTGACGCGGGTGACGCGCTTCAAGGGTCGCACGCTGTTTGGTGGCCTGGTGACCGCGCCGTTGGTGATGCCGGAAGTGATCACCGGTCTGTCGCTGTTGCTGCTGTTCGTGGCGATGGCGCAGCTGATCGGCTGGCCGCAGGAGCGCGGCATCGTCACCATCTGGATCGCCCACACCACCTTTTGTGCCGCTTATGTGGCGGTGGTAGTCTCCGCGCGCCTGCGGGAGCTGGATCTGTCGATCGAAGAAGCGGCGATGGACCTCGGCGCCAAACCATTCAAAGTGTTTTTCCTCATCACCATTCCCATGATCGCGCCGTCGCTGGCCGCCGGCGGGATGATGTCGTTTGCCTTGTCGCTGGATGATCTGGTGCTGGCGAGTTTTGTCTCCGGGCCGGGCTCGACGACGCTGCCGATGGAGGTGTTCTCGGCGGTGCGCCTGGGCGTGAAGCCTGAGATCAACGCCGTGGCCAGCCTGATTCTGCTGGCGGTGTCGCTGGTGACTTTCCTCGTCTGGTATTTCGGCCGCAAGGCAGAGGCCAACCGCAAACGGGCGATTCAGGAAGCGATGGATCAGACCGCAAATGAGTCGTGGCAACAGCCGGCAGCGGCGACTGCCTGAGCAACGCCGATGAACAACTGTGGCGAGGGGATTTATCCCCGTTGGGCTGCGAAGCGGCCCCTGCAGTTCTACCTGAAGACTGCGTATTCGGGTTTTGCGACTGCTTCGCAGCCGAGCGGGGATAAATCCCCTCGCCACTAGGTTCAAGTGCACCGAGCTTTTGTTTTGTTGAATAAGAAGAAGGGAGTTGTACCGATGAAAATGTTTGGCAGGACTCTGCTGACACTGTCCTTAATGGGCGCAATGGTCATGGGCGCCCAGGCCAACGACAAGGTGCTGCGTGTTTACAACTGGTCCGATTACATCGCGCCGGACACCGTGAAAAAGTTCGAAGACGAGACCGGCATTCGCGTGACCTACGACGTCTTCGACAGCAACGAAACCCTTGAAGCGCGCCTGCTCGCAGGCAAATCCGGCTATGACATCGTCGTGCCGTCGAACAGTTTTCTGGCCAAGCAGATCAAGGCCGGCGTCTACCAGCCGCTGGACAAATCGAAGCTGCCGAACTGGAAGAATCTCAACCCGGTATTGCTGAAAAACGCTTCCGCCAGTGATCCGGACAACGCGCACGCGTTCCCGTACATGTGGGGCTCGATCGGCATCGGTTTCAACCCGGCGAAGGTCAAGGAAGTGCTCGGCGCCAACGCCCCGACCAACTCCTGGGACTTACTGTTCAAACCGGAGAACGCGGAAAAGCTCAAAGCCTGCGGCATCAGCTTCCTCGATTCGCCGACCGAAATGCTCCCGGCCGCCCTGCACTATCTGGGCTATCCGGTGAACGACAAGGACAAGGCGCACATCGCCGAAGCCGAAGCGCTGTTCATGAAAATCCGCCCTTACGTGGCGTACTTCCACTCCTCGAAGTACATCTCCGATCTGGCTAACGGCAACATCTGCGTGGCGGTCGGTTACTCCGGCGACGTCCTGCAGGCCAAGGCCCGCGCAGTGGAATCGGGCAACAAGGTGGTGATCGACTACAGCATTCCCAAGGAAGGCGCCGGCAGTTTCTACGACATGGTCGCCATCCCCCGTGATGCGGCAAACGTCGACAACGCCTACCTGTTCATGGACTTCCTGATGCGCCCGGACATCATCGCCGAAGTCACCAACAGCATCGGCTACAGCAACGCCAACGCAGCAGCCACGCCACTGGTGGACGAAGCGATCCGCAACGAACCGGGCTCGTATCCGTCGCAAGCGGTGATGGCGACCTTGTATGCAGTGCCGGATCAGCCGATTGCCACGCAGCGGATCATGACGCGCGGCTGGACGCGGGTGAAGCTCGGTAAATAAGCCCGTCGGGCAACGCTGATCGACTGATCGTTCCACGCTTCGCGTAGGAATGCCTCAATGGACGCTCTGCGTCCGCTTTGGGACGCGGAGCGTCCCGGGCTGCATTCCCACGCGGAGCGTGGGAACGATCAATGCAGTGCTGAAAATTTTCCGTTCACGCAGCGCCTTACCACCGCTGCACCCTGATCTGAACGGCCTCACCCGGCTCCCTCGGCTCGGGTGAATTTGCAGGCGCCTTCGGGCGCCTTTTTTTGTCCGTTCAGATCAGCGGCCAGTCCTGCAAAACCCGATACCGACCCTTGTGCGATTCGAACAGAGCGAAGCGTTCAGCACGCAGAAAGAACTCCGGCGGCGTGCGCGCTTCCGGCTCCGGCGCGCGGTACTCGCGGGCCAGTGTCAGGTGCGGGCGGAACTCGTGGGTGGGCTCGTCAAAACCGAACGGCAGCATCGCCTGCTCCAGCGCGTAGACCAGGCGCAACAACGCGGGCGGCGCCTGTTCCGGTGCCAGCGATAGCACACCGGGGCGATGCCAGACCTGCAAGCGATCCAGCACAATGCGCAACGTTTCGCCGGGAATACGCACACTGCCCGCTGCTTCGCAGACGCCGTGAATCTGCGCCAGCGGCACCGCTCCAAGAAACAGCAGAGTCAGATGAAAATTATCCGCCGGCACCGGTTTGCCGCTGCGCAGACCCAGTTCCGCGCGCCACTGGGCGATTGCCTTGCGCTGCGCCGGCGGGCAGTCCAAAGCGAAAAACAGCCGTTTCGACGGTTCATCCCTGCGCACTTCATCCATCATCGCCCTGCCCCCCATATCGTCATGATCGCGCCGATTCTACACAGCCTGTTCTGACGACTCGCGACAGGAAGCTATAGTTCAAGGATTGCCATCAACCGGAGGCTGCCATGCGCGAGATCCTCAGCAAAGAACCCTGGTGGGCCCGGCCACCGCATCCCGGACAGGACGAAAGCGAACTGGAATGGGGCTGGCTGGTGCATTACAGCGAAGGCGAACCGCGCTTCGAATTCGTTCGCGAGAGACCCAGCGACGAGCAGATCCGCAACCGCAAAAGTTGCCGGGTCACTCCCTCGGCCGAGTGAATAGAGCCCGTGCGCACTAATCCTGTGGGAGCGAGCCTGCTCGCGAAAGCGGTGTGTCAGATAAAGAAATGTTACTGATACGACGCTTTCGCGAGCAGGCTCGCTCCCACAGGGTCATGCATTGATCAGTGGGGTTGGGTGTCGCCGGCGGCGGTGTCGATGCTGACAACCACTGACATCCCCGGCCGCAAGCGTTCTTCTTCCTGCTGATCGGGATCGATGGTGATGCGCACCGGCACGCGCTGGGCGATCTTGACGAAGTTACCGGTGGCGTTGTCGGCCTGCAGCAAGGCAAATTCCGAGCCGGTGCCCGGCGAAATATGCTGCACATGGCCAGTGAATCTGCGGTGGTTCAAGGCGTCGACGGTGAAGCGCACCGGTTGCCCGACACGTACGTTGGCCATCTGGGTTTCCTTCATGTTGGCGATCACCCATTTCTGGTCCGGGACCAGCGCCATCAATTGCGCGCCGGAGTTGACGTAGGCGCCGAGGCGCACGCCAATCTGCCCGAGCTGGCCGTCGCGCGGAGCCACGATCCGCGTGTTCGACAGATCGATGCGCGCCAGTTGCACCGCTGCTTCGGCACTGGCCACGGCGGCCTCCAGCGAGCCGCGATTGACGATCACCGTTTGCAGATCCTGCCGGGCGATTTCCAGATTGGCCTTGGCCTGCGCCACAGAAGCCGTGCTCTGCGCGTTGGCAGCGAGAGTCACGTCGAATTCGCGCTTGGACACCGAGCCGTCGCGCACCAGTTCCTGATTACGCCGCAGATCCGCCTCGCTCTTGCGCAACTGCGCCTGGCTGTCGGCGAGCACTGCCTGGCGCAATTTGATCGTCGCTTCAGCGCTGTTGCGCTGCTGCACGACGTTGGCCAGTCCGGCCTTCTGCACCGCCAGTTGTGCCAGAGACTGGTCGAGGCGTTGCTGATAAATGCGGTCGTCCAGACGCACCAGCAGATCCCCGGCCTTGACGTACTGGAAGTCCTGCACCGGCACCTCGAACACATAGCCGCTGAGCTGCGGGCCGATGATCGTCACCTGCCCGCGCACCAAGGCGTTTTCGGTGGTTTCGACTGCACTGCTGAACGGCGGCAGTTGCCACGCATACAGCACGATCAGCACGCCGACGATGGCGATTGCGGCAAAGCCCAGCGAAGAGATGATCCGCACCCGCAGCGAACGCGGCGCGGTATTCGGTGACGATGGCGGCGCCTCCCCTTCAGGTGTGGCGGCGATGGCGTTGGTGGTTGTGGTGGTCGGTTCGGTCATGAAGAAGTGGCACCGCTGGGTGGTACGGAAGGTGTCGGCTCAATGGCTTTGGTGGTGCTCATCAGCCACAACGCACGAATCGAAAGCCAGATCATGGTCAGGACGGCAATGACCGCAATCAGCATGAAGACATCGTTATAGGCCAGCACGTTCGCTTCGCGTGTCGCCGCATTGGCGAGGCTGCGCATGCCGGCCAGATTGCGCAAGCTCGGGTCGGCGAGCAAACCGCCGAAGGCCGAGCCGCCGCTCTGCACTCGCGCAGCCACCAAGGGATCGGACATCACCAGATGATCGACGATGTGGCTGGAATGGTACTTCTCCCGCACGATCTGAAAAGTGCCAAGCAACGCCGCGCCGAGCAGTCCGCCGAGGTTGTTGCAGATCCCGAACAGCACGGAAAAACTCACCAGGTTGCGCGGATTGGTCAGCACGTTGCGCGTGCCGAAGACCATGGTCGGGCCGAGAAAAAACGTGCTGCCGAATGCCAGCAGGAACTGGCTGAAATACATGTTTTCGGGGCGGGTCAGGTTGTTCGAGAAGCTGTCCATCACCGAACCGGTGGCCATCAGTGCCAAGGAAATGATCAACGGCATCAGCAGGTGTTTGGGGTCGATAGTCAGTGCGCTGGTGGCAAGCCCGGCGATACTGCCGATCAGCATCACCACATACAGACTGTGCAACTGCTCATAGCCCATGTTCAGGTTCTGCATGAAACCGACCGCGCCGGTGGATTGCTCCGAGGTAACCATGCGAATCAGGGTCACCGCCAGCGCCAGGCGAATCATCGTTCCGCTGCCCAGCCAGCGGGTCATCAACATCGGGTTGCTGCGATTGTGCTCAATGGCCAGGCCCATAATGATCAGCGCGATCGAGCAGGCCAGCGCCACGCCGATCCAGTCCGCCTCCAGCCACCAGTCGATGCGCCCCAGCGACAGCACCGCGCACAACAACGCCACACCGGTGGCGAGGATGGCGAAGGTCAGGAAGTCGAGTTTTTCGAAGGTCTTGAAGCGGTCACCGGGCGGCAACTTCAGCAGCAACACACAGCCGAGTGACAGCAGGGCCATGCCCAATTCGAACAGGTACAGACCGCGCCATTCGGCGATCTGCAACAGGTCTTCGGAAAACAGCCGCGCCAGCGGTAACGCCAATTGCGACGTGCCGAGGCCGAGCACCAGCGCTTTGAGCCGCCACTTCGCCGGGAACGCCTGGACCATGTAATACAGACCCAGCGAGCTCAGCGCCGCACCGACCATGCCGTGGGCAGCCCGCACCGCCACTGCCGAGTTGAGATCGTTGACGAACAAATGGCCGAAGGTCACCAGTGCATACAGCACCAGAAACACTTCGGTGAACGCGCGCAAGCCGAACTGCTGGCGAAACTTCACCAGCAGCAGGTTCATCGATACGTTGGTCATCACATACGCCGCCGGCAGCCAGGCCATCTCCGCCGTGGTCGCGCCGAGCGAGCCTTGCAGGTAAGGCAGGTTGGCAACCACCAGCGAGTTGCCCAACCCACCAGTCACCGCCACCAGCACGCCAACCGCCGCATAAGCCAAGCGCTTGGGCGTGGAGTGCAACGGGGTCGATGGGGAACCGGGCAGGCTGGGCTTTTCGTGGGGTTGCCAGTTGCGCGGGGCGTATTTATCCATGGATCGGCCTGGTGCTGGGGGTAGAGGAAGTTTGCCGCAATTTGACGGGCAATACACGACTCGACGGACACCAAGGAACCCGGTGGGAGCGAGCCTGCTCGCGAAAGCGCTGTGTCAGTCGACAACTCCATTGAAGGAAAGTCCGCATTCGCGAGCAGGCTCGCTCCCACATGGGTTCGGCGTCGAATGGGAGGTCATCGTATAACTTCCAGTTGACAATCCCCGTAAATCTGGGAAATATCCGCATCGATGTTGTACGACGACGTATGACAAATAATAAAAACAACAAACGATCCAGGGAGCGTCACAGTGAGCCCACTCGCCCGCAATTCCGTCCGCCCTTCACGTTTTGCCCATTTCAAACCGCGTTCGACCCTCAGCCTGATCGGTTGCAGCAGCCTCGCTCTGGCCCTGCCGTTGAGCGCCGATGCCGAAGGCTTTCTTGACGACAGCAAAGCCACGCTGAACCTGCGCAATGCCTACTTCAACCGCAACTTCGTCAACCCGGCCAATCCGCAGGGCAAGGCTGAAGAATGGACGCAGAACTTCATTCTCGACGCCAAATCCGGCTTCACCCAGGGCACCGTCGGCTTCGGCCTCGACATCCTTGGCATGTATTCGCAGAAGCTCGATGGCGGCAAAGGCACTGGCGGTACGCAGTTGTTGCCGATTCATGATGACGGCCGCCCGGCCGACAACTTCGGCCGCCTCGGCGTGGCGCTGAAAGCCAAAGTCTCGAAGACCGAATTGAAAGTCGGTGAATGGATGCCGGTGCTGCCGATCCTGCGCTCCGACGACGGCCGCTCCCTGCCGCAGACCTTTCGCGGTGGCCAGATTACGTCCACCGAGATCAACGGCCTGACCGTTTACGGCGGCCAGTTCCGTGGCAACAGCCCGCGCAACGACGCGAGCATGGAAGACATGTCGATGAACGGCCGCGGTGCGTTCACCTCCGATCGCTTCAACTTCGGCGGCGGCGAATACAGCTTCAACGAAAAGCGCACGATGGTCGGCGTGTGGTACGCCGAGCTCACCGACATCTACCAGCAGCAGTATTTCAACCTCAGCCACAGCCAGCCGATGGGCGACTGGACGCTGGGCGCCAACCTCGGTTTCTTCACCGGCAAGGAAGACGGCAGCGCTCAGGCCGGCGACCTCGACAACAAGACCGCGTTCGCCCTGCTCTCGGCCAAGTATGGCGGCAACACCTTCTACGTCGGCCTGCAGAAACTCACCGGCGACGATGCCTGGATGCGCGTCAACGGCACCAGCGGCGGCACCCTGGCCAACGACAGTTACAACGCCAGTTATGACAACGCCAAAGAGCGCTCCTGGCAGGTGCGTCACGACTACAACTTCGTTGCGCTGGGCGTGCCTGGCCTGACCCTGATGAACCGCTACATCAGCGGCGATAACGTGCACACCGCCACCACCAATGACGGCAAGGAATGGGGCCGCGAATCGGAACTGGCCTACACCGTGCAGAGCGGCCCGCTGAAGAACCTCAACGTGAAATGGCGCAACGCGACCATTCGCCGGGACTTCAGCACCAACGAATTTGACGAGAACCGGATTTTTATCAGCTATCCGATTTCGTTGTTGTAACGGTTAGCGGTTTACCCTGTGGGAGCGAGCCTGCTCGCGAAAGCGGCGGACCAGTCGATTTGTTCTGACTGGCACACCGCATTCGCGAGCAGGCTCGCTCCCACAAGGGGATTGCATTGCAAGGCAGGTATCGGGTCTTGAGAAAATGAATCGCCCCTTCCGTCATCTACACCAAAAGTCGCGTTGACAAGATCCGGAAACCCTACCGATACTTCAGCGCAGTCATACGACAACCTACAACAAACCTAATAACAATGTGTTCAGGGATTGCCATGACGTCTACCTCTACCCCCCGCGCTCCTTTCAACCGCCTGCTGCTGACCGGTGCCGCCGGCGGCCTGGGCAAAGTGTTGCGCGAACGCCTGCGCCCTTACGCCAATGTGCTGCGCCTGTCCGACATCGCCGCCCTCGCCCCGGCCGTCGATGACCACGAAGAAGTCGTGCTCTGCGACCTCGCCGACAAGCAAGCCGTGCATCAACTGGTCGAAGGGGTCGATGCGATCCTGCATTTCGGCGGCGTTTCGGTCGAGCGCCCGTTCGAAGAAATCCTCGGTGCCAACATCAGCGGCGTGTTCCACATTTACGAAGCGGCGCGCAAGCACGGTGTGAAGCGGGTGATCTTCGCCAGCTCCAACCACGTCATCGGTTTCTACAAACAGGACCAACAGCTCGACGCCACTTCGGCGCGTCGTCCCGATGGTTACTACGGCTTGTCCAAGTCCTACGGCGAAGACATGGCCAGTTTCTACTTCGATCGCTACGGCATCGAAACCGTCAGCATCCGCATCGGCTCATCGTTCCCCGAACCGCAGAACCGCCGGATGATGCACACCTGGCTGAGCTTCGACGATCTCACGCAACTGCTCGAACGTTCGCTGTATACGCCAAACGTCGGTCACACCGTGGTCTACGGCATGTCCGCCAACAAAGACGTCTGGTGGGACAACCGCTACGCCAGCCACCTCGGTTTCGAAGCCAAGGACACCTCGGAAGTGTTCCGCGACAAGGTCGAAGCGCAACCGATGCCGGCCGACGATGATCCGGCGCGGATCTATCAGGGCGGCGCCTTCGTCGCAGCAGGCCCGTTCGGCGACTGACCGTTCGACTTGATCCCCTTTAATAAAAACCATGGGAATGAGTATGCAAGCCGAATTGATCGTCGACGCCCGCAACGCGGTCGGTGAAAGCCCGGTCTGGGTGCCGCAGGAAAACGCTCTGTACTGGGTCGATATTCCCAACGGCGGGCTGCAACGCTGGAGCGCTGACAGCGGGCACGTCGCCTCGTGGAAAGCCCCGGAAATGCTCGCCTGCATCAGCCGCCACCGCAGTGGTGGCTGGGTCGCTGGCATGGAAAGCGGCTTCTTTCGCCTGCACCCGCACAGCGACGGCAGCCTCGACAGCGAATTGCTCGCCACCGTCGAGCATAGCCGCGCCGACATGCGCCTCAACGACGGTCGCTGCGATCGCCAAGGGCGTTTCTGGGCCGGCAGCATGGTGCTGAACATGGGCCTGAACGCGTCTGAAGGCCGGCTCTATCGCTACAGCGCCGGGCAGACGGGCGTGGTCGAAGCGCAGCTGGATGGCTTCATCGTGCCCAACGGCCTCGCTTTCAGCCCTGACGGCAAAACCATGTACCTGTCGGATTCGCACCCCAATGTGCAACTGATCTGGGCCTTCGATTACGACACCGAGACCGGCACGCCATCGAATCGCCGAATCTTCGTCGACATGAATCATTTCCCCGGCCGCCCCGATGGCGCCGCCGTGGATGCCGAAGGCTGCTACTGGATCTGCGCCAACGACGCCGGCCTGATCCACCGCTTCGCCCCGGATGGCCGACTGGATTTCTCGCTTGAAGTACCGGTGAAGAAACCGACCATGTGCGCCTTCGGCGGCAGCAACCTGGACACCTTGTTTGTCGCCTCGATTCGCCCCGGCGATGACCACGA
Organism: Pseudomonas sp. H26/SER47-MNA-CIBAN-0231; assembly: GCF_040310465.1. Classification (NCBI taxonomy): domain Bacteria; kingdom Pseudomonadati; phylum Pseudomonadota; class Gammaproteobacteria; order Pseudomonadales; family Pseudomonadaceae; genus Pseudomonas; species Pseudomonas sp. H26/SER47-MNA-CIBAN-0231. The sequence continues at coordinate 194,537 of NZ_JBEOPW010000001.1, read as the reverse complement.
CCCGCAATCCCTGGCCGGCGGCGTGTTCGCCCTGAAGCCAGGCGTCAAAGGCCTCGCCGAACCGCAATTCAACGATTTGCTTTAGACCCTCTGCTGCACCGCTGCGCCTTGAACACAAAAATAACAAGACTGGAGACTCACCCCCCATGAACTTCAAACGCACCTTGCTCGCCGCTGCACTCCCGCTGATGTTCACCTTCGCTGGTGCCGCTCAGGCACTGGAACTTAAAGTCGCCGACATCCACCCCAAGGGTTATCCCACCGTGGAAGCCGAAGAAAGCATGGGCAAGACCCTGACCAAGGAAACCAACGGCGAGCTGACCTTCAAGTACTTCCCGGGCGGCGTGCTCGGTTCGGAAAAAGAAGTCATCGAGCAGATGCAATTCGGCGCGATACAGATGTCTCGCGTCAGCCTGGGTATCGTCGGCCCTGTGGTGCCGGATGTGAACGTGTTCAACATGCCGTTCATTTTCCGCGACCAGCAACATATGCGTAACGTCATCGATGGCCCGGTGGGCGATGAGATTCTCGACAAGATCACCAACTCCGAATTCAAATTGGTGGCCCTGGCGTGGATGGACGGCGGTACACGCAACATCTACACCAAAAAACCGGTGCGCAAGCTCGAAGACCTCAAGGGCATGAAAATTCGCGTGCAAGGCAACCCGATGTTCATCGACATGATGAACGCCATGGGTGCCAACGGTATCGCCATGGACACCGGCGAAATCTTCAGCGCCCTGCAGACCGGCGTGATCGACGGCGCGGAAAACAACCCGCCGACCCTGCTCGAACACAACCACTTCCAGAACGCCAAGTTCTACAGCCTGACCGGTCACCTGATCCTGCCGGAGCCGATCGTGATGTCGAAAATCACCTGGGAAAAACTCACTCCGGATCAACAGCAACTGGTGAAAAAAGCCGCCAAGGCTGCCCAGGCTGAAGAGCGCGTACTGTGGGACAAGAAGTCCGCCGCCAGTGAAGAAAAACTCAAGGCCGCTGGCGTCGAGTTCATCACCGTTGACAAGAAACCTTTCTACGAAGCTACCGCCTCGGTTCGCGAGAAATACGGCGCGCCCTATGCCGATCTGATCAAAAAGATCGAAGCCGTTCAGTAACGCCTCCCGCTCCGTACTCATGAAAAAGGCCCGGCGCGCCAGCGGTTCAGGCGCGCCCGGTTACGGTGGAACCCGATGAAGAATCTGCTGCTGCGTATCAACGACAAGATCTACATGACGTGCATCTGGGTCGCCGGCCTTTCCGTCCTGGCGATTTCCCTGATGATTCCCTGGGGCGTGTTCGCCCGCTACGTGCTCGGCACCGGCTCCAGCTGGCCTGAGCCGACGGCGATCCTGCTGATGATGGTGTTCACCTTCATCGGCGCCGCCGCCAGTTACCGTGCCGGTGCGCACATGGCCGTGGCCATGCTCACCGACCGCATGCCACCGCAGCTGAAATCCGCAGCGGCGATTTTTTCGCAACTGCTGATGGCGGCCATCTGCATCTTCATGACCATCTGGGGCACCAAGCTGTGCATGTCCACCTGGAACCAGTTCATGGCCGCCCTGCCCGATCTGCGGGTTGGCGTGACCTATCTGCCGATCCCCCTGGGCGGCTTGCTGACGCTGATTTTTGTCGTGGAAAAACTCTTGCTCGGTGACCAGAGCAAACGTCGGGTCGTGCAGTTCGACCTGGTTGAAGAAAGTGAAGGTGCCGTTTAATGGACGCTCTGATCCTGCTGGGCAGTTTTATCGTATTGATCCTGATCGGCATGCCGGTCGCTTACGCGCTGGGCGCCGCTGCGCTGATCGGCGCTTGGTGGATCGACATTCCATTCCAGGCGGTGATGATCCAGGTCGCCTCGGGGGTGAACAAATTCTCGCTGCTGGCCATTCCGTTCTTCGTCCTCGCCGGTGCGATCATGGCCGAGGGCGGCATGTCGCGCCGTCTAGTGGCGTGTGCCGGCGTGCTGGTAGGTTTCGTCCGTGGTGGCCTGTCACTGGTCAACATCGTCGCCTCGACGTTCTTCGGCGCGATCTCCGGTTCGTCGGTGGCCGACACCGCGTCGGTAGGCTCGGTGCTGATTCCGGAAATGGAACGCAAGGGCTATCCACGGGACTTCTCCACCGCCGTGACCGTCAGCGGTTCGGTGCAAGCCCTGCTGACTCCGCCAAGCCACAACTCGGTGCTCTACTCGCTGGCCGCTGGCGGTACGGTGTCGATCGCTTCGCTGTTCATGGCCGGCATCGTACCGGGCCTGATGATGAGCGCCTGCCTGATGGTGCTGTGCCTGATCTTCGCGAAAAAGCGCAACTACCCCAAGGGCGAAGTGATTCCGATGCGCCAGGCGCTGAAGATCGTCGGCGAAGCCCTGTGGGGCATGATGGCGATGGTGATCATCCTCGGCGGCATTCTCTCGGGGATTTTCACCGCCACTGAATCGGCGGCCATCGCCGTGCTGTGGTCATTCTTCGTGACCATGTTCATCTACCGCGACTACAAATGGAGCGAACTGCCCAAGCTGATGCACCGCACGGTGCGCACCATCTCCATCGTGATGATCCTGATCGGTTTCGCCGCCAGCTTCGGCTACATCATGACCCTGATGCAGATCCCGGCGAAAATCACCACGCTGTTCCTGACCCTGTCGGACAACCGCTACGTGATCCTGATGTGCATCAACGTGATGTTGCTGTTGCTTGGCACGGTGATGGACATGGCGCCGCTGATCCTGATCCTCACGCCGATCCTGATGCCAGTGATCATGGGCATCGGTGTCGATCCGGTGCAGTTCGGCATGATCATGCTGGTCAACCTGGGGATCGGATTGATAACACCGCCGGTGGGCGCCGTGCTCTTCGTCGGCTCGGCGGTGGGCAAGGTCAGTATCGAAAGCACCGTAAAAGCGCTGCTGCCTTTCTACGCCGTGCTGTTCCTGGTGCTGCTGCTGGTGACCTACGTGCCGGCGATTTCGCTGTGGCTGCCGCACCTGGTGTTGTAACCCGCTGAGAAGATCGCAGCCTCGTGTAAGGAGGCTGCGATCTTTTGCTCTTCACGCCCGCAACAACATGTACCCCGCCACCACCAGACAGACACTGGCAAACCCCACCTGCAACGCCCGCGCCGGAACTCGCGCACAAAGCCTGCGACCGATGAGCATGCCAACGATGCTGGCGACAATGAACGCCGCGCCCTGGCTGTCGATACGCACCCCCGCATGAAACGCGCCGATCACCCCGATCGCGGAAATCAGACTGATCACCATCAACGACGTCGCAACGATGCCGCGCATCTGCACATCGGTCAGTTGCTTGAACGCCGGCACGATCAGAAAGCCGCCGCCGACGCCCAGTAAACCCGAAACCACGCCAGTAACCGCTCCCAGTGCAGCCAGGGTAGCGGTGCATTTGGCGGTCCAGTCGAAGCGCCCGGTCTGCTCGTTGAGCATGCAGTTTTTCTGGCCCCAACTGGCATGGCCGTGATCGCTCGGCCCCGCTTGCTGACGGTCCTTTCTGAGCATTCGCCAAGCGACCAGGACCATCAGCAGGCTGAACAGCATCATCAGAATCTTTTCCGGCAATTGATGTGCGAAGTAGATCCCCAGCGGCGAAAACACCGCGCCCAACGCGGCGATCAACAGCGCCGCGCGATAACGCACCAGGCCATGGCGCAAACCGTCGATCGCCCCGACCGCCGCCGCGCTGCCGACCGCAAACAAGGCCACCGGCGCCGCTTGCGTCATCGTCCAGCCGAGCCCGAGCACCAGCGCCGGCACCGCGAGAATCCCGCCGCCCGCGCCGGTCAGGCCGAGGACCAAACCCATCACCACGCCAAACAGACTTGCCAGCAACATAGGGGTTTTCTCAGTCGACCCTGGACAGACGCGTCAGCCACTCGCGCCCCTTGAGCATGCCGTGCCAGTAGAACCACGGCAGCAGCGTCGCCTTCAGCCACCACGCCGAACGCCGGGCCACGGTCGGGTCCAGCGGGAAAGTCGGCAGCAGTTTGCCGCCATAGCCGAACTCCGCGAGGATCACCTTGCCCTTCTCCACCGTCAGCGGGCACGAGCCGTAGCCGTCGTACTTGAGCGGCAGCGGCTGTTGTTTGCGCGCGGCCAGCAGGTTTTGCGCAACGACGACAACCTGCTTGCGCACCGCTGCGGCAGTTTTCGCATTGCTGGTGCCGCAGATATCGCCCAGTGCGAACACCTCGGGATAACGCGGATGCTGCAGGCTGTGCGGATCGACCTCGCACCAACCGCCGGCATCGGCCAGCGGACTCTGTGCGATGAAATCCGGCGCGACTTGTGGCGGCACGACGTGCAGCAGATCGAAGGTCTTCGCTACGCGGCTGACATTGCCATCGGCGTCCTTGACTTCAAACCACGCGGTTTTCGCCGGGCCGTCGACCTTGACCAGATTCGAGTTGAACGCCAGTTGCGCGTCGTACTGTTCGATGTACTTCATCAACGGCGGCACGAAGGTCGGCACGCCAAACAGCGCAGCGCCAGCGAGATTGAATTCAACGTTGATGTCTTTCAGCACGGCGGATTTGCGCCAGTGATCGCAAGACAGGTACAGGGCTTTTTGCGGCGCGCCGGCGCATTTGATCGGCATCGCTGGCTGGGTGAACAGCGCCCGGCCGTCGCGCAGTTTCTGCACTTGATCCCAGGTGTACCGGGCGTGTTGATAGCTGTAGTTGGAGGTGACGCCGTGCTGACCGAGGCTTTCCTGCAAACCTTCGATTTTCTCCCAGGCCAGGCGCAGGCCGGGGCAGACGACCAGGTTCTGATAGCTGACGGTGCGCTGGTCGTCGAGGGTGAGTTGGCGGCTTTGCGGGTCGATGGCGCTGACACTGGCCTGAATCCACGTTGCCTGACGCGGCATGACTTTGCTCATCGGCCTGACCGTGTCTTTCACGTCAAATGCACCACCGCCGACCAGCGTCCACGCCGGTTGATAGTAGTGCTGTGAACTCGGTTCGATCACGGTGACTTTGAGCTGCGGGTCACGCTTGAGCAGGCTGGCGACAAAACCGATGCCGGCCGTGCCGCCGCCGATGACCACGATGTCCGCACTGATGGATGGGCCCCAGTGTTGATCGTTCATTGCTTGTTCCTTTTGCTGCACGCAAGGATTTGTTCGGGTCAAACCAAAGAACCTGTGGGAGCGAGCCTGCTCGCGAAAGCGGTGGCTCAGTCAACTATTCGTCGGCTGACACGCCGCCTTCGCGAGCAGGCTCGCTCCCACAGGAGATGTTTGTGAGGGCTGGCATTTATGGCTGTTCCCAGCTCTTGAGTACCGCACCGCAATAGAGCCCCGACAGGGTCTTCATCACCTGGATCACTTCGTGACTGGCCAGGCCGTAGAAAATGTATTTGCCTTCGCGGCGGGTCGCGACCAGGCCTTCATCGCGCAAGATGCCCAGTTGTTGGGACAGCGTCGGCTGGCGTACGCCGGTCATTTTTTCCAGCTCGCCGACGTTGCGTTCGCCCTGGGTCAGTTGACAGAGAATCAACAGACGATCCTCATTGGCCAGGGCTTTGAGCAAGGCGCAGGCTTTGGACGCCGAGGCGCGCAATTGGGCGACTTCACATTCGGTCAGACTGGATTGCATTTGCACGAGGCCTTGAAGGTCACTTAAGCTGCGAACATTATGTTTTTACATAAAGTGTTGCAACCCGAAATTCCCCAGCACAGGTTTTCGCCATGCCCGCCCTGATTGAAGCGTTCCTCGACCCTGCCTCCTCGACCTACAGCTACGTGGTCTATGAAGCCGACGGCGGCCAGTGCGCGATCGTCGACCCGGTGCTCGATTACGATGGCGCTGCCGGGCGCACCGGCACGGCGCAGGCGGACAAGATCATCGCTTTCGTGCGTGCGCACCGGCTGCAAGTGCAATGGCTGCTGGAAACCCACGCCCACGCCGATCACCTGTCTGCCGCGCCGTACCTGCGTCGAGAACTGGGCGGCAAGATCGCCATCGGTCAATCGATCAGCAAAGTGCAGAGTGTGTTCAAGGCGCTGTTCAATCTGGAGCCGGAATTTTGCGTCGATGGCTCGCAGTTCGATCACCTGTTCGCGCCGAACGAGTCGTTCATGATCGGCAACCTCAAGGCTACCGCCCTGCACGTCCCCGGCCATACGCCAGCGGACATGGCCTACCTGATCGACGGCGAGCAGATCCTGGTGGGTGACACGCTGTTCATGCCGGACGTTGGCACCGCGCGCTGTGATTTCCCTGGCGGCAATGCGCAGCAATTGTTCAAGTCGATCCAGAAGCTGCTGGCGTTTCCGGCCAGCGTGAAGCTTTACGTCTGCCACGATTACCCACCCGAGGGCCGCGCCTCGCAGTGCCAGACCACTGTCGGCGAACAGCGCAAAAGCAATATTCATGTGCATGACGGGATCGATGAAGCGGCGTTCGTCGAGATGCGCACGACACGTGACGCTGGGTTAGGCATGCCGACGTTGCTGCTGCCGGCGATTCAGGTGAACGTGCGGGCGGGGAATCTGCCGGCGCCTGAGGACAACGGCGTGGTTTACCTGAAGATCCCGCTCAACAAACTCTGACCGCGCTGATTCACGCGCGAAGCCAACTGATCGTTCCCACGCGCAGCAAAGGAATGCCGCCAGGGACGCTCCGCGTTCCGCCTCAAGAAGTGACGCAGAGCGTCACGGGATGCATTCCCACGCGGAGCGTGGGAACGATCGGCGAATGGAGCTGCCGTGGCTGCGATGTTTTGATCTTCACGTCCCCAACGTCAATCCATTAGCCGGCAACGGCAACGCGGTCTTATAACGCACCTGCTTCAGCGCAAAGCTCGAGCGGATGTTCGCCACCCCCGGCACCTTGGTCAGAAAATCCATCATGAAGCGTTCCAGCGACTGGATGCTCGGCACCAGCACGCGGATCAGGTAATCCGGATCACCCGCCATCAGATAGCACTCCATCACCTCCGGCCGATCGGAAATCGCTTCCTCGAAATGCTGCAACGCCTCCTCTACCTGTTTTTCCAGGCTGACGTGAATAAACACATTCACATGCAGCCCCAGCAGATCGGCATCCAGCAGCGTGACCTGCTCGCGAATCAAGCCCAATTCTTCCATGGCCTTGACCCGGTTGAAGCATGGCGTCGGCGACAGGTTCACCGAACGGGCGAGGTCGGCGTTGGTAATGCGCGCGTTCTCCTGAAGGCTGTTGAGAATGCCGATGTCGGTACGGTCCAGTTTGCGCATGAGACAAAACCACCTGTTTTTTATGTTTATGCAGAATTTCTATCTGCAAATGGTCGCCAGCGCAACGAAACACAGAGAAATATTCTTCTTGGCCACGCCTATGATTGTTGTAGGACAAGATTTCCCCTACCCGGGAATGACTGCCAGCTCACTACAAGAAATTCACAAGATCGAGCGTAGAAGCCATGACCCAAGCGTATGAACCGCTGCGCCTGCACGTCCCTGAACCCTCGGGCCGTCCCGGCTGCAAAACCGATTTTTCCTACCTGCATCTGACCGATGCCGGTACGGTGCGCAAACCTCCTGTTGATGTAGAACCTGCCGATACCGCCGACCTCGCCCGTGGCCTGATTCGCGTGCTTGACGATCAGGGCAACGCCCTCGGCCCGTGGGCCGAAAACGTGCCGGTCGAGATCCTGCGCAAAGGCATGCGCGCGATGCTCAAGACGCGCATCTACGACAACCGCATGGTTGTCGCCCAGCGGCAGAAAAAGATGTCGTTCTACATGCAGAGCCTTGGCGAAGAAGCCATCGGCAGCGCCCAGGCTCTGGCGCTGAACATCGATGACATGTGCTTCCCTACCTACCGCCAGCAAAGCATCCTGATGGCCCGCGATGTGCCGCTGGTGGACCTGATCTGCCAGTTGCTGTCCAACGAGCGCGATCCGCTCAAGGGCCGCCAGTTGCCGATCATGTACTCGGTCAAGGACGCCGGTTTCTTCACCATCTCCGGCAACCTCGCCACCCAATTCATTCAGGGCGTTGGCTGGGGCATGGCCTCGGCGATCAAGGGCGATACGAAAATCGCCTCGGCGTGGATCGGCGACGGCGCCACCGCCGAATCGGACTTCCACACCGCCCTCACCTTCGCCCACGTTTATCGCGCGCCGGTGATCCTCAACGTGGTCAACAACCAGTGGGCGATTTCCACCTTCCAGGCCATCGCCGGCGGTGAAGCCACGACTTTCGCCGGACGCGGCGTCGGTTGCGGCATCGCCTCGCTGCGGGTCGACGGCAACGATTTCTACGCGGTCTACGCCGCTTCCGCTTGGGCTGCCGAACGCGCCCGGCGCAACCTCGGCCCGACCATGATCGAATGGGTCACCTACCGCGCCGGCCCGCACTCGACTTCCGACGACCCATCGAAATACCGCCCGGCCGATGACTGGAGCCACTTCCCGCTCGGCGATCCGATCGCGCGTCTGAAACAGCATCTGATCAAGGCCGGCCACTGGTCGGAGGAAGAGCACAGCGCCGTCAGCGCTGAACTTGAAGCCGAAGTGATTGCCGCGCAGAAACAGGCCGAACAGTACGGCACCCTCGCCGGCGGGCAGATTCCAAGCGCCGCGACCATGTTCGAAGACGTCTACAAAGAGATGCCGGAGCACTTGAAGCGCCAGCGTCAGCAGTTGGGGATCTGACATGAACGATCACAACAACAATATTCAGTTGGAAACCGCCATGACCACGACCACCATGACCATGATCCAGGCCCTGCGCTCGGCCATGGATGTGATGCTTGAGCGTGATGACAATGTCGTCGTCTTCGGCCAGGACGTCGGTTACTTCGGCGGTGTGTTCCGCTGCACCGAAGGCCTGCAGACCAAGTACGGCACCTCGCGGGTGTTCGACGCACCGATTTCGGAAAGCGGCATCGTCGGCGTCGCCGTCGGCATGGGCGCCTACGGTTTGCGTCCGGTCGCCGAAATCCAGTTCGCCGACTACGTCTACCCCGCCTCCGACCAGATCATTTCCGAAGCGGCGCGTCTGCGTTATCGCTCGGCCGGTGAGTTCACCGCGCCGATGACCCTGCGCATGCCTTGCGGCGGCGGTATCTACGGCGGCCAGACCCACAGCCAGAGCATCGAGGCGATGTTCACTCAGGTCTGCGGTCTGCGTACCGTAATGCCGTCCAACCCGTACGACGCCAAAGGTCTGCTGATCGCCTCCATCGAAAACGATGACCCGGTGATCTTTCTTGAGCCGAAACGCCTGTACAACGGCCCGTTCGATGGCCATCACGACCGCCCGGTAACCCCGTGGTCGAAACACCCGCAAGCCCAGGTGCCGGACGGTTACTACACCGTGCCGCTGGACGTTGCTGCGATCACTCGCCCGGGCAAGGACGTGACCGTGCTGACCTACGGCACCACCGTATACGTCTCGCAAGTCGCTGCCGAAGAATCCGGCGTCGATGCCGAAGTCATCGACCTGCGCAGCCTGTGGCCGCTGGACCTGGAAACCATCGTCAAGTCGGTGAAGAAAACCGGCCGCTGCGTGGTGGTTCACGAAGCCACCCGCACCTGCGGTTTCGGCGCCGAGCTGGTATCGCTGGTGCAAGAACATTGCTTCCATCACCTGGAAGCGCCGATCGAGCGCGTCACCGGGTGGGACACTCCCTACCCGCACGCGCAGGAGTGGGCGTATTTCCCAGGGCCGTCCCGCGTGGGCGCGGCGTTGAAACGGGTCATGGAGGTCTGAATGGGCACGCACGTTATCAAGATGCCGGACATCGGCGAAGGCATCGCAGAAGTAGAACTGTCGCAGTGGCACGTCAAGGTTGGCGATCTGGTGGTTGAAGACCAGGTGCTGGCGGATGTGATGACCGACAAGGCGATGGTCGATATTCCGTCGCCGGTGCATGGCAAGGTGATTGCCCTTGGTGGTCAGCCGGGTGAAGTGATGGCGGTCGGCAGTGTGCTGATCAGCATCGAAGTCGAAGGGGCTGGCAACCTTAAAGAGTCCGCCGCACCCGCGGCTGTCAAAGAAGCACCGGTTGCGCCGAAAGTTGAAGCCGCTGTCGAAAGCAAACCCGCCGCAGCCGCCGCACCACGTCCGGCGACCGTTTGCCAGGGTCCGATGGTTGCTCGCGAAGCGGATGAACGCCCGCTCGCATCGCCGGCCGTGCGCAAACATGCGCTGGATCTGGGCATTCAATTGCGTCTGGTGCGCGGCAGCGGCCCGGCCGGTCGTGTGTTGCATGAAGACCTGGAGGCCTATCTGGCGCAAGGTCAGTCGAACGCTTCGGCGCCGGCCGCTGCCGCTTATGCCCAGCGCCACGACGAAGAACAGATTCAAGTGATCGGCATGCGCCGCAAGATCGCCCAGCGCATGCAGGATGCCACTCAGCGTGCCGCGCACTTCAGTTATGTGGAAGAAATCGACGTCACCGCGATCGAAGAACTGCGAGCGCACCTGAATGAAAAACATGGCGCCAGCCGTGGCAAGTTGACCTTGCTGCCGTTCCTCGTTCGCGCGCTGGTCGTCGCCCTGCGCGACTTCCCGCAGATGAACGCCCGTTACGATGACGAAGCGCAAGTCATCACCCGCCTCGGTGCGGTGCATGTCGGCGTCGCCACGCAAAGCGATGTCGGCCTGATGGTGCCCGTCGTGCGTCACGCCGAAGCGCGCAGCCTGTGGGACAGCGCCGCGGAAATTTCGCGTTTGGCCAACGCCGCGCGCAATGGCAAGGCCAGCCGCGATGAGCTGTCAGGTTCGACCATTACTCTGACCAGCCTCGGCGCATTGGGCGGCATTGTCAGCACGCCGGTGCTGAACCTGCCGGAAGTGGCCATTGTCGGCGTGAACAAAATCGTCGAGCGGCCAATGGTGGTCAAAGGCCAGGTGGTGATCCGCAAGATGATGAACCTCTCCAGCTCCTTCGATCACCGCGTGGTCGACGGCATGGATGCGGCGCTTTTCATTCAGGCCATCCGTGGCTTGCTCGAACAACCCGCTACCTTGTTTGTGGAGTAATGGAATGCAGACTTTGAACACCACGCTGCTGATTATCGGCGGTGGCCCCGGCGGTTACGTCACGGCGATCCGCGCCGGGCAATTGGGTATTCCGACCATTTTGGTCGAAGGCCAATCGTTGGGCGGTACCTGCCTGAATATCGGCTGCATTCCGTCGAAAGCGCTGATTCATGTGGCTGAGCAGTTTCATCAGACGCAGCATCACAGCCAGCATTCGGCGTTGGGCATCAGCGTTGCCGCGCCGACCCTGGATATCAGCAAAAGCGTCGAGTGGAAAGACGGAATCGTTGATCGCCTGACCACTGGCGTCGCCGCGCTGCTGAAGAAGAACAAGGTTCAGGTCATCAACGGCTGGGCGAAAATCATCGACGGCAAAACCGTGGAAGTCGGCGATACGCGCATCCAGTGCGAACATCTGGTGCTGGCCACCGGTTCGACCAGCGTCAACCTGCCGATCCTGCCGATTGGCGGGCCGATCATTTCCTCCACCGAAGCGCTGGCACCGACGTCTGTGCCGAAACGTCTGGTGGTGGTCGGCGGTGGTTACATCGGCCTGGAGCTGGGCATCGCTTATCGCAAGCTCGGCGCCGAGGTCAGCGTGGTCGAAGCACAGGACCGCATCCTGCCGGCCTATGACGCGGAGCTGACACAACCGGTCCACGACGCGCTGAAGCAGTTGGGCGTGAAGCTGTACCTCAAGCACAGCGTGCTCGGTTTCGACGGCACGTTGCAGGTGCGCGATCCTGAAGGCGAAACCCTCAATCTGGAAACCGATCAGGTACTGGTCGCGGTCGGACGCAAACCCAATACGCAGGGGTTCAATCTCGAAGCGTTGAATCTGGACATGAATGGTTCGGCGATCAGGATCGACAGCGGTTGCCAGACCAGCATGCGCAACGTCTACGCCATTGGCGACGTGAGCGGCGAACCGATGCTGGCCCACCGCGCCATGGCTCAGGGCGAAATGGTTGCCGAGCTGATCAGTGGCAAGCGCCGCGAATTCAACCCGACCGCCATCGCCGCCGTGTGCTTTACCGACCCGGAACTGGTGGTGGTCGGCAAAACTCCGGACGAGGCCAAGGCTGCCGGACTGGACTGCATCGTTGCAAGCTTCCCGTTCGCCGCCAACGGCCGCGCAATGACCCTGGAATCGAAAAGCGGCTTCGTCCGCGTGGTCGCACGTCGCGACAATCATTTGATTGTTGGCTGGCAAGCGGTGGGGGTCGGTGTCTCCGAATTGTCGACGGCTTTTGCGCAGAGCCTGGAAATGGGCGCGAGACTGGAAGACATCGGCGGCACCATTCATGCCCACCCGACCTTGGGCGAAGCGGTGCAGGAAGCGGCGTTGCGGGCGCTGGGGCATGCGCTGCACCTGTAAATCCGTCAAATTGATCGTTCCCACGCTCCGCGTGGGAATGCAGCCCGGGACGCTCTGCGTCCCAACAGCCGAACGCGGAGCGTCCGATGAGGCATTCCCACGCAGAGCGTGGGAACGATCAGTCGAGGGAACGATCAGCGGAGCGAATTCCGGCTGCGAAACCGCTCAAGAATGAAGTATTGTTGTGCCCATCCAAAAAAACGTCAGAAGCCTTGAACCGTTTCGGCGGTTGTTCAGTGATAGAGGGTGTCATGGGTAACGAAAGCATCAATTGGGACAAGCTGGGTTTTGACTACATCAAGACCGACAAGCGCTATCTGTCGTACTTCCGCGATGGCGAGTGGGACAAAGGCACCCTGACCGAAGATAACGTCCTGCACATCAGCGAAGGCTCCACTGCCCTTCACTATGGTCAGCAGTGCTTCGAAGGCATGAAGGCCTATCGCTGCAAGGACGGCTCGATCAACCTGTTCCGCCCGGACCAGAACGCCCTGCGCATGCAGCGCAGCTGCGCGCGTCTGCTGATGCCGACGGTCGACACCGAGCAGTTCATCGAAGCCTGCAAAGCCGTAGTTCGCGCCAACGAGCGTTTCATCCCGCCGTACGGCACCGGCGGCGCGCTGTACCTGCGCCCGTTCGTGATCGGCGTGGGTGACAACATCGGCGTACGCACTGCGCCCGAATTCATCTTTTCGATCTTCTGCATCCCGGTCGGCGCCTACTTCAAGGGCGGCCTGACCCCGCACAATTTCCAGATCTCCAGCTACGACCGCGCGGCCCCGCAAGGCACCGGTGCGGCCAAGGTCGGTGGCAACTACGCCGCCAGCCTGATGCCGGGCTCGAAAGCCAAGAAAGCCAACTTCGCCGACGCGATCTACCTCGATCCGATGACCCACACCAAGATCGAGGAAGTCGGTTCGGCCAACTTCTTCGGGATCACCCACGACAACAAGTTCGTCACCCCGAACTCGCCATCGGTTCTGCCAGGCATCACCCGCCTGTCGTTGATCGAACTGGCCAAATCGCGTCTGGGCCTGGAAGTGGTTGAAGGCGACGTGCTGATCGACAAACTGGCGGACTTCAAGGAAGCCGGTGCCTGCGGTACCGCTGCGGTGATCACGCCGATTGGCGGCATCAGCTACAACGATCATCTGCATGTGTTCCACAGCGAAACCGAGGTAGGCCCGGTAACCCAGAAGCTCTACAAAGAGCTGACTGGCGTGCAGACCGGCGACATCGAAGCGCCAGCGGGCTGGATCGTCAAGGTTTGATCTGACGACTGCTGATGCTCAAAAGCCCTCCACCGAGTGATTGGTGAAGGGCTTTTTTGTAGAGCTGGGCTCTGGTGTCGTATTGAAGAACGTCACCCCCTCACCCCAGCCCTCCCGAAACGTCGGACCGCCCCCAAGGGGGCGAGGGGGAAAGGGAGCCGACTTGTGCGCTTTTCAAAAATCGCGTTCACCTCGGCCATTCAGGTCGATAGAGTTCGCAAGAACACCTCGGTCGGCTCCCTCTCCCTCCGGGAGAGGGCTGGGGTGAGGGTAGGCTTTTCGCTCTTCAAGGCAATCCGTTTACCAAGTCGATCAGCAATCCCGCTCGCCTGCCCATTCTGTTGCTTGCCCATCCGCGCCTGGGTGATCAATCCCGGTATCAACTCCCCCTCCGGCAGATTCTTCCAGAACCGCACCGGCAGATGCCCTTGCATGACCTTCGGGTTCAACCGCGCCGGGTTGAAGATGTGGCTGTAATAGGTCAACCACAAATCGCCGTGGGGGTCATCGACGTTCTGTGCCAGTTGCTGCCATTCAATCGGGCATTGCCGCTCGTGAATCAATTGCTCACCGTCGTAGTACACACCATCGCGCGGTGTGGCGATCAACCAGCGATGCTGGCCCATGCGCCCGATGAAATGCTCGCTGGCGCTGTGCAGGATGTCATGCGCCGGCTCATGCCACGCCACGTATTGTGGACCGGGCAGATCCTTCGACCGCTCGATGAAACGCACGAATGCATGCAGATGATGGGCCTCGCGACTGACCTGCTTGATGCGCCGCTGCAATTCGCTGCCGAGCTTGTCGCCCGCCATCATCGCCGTGCGGTCGCCGTGACTGACGCGCCAGAGCACTTCATACAACAGGCTCCAGCGCTGTTCGCCGCGATAGCGCGCCGCTTGTTCGAGGGTGGCGAGCAGCGCACGGGGAATACGCGCCTGAAACGGCCCCTGCCCTTCGGGCACGTGATCATCACTGGCAAACAGATCGCCAACGCCCTCCACCGCCCAGCTCACCAGACTCGGATCGATCTCATGGCTGAGCAACCAGCGCGCCTGCTGGCGCCAGGTGTCGAACAGATCGTCACAATCGAGACTGATCATCCCCACAACCCCATCTGCTGCGGCATCGGCCGGTCGCGCAATTGCTGGTAGAGCATGTGACTGGTGACTTCCGCCTGTTGCGGGTGGTAATCGCTGGTGATGATGAACGGCTTGGCCTTGGCCAGCACACAGCGCATCCGTGCCACATCTTCGTAACGGATGCGGCGCTGACGGCGCAACTCGACCAGGCGCTCGGTGGTGCGCAAGCCGATGCCCGGGATCCGTGCGATCAACGTCGCGTCAGCACGGTTGAGGTCGAGCGGGAACACTTCGCGATTTTCCAGCGCCCAGGCCAGCTTCGGGTCGATATCGAGCGCCAGATTGCCCGGGCCTTTGAGCAATTCGTCAGCGCTGTAGCCGTAGCTGCGCAGGAGGAAATCAGCCTGATACAAACGGTGCTCGCGCATCAGCGGTGGCGCGGCGAGCGGTACGCTTTTCGGGCTGTCGGGGATCGGACTGAATGCCGAGTAATAGACCCGGCGCAAA
The DNA here is from genome assembly GCF_040310465.1 of Pseudomonas sp. H26/SER47-MNA-CIBAN-0231. Taxonomy (NCBI): domain Bacteria; kingdom Pseudomonadati; phylum Pseudomonadota; class Gammaproteobacteria; order Pseudomonadales; family Pseudomonadaceae; genus Pseudomonas; species Pseudomonas sp. H26/SER47-MNA-CIBAN-0231. The sequence goes on along the minus strand of NZ_JBEOPW010000001.1, from coordinate 179,305 downwards.
CGGAAGTTGCCATACAAGGATTGGGCGCTGTGGAGGATGGTGCTGTCGTCGGTGTCATCGGCACCGACGATCAATTGCGTGCTTTGTCCGGCCGGGGCGAATTTTGCCGAGCGCGGCTCGTTCAACACGGTCTGCACGCCGGTGTAGATGGTGTTCATCGCTTGCTTGATCGAGGTGATGTCCTTCTCCGGCGCCAGTGTCTGCAGGCTGGCATCGGTGGGCAGTTCGATGTTGACGCTGAGGCGATCGGCATAGCGCCCGGCTTCTTCGATCAAGGCGGGATCGGCTTCCGGAATGGTCTTCAAATGGATGTAGCCGCGAAATTCGTGCTCTTCGCGGAGCAACTTCGCCACCCGCACCAGTTGCTCCATGGTGTAGTCCGCCGAGCGAATGATCCCGGAGCTGAGAAACAGCCCGCTGACGCAGTTGCGCCGGTAGAAATCCATGGTCAGCGTCACGACTTCTTCCGGGGTGAAGCGCGCACGCGGCACATCGCTGGAACGGCGATTGACGCAATATTGGCAATCGTAAAGACAGAAGTTGGTCAGCAGGATTTTCAGCAACGACACACAGCGCCCGTCCGGCGTGTAGCTGTGGCAAATGCCCATGCCGTCCGTCGAACCGAGCCCGCTCTTGCCCTCGGAGCTGCGCTTGGGCGCACCACTGCTGGCGCAGGAGGCGTCGTACTTGGCGGCGTCGGCGAGGATGCTGAGCTTGTCGATGATTTGCATGGCGCGGGCTCTTTACTGTGTGCATATACAGTATAGGCTCGCCCGCCGCGAAACAAGTTGATGGATGACCCCTCGTCGGCTGCCCATCCAGATTGCGGCGTGTGGGAGCGAGCCTGCTCGCGAAGAGGCCCTGCCAGCTACCGCAACTCAGCGATCAAACCGCCCACTGCAATATCAACCAACTGTTCGCCCCGCTGATCAACACAAACAGCCCCCAAGCCAGCACCCGCGTGGGCCAGCGATTGACGAACGGCCCCATCAATTGCCGATCGTTGGTCATGCGAATCAGCGGGTACAAGGCGAACGGCAGTTGCAGACTGAGCACCACCTGGCTCAACACCAGCAATTTGCCTATAGCGCCATCACCGAGCAGCCATACGCCGATGAACGCCGGAATCAGCGCCAGCCCGCGAGTGATCAAACGCCGCTGCCAGCACGGGATGCGCAGGTTCAGATAGCCTTCCATGATGACCTGCCCGGCGATGGTCCCGGTGAAGGTCGAACTCTGCCCCGACGCGAGCAGCGCCACGCCGAACAACACACTGGCCAGCGCACCGCCCACCAGCGGATCGAGCAGGTGATAGGCGTCCTGAATGTCGACCACATCGGTGTGTCCGGACTGGTGAAACGCCGCCGCCGCGAGAATCAGGATCGCCGCGTTGACCAGCAGCGCCAGGGCCAGCGAACCGATGGTGTCGATGCGCGCCAGTTTCACCGCGTCCCGCTTGCTTGCCAAGTCCTTGCCGATCATCCGCGTTTGCACGATCGATGTGTGCAGATACAAGTTATGCGGCATCACTGTGGCGCCGAGGATGCCGATGGCCAGATACAGCGGCGCCGCATCGCTGATCGCGGACAGCGAGGGTTTGAAGCCGAGCGCCACGTCTGGCCAGTACGGTTTGATCAACAACAATTCGACGAAGAAACACACACCGATGGTAGCGACCAGCACCAGCATGATCGCTTCGAGACGGCGGAATCCCCGGTTCTGCAGGGCCAGCACCAGCAGCGTGTCGAACGCCGTCAGGGCGATGCCGAAGGTCAGCGAGCAACCGAGCAGCAAGTGAAACGCGAGAGCGCAGCCAAGCACTTCGGCGAGGTCGGTGGCGATGATCGAGATCTCCGCCAGTATCCATTGCAGGCGCGCGGTCGGCGTGCTGTAGCGCTCGCGGGACAACTGCGCCAGATCGCGCCCGGTGGCGATGCCTAGCCGCGAACACAGGCACTGCACCACCATGCCGGCCAGACTCGCCAGCAACACGACGAATAAAAGACTGTAGCCGAAACGCGAACCGGCCTCGATCGCGGTCGCCCAGTTGCCCGGGTCCATGTAGCCGATCGACACCAGCAAACCGGGACCGGCGAAACGCAGCACACGTTTGAAGAACGAGGCAGTCGGATCGACCGCAACACTGCCGGCCACTTCCGGCGGGCAAAACGGCGCGGTGGCGATTTTGGGCAGACTGAATTTCACGCACACATCCAGAAACAAAAACGGGAGCCCGGCAGCTTAGTCGTTTCGCCTAGTGCCTTGAAGGGCAAGATCACTGAACCTATGGGTTCACCCCCAACAACTGCTCGCGCAACTCGGGACTGCGTGTTCGCGGATCCAGCCAGATATCGAAAAACGCCTTGGCAAACTGTGGATCCTCAATCTCATGCTGCAGCTTCTGGCCGACAAAAAACCGCGCGCCCTGCCCCGGCAGATACACGCCGGTTATGCGCGTGCCGGCCTGAACGTCGACAAACGATTGCTGCATCTGCGCCTGCCAGCCGGCCAATTGCGCTGAAGTGACCCGAGGACCGGCAAGGCGTTTGATCTCATCGACGCTGGTGCTGACCAGATCGTCTCGCGAGATGTTGCGCCGGTAGATCAGCTCCAGTGCAAACGGCTGGCCGTCCGCCAGAGGCCGCGCGGCACTCCACAACCGCGCGCTGTAAACATCGAAGCCGAACACGCTGAAATCGCCGCTGCCGATGATTTGCGCCCCCGGCACCGCGTCCTGCCAATTGGCCCACGTCGGCGTCAGCAACAGTGCCCACAAGCCGATGCCACAACAGCCGCGTACGAGCTTGGGTGTTCTGTTCATCGCCGTATCGTCTCCGCTGCATTCTGATGATCAAAGCATAGCCGGATTCGCGCCTGAATTTTTGTATACAAAAATTGCGAACATAGGCAGCAATCTTTAATCGGCAGTGCTAACGTGGCTCATCCTGACCCGATGGAGACACCCGCGTGCTGATCCTCAAACTGCTGCTGATTCCCGGTTTTCTCCTCCTGATTTCCCTGGCGGGCAAACGTTGGGGGCCGAGCGTGGCCGGGTGGCTGTCGGGATTGCCGGTGGTGGTCGGGCCGATTCTGTTCTTTCTGGCGATCGAACAAGGGCCGCAGTTTGCCGCGCAATCAGCGGTCGCGGCGCTGTCGGCGATGTTCGCGATGATCGCGTTCTGCATCACCTATGCGCAGGTGGCGCAGCGGGCGAACTGGCCGTGGGCGTTGACCATTTCACTGGCGGTGTGGGCCGCGCTGGCGACGGTGTTGTCGGTGATTCCGGCGTCCTTGCCGTTCTCGGTGATTGCGGCAGCGGTGGCACTGCTCGCTTCGCCTTATCTGTTCCCGGAGGTGCATCCAGTATTGAACGGGCCAGCACCGAAGTCGGACAAACTGATCTGGCGAATGATTGCCGGCGCGGCACTGACAATGGTGGTAACGATGCTGGCCAGCACCGTCGGCGAACGCTGGAGTGGCCTGCTCGCAGTGTTTCCGGTGCTTGGCAGCGTGATGGCGGTGTTCTCGCAACAAACGCGCGGCCCGGCGTTTACCGCTGCGTTATTGCGCGCAACGGCGACCGGCATGTATTCGTTTTCGGCTTTCTGCCTGGTGTCGGCCTTGACGCTGCCGAGCATGGGCCTCAGCGGTTTTGTCGTAGGCGTGGCAGTGTCGGTGGCCATGCTCGGGGTGACCCGGCGTCTGTTGGCGCGGCCATTGGCCAAGGCGCAAGCGCAATAACCGCCCGGACGAATCGCGCTGGAACGCCCGGCACGCTCCGTGGGATGATCGCCCGCCTCGCGCGACCATTTCCCGGAGATTTCAGATGTCATTGTTGAGCAAAAAAGCCGTCGTCCTGATGCTGGCGGCCATCGCTGGTTTCGCCGCGATCAACGCGCACGCCGCCAAGGAAAAAGTCAAAACCGAGAAGGTCTCGCTGCTCGACGGTAAGTTTGCCTTTGTCCTGCCCAAAGGCTTTGTCGCCGACCCGCTGCCCGCCAGCCCGAGCGGGGCCAAGGGCACGATGTACACCAACCAGACCACCAAGACCGTGGTCATCGCCGCCGAAAACCAGATCCCGGCTGGGCAGAACGTCAAGGACAACGACGGTGAGTTTCTCGACGGCAGCGTGTCGAGTTTCATCGACGATCAGCGCAAGGCCCTGCCGGACTTCAACAAGCTCAGCGAAAAAAGCCTGACCCAGAAAGGCACCGGCCTGGGGCTGCGTCAGGTTGACAGCACCGCCACTCAGGGCGGTGGCCAGACGCTGAACACCACGCTGCTGGCCGGCTCGGGGACGAAGATGGCGCTGGTGCAGGTGATTTCCCGCGCCAGCGACAAAAAAGGTCACGATGCCCTGGTCAAAGCCATCGTCAAGGATTGAGCCGCTGCAACCAGCCGTTCAAATCGCGCAATTCGGCCGCACTGATGCTGTGGCCGACGCCCGGATACGCGTGAAACTCGGGCTGGTAATCGAGCTTGTGCAATAGCGCGTTGGCCTCGGTGCCGTGACGGTAAGGCACCGGATCATCAGCGGTGCCGTGGCCGATAAATATGCTCAGCGGCAGTGGCGCTTGCCCGGGCTTGAGTTCGGCTTTGAGCACCGGCAACAAGCGCCCGCTCAACGCGGCAAACCCGCCCACGACCGCTGGCGCGCGCAGGCCCACTTCGTAGCTCATCATCGCGCCCTGGCTGAAGCCGATCAGGTACACCTTGTCCGGCGCGGCGTGATATTTCTTCGCCGCCTGGGCGATAAAGTCGCGCAGCTTCTGGCCGCTGGCCTTCAGATCATCGGTCTCGCCGTTGTAGGCGCCTTCGCCCTTCTTGCGAAACCACTGGAAACGTCCTTCACCCAACGTCATCGGTGCGCGCACGGAAAGGTAGTTGTACTGCGCCGGCAGCTGAAATTTCATGCCGATCAGATCGGCCTCGTTACTGCCGTAACCGTGCAGGAAAATCACCAGCGGACGTGGTTCGGCGTCGGCATGGACCTGTTCGAGGTATTTGAGCGGCAGGTCGGATTGCAGGGTGGTTTGCGCGTGGACGGCGGTGGATGCGAGCAGGGTCAGCAGGGCGAACAATTTCAGCATTGCAGCGTTCCTTCACAGAGTGTCGGGTTCGCGGGGGAGCCTAACATTCTCGGCTGAGGATCCAAATTTTGTGGCGTGGCTGATGGCCCTTTCGCGAGCAGGCTCGCTCCCACCGTTGAAATGCGTTCCCCCTGTGGGAGCGAGCCTGCTCGCGAAGAGGCCCGCACCTTCACCGCAACCTGTCAGTCGTTGGTCAGCTTGCCGGTACGAAACGGCACCCGCCCCGCGACTTTCGCCTGCCAGATCCCCGGCTCGGTATAACGCCCGCGATCAATCGCGAACAGCACCCCGCTGGTGCCGGCGCGCACGGTGGTCACGCGATCCTGCAACGGGTCAACAACCTCGAACAGCGCATCGCCCTGCTCTACCCACTCGCCGGCATTGCGCAAGAAACTGACCACGCCATGGTGCGGGGCGAACAGATATTCGGTGCCTTCGAACGGCAGACCTTCACAACATTCGCTCGGCGCCGCCGGCCAGTCGCCGCTGATGAAACCCTGCTCGGCGAGAAAGCCCAGAATCGCTTCGCAATTGGCCTGAGCCTGATCGACGCGGGTGTCGCCCATGCTGCCCAGCTCCAGCGTCGTCGCCAGATTCGCCGCCGGAATCGCCGCGTTCGGGAATGCTTTGGCCAGACGCAGCCACGGCGTCGAGCAGGATTCATCGAATGAGCTGCCGCCGGAGTCCTCGCAGAGCAATGCCACACCCGCCTTCAGCCGCGCCGCCAGCGATTGCCATTGCGGCCAGTGTTGCGGCAGCGCGTAGAGGTGAATCGCAGCGTCGAAGTCGCAGTGCAGATCAAGGGTGATGTCGGCGTCGCAGGCGTGGCGCAGCAACAAGCGGTGCAAGGCTTCCAATTGCGAGGCTGGCGCTGGCAATTCCTCGAAGACCTGAGCCATCGCCTGGCGGATCAGGGCGACGTTGGCCTCGGCATCCGCGCCCAGACGCTCGCCCACCAGCGCTGCGACCGGGGCGCTGAGTTCGACGAATGCGCGGTTGAAATTCTTGCCGCTGCCCAGTTCGAAGCGGCCCATGTGATTGCCTTGCAGATGCTGATCCAGGCCGATCGGATTGGCCACCGGCACCAGTTCGATAACGCCCTGCAAACGGCCCTGCTGTTCCAGTTCGTTCAGGCGCAGCTTGAGTTCCCACGCGGTGCGCATGCCCGGCAGCTCATCGGCGTGCAGGCTGGCCTGGATATACACCTTGCGGCTGCCGGCGCCGTAGCGAAAAACGCTGAGGGAGCGCTCGCTGCCCAAATGGCTCCAGGGCAGAACGTGGTCGATGCGTTGCATGAAAAACTCCTGATTAGCTGGATTACGCAAATCCTTGTGGGAGCGAGCCTGCTCGCGAATGCGTCAGGTCAGACGATGACGATGTCGAATGTCAGACCGCTTTCGCGAGCAGGCTCGCTCCCACAGATAATTTCCATCAATAAAAGAACATAAAAAAAGTGGCCACCGCGCAAACGGGGCCACTTTTTTTTCACGGCGTATTAATGGCCGTATACGTCAAAGTCGAAGTACTTGTCCTGGACTTTCTTGTACTCGCCATTGGCGCGGATTTCGGTGATGGCTTTGTTGAACTGCTCGGCCAGTGCGGTATCGCCCTTGCGCACCGCGATGCCAGCGCCGCCGCCGAAGTACTTGGCGTCTTCGTAGGTCGGGCCGACGAATTCGAAGCCTTTGCCGGCGTCGGTTTTCAGGAAACCGTCGCTGAGGTTGACCGAGTCAGCGAGCATCGCGTCGATACGCCCGGACACCATGTCGAGGTTGGCTTCCTGCTGCGAGCCGTAGCGCGTCAGTTCGATCCCGGCCGGAACCAGCACTTCGGTCGCGTAACGGTCGTGAGTACTGGCGCGCAGCACGCCGACTTTCTTGCCCTTGAGTTCGGTCAGCGGGTCTTTCACGCCCGAGCCTTCCTTCATCACGAAACGTGCCGGGGTGTGGTAGTACTTGATAGTGAAATCGACGTTTTTCTTGCGATCGTCAGTGATGGTCATCGACGACAGGATCGCGTCGATCTTCTTCACTTTCAGCGCCGGGATCAGACCATCGAACTCTTGCTCGACCCACGTGCATTTAACCTTCATCTGCGCGCACAGTGCGTCACCGATGTCCACGTCAAAACCAGTGAGTTTGCCGTCAGGGGTTTTCATCGAGAATGGCGGGTACCCGGCTTCGATACCGATGCGGATCGGCTTGGCGTCTTCGGCCACGGCGGTCAGGGACAACATCGACAGTGCCAGGGCACCGAACATCACTAGCTTTTTCATTTATTACTCCCGTGCGGAGGCTTTTATTGGCAGCTTTCGAGTCAGCGTTCGGTCATGGCGTTCTAACGGCAAAAACCGACGTGGCCGGCAGTCTATGGCGGCGCGCAGGGAGGCAATTGTTTTTAAGCGACAATTACTTACAGAACATCGGCGCACGCATTGACGAGGGTCAACGCGTGCGCCGTGGTGGTGCGAAGGCTGTAGGACACTGCCCTTTTCAGGTCAGAAATATGCGTTTTTTTGTTTGGGACTCTCTATGTCCCGACACGAGATGCGGAGGGCCCATGGCGGCGAGATCGAAGTGTCAGCAGGCGCAGCTGATCGCGGTGTTGGCTGCTGAAACCGCGTCCAATTCGAAACCCTCATCGAGCCATCCGGTGACGCCGCCGATCATCTCCTTGACCGGATAGCCCAATGCCGCCAGCTTCACCGCCGCCTTGTTCGCGCCGTTGCAATGCGGCCCGGCGCAATAGACCACGAACAAAGTGTGTTTCGGGTAATCGGCCAAGCGCTCCGCCGTGAGCAAGCGGGTCGGGATATTGATCGCGCCGGGCACATGGCCGCGCTCGAACGCCAATGGGCCGCGCACATCCACCAGAACAAAATCGACCTCCCCGGCCTCTTGGCTACTGAACACGTCGGAACAATCGGTTTCGAAGGTCAGACGATTGCTGAAATGCATCAGGGCAATCGCCGAAGGCGCGGCGGGAATTTCGCGAACCAGGCTGGTCATGTTGTGTTGCTCCTTTGTCTGTGGGGATGAACAGACTTTATCGAGACGGCGCCAGCCGCTACAGTGGCGCGCAAGACACCGACCGGGAGTTTTCCGCCAAATGCCCACTCTGCCCAATCTGGTTGCCATTCTGGCCTACGATGGCCTTTGCACGTTCGAGTTCGGCATTGCCGTGGAGATCTTCGGCCTGGCCCGACCAGAGTTTGACTTCCCTTGGTACGAACACGCGATTGCCGCGGTCGATAAAGGCCCGATGCGCGCCATGGGCGGGATTCAGGTGCTGGCCGATGGTGGCCTGGAACTGCTCGCCGCAGCGCGCACCATCATCATTCCGGGCTGGCGCGACCGCAACGCCCCGGTACCGCCTGCGCTGATCGACGCGTTGCGTCGGGCGCATGACCGAGGCGCGCGGTTGCTGTCGATCTGCTCGGGCGTGTTCGTGCTCGCCGCCAGCGGCCTGCTCGACGGCCACCGCGCCACCACGCACTGGCGCTACACCGGTGAACTGGCGCAACGCTTCCCGGCGATCGAGGTCGATCCGGACGTGCTCTATGTCGACGCCGGTCAGCTGATCACCTCCGCCGGCAGCGCCGCCGGCATCGACGCCTGCCTGCATCTGGTAACCCGCGACTTCGGCACGCAGGTCGCCAACGCCGTCGCGCGGCGCTTGGTCATGTCGCCACAGCGCACCGGCGGCCAGGCCCAATTCATCCCCACCCCGGTCAGCCCGACACCCCGCAGCGACCTGTCGCGCGTCATGCAATGGGCCCGCGAACGCCTGCACGAACCACTGGAAGTCCGCGATCTGGCCAGTGAAGCGGCGATGAGCGAGCGCACGTTTTTGCGGCGCTTCACCGAAGCCAGCGGGCAAACGCCCAAGGCCTGGCTGCAACATGAACGCCTGGCGCGAGCGCGGGAGCTCCTCGAGAGCACCCATCAACACACCGAGCAGATCGCCCAGCGCTGCGGCTATCGCTCGGTGGAGAGTTTTCGTGTGGCGTTTCGCAGCGTGGTGGGCGTACCGCCGTCGGTTTATCGGGAGCGGTTTGGGCGGTCGGGTAAGGCGATTTGTTGACCTGTCTGGTCATGGATTTGATCTTTTTGCAGTTGTAACAACTGCAACACTTTCAGACGCGTCCTACATCCATCACTCCTTCGTTGCTTTAGCGTCCGCTTCGTTTTTAAACAGCGGACAAGGACGCTCATGGCTCGCAAGAAAGACATCCCCCGGGTCCAGAACCCGCCAGAGGGAGACGGACACCACATCACCAGCCGCTACATGACTGCCAGCGAACTTGCTGCGCGCGAGGCCGCACAAGGCGCTTATGAAGACATTCTGGCTCGGCAGCAGGCCCACGAAGATCGACTTGGCCACCAGGTCATACATGAACAGCAAAATATAAGCGGCTGTGTTTTCGTGAAAAGTTGCAAGCTGCCGAACGGCGTCATCAATGATGCCAATCCATCTGGATTTATACCGGTTGGGAAAATTTCGGATTATGGAACGCTGTCCTTGCTAGCGGGGCATGAACGCGACTCGGCCGGGAATATCGCACTCAAGACAATTGGCGCGACCAGTTTGCAAGCGTCGATCGGAGCTTTTGCTCTCGGCAGCTCTGGCAGTCTGAGCACCAGCACTGCCGCCGCAAGTACCACAAGCCTGGCCACCGGCGGTGTCGTCGCAGGCGGGTTGCTTGCGTTGGTTGCGCTGCTGTGGCCATCGAGTCTCGCCGATAGTGCTCTCTACACAGAAGAGCAACTACAGTCGCTCGAGACAGCTCGGACTCGGGTTCGATTGCATGTGGAACAGCAGCCCGATGGGACGTTGAAAGGATACGGATACAACACTCAAACGCGCAGCGACTGGGAAATGATTCCAGTCGTGCAGTTCGTCAAGCAAGGCGCCTCCCACGTCGCAGATTTTGGGAATGGGTCAACCCTACTCTGGACTCCCTCTGTAGACTCATCACGCGGATCGGCAATTCCGCCGTTGGAGGGTGCGCCGCAGGTTCCACACATCTGGATATACCCGCCGACCGAGCAGGCGGACAAAATCATCGTCAATCCGGTTTACCCGCCTGAATACCAGGACTTTATTCTGGTCTTTCCGGCGGACTCTGGAGTACAGCCTCTATACGTTGTGCTTTCAAGACCTACTCTTGGCGGTGACATCAAATATCACCGGCCTCCCGTAACTCTCCCAGCATTCCCGGATACCTATCCCGTCAAATCCAAAAGCAGTGTTCAAGGTGGTGGCGGTAAGCGCAGCAGATGGAAAGACAAGAAAGGTCGAATCTACGAATGGGATAGCAAAACAGGGGCTATAGAACTCTATAACAAGCAAGGCAAACATCTAGGTGAGTTTAATCACGAAACGGGCGAGCAAATCGATCCTGCCGATCCCGAGCGATGGACTCCAAAGTGAAGAGGAATAAAAATATGTATTTATGGATTAGTGGTTTTTTACCAGACGAAAGCGAGGACGATACGCTGAAATTCGAGCTGTCGGTCCACTCGAAATCTGAGCGTCCGATATTGGCCGTAATGGGCTGGCCAGAACTCAGTCTAAGTCCCGACGGAGAATGGCTGCTGACTGCGGACCAAACTCAACGAATCAGCGAAATACTTGGAGAGCAATTGCCGAAGGAGCTGGACTTATTCATCGGCGTCAGGGGCTAGCGTCGACGATGAGCCTCATCTATCAAGATTCATCTATTTCCCGCGACGTGGCGATGAGACTTATTGCAAGTGGTGTCGCCGAAAATATGGCAGCAGGATTAGTATCCATCGGTATGAGCGAGGAAGACCCAATGTGGGCCCAGTCTTTCTGCCTCCAATATCTCTCCAGCGAAACCGAAGCGATCGCTGCCTCTGCCATCACCGCCCTGGGCCATATCGCTCGTCGACATGGAAGACTGAATACCGAAACCGTTTTGCCGGCGCTCGAAAACGTAAGGCGTCGGATGCCCTCGTTGCAGGGCGTCATTGAGGACACGATTGACGATATAGAGATGTTCACCTGAGCATCCGAAGTTGCAAGCGTCTGGATGAGGGTTGCTTCATCCAGACCCACGTCAGACCTCAATCCTCCCGCGTCAAAACCTCCAGCAACTCAATCTCAAACACCAGATTCGAATTCGGCGGGATCTTGCCCATAGTCCGCTCGCCGTACCCCAGATGCGCCGGTACCAGCAATTTGCGTTTGCCGCCGACCTGCATGCCCATCAGGCCCTGATCCCAGCCTTTGATCACCCGGCCAGTGCCAATCACGCACTGAAACGGTCTGCCCCGGCTCCAGGACGAATCGAATTCAGTGCCGTCTTCCAGCCAGCCGGTGTATTGGGTGGTGATCAGCGCGCCTTTCACCGCGGCTTTGCCGTCGCCCGGTTGCAGGTCGATGATTTGCAGTTCGTCTGTCATGTCGTTGGCTCTTGAGATGTTCGCAGGCGGCGTTTTTCGCAGAATCCGGCGTCGATGGCAATCCATGGAACCGAAAACACGCCTTGTCGCTCACATGTGTATCGACATCGTATGACGACAAGGATGCTTAGATGACCGACTCTCGATTGCTGCGCAGTTTCATCCCGCCCTACATCCTCAACCGCATCATTGCCCACGGTTCCGAGCCGCAGCGCAACGCCGCGATGCAGACGCTCAATCATGTGCGCAGCCTGCTGCCCAACCCCGGCCGTCCTTCGCAGCCGCCGGCGCGGGCGATTCTGCCGGAGGCGAGCAAGCCTGGCCTGGCGCGGCGCAGCGTGCATGATGCGCAGAACAAAATGCTCTTGCCGGGCATGCCGGTGCGTCTCGAGGGCCAGCCGGCATCGGGGGACCCGGCGGTCGACGAGGCTTACGATGCGCTGGGCGCCAGCTATGATTTCTTCTGGAAGGTGCTCGGTCGCGACTCGATCGATAATCAGGGATTCGCGCTGATCGGCAGCGTGCATTACGGGCAAGCCTACGAAAACGCATTCTGGAATGGCGCGCAGATGGTTTTCGGTGACGGCGATGGCGAAATCTTCCAGCGCTTCACCCGCTCGCTCGACGTCATCGGCCATGAACTGGCCCACGGCGTCACCGAAAGCGAAGCCGGGCTGATTTATGCCAACCAGTCCGGCGCGCTGAACGAGTCGCTCTCGGATGTATTCGGCGTGTTGACCAAGCAATACACCCTTGGCCAAACCGCCGAGCAGGCAGACTGGTTGATCGGCGCCGACCTGCTGATGCCACAGATTCAAGGCAAGGGCCTGCGCTCGATGTCGCACCCCGGCACGGCATACGACGACCCGATGCTGGGCAAGGATCCGCAACCGGATCACATGCACAAGTTCGTCATCACCAGCGAAGACAATGGCGGCGTACACATCAACTCCGGCATTCCCAACCGCGCGTTTTACCTGGCAGCCCGAGCGTTTGGCGGCTTCGCCTGGGAAAAGGCCGGACGCGTCTGGTACGACACGCTGTGTGATGACCGTTTGAAACAGGACGCAACGTTCGACGCGTTCGCAAAACTGACGATCAACCACGCCAGCGAGCGCTTCGGCGCCGAAGCAGCCGACGTAGTGCAGCAAGCCTGGGCACAGGTCGGTATCGAATAATCCGAGGAGACCGTATGAAAACGCTACCCGAGCTGGATAAAGATTCCGTTTTGCGCGTATCTCGCCAGGGTGGCGTTGCAGCGATTCACAGCCTGAGCCGCCCACGGGAAATCGAATTTGCCCAGTGCGATATCAGTCAGCGTTCAAGGATCTGCTCGGTGCTTGAGGGTTGCCTGCCACTCGATAGCAGCGAATCGGGCCGTGGGGATCAGCGCTTCTACCAGATTGAAGTGCGCTACCCGTCAGGGGAAATGGTGTTGAAGGTGCCGGAGGACCGGGCGCCTGGGGAATTAGTGAGTCTGTGGGACAAGGGAGAGCTTGTGTAAACGCTCTCCCCCGCGATCAAGCTATTTCTCGACCGGCTGCATCTCGACAATCGTACCGTTGGTGATCATCACCATCACGTACTTGTCGTTGATCTGCACCCACTGCGCCTGGTCGATCGGCGCTTTCAGACCTTTGGCTTTCCAGTTCTTCAAAGCCTTGTCGTCGCGCTGGTACATTTCTGGAGCGCGGTCGTTGACCTTCAGCTGGCGGTCGCTGGTCGGCGATTGCACGGCGGGTTCGCTGGAGGTTTGCGCCGCTTGAACAATGGGTGTGATTCCGGCAATGCCCGCAACAAGGGCCAGGCTGGCGATTAGGGTTTTGCTGTTCATCGGTGAACCTCTTTCGGATAGGTAGTACCTGAACTCCGACTGCGCGGCGCGGGAAACATTCCTTGTTTTTTGCTGGAGGTGGCCGTAAGAGGCCTTGGACATCAGACCGCCATCGCTGGCAACTCGAATCGTCGCACCGCAGCTCCCAAAGGGTTGATGTTACACCACAGTTTTTGACCTGAGCTCCACTCCCACAAGTCTTGGCGAACGCTGATTCTTTGATCACCACCAATCCCCTGTGGGAGCGAGCCCGCTCGCGAATACGCCGGCACATCCGCCATCGTTGCCATCTGACGGAAAGCCTTCGCGAGCAGGCTCGCTCCCACAAATGCGCCAAACCCGAAACCATTGATCCGCCCTACGCATCAATCCATGCCAACAATGCAATTAACAGATTGTTACATCTGCGCCACCATCCACCTCAATAAAAACCGTGCGCCGCTTCTCCGTAGCGCACGTCATAAAAGCGGTGGAGTACTTTTCTATGACAGCCTCAATCCCAACCAACGGCTCGCGGGCCGGTGCCATCTTCCGGGTGACCTCGGGCAACTTCCTCGAACAGTTCGACTTCTTTCTGTTCGGCTTCTACGCCACGCAGATTGCGGCGGTGTTCTTCCCGGCGAGCAGCGAGTTCGCCTCCCTGATGATGACTTTTGCGGTGTTTGGCGCAGGCTTCCTGATGCGTCCGCTGGGCGCCATCGTGCTCGGCGCCTACATCGATGACGTCGGCCGGCGCAAAGGTCTGATCGTCACCCTGTCGATCATGGCCAGCGGCACGATATTGATTGTGCTGGTGCCCGGATACGAAACCATTGGCCTGTTCGCCCCGGCGCTGGTACTGATCGGGCGACTGCTGCAAGGCTTCTCGGCCGGTGCGGAATTGGGCGGTGTCTCGGTGTATCTGTCCGAGATCGCCACGCCGGGTCGCAAAGGCTTTTTCACTGCTTGGCAGTCGGCCAGTCAGCAAGTGGCGATCATCGTTGCTGCCGCGCTGGGCTACGGTCTGAACCAGTGGATGGAGCCGCAAGCCGTGGCCGCCTGGGGCTGGCGCATTCCGTTTTTCGTCGGCTGCATGATCGTCCCGTTCATCTTCTTCCTGCGCCGCAACTTGGCCGAAACCGAAGAGTTCGCCGCGCGTAAACATCGCCCGAGCATGCGCGAAGTGTTCCGCACCCTTGGCCAGAACTGGGGCGTGGTGCTCGGCGGGATGTTGATGGTCGCGCTGACCACTACCGCGTTCTACCTGATCACCGTGTACGCGCCGACTTTCGGTAAAACCGTGCTGCACCTGAGCACTTCCGACGCGCTGCTGGTGACGCTGCTGGTGGGTGTGTCGAACTTCTTCTGGCTGCCGATTGGTGGTGCGTTGTCCGACCGTATCGGTCGTCGCCCAGTGCTGATAGGCATGGCCTTGCTGGCGCTGGCCACGACTTATCCGGCGCTGTCGTTCCTGGTGCAGGCGCCGAGCTTCACCAACATGCTGCTGTCGCTGCTGTGGTTGTCCTTCATTTACGGCTTGTACAACGGCGCGATGATTCCGGCGTTGACCGAAATCATGCCGGTGGAAGTGCGCGTCGCCGGTTTCTCCCTGGCTTACAGCCTGGCCACGGCGATTTTCGGCGGTTTCACCCCGGCGATGTCGACCTTCCTGATCCAGTACACCGGCGACAAAGCCGCGCCAGGCTACTGGATGAGCATCGGTGCCCTGTGCGCCCTGTGCGCCACGCTTTATCTGTACCGCCGTGCCGGTGGTCGTCTGCAACCTGTCGCGGCCTGAGGAATACTCGCCATGAAAAAACTCTTTACTGTCACCGCCCTGCTCGCCGGTCTCGCGTTCAACTTCGCGGCCCAGGCCGAAGAACTGAGCGTGATGACCTCCGGTGGTTTCACTGCCGCCTACAAGATCCTCGGGCCGAAGTTCGCCGCCGCAACGGGCAACACGCTCACCACCAGTCTCGGCCCGTCGATGGGCAAGGCGCCGGAAGCCATTCCCAATCGTCTGGCACGCGGTGAGCACGCCGACGTGGTGATCATGGTCGGTTACGCCCTCGATGAGCTGATCAAACAAGGCAAGGTCGACCCGGCCTCCCGCGTTGAACTGGCGGATTCGCGGATTGGCATGGTGGTGCGTGAAGGCGCGGCGAAACCGGACATCAGCAGCGTCGACGGCCTGAAGAAAACCCTGCTTGATGCGCAATCGGTGGCCTACTCCGACAGCGCCAGCGGCGTGTACATCGAGCAGCAGCTGTTCAAGAAACTCGGCATCGAAGATCAGTTGAAACCGAAAGCCAAGATGATCGCCAGGATCCCGGTCGGCTCGGTGGTTGCCACTGGCGACTATCAGTTGGGCTTCCAGCAGGTCAGCGAATTGCTGCCGGTGCCGGGCGTAAGCTTCGTCGCGAAGATTCCGGAATCGGTGCAGTCGGTGACGCGTTTCGCCGCTGGGATTCCGGTCAAGGCCGAGCATCCGCAAGAA
Organism: Pseudomonas sp. H26/SER47-MNA-CIBAN-0231; assembly: GCF_040310465.1. Classification (NCBI taxonomy): domain Bacteria; kingdom Pseudomonadati; phylum Pseudomonadota; class Gammaproteobacteria; order Pseudomonadales; family Pseudomonadaceae; genus Pseudomonas; species Pseudomonas sp. H26/SER47-MNA-CIBAN-0231. The sequence continues at coordinate 163,477 of NZ_JBEOPW010000001.1, read as the reverse complement.
GCCAAGGCCCTGCTCGCCTACCTCGCTGCACCGGCCGCTCAGGCTGACGTGCAGGCCACCGGGCTGGATTCGGTCAAGCGTTGATCGTTGGCGGCTGGACGCGCATTTCCACGACCAGCCGCTCCAGTTCCAGTGCCGCCGGGGTCAACGTGCGATCCCGGCGCTTGATGATGCCGACACTGCGCATCACCTGCGGCTCAATCAGTGGCACCCGCGTCAGGATCGGATGATCCGGCCCGGGCATCGCCATCAACGGCACCGCTGCCACGCCCAGACCCGCCTCTACCAGACCGATCATCGTCGTCACATGCCGCGTCTCGCAGATGCTCTGACGCTGCGGCACCACCCCGCCCAAGGCCTGATCAAGCAGAAAGCGGTTGCCCGAAGTCTTGTCCAGCGCGATGTAATCCTGTTGATAGAACTCGTCCCAGCTGACGCTGCTGCGCCCGGCCAGCGGATGATCGCGACGACAGGCGACAACGTAGCACTCCTGCACAAGCGGTTCGAACTCGACTTTGGCATCCTGCGTGCCGAGAAAACTCAAACCGAAATCCGCCTCGCCATTGACCACTGCACTCAACACATCGTGGGCGCTGGAATCGAGGACTTTGACCTTGATCCGTGGAAATTGCTGGTGATAGCGCGCGACCACGCGGGGCATGAAGTAGTACGCCGCCGACGGCACGCAGGCGACGGTGACATGGCCCAAGCGCGTCGAGGCGACTTCGCTGATGCCGAGCAAGGCAATGTCGAGATCATCGAGCAAGCGCTCGACGCTGGGCATGAAGCCGCGCCCGGCCTGGGTCAGGCTGACCTTGCGCGTGGTGCGCTCGAACAGTTTCACGCCAAGGGCATCTTCGAGCTTTTCGATGCGCCGGCTCAGCGCCGGTTGCGACAGGCGCACGGTGTCGGCAGCCTTGCGAAAACTGCCCTGCTCGACCACCGCACGAAAGGCTTGCAGGTCGTTGAGGTCGAAGTTGATGGCCATGGCGTTTCCGGAAATTGATGCGCAGGGGTTATAAATGTAACCAGTTGATGCAAATTATTACAGGCCTGATGGAAGCTGCCCTCGTGGGAGTGAGCCTGCTCGCGAACGCGGGGCATCAGTCAATGCATAGTTGGCTGACCCAGCGCATTCGCAAGCAGGCTCGCTCCCACATTGGATCTCGAATGGTCTGGAGACCGCGTAACCCTTATCCTTGTCCCCCCCGCCGTACCCGTAGTCAGGAGTCGTTCCAATGCCCCATGAAGGCAATCTGTTGCAAGCCGCCGTCGTGTTTCTGTTCGCGGCCGTGCTCACCGTGCCTTTGGCCAAACGTCTGCAACTGGGCGCGGTGCTCGGTTATCTGTTTGCCGGGGTGATCATCGGCCCGTCGGTGCTCGGCCTGATCGGCAACCCGCAAAGCGTTGCGCATATTTCCGAGCTGGGCGTGGTGTTGCTGCTGTTCATCATCGGCCTGGAGCTGTCGCCGCGCCGCTTGTGGGTGATGCGCAAATCGGTGTTCGGCGTCGGTCTGGCGCAGGTGCTGTTGACCGCATCGGTGATCGGCGTGCTGGCACTGTCGGTGTTCGGCCAGCCGCTGAACAGCGCCATTGTGCTGGGCCTCGGTCTGGCGCTCTCCTCCACGGCGTTCGGCCTGCAAAGCCTTGCCGAACGCAAGGAACTGACCAGCCCCCACGGGCGGCTGGCGTTTGCGATTCTGCTTTTCCAGGACATTGCGGCGATTCCATTGATCGCCCTGGTGCCGATGCTCGCCGGCGTCGATCACCACACCAGCACCGCCGACGATATTCGTCACAGCTTGCAGGTGCTCGGCGGCATTGCCGTGGTGGTGATCGGCGGGCGGTATCTGCTGCGTCCGGTATTTCGCGTGGTGGCGAAAACCGGGCTGCCGGAAGTGTCCACCGCCACCGCGTTGCTGGTGGTGATCGGCACCGCGTGGCTAATGGATCTGGTCGGTGTGTCGATGGCGCTGGGCGCGTTTCTCGCCGGTCTACTGCTGGCGGACTCGGAATATCGCCACGAGCTGGAAGCGCAGATCGAACCGTTCAAGGGCCTGCTGCTCGGGCTGTTTTTCATCAGCGTCGGCATGGGCGCCAACCTCAGCCTGTTGTTGAGCGCGCCGATCACCGTGTTGGGCCTGACCTTGTTGCTGATCGGTCTGAAGTTGCCGCTGCTGTTCGTGGTTGGGCGCTTGGCAGGTGGACTGAACAAGATCAGCGCAATCCGCCTCGGCATCGTCCTCGCTGCCGGCGGTGAGTTTGCCTTCGTGGTGTTCAAGATCGGTCGCGATCAGGGCCTGTTCGAGCCGCGTCTGTACGACCTGCTGGTGCTGACCATCACCCTGTCAATGGCGCTGACGCCGTTGTTGCTGTTGATCTGCGCACGGCTGGTCAGTCCGAAAGTACAGCCGGTGGAAGTGCCGGAGAAATTCCGCGAAATCGACACCGAAGCGCCACGCGTAGTGATTGCCGGCATGGGCAGGATGGGCCAGATCGTGGCGCGGATTCTGCGCGCGCAGAACATCAAGTTCGTTGCGCTGGACACCTCGGTGGAAACCATCGAACTGTCGCGCAGCTTCGGCGGTGTGCCAGTGTTCTACGGCGACCCGATGCGCCCGGAAATCCTTCACGCGGCGAAGGTTGGCGAAGCGGAATATTTCGTCATCGCCACGGACGATCCGGAGACCAACATCAAGACTGCCGAAGTGGTGCACAAGCACTATCCGCACATGAAAATCATCGCCCGCGCGCGTAACCGTCAGCACGTGCATCGCCTGGTGGATGTCGGCGCGGAAGCGATTCGTGAGACCTATTATTCGAGCCTGGAAATGAGCCGGCGCACGCTGGTCGGCCTCGGTCTGACCCAAGCCCAGGCCGATGCGCGGATCAAGCGTTTCAAGCATCACGACGAACAGGTGCTGGAGGCGCAACACGCTGTCTACGACGACGCCGCCAAAGTCCTGCAGACCGCCCAGGAAGCCCGGGCGGAACTGGCCAAACTGTTTGAATCGGATCAGCTCGAAGAGGAAGCGCGCAAATCCTGATGCATGCGAATTCCCTGTAGCTGCCGAAGACTGCGATCTTTTGATTTGATTGTTCCCACGCTCCGCGTGGTAACACAGCCCGGGACGCTCCGCGTTCCACTTCCCGAGCTGGAACGCGGAGCGTCCCTTGAGGCATTCCCACGCAGAGCGTGGGAACGATCATGTGGGAGAGAATCAGGCCAGTTCCAGAGCGGGCGCCGGCTCGACGGCTGCAACCGCAAACCGATCCGCCAGAAACGGCGTGATATCCAGCGGCAGCGGTTCGTCATTCACCAATTTATCCAGCAACACCCCGGTAATCGCCGACGTCAGAATCCCGGTGCGGAAGTGCCCGCAAGCATTCAGATAACCCTCGACCCCACGCATCGGCCCGAGGATCGGCAACTCATCCGGCGAGCCCGGACGCAGCCCCGCCCAGGTGCGCTTCAGATTGACGTCCACAAGCTCCGGCAGACAGCGCACCGCGCCCTGCACCAGCCCGGCGATTTCCGGGTAGGTGGTGGTGACGTCGAAGCCTTTGTCTTCGGTGGTGCTGCCGATAAGGATTTCGCCGTTGTCCTTTTGCGCCACGTAGCAATCGCTGGTAGTCAGGCAGCCGTTGAGGATTTTCGGCATGCGCTCGGTCAGCAGGATCTGCCCTTTCACCGGTTTCACCGGAATGCGGATACCCGTCGCCCACTCGCTCAGATCCGCCGCCCAGGCACCGGCGGCGTTGATCAGCGTCTTGCAGTGGAACACCCCCGCCTCCGCCGTCTGCACGCCGGTCACGCGAGTGCCGTGATGCAGCACGCCGGTGACGTTGGTGTTGGCGAAGATATCGACGCCGTTCTGCCGCGCGCCTTCCATGTAGGCATCCGCGAGGCGGAACGGGCTGACCTGATGGTCGCAGAGAAACTCCAGCGCCCCACGCGCCTCATGGCTGACGCTCGGTTCGGCCGCGCGCAACGCCGCTTGATCGAGCCAGCGCACCTGATCGGCCAGATGCGGAATGCAGCCGACGATGTGCTCGGCATACAGCCGATCTTCGTCGTCATAGATCACGAATTTCAGCCCGGTCTTTTCGAACTTGCAATCCATGCCGTGATTGTCTTTCAGCTCGCGGTGTAACGCCGGATAGAGCGCGTTGGACTGCAAGGCAAAATCGAAGAAGGATTCCGGCAAAATATGCGGCGTACTGGCGTCCACCGCGACTGCGGCGCCCTGGGTTTCGCGCTTGCGGTTGGCCGACATCATGCGAAAGAAAATCACCCCGCAACCGAGGCCGACCGACTCGCCGATCGCCCATAAACCACCCGCCGAAGCACGGGTTGCGTTGCCGGGGCGCTTGGCGTCGATCAGTGCCACCTTGAGATCTTTGCGCTTGGACAATTGGTAGGCGCAGGAGGCGCCGATCACACCGCCACCGGCAATGACCACGTCGTAGAACTTACTCATGGCAAGCGCCCTCCGTGCCGAGAGACTGGAACGCGGAAAACGGTACCGGATCAATCGGGAAGCGTGGGCGCAGCCAACCGACATCCTGACGTCCGGTGACCTGGCGCAGGCGATCGCTGCAATAGCCGACGCACATCCGCCCCTGACAATCGCCCATGCTCACGCGGGTGCGCATTTTCAGGCTGGCGATATCTTGCACACCCTGCTCCAGGGCCAGATCGATGTCGGCGCGGGTCGCATGTTCGCAGCGGCAGATCACCGTGTCGGCTGTGGGCAAAGCGATCTGACCGACGCCGCGCTCAGTGTAGCGATCTACCGCCGCACGAAAGCGCACGATGGCTCTGAGTTTGCTTGCGTAGCGATCACGGCGCACCCGGGCGAGCTCGGCGTCGAGCACACCGCGCTGCAGGAGGATCGAAGTGGCGGCGATCTTGCCGGCGAGCATCGCCGCTTCGCCGCCGCGGATCCCGCCCATGTCGCCGGCCAGATGCACATGCGCCACGCTGCTTTGCTGCCAGACATTGGCGTTGGCACGCAGGTAGCCATCGTCGCTGAAGCCGTGATCAAGGCCCATCTGCTGGCTCAATTGCGTGCGCGGAATAAAACCGTAACCGACCGCCAGCGTCTGCGCTTCGAAACGCTCGACCCGCGACAGATCCGCCTCCCACGCCGACGAATACGGCGCGACGCTGACGCTTTTCAACTCGCCGTCGCCGTGGGCTTCGACCACGCCCCAGCCGTAGTTCATCGGGATGCCGTGCAACTTGAGGTAAGCGAGCATGCTCAAGCCGTCGAGGAATAGCTGCGGCTTGTTCAGCAGCGCCAGACTCTCGCGGGCGATCTTGCCGAACGCACAAGCCTCGTAGACGCCGGCGACGCGCACGCCAGAGGCATGCAACTGGGTCGCAACCAGCGGCAGCAACGGCCCGGTGCCGGCGATGATCACCGGCCCTTGCGGCTTGACCACGCCACTCTTGATCTGCAACTGCAGACCGCCGAGCAGGATCACTCCCGGCAACGTCCAGCCGGGAAACGGTACGCTGCGTTCATGGCAACCGGCGGCCAGCAGCAGTTGCGAGTAAGCCATCTCGTGCAGCTGTTCATCGCCATCGAGCACCACCAGAGCGCGAGTGCCTTCAGCGCCGACCACGCGATGGCTGAGGCGTACGTCGATCAGCCCTGACTGCTGCTGAAATTCACCGTGCAGTTTGTCCAGTGCTTCGGAATAACGCGGCCCGAGATAATCCAGCTGCACGCCATCACGCAGCGGCCCGCGATAGACCACGCCGCCGAGGCGCGAAGCCTCTTCGAGCAAGGTGCAGCGCACGCCGTGGCGCGCCAGTTCGATGGCCGCCGCCATCCCCGCCGGCCCGCCGCCGACGATCAACGGTTGCAGGCTCATACGACCTCCTGCGCGACGACGCGGTTGACTCGGGTTTCGATCTGCATGCCGTCGCGCACCACCGTCTGGCAGGCGCGGCGCTTGTGCCGACCGTTGATTTTCACCAGACAGCACTGGCACACGCCCATGCCGCAATAGGCGCCACTGATCTGATCGTGGTCATTGCGTGCGATCTGGCGCACGCCGAGGGACTGGATGACGCTGAGAACGGTTTCGCCAATGGCGGCGCTGACCGCTTGGCCGTTGATGTGCACGGTCATGTCCGCCTGCACCAAGGGCTGGATATCGAAGGTTCTTTCTAGGCAGTTCATTTACGGTGTTCGTCCGTGAAGATTCAGTTGAGGTTGTGACAGCTCCTTGCTGCACTACGCCTCGTCGACGCTTTTCTTGCTGTGTTTTCAACGTCGACGCGGATACTTCGCCAGCGCAACAAGGTGCGCGACAAGCACTGTAGCTCATACCTCAGCAAAGGCCTGGATCATTTACGGTAGGCGATATCGCCAGGCGAAATATTGATCCAGGCCAGTGAAAATGGCGGGATGGAAACGGTTAGTTGGAGAAGACGAACTGGCCTTTGATCTTCTTTGCGCCGATCAACGCAAGGTCCGGGAACAGCAGGTTTTTCAGCCAAGCGACGTAGAAGATCATCGCCAGCGTGATCGCCACGCCGACCACCGTACCGATCGGGTCATCCGCATATTCCTTGAACATGCGCGGCATCTGGCTGATCGAGAGCATCACGTACACCGTATAGGCATGGGCAGCGTTGCGATAAAAACCCCAGGCAAAAAGCAAAGGCACGCCACCGGCGAACAAACCAAGTCCGATGGCGAAACCGCTGCTGATGGTCAGCCCGAGGAGATAGCCGCCCACCAGACCGATCAGCGCCTGAACGTAAGTCAGTCCGAGAAGGATCTTGATCTTGCCGGCGTGTCGTTCAATCAGATTCGGATCGGGGCGTGAGCCGATCAGGTACGCCAGCGCCTTGTCTTTCAGCGCACCACCGGAGAATGCCTTGAAAGTCTCGGTTTTCGAGCGCCCCCCATCGAGCATTTCGCTGACCTGGCGTTTGGTTTCCTTCTTGTCCAACGTGTTCTTCCTTAATTGAAAAATCGGGGGAGTGAAGCTAGGGCACTTCGGGAACCGATTGTCGCTTTGTTGAGTTGCCGAAAGCAAAAGGCTCAGGCATGCCGGCCCTTACGCGGTGGATAAACGCAATTTTTCGATCATGTTTAAATCACACGCGCTGTTACGGCATCGGACCTACAACGCCTTGCGTCGCTGCCTACGGGTGCATCAGAATCCGCCGGCTTACACGGCTATCGGTAGGGCTATATCGTTTCCCTGTCACTGCAAAACAGTGATCGGGTTTGGTAGCCCGTTTCTTGATAGTTGTATGGCGTCCCTTTAAGCGGCCCCTCCTTTGAGGGTCAGCTCTTCATGGTGACCATGCGTGGGGCTCATTCGTGAGCGCCGGGGTTAACTATCTTGACCGGTCTACCAACCTGCGCGTGGCCGCCACCCTTCGTTTGGTAGCGATAGTGACGGCTCTTCATTCCTTCAAGATAGAGAGTCATCCATGTTCAAAGTAACGCCAAACCCGCCAGAAGCCGATTCGATCCCGTACGACCCCGCTCTGGAGCCTCAGCGCATAAAAGACGCCGCCGCTCGCGCCATCAACTTTTATCTCGATCCGCAAACCGTGAAGACTACGATTCCCACTCGTCAACCGGGCCGGATCTTTCTCGTCGACCCAACGGTGGACGAGGAAACCTTGCTCCTCGAAGCCTGTGAATCGCTGGCTGCGGCGAACGACATGGCCCGCGAAATAAGCAACGTCATCGAGCCTGCACAGCGCCGTTCGCTGCTGATGTTGCAGCAGGTGATCATGCTGAGTGAGCTGGTCGTCAATCGCGTGCTCGACAGCCGACGCGTGTCGAACTAGCCGCAACCGAGGTATGAGGGGGCGTGCTCCCTCACTGCCAGCGTGCACGTCACCCCGTGGCGTTCTCTCTCACACCAAGCGGCTCTCATCGGAGTTTCAGCTGATGTCACACACACCTTCCAATCCGCCGGCCAGGATCAACGCCACGCCGTACAGCCCCAATACTCTGTTCATGGTCAACCCGCAATCCGACACCGAATCCTTGCTGGTCAACGCGTGCGAATCCCTGGCGTCCGCCACGGTGATGCTCGGTGACTTTGCCGGGATGCTCGAAGGCTCACGGCGCAATACCCTGTTGGGCATTGCGCAAGTGGTGATGTTGGGAGAACTGGCCGTGAACAAAGCGCTGGATAATGTCGTGCCGACCGAGTAATTCACCAAGCTTGCGTTTGCAGTTCCCAAACGCAAAAAAGCCGCTTTCAGCCGAAGATGAAAGCGGCAGAGGCATCCTGCCTCAGAGGGATCAGTGTACGAACAGGGCGATCAGGATGATGATCGGGATCGGTACGCCGAGGAAGAACAGCAGTAATGAGCGCATGGTGACTCTCCTTTTTAACGGACCGGAGTGGTTGTGGTGTAGGTGTCGACTTCAACGTACTCGACTGCATCGCGACGACGACCGCCGAAGGTGGCTGCCAGGCTGGCGAAGAACGCACCGGCCAGCAGCGCGACGAACATCCACAGCGAGGTGTAGGCAGCGACTTTCGCGGCGGTGTCGGCAGCTTGCTGGGCTTTCAGTTTCGCGTCAGCGATGGCTTTCTGGGTGTTGGCGTAGATCTCGTCAACGCGACGTTCAGCATCGGCCTGGCTCAGGTTGGTACGTTGCGACACCAGTTGTGCGAGGTAGGTGCGGTCTTCGGCGCTGAGCTGACCGTTGGCCAGGCTCTGGGCGAAGATGCGGGTCACGGTGCCGCGTGCGGCGTCATCGCTGACGGCAGCCGGACGGTCGTCACGGAACAGGCTGTCGACGAAGTAGCCGTACTGATCGCTGTCAGTATTGGCTGCGGCAGAACCGGCAGCCTGGCTCATGGCACCGGCAGCACCGCCGACGACGTTAGCCCCAGCCTGCACACCGCCGCTGACGACGCTGCTGACCGAACCGACCACCAGCACAGCGGTGACCAGCGTGGCGACGCACCAGGCGAGGAAGCCGTGGGCGGTGTCACGGAAGTAGACTTCGTCACCGTGCATGTTCGCCCATTTCACCCGCAGACGACCGGCAATGTAGCCGCCCATGCCGGAAGCAATGATCTGCGTCACCGCCAGCCAGACAATCGTCGAAATGCCCAGGCCCTTGGCGCTGACGCCCTCTCCGGCCCACGGTGAAACCGCCGAAAAGCCCAGACCGAAACCGAGCAGCACGAGAATCATCGACAGCGCAGCGGCCGCCGCAGCACCGGCAAAGATCGCGCCCCAGGACACGCCTGAGACGCTGCTCGACTCTTCCACGGCAGGATAATAGCCATCAGGGGATCTATTCATTGTTGTACTGCTCCAGGCATGAAAAATGGTGTTACAACTCGTCAGGTGAGGAATTGCAGTGACCGTGCCAGTTACAGAAACTAAATAAACTCTTTATTTTCAACAGGTTATAAAGTTTGAACTTCGCTGATCCGTGCAATTTGCAATAAATGGTCAGCGCCTGCGGGTTTTCTGCATTGATGGCTGACAGGCAAATCCGATCAATTCCGATTCACCGTCGCGACGAAGATGAAAGTTAATTTAAAGCGTCACGGTAAATTCTTGGCAAAATGCTGCCATTCCGTTTGAACCGATCAGCAGGCCTGCCTATGACTCGTATCTTGACCATCGAAGACGACGCCGTGACCGCGCGGGAAATCGTTGCCGAACTGAGCAGCCACGGGCTGGATGTCGACTGGGTCGACAATGGCCGCGAGGGCCTCGACCGTGCCGTCAGCGGCAACTACGACCTGATCACCCTCGACCGCATGTTGCCCGAGCTGGATGGTCTGGCCATCGTCACCACCCTGCGCACCATGGGCGTGGCGACGCCGATTCTGATGATCAGCGCCCTCTCCGATGTCGATGAGCGCGTGCGCGGTTTGCGCGCCGGTGGCGATGACTACCTGACCAAACCGTTCGCCACCGATGAAATGGCCGCGCGGGTGGAAGTGTTGCTGCGCCGACAGAACAGCGTCGCCACCCAGGCCACGACATTGAACGTCGCTGACCTCGAACTCGACCTGATCAGCCATGAAGCCCGCCGCGCCGGACAGGTGCTGACGCTGTTGCCCACCGAATACAAACTGCTCGAGTTTCTGATGCGCAACAGCGGCCAGATTCTCTCGCGGATGATGATTTTCGAAGAGGTCTGGGGTTATCACTTCGACCCGGGCACCAACCTGATCGACGTGCACATCGGCCGTCTGCGCAAGAAGATCGACGCAGCCGGCAACGTTCCGCTGATCCGCACGGTACGGGGCTCCGGCTATGTCATTGCCGAACCCGTCTGACGGCTGGCGCTCGTCCAGCAGCCGCTTGCTGGCGCTGTACAGCTCGCTGTTCGTGGCGTGGAGCGCGATCCTCATGGGGGTCATGTACTACGAGGTATCCGGCTACCTCGACAAACTGGCCAAACATTCGTTGATGCAACGCCAGCATCTGTTTTCGCATTTTCGCGGCGAGCAACTCGAAGACGCCCTCGCCGCCAGCATGACCTTCGATATCCGTGGTATTGACGCCTATGGTCTGTTCAGCGCTGACGGCGTTTACCTGGGCGGCGCACTTCAGCAAATTCCCGAAGGACTGCCGCTCGACGGCAAGATCCATATGCTCGCCGAGTGCGCCGATTCCGATGACCCGACCCTGCCGAGCGACAGCTGCGATGCTGTGGCCACCCAGACTCGCGACGGGCGCTGGCTGGTGCTGCTGCGTGACAATGGCTCGCTGTTTGCGGTGACGCGGATCATTTTGCACGCGTTGTTCTGGGGCGTGTCGCTGACGATTATTCCCGGGGTCGCCGGTTGGCATCTGCTGCGGCGTCGACCGTTGCAGCGCATCCGCGCGATCCAGAACAGCGCCCAGGCCATCGTTGCCGGCGACCTGACGCACCGCTTGCCGTTGTCCAATCGCCGCGATGAACTGGACATGCTCGCCGCCATCGTCAACGCCATGCTTGAGCGCATCGAGCGCTTGATGAACGAGGTCAAAGGCGTCTGCGACAACATCGCCCACGATTTGCGCACGCCGCTGACCCGCCTGCGCGCGCAGTTGTATCGCATGCAGCAACAGGCCGGCGAAGGTTCGCAAGAAGCGGCGCAACTGGACTTGGTACTGGCTGAAGCGGATACGCTGATGGCGCGCTTCCGGGGTTTGTTGCGGATTTCCGAACTGGAAGATCGCCAGCGCCGTTCAGGTTTCGTCGAACTTGATCCGGTGCGTTTGCTGGAGGAGTTGCACGAGTTCTATCTGCCGCTGGCCGAGGAAGGCGATCTGCGTTTCCAGTTGAACATGCCGGAGACGCTGCCGCCGCTCAATGGCGACCGCGCACTGCTGTTCGAAGCGCTGGCGAACCTGCTGAGCAACTCGATCAAATTCACCCCGCCCGGCGGCACGGTGATGTTGCGTGGGGTCAATGCCAATGGCCAGACGCGGATCGAGGTGCACGATTCAGGCCCGGGGATTCCCGAGGCGGAACGTGAGGCGGTGTTCCAGCGGTTTTACCGCACCGAGGGTGGCCAGCCGCAGAGTGGCTTTGGTCTGGGGCTGTCGATTGTCGCGGCGATTGTGAGCTTGCACGGCTTCAGTCTTGACGTCGGCAGCAGCGATCTGGGCGGGGCGAAACTGGTGCTGGATTGTCGGCAGAGTTTGATCAGTCAGGCCTGACGTCTCGCGCCGATCGTTCCCACGCTCCGCGTGGGAATGCCTCAAGGGACGCTCCGCGTTCCGGCTTTCGAAATGGGACGCAGAGCGTCCCGGGCTGCATTCCCACGCAGAGCGTGGGAACGATCTGCGTCTCAGGTTGGGTAATTCGCCCGCAAGGCCTCGAGCCCGCCCTGGTAGATGCCGTTGAACAGCGCCACCACTTCTTCATCGCTCACGCCGACCGCATTGAAGAGCCCCGACCACGTCACCCGCGAGCCCTGCCCCTGGGCTTCAACCTTGATCGTCGCCAGGTAATCGCTGGCCGGGAACGGTGCCTGTTCGATGGAATAGCTGTAGGTTCTCGCAGCGTTATCGAAGGTCTGCAGACGTTCGACGACAACGCCGCCATCGCCCGTTTTCAGCGTGCGCACTCGCCCGCCTTCGCTCAGTTCACTTTGGATAATCAATGGCAGCCAGTCCGGCAGCGTGTTGAAGCCGCCGATCAATTGCCAGACCTGATCGGCCGAGGCCGGGATGTCGATGGTTGCGGATGCAGTTGGCATAAAATCTCTCTTTTGGAAAATTCAGATCGTCAGGCTGTCGACTACACCGCCATCGACGCGCAAGGCTGCGCCCGTGGTGGCCGAGGACAGCGGTGAAGCAATGTACGTGACCAGATGCGCCACCTCCGAAACATCCGCCACACGCTGGATGATCGACGTCGGACGGGCCTTGCGCACAAAGGCGTCGGCTTCGTCGCGCAGGTCGCGCCCGGATTCGGCGGCCGCGTCTCTGAGCATGTCCTGCAGGCCGTCGGTGAAAGTCGGCCCCGGCAGGATCGCATTGACCGTGACCCCGGTGCCAGCCAGACGCTTGGCCAAGCCGTGGGACACCGCGAGGTTGGCGCTTTTGGTCACGCCGTAATTGAGCATGTCAGCCGGCGTCGCCACCCCGGATTCCGATGACAGAAAGATCACCCGGCCCCAACCCTGCTCAACCATCGCCGGCACATAATGCCGCGCCAGGCGCACGCCGGAAATCACGTTGACTTCATAGAAGCGCGTCCACTCGCTGTCGGGAGTCTCGAAGAAATCGACGTCGTTGAAGATGCCAAGGTTGTTCACCAGAATGTCCGCGCGCGGTTCGGCGGCGAACAGCTTTTCCGCGCCCTCGGCCGTGCCCAGATCGGCGGTCAGACCACGCAACTGCGCGCTGGGCACCGCTTGGCGAATGCTCGCCAGCGCCTGCTCGACCTTGGCCGTGTCGCGACCGATGACCACCACCGTCGCCCCGGCTTCGGCCAACGACTGGCTGATGCCCAGACCGATGCCGCCGGTACTGCCGCTGACGATGGCCAGTTTTCCACTCAGATCAATCTTCATGCGTTTACCTCATTAGCAAGGAGTTCCACCGCGCTCGACTTTGGCGACGATTTCACAAGCATGGATCAGCGTAGTTGCGATATTGCCGGCATGGTTGAGCTGCCGACCGGTGACGGGGATGTGGTTTGATCGACGATCCCCTGTGTCTGGCAGACCGTAGCCCCTCACCCTAGCCCTCTCCCGGGGGAGAGGGAACCGATCGAGTTGTGCTGAACTTGACGTCGACCTGAAAGACCATAGCGATTATGGATTCAGAGAAGACTTTTCAATTCGGCGTATTACCTGAATATCCCCCGGTCAGTCCCCTCTCCTTCCGGGAGAGGGCTAGGGTGAGGGGCATTTCGGAACAGATCAGATTTCCGTCAGACGAAGCAGACCATCGGCGCCGACCCTGACGCCGATCGCATCGTAACTGGCCAACGTCGCATGCGCCGTTTCGATCGGGTGCTGGTGCGTGGTGGTGATGATCATCAGTGCAGCGCCCGCCGCTTCCGCAGCCTGAATACCAACCGTGGCGTCTTCAAAAATCAGACAGTCCGCCGGTTCAACGCCAAGCTTTTTCGCTGCCAAAAGATAACCGGAGGGATCAGGCTTGCCAGCCTTTACATCTTCCGCCGTGATCATCACCGCCGGCTCGGGGATACCCGCCGCCGCCATCCGCCGCAACGCCAGATCGCGAGGCGCCGACGTCACCATCGCCCAACGATTTTTCGGCAGCGCGTTGAGAAAGGCTGCCGCCGCAGGAATCTCGACAATGCCTTCAACGTCATTGATTTCCGCTGCGGTGATGAAAGCTGCCTGTTGCTCGGCATCCACGCCCGGCAGATTCAGCCGGGTGATGGTGTCGATCGCCCGCGCGCCATGGATGGTCGGCAGGAACGTCTCGACATCAACGCCATGGCGCACCGCCCACGCTGACCAGATGCGCTCGGCGGCGGCGATGGAGTTGAGGACGGTGCCGTCCATGTCGAACAGGAACGCGCCGAACGCGCGATCAAAAACCGATGCTTGTGCAGACAAGAGAGCAAATCCTCTGACAGTTGGCCGGGCAGCCTGGCCCGGCAATGTAGCACTTGTCAGTGCAACTGCGGCGCCTTGGATTTGAACGCGCTTTCCACACAGTCGAGCAACTGTCCGATCGCCCACGGCTTCTTGATGAACGCCACCGAATGCTTGACCCCGGAGGTCTCAGGCGTTTCATAGCCGGACATGACCATCACCGGTTTCTCCGGCCAGCGGTCGCCGAACAGATTGGCCAGGTCGGCGCCGTTAAGCGTGCCGGGCATGGTGATGTCGGTCAGCAGCAGCGCAACGTCCGCCGCGTGCTTTTCCAGATACAGCGACGCAGCGTCGGCGCTGGTTTTCGGTTCGACCTTGAACCCTTCCTCCTGGAGAATTTCGCAAAGAAACTCCAGAATCAACGGATCGTCCTCGACAATCAGAATCAACCCGCCAGGAAGGTGCGCGCTCGACGTAGGTGTAGGGCACATGAACAGCACTCCCCCGAATTACATTTTTGATAAGCGGTTTTGAATCCGCTGCTTATCAGGTATGAGCAGCGCGCCCTGTAGAAATTCATTTTTGATACAGAGGATTTCGCCAAGGTGTTGTTTTTCGAAGCGCAGCGCCCATCGAATCCCCTCATTTGTGGTTAAAATGCCGGCCCTTTGACTGGCCGATCCTGATCCATGACCCCTGAAGCGCTCGCGACCCTCCACGCTCATTTGCTGCCCGCACTGGCAACGGCGCCCAGCGAAACCCGCCGTTTTTTTCACGGCCGCGGGCGCTGCTGGCCGGGGCTGGAGCAGCTGACCGTGGACTGGTTGCAGGGCGTGGTACTGGTGTCGCTTTTCAAGGAACCGGCGCCTGAGCAACTGCAGGATCTGCGGGATTTACTGCTGCAACTCGCTGCATCGGCCGAATGGCAGCAATCCGGCGCGCACACTTTGCTGATCCAGCACCGTTATCTGCCGCAAAGCACGGCCGAATGGCTGATCGGTGAGGAAATCGAAGAAATGACCATTGTCGAGGGTGGCTTGCAGTACCGCGTTGACCTGGGGCGCAAGCAGAACGCCGGGCTGTTTCTCGATATGCGTTACGGCCGCAACTGGGTGCGCGAACAGGCGGCGGGCAAGCGGGTGTTGAACCTGTTCGCCTACACCTGCGGCTTTTCCGTGGCGGCAATCGAGGGTGGCGCCAGCCATGTGGTCAACCTCGATATGTCCCGCGCCGCGCTGAGCCGAGGTCGCGACAATCACCGCCTGAACGGCCACGACCTGAGCAAGGTCAGCTTTCTCGGCCACGACCTGTTCAAATCCTGGGGCAAAGTGATCAACAGCGGCCCGTACGATCTGGTGATCATCGACCCGCCATCGTTTCAGAAAGGCAGCTTTTTGCTGACCAAGGATTATCAACGGGTGTTGCGCCGCTTGCCGGAACTGCTGACCGCGCAAGGCACGGTGCTGGCGTGCATGAACGACCCGTCGTTCGGTTCCGACTTTCTCATTGATGGCGTGACCCAGGAAGCGCCGAGCCTGCGCTTCGAGCATCGGCTGGACAACCCGCCAGAGTTTCCCGATATCGATCCAGAGAGCGGCCTGAAAGCCCTGGTCTTCCAGCGCATCAGCTGAAACACCAAGGCTCGCTCCCACACAAGTTCTGTGTGGATCAAAAAACCGTCGGCCGCAGCACCAGTGCAAACAACTCACCATGCCCGGTGACATTGAGCTTGTGATAGAGATTGCGCCGATGCACCTTCACGGTCTCCGGCGAAATCCTCATCTGCTGGGCCATCGCCTTGCTGGAAAAGCCCTGCAGGATCAGGCGCGCCGTGTCGATCTCGCGCGCGGTCAGCCGGGCATCGAAACGGTCCAGCAACGTCGCCAGATCACCCACCACCGCTTCAGCCACCGGCCCTTGCGGCGGCAGCAACTGCATGTGGCGACGCATCGCCGCCAATACCCAGTCACGAACGCACAAGAGCCGGCCCTGCTCGGCCATGCCAAACGCGGTCGAGCGGCCCAGGGACAAGCCGAGTACCGCGCCTTCGACGTTGATCAGAAACTGTAATTCATCCTCGCCCACCACGGCACGAAAGTAGCTCTGGTAATACTCGCTGTGCAGAAACTGATCCGGCGCAACGGACGCCAGGCTGTGCAGGCCGTCGCTGATCCCGCTGACGGCGGCTTGATAAAACGGATCGAGCAGGTACATGCCGGCGGTATAACCGGCCAGCTCCTGCTGATCGTCCACGTAGCCCTTGCTGTCGAAGTCGATCAGCAAACGCGGCGGCTGGCCGGCCTGCATCAGGGCGACGAGGGCATTGTCCAGCGGCACCAGCAGGCGCAGGGTGTCGACCAGCGCGCGCCAGAAACCGTCCTGCCCGAGCTGGGTAAATACCCGCGCCAGACCCTGATGCACCGGCAACTCCTGCAACAACGCGTCCACGCACTACCCCTTTCGAGTAACCCATGATGGGAATGGGGCTGGTGTGACCGGCCCGTTAGCCTGACCACTCCAGTTCATCACCGGCCTGCGACAGGCCAGGAGTGCCGCATCATGCGTCGTCACCGTGGATCTATCAACCCGGGCCTGCTGGCCTGTTTTTGTCTCTCCTCGGCCGCCATGGCAGCCGACGTGCCGAGCGTGCACGTCTACAACTGGTACGACTACATCGGGCCGAACACCCTGCATGATTTCCAGCGCGACAGCGGCATCCGGCCGGTGTACGACACCTTCGACAGCGCCGAAGTGCTCGAAGGCAAACTGATGACCAGCCGCAGCGGCTACGACGTTGTCGTGGCGAGCAACTTCAGCCTGCCGACCCTGATCAAGGCCGGCGCCCTCGCCCCATTGCCTCGCGATCAACTGCCAGGCTGGCAAAACCTCGACCCCGATCTGCTGAAAAAACTCGCGGTCAACGATCCGGGCAATCAGTACGCCGTGCCTTACCTGTGGGGTACCAACGGCATCGGCTACAACGTCGAAAAAGTCCGCGCCGTGTTGGGTGACAAAGCGCCGGTGGATTCCTGGGAGTTGCTGTTCAACGAAGCCAATCTGGCCAAACTGGGCGAGTGCGGCGTGGCGATGCTCGATTCGCCGTCGGAAATGCTGCCGGTCGCCCTGCATTATCTGGGCTTGCCGCCCAACAGCACCAACCCCGAAGACTACAAAAAAGCCGAAGCACTGCTGCTCAAGCTGCGCCCGCACATCGCCTACTTCAACTCCTCGAAGTTCATCAGCGATCTGTCCAACGGCAATATCTGCGTGGCGGTTGGCTGGTCCGGGGCGATGCTCGAAGCCAAGACCAACGCCGAACAGGCCAATAACGGCGTAAAGATCGCCTACAGCCTGCCCAAGGAAGGCGCGCCGGTGTGGTTCGACACTCTGGTGCTGCTCAAGGACGCCCCCAATCGCGCCCAAGGCCTGGCGTTTATCGATTACCTGCTGCGACCGGAAGTGATCGCACCGGTCAGTGATCACCTGTCGTACCCGAATGGCAATCGCGCCGCGACAACGCTGGTGGCAGCAACCACTCGCGACAACCCGGCGGTGTACCCGTCCCCTGCCGCCATGGCCACGCTTTACACCCTCGAACCCTTGCCCAAAGCCGCCGAACGCGTGCGTACGCGGGTGTGGAGCAAGGTCAAGAACGGCCAGTAACCGCGCAAGAAATCTGCCTGCCTCATCCGAGCGGTAAGCCGCCCGACCTTTTCAATGAAGAGACTGAATCTTATGAATCCGCGTGCCCGTGATCTCGATATCCTGATTGGCCAGATGCAACCCGGCCCGCTCAACGCCATTACCGATGTGCCGGGGGTGCGCGTCGGTCACAGCAATGTACGTGGTCGCAGCAGCAGCGGCCGTGACATCTGCACCGGCGTCACGCTGATCGAGCCGCGCCCCGGCTCGACCAGCCAGCAACCGTGCTTTGCCGGCGTGCATGTACTCAATGGCAACGGTGATGCGACCGGGCTGGAATGGATTCGCGAGGCCGGTCTGCTGACCAGTCCGATTGCCTTTACCAACACCCACAGCCTCGGTGTGGTGCGTGATGCGCTGATAGTGCTGGACCGAGAGCAGCAGCCGGATGACGGGCGGCTTTACTGGAATATGCCGGTGGTGCTGGAGACCTTTGATGGACTGCTCAATGACATCAACGGCTTTCACGTCAAACCCGAGCATGTCGCCGAGGCGCTGAACGGCGCCGTGGATGGGCCGGTAGGCGAAGGTGCGGTGGGTGGTGGCAGCGGCATGATCTGCCACGAATTCAAGGGTGGCATCGGCACCGCATCGCGCCGTTTGAGTGCTGCCCAGGGAGGCTGGACCGTCGGCGCGATCGTGCAAGCCAACCACGGCATTCGCAGTGAATTACGCGTCGATGGTTACCCGGTCGGGCGCTATATGGAACAGAAGGACTCACCGTTCCTGCGAGCAGCGCTGCCGCACCCGGGCATGGGCTCGATCGTCGTCTGCCTGGCGACCGATGCGCCGCTGCTGCCCCATCAATGCACGCGTCTGGCACAGCGTGCCAGCCTGGGCCTGGCGCGTACCGGCGGCGGTAACGAAGACCACAGCGGCGACATCTTCATTGCCTTCGCCACCGGCAATGATCACGTCCCGCCTGCCGCTTACGAGGCTAAACGCGCAGCCACCTGCGACGGTTTGCGCATGGTCAACAACGACCACATCAGCGAGCTGTTTCTGGCCGCGACCGAAGCCGTTGAAGAAGCGATCATCAATGCCCTGCTCGCCAGCAACAGCAGCGAGGGCAACGGTCATTCGGTGCCGGGCCTGGATGCTCAGACGCTTCTGGCGGCGCTGAAAAAATCCGGTTGGCCGGGATCGCGCCCGGCATGAAGCGGCATTGTGCAGGGACGACTGGCGGTACTTGAGTCGTCCATTGCACGCTCCCGGTCAATGCAGAGTCAGGCGCTGGCGGACAAATTCTTCTACGTGGCGGCTGGTCTGGTCGAGATGGCGATCGCGTTGTTTTTCCGCATCGAGCATCGCGCGCTTGCCGTTCTTCTGCAGCAGATAGGTGTGAATCTGCTGCACTTCCAGCGAGCGATAGATCGGCGTGGTGTCGATGAACCCGCGCAGGCCGTTGCTGCGGTAATGCCGCGTGCTCATCAGCACCTGGGTTTCGCGCTGGCCGATCACTTCAAAACCCAGTGCCTCGAAATACGGCACCTTGCCAATGCTGCAGGCCAGTTCCGCATGCGGATAGCGCCCGACCATGTCCGCGAGCATCGCCCGCGCCACACCCTGACGCCGATGGCCTTCACGCACCGCCATGTACGCGACGCTGCACGCCTCCCAATCGCCCTGCACCGGCAGACAGATGAGAAATCCGATGACTTGCTCCGGGTTTTCATCGTTAGTGGCCACCAGCAATTCCACCTCGGTGCCCTTCTGGCCGTTCAACGCCTCAAGGTAGAGATGCACCTCATAACCCACCGCGTACTGATAAACGTTGTACAGCAGATTGCTCGGGCCGAGGCCGACCGCACTGATGTCGGTCAGGTAATCGACGACCATTTGCAGGATCTGGCTGTTGACGCTTTCCGGGCATGGGGAGGTGTAGTGGGTGATGCGTGGCATGGGCAAACTCCGGCGATAAAAAACGTTGCCGATGATCAGAGCCGTCGACGAACCGCGACATCATACCGTGCCGGATCTATTGAACCGTCACTGTTGTGGCGCCACCACCCTGAATTTGATGTTGATGTCCCTCGACACCACGCTGTCAGCCCACTCCCCCGCGCCGAGGCCGAACTCCTCTCGATTGAGCACCAGCTCACCGTCGAAGATGCCGATGGCGTTGTCCGGTTTCAACTCCACCGGCACCTCGACCTCGCGAGTGATGCCCTTGAGCGTGAGCTGACCGGCGACTTGGTAACGATGCTCGTCCACTTGAGTAAAACGGCTGGACTTGAACACCGCGAGCGGGAATTTCCCGGTGTCGAACCACGCCGGTTTCACCAGTTCGGTATTGGCGTCTTCACTGCCGGCATCGATGCTGGCGAGATCGATATGCAGCGTGGTCTGGGCTTTGCCGAGGTCGTCGGTATCGAAGTCCAGCGTCGCCTCGAACTTGCCGAAGGTGCCGTACATTCGCGAGCCCATCTGCTGATAGGTGAAGCTGATCTGGCTGGCGCTGGTGTTGACCCGGTTATATTCAGCCGCCTGCGCACCGACCATGACGCACGATGTAAACGCGGCAACCAGCAGCAATCGCAACGTCATGACATTCTCCGGGCGGCGTGTGTCGTCGAGGGCCTTGGTTGACTTAAGCAAACAACCCGTTGTTATGCCAGCGCCTATATCAACCGCTCAATCTTCTGATGCTTCCACACCAATTTGTAATACAGGGTCTGCAAAATCAGCATCCCCAAATAGGCAACCGGAAACGCCATCCACACACCCTGCAAACCGAACTGCCCGTCGAGCCAGTAAGCCGTCGGCAACTGCACGCCGACCACACAGATAATCGAAATGACCACCGGCACCAGGACTGTGCCGCTGGCACGCATGATCCCGCCGATGATGGCCTGGAAGCCGAACACCAACAGGCTCCAGAGCATGATGTGCAGCAGATGCTCGGCCATCGCCCGGGTCGAGTCCTCGGTCAGGAACAGGCCCAGCAACCAGTGCGATAACAGATAACCCAGCACAATCAGGCCACCGGTCAGGCACACATTGATCAACAGCCCGGTGCGCAGGATCGGCCCCATGCGTTGCAGATGCCCGGCGCCGATTGCCTGGGCACCGAGAATCGACGCGGTGATCGCAATCGACAGCGCCGGAAACTGCACATAGTTGACGATCTGCGTTACTGCGCCATACGCCGCCGTCGCTTGCGAGCCGTGCTGATTGACCAGTGCCAGGATCACCAGCTCCGATAACGACAGGACGATCATCTGTACCCCGGTGGGCAGGCCGATGCGCAGGACCTTGCCGAGAATCACCCGATCCAGTCGCAATGCGGCAAAGAACTCTCGATCCGGCGCCAGCGGATGGCCCTTGCGGATCAGCCGCCAGGCCAGCCACACCATTGCCGACAGATTCCCCGCCAGCCCGGCATACGCCGCGCTCTGAATGCCCAATGGCGGCAAACCCAGCCAGCCGCGAATCAACGCTGGCGTCAGCGCCAGCCCCACGGCGGTGGAGACGATCAGCGCGAGCAGCGGCGACAGCGTATCGCTGACCCCACGCAGCAATTGGGTGAAAAGCACGAATACCAGTAGCGATGGCAAAATCCACAACATGACGCGGGCATAGTCCACCGCGTCATCGAGTACATCCGCCGGCGTGCCTAACCCCGTCAGTGCCTGGCGCGCAAACACCGTGCCCAGCACCGCCGCGACCAAACCGATCAACACACCCAGCAGCAGCGTCGCTCCGGCAATCGCCTTGACCATGTGCGTTTCGCGCGCGCCCCACGCCTGGCCGATCAACACGCCTGCGCCAGCGCCGAGGCCGATGACCAGGGCGATGAAAAAGAACACGACAGGAAACATGCCGGATACGGCCGCAAGCGCTTGGGTGCCGAGCATCTGACCGATGTAGATGCTGTTGACCGTCCCGGACATCGATTGCAGGAAGTTCGACAGCACCATCGGCGCGAGAAACAGCAGATAGGTTTGCCAGAGCGGTTTGGCGAAGGTGGCGCTATGCATTGAATGGAGGTCCATCTCGACGGCGGCAGGCCTGATTGACGATAGCTTCGGTGAGTTGCGTGCAGCGTGCAATCAACATTTCCAGACGGTGTTGATTGTCTGTTTTGCATTTGTGTAAATGCCGCGCATCGCTTTGTGTCAGTGTTGCGGCTGTGGTAAATCAGCGACTCTGTCGACACGTACTATTGAGGCTCGGTTCATGCGTAACGTTGCAAATTTTCTGCTTGGCTCCCTCCTCGCTCTGTCGGCCGCCTACACTCAGGCAGCCGCACCCGCAGCGGCGCCTGCTTCGTTAAAACCGCTACTGGCCACTTTGAATGAACGCCTGAGCATCGGTGATCTGGTTGCGTTGACCAAATGGGACAGCGGCAAGCCTATTCAGGACAGCCCGCGCGAGGCGCAGGTCATCGCCAATGCCCGAACTCTGGCCACCGAACACAAACTCGATCCGGACGACATCGCGCAACTGATCGCCGCACAGATGGAAGCGAACAAACTGGTGCAATACGGTCTGCTCGCGCAATGGCAAGCGGCAGGTGCTGCACCGGACACACCGCGTCCGGATCTGGGCAAACAGATCCGCCCGCGCCTGGATGAACTGCAAAAGCGCTTGTTGCAGCAGTACGCCGCCTTCGCGCCCTATCGTCAGGATCCGAATTGCCCGGCATGGCTGGCCGATGTCCGCGGCACTCTGGCCGCCGATGCGCTGCACGACCTGGCGCTGATTCGTGCCAGCGGCGAGTTGTGCATCCGGGCGAAAGCGCTCTGAATCAACGCTCCTGGCAAACATCATCGGCGTCGATGTTCACCATCACGTCAATGAAGTTCTCATAAAAACTGCGCGGCGTAACATCGGCTCCAGACAAACAAACAACTTTCTGGAGCACACGATCATGAAACGCCAAACCCTTCTCGGCATCGCTTTCTCGGTTTTCGCAGTTAACGCTTTTGCAGTAACGCCTGCTCACACCCTGGTCGCTGAAGGCGGCTCGGACAAGCTGATCGAAAGCCGTCTGGCTGAAGGCGGTTCGGATCGTCTGATCGAACGCCGTGTTGCCGAAGGCGGTTCGGATCGTCTGATCGAACGCCGTGTTGCCGAAGGTGGTTCGGATCGTCTGATCGAGCGCCGCGTTGCTGAAGGTGGCTCTGATCGTCTGATCGAGCGCCGCGTTGCTGAAGGTGGTTCGGATCGTCTGATCGAGCGCCGCGTTGCTGAAGGTGGTTCGGATCGTCTGATCGAACGCCGCGTCGCTGAAGGTGGCTCTGATCGTCTGATCGAACGCCGCGTTGCCGAAGGTGGTTCGGATCGTCTGATCGAACGCCGCGTTGCATGAATCTACTGCATGACCGCAACACCCATGAAAAAGCCCGGCCTGATCAGCCGGGCTTTTTTGCATTCAGCCGTCGCTTATTGCGCGGTTTTCAGCTTGACCACGTCACCGGAGATGGTGGTGGTGTAGCCGGTCAGAACCCAGGCCCAGAACCAGTTTTCCTGAACCTGTGTGTTGATCATTGCATCGCCGCCCTTGGCTTGGATGGCCGCGTTTTGCGCGCGCACAAATCGGCTGTTCTGGCGGATAGGGATGATGCCAAACAGCAGCAGGCCGGTGGCCGATGCTTCGCTGTGGCCAACCACGGTGTATTGGTTGCTGTCGTAATGGGCGGTTTTCATCGGGGCGCCGGTGCAACCTGCCAGAACCACACCGAACAGTGCGGCGGCGACTACTTTGCTGAGGTATTTCACAGTAAAACTCCATGGGGAAACGCCCGGGATCCGTCTCTCGGGCGGCGCGCATTCTAAACAAAATGATGGCTCATTGGCATCAATCTTCTTTGTATTTACTTGAACCCGTTCGCTGGCCCGCCGTCGGCGATGTCGCATACCATGGCGCCACTTCAATAAAGACAGACACCCGCCTCCATGTTCAAAGCCAGTCTGCGTAGCCATCTCACCCTGTGGTTCGGCGGTTTGTCCCTGCTGACGTTATTGAGCGTCGGCTTTTATGTCGGTCATATCGCCACCGAACAAATGAAACAGGCCAGCGGCAACGCCTTGCTGAACACGGCGCGCTCGGCGGCGACGTTGTTGGGTGAGCAACTGCGCGAGCGGCAACTGGAGGTCTATCTGCTCAGTCGCGCGCCGCATCTGGAGCGTGGCGATCTGGACAACCCAGCCATCCTCAAGTCGATGCAGTTGCGCACCCAGGCGCGCGCCGAATATGCGTGGATGGGCGTCACCGACGCCGAGGGTAATGTGCGCCAGGCGGTCAATGATCTGCTGGTCGGTCAATCGGTGCAGAAACGCCCGTGGTTCCAGATCGGCCTACACCGGCAATACACCGGCGATCCCCACGAAGCAGTGTTGCTGGCCAAGTTGTTGCCGGGCCTGCCCAATGGCGAGCCGCTGCGCTTCATCGATTTCGCCGCGCCAATCCACAATGCCGAAGGACAGGTGATTGGCGTGCTGGGCGCACATGCACACTGGAGTTGGGTAACGCGCATCGTCGAGTCGGCAGCGTTTTCCCACAAGAACTCGGCGCCGGATATCCAGGCGCTGATTGTCGATCACGATGGCAAGGTGCTCTACCCCGAAGCGCTGATGGGCCAGCAGCTGGCGACCAACGATCCGGTATTGTCGGGCTGGACGGCGGCCAACGGTTACCTGACCAGCATGGTCACCGTGCCGACGCCATCGGGCACGGCGCTATCATGGTCGATCGCCATTCGCCAGCCATTGGAGACTGCGCTGCAACCGGCGCGAACGCTGCAATATGAACTGTTGATACTCGGCGTTTTCGCCGCCATCGTTTTCGGTCTCGTGGCTTATTACTTGGCGCTGTACCTGAGCCGCCCAATCGAACAACTCGCGCACTCGGCCAAACAGGTGCAGAACAACCAGTCCGGCGCGCAGTTCCAGCTCCAGCATCCGGTACTGGAAATCGCCCAGCTCGGCCAGTCCATCGACGCAATGACGCAATCACTGCTCGGCAAGGAACGCGAACTGCAAGAAGCCAACGCCTCGCTGGAAGCCACCGTGGCGCAACGCACCGCCGCACTCACCGAGGCCAACGCCGAACTGCTGAGTCTGGCCACACATGACGGCTTGACCGGCGCTTACAACCGTCGCCGTTTTGAAGAAAAAATCACTGAGTATTCGCTGCTGTCCCGACGCACCGGACGCCCGTTTGCCCTGCTGCTGATCGATGCCGACCACTTCAAACGCATCAATGACAGCCACGGCCACGCGGTCGGTGACGAGGTCCTGCAACAACTGGCGACCTTGATCCAGAACAGCGTACGCAGCACCGATTTCGTCGCCCGCTACGGCGGCGAAGAGTTCGCCGTACTGCTGCCGGAAGTCGCGCAACCTGACACCCCGGAAGTCGTCGCCGAAAAGATTCGCACGGCAGTCGCCGAAGCGCAGTTTCCGGGCGTCGGCAACGTCACGGTGAGTATTGGCCTTGGCCTGGCAGATCCGGCAGACAACAACCACACGGCCCTGATCAAACGCGCCGATCAGCAGCTGTATCAGGCGAAAGCTGCGGGGCGCAATCAGGTTGCGTTCCATGCCCACTGACACCGGCGTATATCAACCAGAGACAGGCCGGCTCACCGCCCCCATCGCTGGCAAGCCAGCTCCCACAGGGATTGGGTAAATGCGGAAATATGGGTCGGCTGGAGAACCGCTTTCGCGAGCAGGCTCGCTCCCACAGAAAAGCAAAAAAGGTGACCCGCCGTAAGGGCGGAACCCTAAGCAGCCGTTACCGCAGCAATGGATATGTACTC
Source organism: Pseudomonas sp. H26/SER47-MNA-CIBAN-0231 (assembly GCF_040310465.1). Classification (NCBI taxonomy): domain Bacteria; kingdom Pseudomonadati; phylum Pseudomonadota; class Gammaproteobacteria; order Pseudomonadales; family Pseudomonadaceae; genus Pseudomonas; species Pseudomonas sp. H26/SER47-MNA-CIBAN-0231. The sequence goes on along the minus strand of NZ_JBEOPW010000001.1, from coordinate 137,975 downwards.
CGCTCCTACCTTGATTCAGGGCTGAACTTTTGCAGATAAGCCAACAAATTATTCAACTTCTCCTCATCACTCAGCCCCCAGAAAATCATCCGCGTCCCCGACACCACCCCTTTCGGATCCTCGAGATAAGCCTTCAACGTCGCCCGATCCCAGGTAATCCCCGAGTTTTTCATCGCATCGGAATAAACATAATTGGCCGAAGTCCCCGCAGCCCGGCCAATGACGCCGTTGAGCTGCGGACCAAACCCCGAACGAGCCGACTCGCCAACCTGATGGCAACCGCCGCACAGACGCGGAAAGATTTTCGCCCCGGCCTCAGGATCGCCCTCAGCCTGTGCGCTGGTGCTGAAGATCAAGGCGAAAAGCAGTGCTGTGGTGAATTTCATTGAACAGTCCAAACCTCGCTTTGCATGGCGTGGGCGCAGTTTACAGATAAGCGCCGACAATCGTTCTGACGGTGATCAACGCCTGACGCAACACGTGCATGTCCACCGAGCCGAGCGCCAGACGAATCGCATGGGGCGTATTGGCCGACAGCGAAAACGGCTCGGCGCTGGTGACCGAAATCTGCTGGTGCATCAACTCGACCACGATCTGATCGGCACGCACATCTTCGGGCAACGGCAACCACAGAAAATACGAGGCCGGATGAGCAATGTAGCGCAGCCCTTTCAGCACCTCGGCCGCCAACGTCTGCCGGGCCATGGCATCACCACGCTTCTGCTCCTCAAGCACGGTGACGGTGCCGTCGTCGAGCCAACCGCACGCAATGGCGGTCATCACCCCGGGCGTGTTCCATGTCGTCGCGCGAATGATTCGCTCCAGTGCGGACACTTGAGGAAGCGGCGCGGCAATGAAGCCGACCCGCAAACCGGTGGCGATGTTTTTCGACAGGCCCGATACGTAAAACGTCCGTTCCGGTGCCAGTTCAATCAACGGACATGGCGGGTTTTCCACCAGAAACGCGTAGGCAGCATCTTCGATAAGTGTCAGATCATAGCGGCGGGCAATCGCCACCAATCGTTCGCGCTGTTCCAGTGGCATGACCCAGCCCAGCGGATTGTGCAGCGTCGGCATGCTGTATACGGCGCGCACCGCACGCTGGCGACAGAGTCTGTCCAGTGCCGGCAAATCCGGGCCGTGCTCCGTCATCGGGATCGCCAGCACCTCCAGATGCAGCGCGTCGGCCAGCACCTTGAATCCCGAATAGGTCAGCGCATCGGCGGCGATCACATCGCCGGGTTTGAGCAGGGCCATCAGCGTCACCGCCAAACCTTGCTGAGCGCCATTGACGATCAGCACCTGGTCGGCTTCAACGGTCACGCCGCGTGTCGACAAATGTCGCGCCACCGAGGCGCGTTCGTGGGCACGTCCGGCGTGGGGTTGATAACGCAACAACGCTTCCAGATCACCGGACAACGCCAGTTGCCGCAACGCCGTGCGCAACAGTTCAGCCTGACCTGGCAACGAGGGATAGTTGAAATTCAGGTCGATCATGCCGACCGCCACGTCTTTCTGATCGATGCCCTGCCCCGGCGCCAGCGACGTTTCCCGAACAAACGTGCCGCGCCCGGCTTCGCCACTGACCAGGCCCATCGCTTCGAGCTCCGCATAAACCCGTGAAGCGGTAACCAGCGCCAGACCTTCCTGGCTCGCCAGCTGCCGATGCGTTGGCAGTCGCGTGCCCGGCGCCAATCGTCCGCCACGAATGTCTGCCGCATAGCGGTCAACCAGAGTCTTGTAACGGGAACGCGGCATGTCGGCTGTATCCATGACAATTTTTTGATTGTGCTGATTCTCCGCCCTAGGATCACGGCGACACAAGCCACTTTTTGAGCGCGACCCACATGCACACAACATCGACTGCGGCCAATCCGGCACTGGAAAAAACCAGTGGCTGGATCAACGGTTTTATCGGCGTGCTGATTTTCAGCGGTTCGCTGCCGGCCACACGTTTGGCGGTGCTGGAATTCGATCCGGTGTTTCTGACCGTGGTGCGAGCAGCGATCGCCGGCGCACTGGCCGTCGGACTTCTGCTGTTGTTCAAGCAACCGCGACCGTCGCGCCATCAGTGGCTGTCGCTGTTGATTGTGGCGCTGGGCGTGGTGTTGGGTTTTCCGCTGCTGACCGCGTTGGCATTGCAGCACGTAACGTCAGCGCATTCGATCGTGTTTGTAGGATTGCTGCCGCTGGCCACGGCGATGTTTGGTGTCTTGCGTGGCGGTGAGCGGCCACGGCCGGTGTTCTGGATCTTTTCGGTGCTGGGCAGCGCATTGGTGGTGGGCTTTGCCCTGTCCCAAGGCTTGAGCGCCTCGCCCACCGGCGATCTGCTGATGCTCGCGGCGATCCTGGCCTGCGGCCTCGGTTACGCCGAAGGCGCGAAACTGTCGCGCAGCCTCGGCGGCTGGCAGGTGATCTGCTGGGCGCTGGTGTTGTCGTTACCGCTGATGGCAGTGCTGAGCCTGTGGCTGGCGCCCGGCTCGTTCGCCGACATCAGCTTGCCTGCGTGGATGTGCCTGGGCTACGTGTCGCTGTTCAGCATGCTGATCGGCTTCGTGTTCTGGTATCGCGGTCTGGCCCAGGGCGGAATCGCAGCGGTCGGGCAGTTGCAGTTGCTGCAGCCGTTTTTTGGTCTGGCACTGGCGGCGACGTTGCTGCATGAGCAGGTCAGTGTCGGCATGCTCGGCGTCACGCTGGGGGTGATTCTTTGCGTGGCCGGAGCGAAGAAATTCGCCAGGTAATGTTCAGTGTTCGGCTTTCCATTGTCGTGGGCTGAGACCGGTCTTGCGCCGAAAGGCCCGGGCCAGCGCCGACGGACTTTCGTATCCAACCTCCTCGGCAATCAGTGCAATCGGCCGACCCTCGCGCAGGCGTTTCTGCGCGAGGCTGACGCGCCAGCTCAACAGGTAATCGGCCGGTGTCTGCCCGACCACCCGGCGAAACTGCTCGGCAAAACCGGCGCGGGACTGGTTCGCCGCCGCAGCGAGATCAGCGACACTCCAAGGCTTGTGCGGCTGCTCATGGATCAGGTTCAAGGCGCGAGACACGCGCGGATCAGCCAGTCCGGCCATCATGCCCGGTTGCTGATCACGACTGCCGATGAGATGGCGCAGCAGCAGAATCACCAGCAATTCAAACAGGCGATCCATCACCGCCACGCGCCCGCAATGTCCTTCAAAGGCTTCGTTGAACAGCCAGTCAAGGGTGCTGCGCAATTCCGGGATATCGGTGAGTTTCAACACCAGATAGTCCGGTAACGCGGCGGCCAGGGCATTGCCCGAGCCACCGTCGAAGGTCAGCGAGGCGCACACCACCTGGCTGGCCATGGCTTCGTCGGCAGACATCCGATGGGTAAACGGCCGGGGAAAGAAAATCAGCGACGGTTCGTCCAGACGAATTTCCCGCTCGTTGCCCGGTTTGAGCAGCAACGCCCCGGCTTGCAGAACATGCACGTGCCCGACCGGCTCGCCTTCGTGAACGCTCACGCCGCAAAACGCGCCGCTATGGAAGGTGCCGGCGTTCACACCGAAATGACTAAGTAATGTGGAAAGGCGATCCATGGCTGACTCCCGAAGGCATATCTGGACGATCTGCCGCATATCCTCGACGATTTGCCGCCAAGGCGCCATTGGCAGCCCCTAAGATCTCTCCATCGCCGCTGCACTTCGCTGCGGAATTTCGGAGAATCACCATGAGCCGCATCCCTGCAATCAGCCTTGACACCGCCACCGATGCCACCCGTCCTGCACTGGAAGGCGTGAAGAAAAAAATCGGCTTCCTGCCCAACGTCTTCACCACCCTCGCCCAGGCGCCGGTTGCATTCGACACTTACCTGCAAGCCTCGGCCATCCTCGGCAAGACCTCATTGAGCGGCAAAGAGAAAGAAGCCATCTACCTCGCCACTTCGCAGGTCAACGGTTGCGACTATTGCCTGTCCGCACACACGGTGTTTGCCGGCAAGGCCGGGCTGTCGGCGCAGGACATCGTCGCGGCACGTCATGGCGAACTGAATGCCTACGCTGCCCTCGCCCGCCAACTGACCGAAACCCGTGGCCACTTGAGCGATGAACAATTGGCCGCTGCCCGCGCTGCCGGTATCGATGACCGCAAGATCATCGAAGTGATTGCCCTGGTGGCCGTGCAGACATTGACCAACTACCTGAACAACACGGCGCTGACCGACATTGATTTCCCGGCCGTCGAGGCCTGAGCAGTCGCTCACGATCCGAAGATAAAACCGGTGGCGAAAAGACGCTCTTTTCGCCACCGCTGTTTTTTGCTGCCATGATGTAGGTCAGAATAATTCGCAGCGCAAACAGTGTCTGGTGCGCTGAAACCAAACAGCCTGTGCGCAGGTCTTTGTTCTCAGACAAATGCCCCGGAAAGACACGAACCCCATGACAGACTGGTTGCAAGACAACGGCGAGATGGCCGGACAGATCCGCCGTCACGACTGGGCAAATTCGCCCCTCGGCCCGTTGGAAAACTGGCCCGATGTACTCAAGACCACTGTCTCGCTCAGTCTCGCCTCGCATTTCCCTCAGGCGATCGTCTGGGGCCCGCAACTCATTACTCTCTATAACGACGCCTTCGTACCGATTCTCGGCGACAAGCCGCACGCGTTGGGACGCCCTTTCAGCGACATCTGGAAGGAAGCCTGGCACGAGATCAGCCCGATTGCTGAGGCCGCGTACGCCGGCCAGGCCACTTACATCGAAAACTTCGCTCTGCAGATCGAACGCGGCAAAGGCTCGGAGCAGGCGTTCTTCACTTTTTGCTACAGCCCGATTCGCGACTCCCACGGCAATGTCGTCGGCATGATCGACACAGTCACCGAGACCACCCAAACCGTTTATCTCAACCGACGCCTGGCCGTCCTCGATGCCATCGGCGAAGCGGTGACCAATGCCACGGATGCGCAAGCAATCCTGGCGGCAAGCACGCGGCTGATGGTCGAGCAGTTGCAATTGTCCAACTGCGCCTACGCCGACATGGATGCCGACGAGGATGGCTTCACCATTCGCGGCGACTATGCAGCGCCGGGTTCGCCGAGCATCGTCGGCCACTACCGTTTGCGCGATTTCGGCGAGAAAGCAGTACGTCTTCTGCGCGCGGGTCAACCTTTGGTGATCCACGACAACCGCAGCGAATTGCCGCCGGAAGAATCAGCGACCTTTCAGGGCATAGGCATCACCGCCACCATTTGCGTGCCGCTGATCAAGCAAGGTCGCCTTACCGCGTTAATGGCCATTCACGACAAAGTGCCGCGTGTCTGGTCGAGCTTCGAACAGGCGCTGCTCAGCGAAGTCACCGAACGTTGCTGGGCGCACATCGAACGGGTGCGCGCCGATGCCAACGTGCGCGAGGGCCTGCTTGCACTGGCTGAACTCAATGCCACGCTGGAGCAACGGGTCGAAGAGCGCAGCCTGCGTCTGGCCCAGGCCGAGTCGGCGTTGCGCCAGTCGCAGAAGCTCGAAGCCATCGGCCAACTAACCGGCGGCGTCGCCCACGACTTCAATAATCTGCTGACGATCATTCGTTCGTCGGTGGACTTTCTGCGCCAGCCCAACCTGCCGGAAGAACGCCGCCAGCGCTACATGCGCGCGGTGTCCGACACCGTCGAGCGCGCTTCCAAGCTGACCAGCCAGTTGCTCGCCTTCGCTCGCCGTCAGCCGCTCAATCCGCAGGTGGTCGATGCCGGCGAACGGCTGGCCAATATTGGCGAAATGCTCGAATCGGTCACCGGCGCGCAGATTCACGTCTGCGTCGAGCGCCCGGATCACCCCTGCTACATCCGCGTCGATCTCAGTCAGTTTGAAACCGCGTTGATCAACATCGCCCTGAACGCTCGCGACGCCATGAATGGTCAGGGTGAGCTGAAATTGCGCCTGGAGTGCCATAAAGCGCTGCCGCCGATTCGCGGCCACGCTGGGTCCAGCAGCCATTTCGTGTCGATTGCCCTGGCCGACACCGGTGCCGGCATCGACGCACACACCCTCGAACACATCTTCGAGCCGTTCTTTACCACCAAGGCTGTCGGCAAAGGCACGGGGCTGGGGCTGTCGCAGGTGTTCGGCTTCGCCAAGCAATCGGGCGGCAACGTCGATGTTTCCAGCGTCCTTGGTCAAGGCACCGAATTCACCTTGTATTTGCCGCAAGTGCCGGCGATCGAGGCAGAAATGGACGAGGCAGAGGACGATGGCGAGGTGCAGCCGGCCTGCGAAAAACGCCGGGTGCTGGTGGTCGAAGACAATCTCGATGTCGGCCGTTTCGCCAACCAGATCCTCCAGGATCTGGGCTATGAAACCGCATGGGCAACCAACGCTGAAGAAGCCCTGCAGTTGGCGGGCAGCGATGCCAGCGCGTTCGATGCGGTGTTTTCCGACGTAGTCATGCCGGGCATCACCGGTGTCGCGTTGGCCAAGGAACTGCGCCAGCGCCGCCCGGATCTGCCGGTGATTCTGACCTCCGGCTACAGCGAAGAACTGGCGCGCAGCGGGTACGAAGGTTTCGAATTTCTCGCCAAGCCCTACTCCGCCGAACAGGTCTCGCGGATTCTCGGCAAGACCTGGCTCAAGGACGCAAAACCAGCGGCGTCAGTCGTGATCGACGCCGGCGCGCTTGAGTAATTTCTTGCAGCGTTCCGACAGATGAAACACCTGTAGATGCTTGCCAGCCTTGGCGTAGCGTTCACGCAGGGTTTTCAATGCGGCGATCGCCGAGTAATCGACAAAGCTCAGGTGTCGGCAGTCGAGCGTCACTCTGGCCGGGTCGTTGGCCGGGTCGAACTGATTGAGAAACGGCGTGGTCGAGGCAAAGAACAGCGTGCCGTGCAGGCGATAGAGCTTGCTGCCGTCGGCCTCCAGATGTTCATCGGCATACAGTTCGCGCGCCTGCTGCCAGGCGAAGTTGAGCGCGGCGATGATGATCCCGCATAGCACGGCCGTGGCCAGATCGGTGAACACGGTGATGGTGGTCACCGCGATGATTACCAGCACATCGTGCAGCGGCACCTTGTTGATCACCCGCAACGACGCCCAGGCGAAAGTCTGCTGCGACACCACGAACATCACCCCGACCAGCGCGGCGAGCGGAATACGCTCGATCAGCGGTGACAGAAACAGAATGAACAAAAGAATCAGCACACCGGCAACCACGCCGGACAAGCGCCCGCGCCCGCCGGAGCTGAGATTGATCACGGTCTGGCCGATCATCGCGCAACCGCCCATGCCACCGAACGCCCCGGACACCATGTTGGCCGCGCCAAGCGCTACGCACTCACGGTCCGGATAGCCACGGGTTTCGGTGATTTCGTCGGTCAGGTTCAGTGTCAGCAAGGTTTCCAGCAGGCCGACCATCGCCATCAGGATCGCGTACGGGGCGATGATGCGCAGCGTTTCCAGGCTCCACGGAATGTCCGGCATGGCGAAAGTCGGCAGACCGCCGGCAATGTGCGCCATGTCGCCGAGGGTGCGGGTCGGCAGCCCGAACAGGTAGACCAGCAGGCCGACACCCAGGATCGCCACCAGGGCCGGCGGTACCGCTTTGGTCAGGCGCGGCAGGATGTAAACGATGGCCATGGTCAGTAGCACCAGCCCGGTCATCAGATACAGCGGAGTACCGCTGAGCCAGTGCTCGCCGCTTTTGAAGTGCTCCAGTTGCGCCAGGGCAATGATGATCGCCAGGCCGTTGACGAAACCGAGCATCACCGGATGCGGCACCATGCGCACCAGTTTGCCCAAGCGCAACAGCCCGAACGCCATCATGATCAGACCGCCGAGCAGCACCGTTGCCAGCAGATATTGCACGCCGTGTTGCACCACCAGCGCGACGATCACCACCGCCATCGAACCCGCCGCACCGGAAACCATGCCCGGTCGGCCGCCAAACAACGCCGTCAGCGTGCAAATGATGAACGCGCCGTACAGGCCCATCAGCGGATTGAGATGCGCGACCAGCGCGAAAGCAATGCATTCGGGCAACAGCGCGAACGAGGTGGTGAGTCCGGCGAGGACATCGGCGCGCAGACGAATCGGTTTCATGGCTTACCTGACTGAGCGGCCGTCGGGCACGGCTGCTGTTTTCGAAAAAAAGAGGGAGGCGAATGTTACGGAATTGTTCAGCCTCGGGCCAGTGAAACACTGACACTGGCCGGCTCGGGGCTTATCCTTGCTGACTTGTCCATTGAATCGAGTCGCAGCATGTCAGCGTATTTGTCCGCCCGGGATGTGTGTCAGCGTCTGCGCGAAGCTGCGCTGGGCGTGCTTGGGTTCGAAGTCTGCCAGGTAATGTCCGAGACCGGGCTGATTGCCGTTGATATCGACGGCTGGCATCTGCGGTTGGACTTCGCCGAGGGACACTTGCATCACTGTGAATACGCGCGCAACTGCGCCGGGGATGAAGCGACGCTGGACACGTGGCAGCGTTATGGCACGGACCCGGTGAGTCTGCTCAGCACATGGGAATTGGCGCAGATTGAGCGGTTATTGCGTGAGGCGGATGGAGTTGTGGCTCAGGGCTTCATTTCCAGAACCAGAGACGACTGACTTTCTTGCATGCGGTCATACCAGCCCTGCAGCACATCGGGCAGCCGCTTCTTCCACTTCGCCACGTTGGTGTAGTACCGCAGATGTTCATGGCCCTGGTCATCGTAGCTTTTGAAGATCAGCCAGACCTGCGCGTCGGCCGCGCTCATCAGGATGCCGATGCCGCCGAGACCGCGCATCCACATTTCTACAACCTGAGCATCGGGCACATCTTTTGACTCTTCGCCGACCTGCAAGGAACCGGAGGTCTCTACCAGTTTTTGGTAGTCGGTCTTGAGCAGCGAACGCAGTACCTGATCTTCTGCGGGCGTGCGAGCCAGACCCAGGCTGAGCAGATCGTAATCCAGCTTCAGCGGTTGTTCGGAGGCGACATACCGACCGGCGTAATACACGCCCATGCCTCCGCCGCAGTCGGAGTCCGCACCGGTTTGCGTGACGTTCAGTACGCCATTGATGGGCGTGAAGGCGAGTTTGCAGGCGTCCTCGGCGTACACGGCTGTTCCATCCGTGAGTATGGCAACGCCAGTCAAGTCTCCGGAATTGGCGCCCTCGCCTGCCGAGATATCGATGGCGATATGCGTGGCATCACGACGTTGGGTGACAAGGGTCGCCGAGGTGGAGGTGCCGCGCGGAATCAGTTGCCAGGTGGCATCCCAACTGAATGGCTGAACCGCGTGTTCGAGCTCAGTGAGGCGCATCAGGTATTCGCGCCGCAGACACGCGCTCAGGGCACCGCAGGCGTTGCGGTTTTTCAGCCACTGACGCTGGTCGGTTTTCAGGGTTTTGGGGTCGGCAACTTTGCCCAGCGTGGTCCGCCATTGCTCGGCGAGTTTGTCGTCGAGGGTTGAGAGGTAGGGATCAGTGCAGATGGCTTTTTCGGTTTTGCCGGAGGCGTCGGTGCAATCGAAACTGCTGGCATGGGCGGTGCAGGCGAGGACGAGAGATGTCAGCGCCACGGCGTGACGCAGGTAGATAGCGAACATGAGAGATTCCATTCTTCGGGCGGCGGGGATTATGCCAGTGCTGCTGCCGTAAATCGCCGTTGTCGTAGAGCCTGCTCCCACAGGGGTTTTGTGTGAGTTCAGAAACTGATTTTGGCTGCCGGTTTGACGTCGATTCGTGCCACGGAACTGGTCAGGGCGGCGAAGTCCTTGTTGTGTTCGGCAATGATGTCCTCGGCGCTCATGTTGCCGTTATCGACCGTCGAATGCGCATCCCGCGCGACGACGATGTCGTAACCCAGTGAATGCGCGCTGCGCACCGTGGCGTTGACGCAGTAATCGGTTTGCAGGCCGCAGATGATCAGGCGTTCGAAGTCCTCGCTGGGCAGCAGCTTGCCGAGATCGGTCTGGTAGAAAGAATCCCCGGTGGTTTTGCCTGCACGCAAGTCTTTCGTCGAAGTCAGCAGACCGTTAGCCAGTTGCCAACCGTCCGCACCATGCACGAATGGACCGTCCTTTTCTTCGTGCTGAATCAAAACCACCGGAACGCCAGCGTCGCGGGCGCGTTGGCTCAGATCATTGATCGTGGCGATCACGCGGTCGATTTCAAAGCACTGATATTCACCAGCACACAGCGCCTGCTGGACGTCGATGATCAGTAATGCGGTGGTCATGTCGAGCCTTCCTTGATCAATCCTTGAGAATGGGGCGGACCTGAGCCCGCCCCTTTTTACTCCGCTCAGTAACCCAAAGACAAGCCGGTATTGCGCCGTGGATCGTTGGCGCCGTAGAAGCGATTCTTGCCAACCGGTTTGCCGTCCAGTGACGGCGCGCCGACCAGAATCGCGGCGATGTGGTTGGCATCCTGCGGGCCGGCAAACTTGTGGCCCCAGCTTTCCAGGATTTTTTTCGTATCCGGGCTGGCGGCGAAGTCTTCGAGGTTGGTTTCCTCCGGCATCCACTGCTGATGGAAGCGCGGCGCGTCGACCGCTTCCTGCAGGCCCATGCCGTAATCGATGACGTTGAGCATGGTCAGCAAGGTCGCGGTGATGATCCGGCTACCACCTGGCGTGCCGACCACCATCACCACTTTGCCATCCTTGGTGACGATGGTCGGACTCATCGACGACAGCGGCGCCTTGCCCGGTGCGATGGCATTGGCCTCCCCCTGGACCAGCCCGTACATGTTCGGCACGCCGACCTTGGAAGTGAAGTCGTCCATTTCATCGTTGAGAATCACCCCGGTCTTGCTCGCCATGACGCCCGCGCCGAACCAGTCGTTGAGGGTGTAGGTGACCGAGACGGCATTGCCCCACTTGTCGACGATCGAATAGTGCGTGGTGTTGCTGCCTTCATGCGGCGCTACACCGGGTTTGAGCTCAGCCGACACGCCGGCCTTCTGCGGCTGGATGGCGTTGCGCAGTTTGGTCGCGTAATTCTTGTCCAGCAGGTGCTCGATCGGATTCTTCACGAAATCCGGATCGCCGAGGTAGCTGTTGCGATCAACGTATGCGTGGCGCATCGCTTCGATCTGGTAGTGCATGCCCTGAGCGGAATGGAAGCCCAGGTCCTTCATCGGATAGCCTTCGAGAATGTTCATGATCTGGCAGATCACCACCCCGCCGGAGCTTGGCGGTGGCGCCGAGACCACGTGATAGCCGCGATAATCGCACTCAACCGGGGCCAGTTCGCGAGTCTTGTATTTGTCCAGGTCGGCCTGGCTGATGATGCCTTTGTTGGCCTGACTGGAGGTGACGATTGCATCGGCGACCCAGCCTTTGTAGAAGCCGTCGGCGCCCTTGTCGGAGATTGTCCGCAGGGTTTTCGCCAGATCCTTTTGCACCAGTTTCTGCCCGACCTGCATCGGCTCGCCGTTGCTGAGGAAGATCGAGCCGGAATCGCGCATGTCCTTCTTGAACACATCCGTCGCGTATTCGAGCAGCTCGACATCGCCCTGCTGCAGCTCGAAACCGTCTTCGGCCAGTTTGATCGCCGGGGCAATCATCTCCTTGCGCTGTTTGGTGCCGTATTTGCTCAGCGCCAGCTCCATGCCGGACACGGTGCCCGGCACCCCGACGGCCAGGTGCCCGCGGGTGCTCAGGTCCGGGATGACGTTACCGTCCTTGTCCAGATACATGTTGGCGGTCGCTGCCAGCGGCGCTTTCTCACGGAAATCGAGAAAGGTCTTGCGCCCGTCCGCCAGTTGTATGGTCATGAACCCGCCACCGCCAAGGTTGCCCGCAGCCGGATAGACCACCGCCAGCGCATAGCCCACGGCCACTGCCGCATCCACGGCATTGCCGCCGTTTTTCAAAACATCGACGCCGACATGGGTCGCCAGATGTTGCGCGGTGACCACCATGCCGTTTTCCGCCGCCACCGGCGCCACCGATGCCGCGTGAGCCATGAGACAGCTGAGCGCCAGAGAGGTCGCAATGAGCGATCTGGCCAAAGGTTCGTACTTCATGAGTCGATCTCTTTTTGTTTTTGGGGACTGCGCAAAACGCAGGGCAACGCTTCAGGAGCAACAAGCAGTATGGCCGGCTTTGCGTATTGCGCCTCCCCGTTCAGCCAGTATGCTGAGCCATCGCAGCCGTTGGCAGCTCCTGCCCGCATCAAACGAAGAGGTTGTTCATCGCCGCGTACTGCAACAGCATGATGGTCTTGGCATCGCAGATCTCGCCGCGTTGAAACGCTGCCAGTGCCTCATCGAAGCCCCATTCGAGCACTTCCAGCTCTTCGGTTTCCTCTTCCAGGCCGCCACCGTCGCTGACTTTGGACGCGGCGTCGTATTCAGCGATAAAGAAGTGCAGTTTCTCCGTCACCGAACCGGGGCTCATGTACGCCTCGAATACTTTTTTCACGTCGTGCACGCGGTAACCGGTTTCCTCCTCGGCTTCGTCACGAATGCGTTGCTCGGGCGCGGCACCTTCCAGCAACCCGGCGGCCACCTCGATCAACAATCCATCGTGGCCGTTGACGAACACCGGCAAACGGAACTGGCGGGTCAGCACCACCGTGCGCTTTTCGCGGTTGAACAGCAGAATCGCCGCGCCGTTGCCCCGGTCGTAGACCTCCCGGGTCTGGCGCTGCCATTCACCGTTGTTGCGGTGGTAGTCGAAAGTGATTTTCTTCAGCAGATACCAGTCGTGGGACAACACCTGAGTGTCGACGATGTTGACCCGTTCGGCTGTGTTGGACATCGCGTCTGATCCTGTCTTCATGGGGACTGCCATGGTCGATCAATTGCGCCGACAAAAAAAGCCCGGCAGCGCTACCGGGCTCTTTCAGCCTGCGCGGTTACTGAAAGTCGACGTCGAAGGCCTGGTAGAAGGCGTTGCCGGTGTTGGCGACGATCCACATCAGCACAATGACGTGATGACCCTGCTTGTTCGCAGGCAGCTTCACTTGATGATCGACCTTGGCCTTCAATTCATCAGCATGGCTGTAATACGGCACTTGCGGGTAGAAGTCTTCGAAGAACGGCTGGGTTTCCAGCTGTGCACGGCTGATGCGTTGCTGGGGATCCCAGCCGTCTTTGGTGATCAGCCAGCGATAACCACGGGTGGTGTGCGGCGCGGTGTACGCCCAGCTGACCTCGAGAATCTGGCCCGGATCGACGTTGAGCAGCGGCCAGCTGAAGGAACGACCGAGCTTCTTGCTCATCTCGTCGGCGGTGTAATTGACGCAATCGCGGGCATCGGTCTTGCCGCCGCTGAGAATGTAGCCATCGGCCGGCGGCGCGACGCTGTCCGAGTCGGTCTCGAAAGGTTGCGGGAAAGGTCCGGCGTCTACGGCCTGAAAGTTCTTGCCACCTTCCATTTCATTGACTTGCCAGGCGCCTAGCAAGCCGAGGTCGATGGCCACTGCGCCGCGACTCGCTGGCGAGATGACACGACCGTGTTTGAGTTGGGTTTGTGGGATTGCCTGATTCATCGTCTTCACTCCGTTGATCTGAGAACTCTCCTTCCCGAGGAGAGGCCTTCAAGCTAACGGAGGTGAATTTTTTGTCCATCGGCGCTTTTGTCACAGTCCCAGTGTGCAAGACGTAAAAAGCCAGGAAACACTGGATGCATAACCAGTGCTCGACGACGCATCGCACTCAACGTGTAGCTGAACACCTACACGCCGAGTCGCCTTTGGTCATTCAGACAGTTGCGCCTGATACTCCTTTTCGTACTGCCCGGCGAGTTGGCTTTTCTGTTTATCGTCGAGCAGCTTGCCGGCCATCTGGAAGAATTTGTGCTCTTCTTCCTCGAGGTGGTGATGAACCTTGTCGGAAAGCTTTTTGGCCGTGGCCAGCCAGGCCGGACTGGACATTTCGGTCTCGTCGAGCTCTTCCATCATCTCGTCCATTTCGTGGTGTTCGGCGATGGCGTGGCGGCTCAGGTCCACGCCTTCGTCGATTTCCATCAACGGAATGTAGAAGTGCCGCTCTTCAGCGGTTTCATGCGCTTGCAGTTCTGCTTTGAGCTGCTTGTAGGCCTCGACCCGCTCAGGGCTGTCGCCGCTGGTCGCGATCAAAGCCTTGGCGTAAGTGCGCTGGCGCTCGTGGCTTTCGCGCAGGGCTTCAAAAATATTCACGGGATTTCCTCATCAATCGCGCTCAGGGAAAGACGCGATAAAAGCCTAGACCGCAACGCTGGTTTGACGGTTCCGCTTGTTCGATCGAAGGGCTTGGAGGCGTTTGCCCGGACGGGTTAGGCTGGGCGTTCAATTACACAAGGAAGTCATGCATGAATTTGCGTATCGAGTTGACGGACAGTCCTACCGAGGAACAGCGTCAGGCCATTCTGCAGCCGCTGATCGAGTACAACGATGCTCAAACCGGCGGTTCGAAATCCGAGCCGTTCGCCTTGATGGTCAAAGACGAAAATGGCGCGATATTGGGCGGCCTGTATGGGCGAATGATTTTTCGCTGGATGTTCATCGAACTGCTGTCAGTGCCGGAACAAGGTCGCGGACAGGGTATCGGCTCGAAATTGATGGCTCAGGCGGAAGCCTTGGCCAGGGAAAAAAATTGCTACGGCCTCTGGCTCGACACCTTCGATTTTCAGGCGCCGGAGTTCTACAGGAAGCTCGGTTTCAGCCAGTTTGGGGAAATCGTTGACTACCCACCGGGGCACAAGCGGCACTACTTTCAGAAGCGCCTGATCGATTGAGTCATGCCGTATTCGCGAGCAGGCTCGCTCCCACACTGGAAAGCATTCAACCTGTGGGAGCGAGTCTGCTCGCGAAAGCGTCAACCGCTTCACCCCATAATCACAGGCAGGTCGCCATCGCCGCCATCCGCCGCATCGCGACAAAATCACTCTTCTGTGCGTAGTAATTCAAAGTCGTACCCGAGGCTTCGGTAATCACATCGACAAACGACTCTGCCGAACGCGTATAAACCGTAGTGCCGCCGGACTCGCGCGGTTCCAGATAGGCCGCCGCGTCGACGCCAAACACCGCTTCGTCCTGCCAGGCGAATTGCACGCACCGGGCGACGTCTTTCTCCGGCTTGTCCGAGGTCAGGACCTTGTCCGGGCTCTTGCTGCGAGCATCGTTCATCACCGAACCGGCGCACCCGGCCAACAGGGCCGCCGCCAGCACTACCATCAGCATTCGCATTGCATTTGCTCATCGAGAAAAAAGCGGACTGTAGCACTGCGACGCGGCAAATCGTTCTGCTTTACTGTTTTTATGCGCGACACGCGTGAGCAGCTGCGGCACTCTGAGATCTTCAGCCACACAAGGACATTACATGGCGCCTAGCGACCAACGACATGAACACGCCCTGAAACTGTTTCTCGATGCGCGACCCGAACTACGTGAAACCCTCGACCATCTCAACCCGCTGCTGGCTCAGGCCAAGGGCGAAACCCAGGCGCAGTATCGCGAAGAACGCTTGCATGAGGCGTTTGAGGAAGAAGCGGAGAGACAGAGGTTGTTCGCCTGGGAGCTGACGTTGCAGTTGACCGCTGCTTCGCCGGAGGACTATCAGGCGCAACGGCTGGAAGTGCACCGGGAAGTGGCAGAAATGGCGGGGATGGACTGGATCGAGTATTGCGATCTTTACGGCATCACACCGTAATCCAGCCGCCGCAAATCTCCCGTGGGAGCGAGCCTGCTCGCGAAGGCGGTGTGACTGCCGAAACTGATCTCGAACGAGACGACGCTTTCGCGAGCAGGCTCGCTCCCACAGTGAACCGCGTATTACCAGATTTCGCGGCACGCGCAATAAAGCTTTATCATGGCCGCAGTTTCGCTGATCGAGTCCATCATGAAGTTCGCCATCGCGCTGTTTTCCGCCGCCCATGCGCCCTCCTCGCGCCGTGCCTTGCTGTTTGCCCAGGCCGCGCTGGCCGGCGGCCATGAGATTGTTCGGCTGTTCTTCTATCAGGACGGCGTGTTCAACGCCTCCGATGCGGTGGTGACGCCGCAGGATGAACTGGACTTGCCCAAGCAATGGCGCGCCTTTATCAACGACAAGCAACTTGACGGCGTGGTCTGCATCGCCGCCGCTTTGCGCCGTGGTGTATTGAACGAAGAAGAAGCCAAGCGTTACCAGCGTGAAGCGATTTCGCTCAGCGCGCCGTGGGAATTGTCCGGTCTGGGTCAGTTGCACGACGCCGTGCAGGACGCTGATCGGCTCATCTGTTTCGGAGGCGCTTGAACATGGCCAAATCGCTGTTGATCATCAGCCGCCAATCGCCGTGGTCCGGCCCCGGTGCGCGGGAAGCGCTGGATATCGTGCTCGCCGGGGGCGCCTTTGATCTGCCGATCGGTTTGCTGTTTCTCGATGACGGCGTGCTGCAACTGGCCGCTGGGCAGAACGCCAGGGCCTTGCAGCAGAAAGACCTCAGCGCCAATCTGCAGGCGCTACCGATGTTTGGTATCGAAGAGCTGTTCTATTGCGCCGAAAGCGCCAATGCTCGCGGTCTTGGCAACCTGTCGCTGGACGAAGCGCAGCCGCTTGCTGCTGAACACATCACCGCCCTTATTGACCGTTACGATCAGGTGATCACCCTCTGATGTCGACTTTGCATGTGTTGTCTCATTCCCCGTTCGGCGACGATCGTCTGAGCAGTTGCCTGCGCCTGCTCGGCAGCGCCGATGCGGTGTTGTTGTCCGGCGATGCGGTGTATGCGCTGCAACCGAACACTGCGCCGTTCTCTGCTCTGCAACAGCGACCAATCAAACTTTTTGTATTGGTTGAGGACGCACAGGCGCGTGCGATCGAGATTCCAGACTGGGCCGAGGCCATCGACTACCCGGCCTTCGTCGAACTGTCGATCCATCACGCCAAGGTCAACAGCTGGCTATGAATTCAATGACCGTCGGCGCCCGCGCCATCGAACTGGACAAGGACGGCTTTCTCGTTGACCTCAGCGACTGGTCGGCTGAAGTCGCCAGCGCCCTCGCCGCCGCTGAAGACATCGAGTTGACGCCCGAACACTGGGAAGTCCTTGAGCTTCTGCGTAGCTTCTACGCCGAATTCCAGCTATCGCCGGCCACGCGGCCGCTGATCAAGTACACCGCGTTGAAACTCGGCGCGGACAAAGGCAACAGCCTGCACCTGAACCGACTGTTCAAAGGCACCCCTGCCAAACTCGCCGCGAAATTGGCGGGCCTGCCCAAACCGACGAATTGCCTATGAACGACTTTCCAGCTTTGACCCTCGAAACGCCTGCCGAGCATCCGTTCGCGCAATTCGTGCGCATTCTCGGCAAGGGCAAGCGCGGCGCTCGCGACCTGACGCGCGAGGAAGCCCGCGCGGCCATGGGCATGGTGCTCGATGACAAGGTCGAAGATACGCAACTGGGTGCCTTCCTGATGTTGCTGCGGCACAAGGAAGAAAGTGCCGAGGAAATGGCCGGTTTCACCGAAGCCCTGCGCGCACGCTTGCACGCGCCCGCATTGAATGTCGACCTGGACTGGCCGACCTACGCCGGCAAAAAACGCCACCTGCCGTGGTATCTGCTGGCGGCCAAGTGCCTGGCGCAAAACGGCGTGCGGATCTTCATGCATGGCGGCGGCGCACACACGGCCGGGCGTCTGTACAGCGAACAACTGCTGGGCGAACTGAACATTCCCCTGTGCCGTGATTGGCAGCAGGTCGGCACGGCATTGGAAAACGGCGGCCTGGCGTTTATGCCGCTGGTGGACTGGGCGCCGCAGTTGCAAAAGATGATCGACCTGCGCAACACCCTGGGCCTGCGGTCGCCGATCCACTCGCTGGCGCGGATTCTCAATCCGCTCGGCGCACGTTGTGGCCTGCAGAGCATTTTTCACCCGGGTTACCAGGCGGTGCATCGCGATGCCAGCGGCTTGCTCGGCGATACGGCAATCGTGGTCAAGGGCGATGGCGGTGAAATCGAGATCAACCCCGACGCCACCAGCCACCTTTATGGCACCAGCGGCGGTCAGAGCTGGGATGAAGAATGGCCGCAGCTGTCAGCGCAGCGCCACGTCAAACCCGCCTCGCTGGACATCGAGCACTTGAAAGCCGTGTGGCGTGGCGATCTGGTCGACAGTTACCCGCAAATGGCTTTGATTGCGACCATGGCCCTCGCCCTGCGCGGTCTCGGTCAGAATCGCGAACAGGCCTTCGCAACCGCCGAGCAGTATTGGGCGGCGCGCAACACATCGATCTAACCGATCATTAGCGCCCGATCTTTGCGCTTTTTGTTCGAACTCATCGGAATAGACTCGACTCCAACGAATATTGGTTTTGGGAGTCTTGATCATGGGTTTACTCGTCGACGGCCACTGGCAGGACAAGTGGTACGAAAGCAGCAAGGACGGCGCGTTCCAGCGCGAACAAGCGCAACGCCGCAACT
This sequence comes from Pseudomonas sp. H26/SER47-MNA-CIBAN-0231, assembly GCF_040310465.1. Taxonomy (NCBI): domain Bacteria; kingdom Pseudomonadati; phylum Pseudomonadota; class Gammaproteobacteria; order Pseudomonadales; family Pseudomonadaceae; genus Pseudomonas; species Pseudomonas sp. H26/SER47-MNA-CIBAN-0231. Next base: position 119,663 of record NZ_JBEOPW010000001.1, on the reverse strand, counting down.
GGGTGACCGCCGACGGTCAACCAGGCCCCAGCGGTGAAGGCGGTTTCACTGCCGAAGCCGGGCGCTATCACCTCTACGTTTCCCTCGCCTGCCCTTGGGCGCATCGCACGCTGATCCTGCGCAAACTCAAAGGGCTGGAAAGTCTGATCGACGTGTCGGTGGTCAGCTGGCTCATGCTGGAGAACGGCTGGACCTTCGACAAGGCGCTCGGTTCGACAGGCGACAAACTCGATGGCTTCGATTTCATGCATCAGCGCTACACCGCCGACACGCCTGATTACACCGGGCGGGTGACGGTGCCAGTGTTGTGGGACAAGAAACTCAAGCGCATCGTCAGCAATGAATCGGCGGAAATCATCCGCATGTTCAACAGCGCCTTCGACGGGATCACTGGCAACGATCTGGACTTCTACCCGGCGCCGCTACGCAACGAGATCGATGCGCTGAACGAGCGGATCTACCCGGCGGTGAACAACGGTGTCTATCGTGCCGGATTCGCCACTTCGCAGCAGGCCTACGAACAGGCATTCGATGAAGTATTCGCCGAACTGGATCATCTGGAGCAACTGCTGGGTGCCAATCGCTACCTGAGCGGGGAATACCTGACCGAGGCCGATGTGCGTTTGTTCACCACGATGATTCGTTTCGACGCGGTGTACCACGGACACTTCAAGTGCAACCTGCGGCGGATTGCCGACTACCCGAACCTGTCGAACTGGCTGCGCGAGATGTATCAGTGGCCGGGGATTGCCGAGACGGTGGATTTTCAGCACATCAAGCATCACTACTATGGCAGCCACAAGACCATCAACCCGACCGGCGTGGTGCCGAAGGGGCCGCAGCAGGATTTCAGCGTGGCGCATGATCGCGAGCGGTTGATCGGGAAAGGGGTTTGGCGCCGGGGTTGATTAGCTCGGTGTTTTCGAGAACCGTTCGCGAGCAGGCTCGCTCCCACATTGGATCTGTGTCATTTACAAATCCCCTGTGGGAGCGAGCCTGCTCGCGAAGGGAACGACGCGGTGTTTAGACCTGCGCCTGAGCCCCTTCGAACCACGCCAGTTTCTCGCGCAGCTGCACCACTTCGCCAACGATCACCAGGGTCGGCGCATGCACTTCATGCTCCGCCACCATTCGCGGCAGATCCGCCAGCGTGCCGGTGAAAACCCGCTGATTGACCGTGGTGCCCTGCTGGATCAATGCCGCCGGGGTATCCGCCGCGCGACCATGCTTGATCAACTGCTCACAGATGATCGGCAAACCCACCAGGCCCATGTAAAACACCAGCGTCTGCGCCGGGGCGACAAGATCGGCCCATGGCAGATCGGTGGAACCATCCTTCAGGTGGCCAGTGACAAACCGCACGGACTGCGCATGATCTCGATGGGTCAGCGGAATCCCCGCATAAGCGGCGCAACCGCTGGCCGCCGTGATGCCCGGCACCACCTGGAATGGAATACCGTGGGCCGCCAGTTCTTCGATCTCTTCGCCACCGCGGCCGAAGATAAACGGATCGCCACCCTTCAACCGCACCACACGCTTGCCGGCCTTGGCCAGATCGACCAGTTGCTGATTGATCTGATCCTGCGGCACGGCGTGCTCGGAGCGACGCTTGCCGACATACACCCGCTCGGCATCGCGACGGCACAACTCAAGAATTGCCGGCGCCACCAGGCGGTCATAGAGCACCACATCGGCTTGCTGCATCAGACGCAGCGCGCGGAAGGTCAACAGATCCGGATCACCCGGGCCGGCACCGACCAGATAAACCTCGCCAGTGGTGACCATTGGCTCGCCATCGACCTTGGCCTGCAACAGGCGCTCGGCTTCAGCGCCCTGCCCGGCCAGTTGACGATCGGCGATCGGGCCCTGGAAAACGTCTTCCCAAAAGCCGCGACGCTGCTGCACATCCGGAAACAGGTTTTTCACCTGATTGCGAAAACGCGCAGCCAATCCAGCCAACTGACCGTAAGTGGAAGGAATCCAGGTTTCGATTTTTGCCCGGATCAGGCGCGCCAGTACCGGCGCATCACCGCCGCTGGATACGGCGATGATCAACGGCGAGCGATCGACGATCGCCGGGAAGATCACGCTGCACAAGGCCGGCGCATCGACCACGTTGACCGGCACGCAACGGAGGTGGGCGTCGGTGGAGACTTGCGCGTTGAGCGTTTCGTCGTCGGTAGCGGCAATGATCAGCCCGCAACCGTCCAGATCCGTTTCGGCGTAACCGCGTAACAGGCATTCACCGCCGCTGGCAGCGACCAGTTCAGCCAGTTGCGTTTCGATTTCAGGTGCGACCACCCGCAGCAGCGCACCGGCATCGGCCAGCAGGCGGGATTTGCGCAAGGCAATTTCCCCCCCACCGACAACCAACACACGACTGCCGCGCAGGTTGTGAAACAGCGGCAGATATTTCATTTAGCCGATGACCTCGAGGCCACCCATGTACGGCTTGAGCACGTCCGGTACGCGGATCGAACCGTCGGCCTGCTGGTAGTTTTCCAGCACAGCAACCAGAGTACGACCGACCGCCAGGCCGGAACCGTTCAAGGTGTGCACCAGCTCGGGCTTGCCAGTTTCCGGGTTGCGGAAACGCGCCTGCATGCGCCGCGCCTGGAAGTCGCCGCAGTTGGAGCACGAGGAGATTTCGCGGTATTTGTCCTGGCTCGGAATCCACACTTCCAGGTCATAGGTCTTGACCGCGCTGAAGCCCATGTCGCCGGTGCACAGCGCCAGGGTGCGGTAAGGCAGACCGAGCAGTTGCAGAACCTTTTCGGCGTTGGCGGTCAGGCCTTCCAGCGCTTCCATCGATTGCGATGGCTCGACGATCTGGACCATTTCGACTTTGTCGAACTGGTGCTGGCGGATCATGCCACGCGTGTCGCGACCTGACGCACCGGCTTCGCTGCGGAAGCATGGGGTATGGGCGACGAATTTGATCGGCAGCAGTTTCGAATCGACGATTTCGCCGGCAACGATGTTGGTCAGCGACACTTCGGCGGTCGGGATCAGGTACAGATCGGCTTCGCCTTCGCGGGCAATCTTGAACAGATCCTCTTCGAACTTCGGCAACTGGCCGGTGCCTTGCAGCGCCGGAGCCTGAACCAGATAAGGCGTGTAAGCCTCTTCGTAGCCATGTTCGGTGACATGCAGATTGATCATGAACTGCGCCAGTGCGCGATGCAGCCGCGCGATCGGGCCACGCAGCAAGGCGAACCGCGCGCCGGACAGCTTGGCGGCGGTTTCGAAGTCCAGCCAGCCGAACTTTTCGCCGAGGGCAACGTGGTCTTTGACTTCGAAATCGAACTGAGTCGGGGTGCCCCAGCGGCGCACTTCGACGTTGTCGTCTTCGTCCTTGCCGACCGGAACCGACTCGTGCGGCAGGTTGGGGATACCGAGCAGGATCGAATCGAGTTCGGTCTGGATCGCGTCCAGCTCGACCTTGCCCGCGCTCAGCTCGGCCGCCATGCGCTCGACGTCCGCCATCAGCGGCGCGATGTCTTCGCCACGCTGCTTGGCCTGCCCGATGGATTTGGAACGCGCGTTACGTTCAGCCTGCAGTGCTTCGGTGCGGGTCTGGACGGTCTTGCGCTGTTCTTCCAGCGCTTCGATGCGCGCGGTGTCCAGGGCAAAGCCACGGGAAGCCAGGCGGTCCGCTACGTCCTGAAGGTTGCTACGTAACAGTTTGGAATCGAGCATGTCGGTTTCTCGTTATCAAAGTTTGGTCAGGGACAGGCCGGCCCACGTCGCGAGCAGCCCGCCGAATACGCTGAGTGCGGCGTAGCCCAGGGCCAGCAACACTTGCCCGCTTTCCAGCAGGCGCACCGTATCCAGTGAAAAGGATGAAAAAGTCGTCAGCCCCCCGAGGAAGCCGACCATCAACCCGGCGCGCACCTCGATCGGCACCTCCGGGCGTATCAGAAACAGGCCGTACAACACGCCAATCAGCAGGCAGCCCACGATATTAACGGCCAGCGTCGCGGTATAGAAGTGCCGCGGCCAATTGGCGCTGACCCAATTACCGGTGGCGAAGCGCAACAAGGTGCCGGCAACACCGCCGACCGACACTGCAAGGATCAATGGAACCACTATTTTCTCCGCTGCCGAGGGCTCAGACGATCGAGTTGAGCGAGGTGATTGAGCTTTTCGCCGATCTTCAACTCCAGGCCACGGGGCACTGGCTGATAGAACGGAATCGGCTCGAGTTCTTCCGGAAAATAGTCTTCACCGGCGGCATAGGCGTCCGGCTCGTCGTGGGCGTAGCGGTATTCGTCGCCATAACCCAATTGCTTCATCAGCTTGGTCGGGGCATTGCGCAAATGCAGCGGCACTTCCAGCGAGCCGTTCTCAGCCGCAGCGCGCAGTGCAGTTTTGAAGCCCATGTACACCGCATTGCTTTTCGGTGCGCAGGCCAGATAAGTAATGGCCTGGGCGACTGCCAATTCGCCCTCGGGGCTGCCGAGACGCTCCTGCACTTCCCACGCCGCCAGGCACAGGCTCAGCGCACGCGGGTCGGCGTTGCCGATGTCTTCGCTGGCCATGCGCACCACGCGCCGCGCCAGGTACAGCGGATCGCAGCCGCCGTCGATCATCCGCGCAAACCAGTACAACGCGCCGTCAGGGTTGGAGCCGCGCACGGATTTGTGCAGCGCCGAGATCTGGTCGTAGAACGCTTCACCGCCCTTGTCGAACCGCCGGCGCGTATCGCCGAGCAAACTTTGCAGCAGCTCGGTGCCGATTTCGCTGTTGTCTTCGGCCAGATCGGAGGCGTTTTCCAGCAGATTGAGCAGACGCCGGCCATCGCCATCGGCGGCCGACAGCAGCATCTGGAAGCCTTCATCGCTCAGTGTCAGGTTGCGCTTGCCCAGCCCGCGCTCTTCGGTCAAAGCCCGATGCACCAGTTTGCGCAGCGCCGCTTCGTCGAGGCTTTTCAGCACGTAGACGCGGGCACGCGATAACAAAGCGTTGTTCAGTTCGAACGAAGGGTTTTCGGTGGTGGCGCCGATGAAGATCAGCGTGCCGTCTTCAACGTAGGGCAGAAACGCGTCCTGCTGCGACTTGTTGAAGCGGTGCACTTCATCGACAAACAGGATCGTGCGCTTGCCGTACTGGCCGGCCTGCTGCTTGGCGATTTCAACGGCCTGGCGGATTTCCTTGACCCCGGCGAGCACCGCCGAGACCGTTTCGAAGTGCGCATCGGAGACTTCTGCGAGCAAGCGCGCCAGGGTGGTCTTGCCCACGCCCGGCGGCCCCCAGAAGATCATCGAATGCAGCGCGCCCTGCTCCAGCGCCTCACGCAGAGGCTTGCCGCGAGCGAGCACGTGTTCCTGACCGACGTACTCATCCAGATTGGCCGCACGCAGACGGGCGGCCAAGGGTTGGGCAATCGGTGCACTGCGAAACAGATCCATCACGTAGCGTTGAAACCTCTGATTTTATGAAATCTGCTGAAGAACCTGTGGTGAGGGGATTTATCTCCGTTGGGCTGCGAAGCGCCCCCAAAAGCGACGACTGCTGCGCAGCCGGACGGGGATAAATCCCCTCGCCACAATAGCCCCTCAATAGCAGGCCCTCACCACAAAGGCCCTGACACAAAGGGCCGGTGTTTATTCCTGGATAACGTCGGCACCCTTGGGAATGTCGAATTTGAACTTGGACGCAGGCACCGCTTCGTTGGCCTTGACCATGGTAAACAGGATATTGGTGCGCTGGCCGACGCTGTCAATCAGTTGCATGTCATTGAGCAGGCCGTTGCGGAACGACAGGCGCAGGTTGTCGAACAGGGTGTCCTTGGTTTTCGGCTTGAGAGTGAAGTCGATCACGCCGCCCGCCTCTTTCGCGCTGATATCGAAGCTCTGGCTGATCTTCGAGACATCACCGGACAGCAGCAGCGCCGGCGTCTGGGTCAGACGCTCGTCGAGCTTCTTGATGGTCGCCTGTTCCAGGTCCGGGTCCCACAGGGTGACTTTCTTGCCATCGGAGACCATGGTCTGCTCGGCCGGCGCGTTGGTGTGCCAGTAGAACAGGCCCGGACGCTGCAGGGTCATGTTGCCGGTGGTTTCCTGCAACTGGGTGCCGCTGCCGTCGAGGGTCAACTGCGAAAAGTTCGCCGAAAGGGTTTTCGATGTTTCGAGCAATTGGGTCAGACGCGCCACGTCCTTTTCATCGGCGTGGGCCGTGAGTGTGGTCAGCGCCAGTACTGGCAACAGCATGCGGATAAGGCGCATGAGAGTCCTCTTGAATAATCGTGGGAGAGCGGGTGGTGCGTCATTGCGCCACCCGCGTCGTTGCGTTTCAGTCGCGTACCGGGCCCGGGGCCAGGACTTCACGCGAACCGTTGGTGTTCATTGAGGTAACAACGCCGGCCATCTCCATCGCCTCGATCATCCGCGCGGCGCGGTTGTAGCCGATCTTCAGCTTGCGCTGCACAGCGGAAATCGACGCGCGACGGCTTTCGAGGACGAACTGCACCGCTTCGTCATACAGCGCGTCGGCTTCCGGATCATCACCGTCACCACCACCGCTACTGCCTTCAAAGCCGCTGCCTGCCTCTTCGACACCGTTGAGGATATCGTCGTTGTATTCCGGCGCGCCGCGCAGCTTCCACGCTTCGACCACGCGGTGAACCTCATCGTCGGAGACGAATGCGCCGTGGACGCGGATCGGCAGACTGGTGCCCGGCGGCATGTAGAGCATGTCACCGTGACCGAGCAGTTGCTCGGCGCCACCCTGGTCGATGATGGTCCGCGAGTCGATCTTGCTCGATACCTGGAACGCCATACGGGTCGGGATGTTGGCCTTGATCAGACCGGTGATCACGTCCACCGACGGGCGCTGGGTCGCAAGAATCAAGTGAATCCCCGCCGCACGCGCCTTTTGCGCAATACGGGCGATCAGTTCTTCAACCTTCTTGCCGACGATCATCATCATGTCGGCGAATTCGTCCACCACTACGACGATGGTCGGCAGTTTCTGCAGCAGCGGCGCTTCGTCGTGAATGCTTTCGCGCTTGTACAGCGGATCGCTCAACGGCTCGCCGGCATCCTGGGCTTCCTTGACCTTGGCGTTGAAGCCGGAGAGGTTACGCACGCCCATTTTCGCCATCAGCTTGTAGCGACGCTCCATCTCGGCAACGCTCCAGCGCAAGGCGTTGGCGGCGTCCTTCATGTCGGTCACAACCGGGCAGAGCAGGTGCGGAATGCCTTCGTAGATCGACAGCTCAAGCATTTTCGGGTCGATCATGATCAGCTTGGCGTCGTCCGGGCCGGACTTGAACAGGATCGACAGGATCATCGCGTTCACGCCCACGGACTTACCGGAACCGGTGGTACCGGCCACCAGCAAGTGCGGCATCTTCGCCAGGTCGGTGATGACCGGCTTGCCGCCGATGTCATGACCGAGCGCCAGGGTGACCGGGGATTTGAAGTTGTCGTACTCGGGGGTCGACAGCACCTCGGAGAAACGCACGATCTGGCGGTCTTCGTTGGGAATCTCGATACCGACGGTGGTCTTGCCCGGAATCACCTCGACCACCCGCACACTGGTCACCGCCAGCGAACGCGCCAGGTCTTTCGCCAGGTTGGCGATACGGCTGACTTTTACCCCGGCGGCAGGCTGGATTTCGTAACGGGTAATCACCGGGCCCGGGTGGATCGAGTCAACAGTGACTTCGACGCCGAACTCCTTGAGCTTGATTTCCAGCAAGTGGCCGACCGCTGCCAAGGATTCAGGCGAATAGTTGAGCTGTTTCTTTTCCGCAGGATCAAGAATGGAGATCGGCGGCAAGGTGCCTTCGACCGCGCTGTCGACGAACAACGGCGCCTGCTTCTCTTTCTGTACCCGCTTGCTCGGCTCTGGGGCCTTGGCCGGTGCCGGCGCGATCACCGGTGGCACCTGCTTCTCGCGGTCGGACATGTGCTTGCTCAGCGCTTGCTCACGCTCGATCAGGCGTTCCTTGACCTTGGCCTGTTCACGCTTGTCGGTGACAGTCGGTGCGACCACATCGTGGACGCGGTCATCGACCTCACGCAGTTGCGCAACCAGTTGCTTGCGCTCGGTGCGCGCCGACCACCAGCGGTTGAGCGCGCCCTGGAACAGTTCGAACAGATCGAGGGTGATCTTGCCGGTGACGTCCATCACCTTGAACCACGACAGGTCGGTGAATACGGTCAGGCCGAACAGGAACAGCGCGATGAACAGCAGCGTGCTGCCTTGAATGTTCAGCGCATTCTTCGCCAGATCGCCAAGGCTTTCGCCCAGGGCACCGCCAGCGCCGGCCGGCAGACCGGTCGCGGCATGGAAATGAATGTGCGCCAGCGCAGCACCGGAGAGCACGAGGAACACCAGACCGATCAGGCGCCAGGAAAACAGCCAGCCGCTCCACTGCCATGGCTCGTGACGTTGACGGAAGATCTGGTACGCCTTGACCGCCAGCAGCAACGGAAAAATATAGGCGAAGTAACCGAGCACCATGAACAGGATATCGGCGCTGTACGAGCCGGCCGGGCCGCCGAAGTTCTGCACATCGTCGATCTTGCTGTTATGGCTCCAGCCCGGGTCGTCCTTGCCGTAAGTCAGCAAAGCCATCATCAGGAACAGGCACAAGGCGCCGATGGCGATCAATGCACCTTCCTTGAGCCGGTAGTGCAGTTGCTGGCGCCAGAGCGGAACGACTGTTTTGGGTGCTTCGGTGGTCTTCTTCAAAACGCTTCTTTTCCTGCGCCCGAGGCGCGTCCATCTATTGAATGACGATAAAAAACTGCCCAATCCAGGCAGGTAGAAAAGGTGAAAAGCTCAACTGGGACTACTTTTAACACTGTGCCACTGATTTTATAAACACAGCCATAAACACTGTGCGCAGCGAAAAGCCCGTCACAACCCGGCATTGTACGGGTTTGTGCGCCCGATGCCATGTTTCAGACCCCAGCCTTGAGCATAGCCAATCGCACACGCAGTGCCTTGCAATTGGAGCATGCATTGCCTTTTGTGACAAAGGCTTATGAGCTGTATTTGATGAACGTAGCGAACCTGGCCGGATCGGGCTCACAGGAATGCTCGACAGCATCGACACGGCGACGCTTACGACCACGGGCGACACATCAAGTTGCAGCTCAATGCTCGCTGCACCAGACAACTGTGCAGGACAGCGGCGCCGTTTCGCGGCAAACTCTTTCGCGGGGCCTGCACGCCCCCTGACCGCCCTCCCCTTCTGCAAGCCTGGATGCCATGCTGACTTGGTTACAACGTAATTCCCTGACCTTTCCGCCACTGGAAAAAGCCATGCGCGAGCCGAACGGATTGCTCGCCGCCGGCGGCGATCTGTCCGCCGACCGCCTGATCCAGGCCTATCGCCATGGCTGCTTTCCCTGGTTCTCCGAAGGCCAACCCATTCTCTGGTGGTCGCCAGACCCTCGCACCGTGCTGTTTCCCGACGAACTGCACGTCTCGCGCAGCCTCGGCAAGCTGCTGCGCAAGCAACGCTATCAAGTGACCTTCGATCAGGATTTCGACGCCGTCATCCACGCCTGCGCTGCCCCGCGTGACTACGCCGACGGCACCTGGATCACCGAGGCCATGCAGGATGCTTACGTAGAATTGCATCGGCGCGGTTTCGCTCATTCGGTTGAGATCTGGGACGAGGGACAGCTGGTCGGCGGCCTGTACGGCCTGGCGATGGGCCAACTGTTTTTTGGCGAGTCGATGTTCAGCCGTGCCGACAACGCGTCCAAATACGGCTTTGCCACGCTGGTGAAGCATTTGAAAGCCGCCGGGTTTGTGCTGATCGATTGCCAGATGCCGACCGATCACCTCCACAGCCTCGGTGCGCGATCCATTCCGCGGGGCGAATTCGCCGACTATCTGCAGCGCCATCTCGACCAACCGAATTCGGCGACCTGGGTTTGCTGAGCGACTTTTGCGCAGGTGGCTTACACTTAATCCACCAGCTTATCCCGAGGGTTGATTCATGACCGAGTTGGCGCGTTTGAAGTTTTATGCCACTCAGCCCCACTCTTGCAGTTATCTGCCCGAGGAGCAGGCCACGACGCTGTTTCTCGACCCGAGTCAGCCCATGGATGTGCACGTCTACGCAGACCTGTCGGAAATGGGCTTTCGTCGCAGCGGCGATCATCTGTACCGGCCGCATTGCCAGAATTGCAATGCGTGCGTGCCTGCGCGCATTCCCTCCGCACAATTCATCACCAATCGCCAGCAAAAGCGCATCTACAAACGCAACGCGGATTTGCAGGTGCAGCCGGTCAAACCGCACTTCAGCGAAGAATATTTCGACCTGTACCAGCGCTACATAGAACAGCGCCATGCTGACGGCGACATGTACCCGCCAAGCCGCGATCAGTTCTCGACGTTCCTGGTGCGTGACCTGCCCTTCTCGCGCTTCTACGAATTTCGACTCGACGGACGGTTGCTCGCAGTAGCAGTCACCGATCTGCTGCCTAACGGTTTGTCGGCGGTGTACACCTTCTACGAACCGAACGAAGAACGCCGCAGCCTCGGCCGTTACGCAATCCTCTGGCAAATCGCCGAGAGCCAGCGTCTGGGCCTTGAGGCCGTGTACCTGGGTTACTGGATCAAGAACTGCAAAAAGATGAATTACAAGACGCAATATCGACCCATCGAATTGCTGATCAATCAGCGCTGGGTCATCCTGAACTGAACCTGCGGCCTAAACCCCTTGGCGTAAACACCATTTTTCGGGCACAATGCACGCCGCTTTTGCCTGGCGCAGTTGCACCGGGCCATTCATTGGATACCGAGGGCTTTACTGCATGTCGAAAGAAGACAGCTTCGAAATGGAAGGCACTGTCGTCGACACCCTGCCCAACACCATGTTTCGTGTGGAGTTGGAAAATGGGCACGTCGTAACCGCGCATATTTCCGGCAAGATGCGCAAGAACTACATTCGTATTCTTACCGGTGACAAAGTGCGCGTCGAGCTGACGCCCTATGACTTGAGCAAAGGGCGGATCACTTACCGCGCTCGTTAATCAAGTCAATACAGAACGCCCGGGTAATGCCGGGCGTTTTTGTATCTGCGTTTTGAGGTTTTGGGGCTGGCGGTTTCGCGCTTACAGCATGCAAATCAAAAGATCGCAGCCTCCGGCAGCTCCTGCGCTTGGATCGCGCGTATTAGACAGAAACGGGTTGACCTGCGGGCCGCCTTCGCGAGCAGGCTCGCTCCCACAGAAAGGCAAAAGCAAAAGATCGCAGCCTTCGGCAGCTCCTACACAATGAGCGCAAGCTCGAGTGCTCTTGATCTTGATCCACCGGCGACGTCGGAAGGCTGAGTGGAGGGATTGATCCGGGCGTGGGAGCGCAGCGACCGTCTGGCGCAGCCAGACACAGCGGAAGGAGGTGCAGCGAAGCAAACCGTAGCCGCTGCGCCCGGATCAGTCCCGCAGCGAAGGAACCCGAGCCTGCGAGGGCCGAACGTAGGAGCAAGCGTTTTTTTGCTTACTTTTTTAGGCGTTTGTAAAAAAAGTGAGTCGCCGTAAGGGCGAAACCCTAAGCAGCCGTAACCGCAGCAACGGATATACACCCAAAACCATCAAACAACGAGCAACAAAAAGGCGCCCGAAGGCGCCCTCTTGATCCACAGCCGTCAGGCCATTTCTGCAGTGGTCTCGAAGTCGAACGTCAACTCCCCGTCCTTGATGTCGATGTGCACCACACCGCCATGCTCGGCCAGTTCGCCAAACAGAATCTCCTCCGCCAGCGGACGCTTGATTTTGTCCTGGATCAGACGCGCCATCGGACGTGCGCCCATTGCCGAGTCATAACCACCCGCCGCCAGCCAACTACGCGCAGTATCAGTAACCTCAAGCAACACACGCTTGTCTTCCAGCTGCGCCTGAAGCTCGGTGAGGAACTTGTCCACCACACTTTTAATGACCTCATGGCTGAGGCGACCAAACTGGATAATGGTGTCCAGACGGTTACGGAATTCCGGCGTGAAGCTCTTCTTGATCACTTCCATCGCATCAGACGAGTGGTCCTGATGAGTGAAACCGATCGAAGCCCGCGCGGCCGTTTCGGCACCGGCGTTGGTAGTCATGATCACGATCACGTTGCGGAAATCCGCCTTGCGCCCGTTGTTGTCGGTCAGCGTGCCGTGGTCCATGACCTGCAACAGCAGGTTGAAGACTTCCGGATGCGCCTTCTCGATTTCATCAAGGAGCAATACGCAATGTGGCTGCTTGGTAATGGCTTCGGTCAAAAGACCGCCCTGATCGAAACCGACATAGCCAGGAGGCGCACCGATCAGACGCGATACGGTGTGCCGCTCCATGTACTCGGACATGTCGAAACGCACCAGTTCAATGCCCAGGGCCTTGGCCAGTTGTCGCGCGGCCTCGGTTTTACCGACACCGGTAGGCCCGGCAAACAGGAACGAACCGACCGGCTTGTCCGGCGATTTGAGCCCGGCGCGGGACAGTTTGATCGCAGTCGACAGCGAATCGATCGCCGCGTCCTGACCAAACACCGTCAGCTTCAGGTCACGCTCCAGGTTACGCAGCAACTCTTTGTCGGAACTGGTGACGTGCTTTGGCGGAATCCGTGCGATCTTCGCGACGATGTCCTCGACCTGCGGCACTTCGATACGCTTGACGCGCATCTCCACCGGTTGCAGACGCTGGTAGGCCCCCGCCTCGTCGATCACGTCGATGGCCTTGTCCGGCATGTGCCGGTCATTGATGTAGCGCGACGCCAGTTCGGCAGCGGCACGCAACGACTCATCGCTGTATTCGATATTGTGATGCTGCTCGAAACGTCCTTTCAGGCCACGCAGGATGCCAATGGTGTCTTCCACCGATGGCTCGACGACATCGACCTTCTGGAAGCGACGCGCCAAGGCACGATCCTTCTCGAAGATGCCGCGAAATTCCTGGAATGTGGTCGAACCGATGCAGCGAATGTCGCCAGACGACAGCAGCGGCTTGAGCAGGTTGGACGCATCCATCACGCCACCGGACGCAGCACCCGCACCGATGATGGTGTGGATCTCGTCGATGAACAGAATCGCCTGCGGACGTTTCTTCAGTTCATTGAGCAGCGCCTTGAAGCGTTTCTCGAAATCACCGCGATACTTGGTACCCGCGAGCAGAGCGCCGAGGTCGAGCGAATAAACAACCGCATTGGCCAGAAGATCCGGCACCTGATTGTCGACGATGCGCTTGGCCAGGCCTTCGGCAATCGCGGTTTTACCCACGCCTGCCTCACCCACCAGCAGCGGGTTGTTCTTGCGCCGGCGCGCGAGGATCTGCGCGACACGCTCGACCTCCGATTCCCGACCGACCAGCGGATCGATGCGACCCTGGCGTGCGAGTTCGTTGAGGTTGCTGGCATAAGCATCCAGAGGATTGCCTGAAGAAGAAGACTCACCGCCCTCGTCGTCCTGCATATCTTGTTCACCTTCAGAGTGATCGCCGTGCCCCGGTACTTTCGAAATGCCGTGGGCGATGTAGTTGACGACATCGATGCGCGCAACGCTCTGCTGTTTCAGCAGGAACACTGCCTGACTCTCTTGCTCACTGAAGATGGCGACCAGCACGTTGGCGCCGGTCACTTCGCGTTTGCCCGAGCTCTGTACGTGAAAAACAGCACGCTGCAGGACACGCTGGAAACCCAGGGTTGGCTGGGTCTCGCGATCCTCGTCATGGACGGGGATCAATGGCGTGGTGGAGTCGATGAACTCCTGCAGATCATGCTTGAGTTTGTCGAGGTTTGCGCCGCAGGCACGCAAAACGGTGGCGGCAGCCTCATTATCCAATAGGGCCAGCAGGAGATGTTCGACGGTCATGAACTCATGACGCTTCGAACGAGCCTCCTTGAAGGCAAGATTGAGGGTGACTTCGAGCTCGCGGTTTAACATAGCTTCACCTCATACCCAAGTGGTCGGCGATTAACCGTCCTTCTCGATTTCACAGAGTAGCGGATGCTGGCTTTCCCTGGCGTACTGGTTGACCTGCATGGCCTTTGTCTCGGCGATGTCGCGGGTAAACACTCCACATACTGCCCGTCCTTCTGTATGGACGGCCAGCATGACCTTGGTCGCCAGCTCGCGATTCAGGTTAAAAAACACCTCGAGCACTTCGACGACGAAATCCATCGGTGTGTAGTCATCGTTGAACAAAACCACCTTGTACATCGGCGGCGCCTGTAACGCGGGCTTTGCTTCCTGAACAGCAACGCCTGCCGAATCGTCGTCGTGCTCCTGTGGAAGATCCTTTTGGAGAAGCGGGCGATCCTGATTGAATGTTAGTCGAATCTGGCTGATTGCATGCATGGAAAAAAAGGTTCGTCAGTTGTGCGAATACAGTGGTGGGGGCGGTTGCACACGTTTTCAACTACGACTGCCCGGTCACCTTGACTATCGGGAAAACGGTGTTACAACCAATAGAGCCCACAGTGGGTAAAAAAGATCCGCGGAGTCAATTCTTTTATCGAATTCGATTGCGGATGTCGTGGATGATACTCCAGCGATGGAGTCTGTTGCAGAGGGATTTGAGCATGGCTGTCGGCAAGGTGAAATGGTTCAACAATGCCAAGGGTTTTGGATTCATTATCGAGAACGGCCAGACAGAAGACCTGTTTGCCCACTACTCGGCCATCCAGATGGATGGCTATAAAACTCTAAAGGCCGGCCAGGAGGTGTACTTCGAACTCCTTCAAGGCCCAATAGGCCTGCACGCAATCGCGATCCGGGACAAAAAAACAGTGGATGAAGCTGGAGGTGCGGCAGAAGCCGCTGCCGCCGCGACGGGCGCCATCAGTAACGCTGTTGTCGTGAGCTGAGCAACCTCACCCAAGACACCCATCCAAAAAAAACCGCCTGACTCAACCCATCGAGTCAGGCGGTTTTTGCGTACCTGCAACTTTTACATATGCGAAATCAACGCATCCCCGAACCCGGAAGACGACACCAGCTTCGCGCCATCCATCAAGCGCTCGAAATCATAAGTAACAGTCTTGGCGCCGATCGCACCGTTGGTGCCCTTGATGATCAGGTCCGCCGCTTCGGTCCAGCCCATATGACGCAACATCATCTCGGCCGAGAGAATCAGCGAGCCAGGGTTGACCTGATCCTTGCCGGCATATTTCGGTGCGGTACCGTGGGTCGCCTCGAACATCGCTACGGTGTCGGACAGGTTGGCGCCCGGCGCAATACCGATACCACCCACTTCCGCCGCCAGCGCGTCCGACAGGTAGTCACCATTGAGGTTGAGAGTAGCGATCACATCGTATTCGGCCGGGCGCAGCAGGATCTGCTGGAGCATGGCATCGGCGATGGCGTCCTTGACCACAACATTCTTGCCGGTTTTCGGGTTCTTGAACTGCATCCACGGACCGCCATCGAGCAGCGTCGCGCCGAATTCTTCGGCCGCCACTTCGTAGGCCCACTCCTTGAAGGCACCTTCGGTGAACTTCATGATGTTGCCTTTGTGCACGATGGTCAGCGAGTCGCGGTCATTGTCGACCACGTATTGCAGAGCCTTGCGCGCCAGACGCTTGGTGCCTTCGCGGGAGACCGGCTTGACGCCGATGCCGCAGTTTTCGTCGAAACGGATCTTGGTGACGCCCATTTCTTCTTTAAGGAATTTGATGACCTTGGTGGCTTCCGGCGAACCAGCCTTCCATTCGATACCGGCGTAAATATCTTCGGAGTTTTCGCGGAAGATGGTCATGTCGACATCGCCGGGCTTTTTCACCGGGCTTGGCACACCCTCGAACCAGCGCACCGGGCGCAGGCAGACGTACAGGTCGAGCTGCTGACGCAGGGCCACGTTCAGCGAGCGGATGCCGCCACCGACCGGAGTGGTCAGCGGGCCTTTGATGGAGACCACGTAATCCTTGACCGCGTCGAGGGTTTCCTGCGGCAGCCAGGTGTCCTGGTCATAAACCTGAGTGGCCTTTTCGCCGGCGTAGACTTCCATCCAGGAAATCTTGCGCTTGCCGCCGTAGGCCTTTTCAACAGCAGCATCGACAACCTTGATCATCACCGGACTGATGTCGACACCAATACCGTCACCTTCGATGAAGGGGATGATCGGGTTATCAGGAACATTGAGAGAATGGTCTGCATTGACAGTGATTTTGTCACCGACGGCTGGAACCTGAATCTTCTTGTAACCCATGCTGAACTCCATTGTTTGGATTGAACACCTGGCTTGCTTCGAGCGTAACCCAGTTGAATCAACACGCAAACCCTATGTTCCTGCGCCGCGCACATCTCGTTTCCTACAAGCCTGAAAGCAAAGGGAAAAGCGCCAAACTCCAGCATTCGTAACGAGTCTTTGCCCGGTCGCGCCCTGCGACCTTTAGACCAATGGACGAGAATCGTTGCATATGAACCATCGGCAGATTGCCAGCTACCTATGTATAATGCCGCCCGCTGACCACAGGGTCACGACGGCTGGCCTCTCTAGCACGAGACTTTCCGCCTGATTGGTCAGGTTGTTACCGCAGCCTGACTGCTTGACGCTCTACTGATGCACCCAACATCACCGCGAAGAATCTCGACATTCGGTTCATGGATGACTTTGAACGAACGCGCTTACCCGGCGCCCCTCGAGTTTCTGCGCACGCTTTAGCAAAGAAGAGAGAGTTAATCCGAATATGCCCACCCGCTCGAAGATCATCTATACCTTCACCGACGAAGCTCCTGCCCTCGCCACCTATTCCCTGCTGCCGATCATCGAGGCTTACACCGCCTCGGCCGATATCGCCGTGGAAACCCGCGATATCTCTCTTGCAGCGCGCATCCTGGCAAGCTTCCCCGAGCAACTGGGCGACAAAGCCGTAGCCGACCACCTCGCCGAACTGGGCGACCTGGCCGTTACGCCTGAAGCCAACATCATCAAGCTGCCGAACATCAGTGCTTCGGTGCCACAGCTGCAAGCCGCGATCAAAGAGCTGCAGGCGCAGGGCTACAACCTGCCGGACTACCCGGAAACCGTGACCAGCGACGCCGACAAAGACGCCAAGGCGCGTTACGACAAGGTCAAGGGCAGCGCCGTGAACCCGGTTCTGCGTGAAGGCAACTCCGACCGTCGCGCTCCACTGTCGGTGAAGAACTACGCGCGCAAGCACCCGCACAAAATGGGCGCCTGGGCCAAGGACTCCAAGTCTCACGTCGCGCACATGAGCACCGGCGATTTCTACGGCAGCGAAAAAGCTGTCCTGATCGACGCCGCTGACGCTGTGAAGATCGAACTGATCGCCAAGGACGGTGCTGCCACCGTTCTGAAAGAAAAAACCACCGTTCAGGCTGGCGAGATCCTCGACTGCGCCGTGATGAGCAAAAACGCCTTGCGTGCGTTCATCGCTGCCGAGATCGAAAGCGCCAAGACCCAGGGCGTGCTGCTCTCGGTTCACCTGAAAGCGACCATGATGAAGGTCTCGGACCCGATCATGTTCGGCCAGATCGTTGCCGAGTTCTATAAAGACGCACTGACCAAGCACGCTGACGTGCTGAACCAGATCGGCTTCAACCTGAACAATGGCATCGGCGATCTGTACGCACGCATCAAGGCCCTGCCGGCCGAGCAGCAAGCGCAGATCGAAGCCGATATCGCAGCGGTCTACGCCGTTCGTCCGTCGCTGGCGATGGTCAACTCCGACAAAGGCATCACCAACCTGCACGTGCCGAGCGACGTCATCGTTGACGCCTCGATGCCAGCGATGATCCGTGACTCCGGCAAGATGTGGGGCACCGACGGTCAGCTGCACGACACCAAGGCTGTGATCCCGGATCGTTGCTACGCGACCATCTACCAGGCGGTGATCGAAGATTGCAAAGCCAACGGCGCTTTCGATCCGACCACCATGGGCAGCGTGCCGAACGTCGGCCTGATGGCGAAGAAAGCCGAAGAGTACGGCTCCCACGACAAGACCTTCCAGATCAAGGCTGACGGCGTTGTTCGCGTCACCGACAGCAAAGGCAAGCTGCTGATGGAACAGGCTGTCGAAGCCGGCGACATCTTCCGCATGTGCCAGACCAAAGACGCGCCGATCCAGGACTGGGTCAAACTGGCCGTCAACCGTGCCCGCGCGAGCAGCACGCCGGCGATCTTCTGGCTCGACCCGATGCGCGCTCACGATGGCGTAGTGATCGAGAAGGTTCAGGCTTACCTGAAGGATCACGACACCAGCGGTCTGGACATCCAGATCATGGCGCCGGTCGATGCAATGAAATACACCCTGCAGCGCACCCGCGAAGGCAAGGACACCATTTCGGTGACCGGCAACGTATTGCGCGACTACCTGACCGACCTGTTCCCGATCATGGAACTGGGCACCAGCGCCAAGATGCTGTCGATCGTGCCGCTGATGAACGGCGGTGGTCTGTTCGAAACCGGCGCCGGCGGTTCGGCGCCGAAGCACGTGCAGCAACTGGTTGAAGAGAACTTCCTGCGCTGGGATTCGCTGGGTGAGTTCCTCGCCCTGGCCGCCTCCCTTGAGCACCTGGGCGTGAACTACAACAACCCGAAAGCACTGGTGCTGTCGAAAACCCTGGACCAGGCCACCGGCCAGTTCCTCGACAACAACAAGTCGCCATCGCGCAAAGTCGGCAACATCGACAACCGCGGCAGCCACTTCTACCTGGCGATGTACTGGGCTCAGGCCCTGGCTGCCCAGACCGAAGACGCTGCACTGCAAGCGCAGTTCGCGACTCTGGCCAAAACCCTGACCGAGAAAGAGGCAACCATCGTCGCCGAGCTCAACGCCGTGCAGGGCAAGCCAGTCGACATCGGCGGTTACTACCACGCCGACGCCGAGCTGATCAGCAAGGCCATGCGCCCAAGCGCAACCTTCAACGCGGCGATTGCTGCGCTGGTTTAAGGTTGTAATGCGGTGAACAGACCCCGGCCTTGTGCCGGGGTTTGTGTTTCCGGGTTTTGTGATCACCACAAAACTTTGTGGGAGCTGGCTTGCCAGCGATGGCGGTTTATCATCCAGCATGGATGGTGACTCAACCACCGCTATCGCTGGCAAGCCAGCTCCCACAGGGATTGGGTTTCAACCAATAGATTGAGGAAGGTTTTATGGAATGGCTCCCCCACATCACCGTCGCCACCATCGTCGAGGACAACGGCCGTTTCCTGATGGTCGAAGAGCACAAAGGTGGGCGCAATGTGCTCAACCAGCCCGCCGGCCATCTCGATCCGGATGAAACCCTGATCGATGCGGCCATTCGCGAAACCCTCGAAGAAACCGGCTGGGACGTCGAACCGACAGGCGTGATCGGCATTTATCTGTACACCGCACCGAGCAACGGCGTGACTTACCAGCGCATATGCTTCAGCGCCAAAGCCGTGCAGCATCACCCGGATTACCGGCTTGACGACGGCATCGTCGGCGCCAAGTGGCTGACCCGCGACGAATTAATCGCCCAGCGTGACAACTGGCGCAGCGAGCTGATCATCCGCTGCATCGACGATTATCTGGCCGGTCATCACTTCAGCCTCGAACTGATCCGCCCTTCTCTTTAGCCTTGCGGCCGCGAGCCTGATAGAATCGCGCCCTTTTCCAAGACACTCATTGAATCCCTATGCGTGATCCAGCCCCTTCTGACACATCCAAGAAGCGCGTCATTGTCGGCATGTCCGGCGGCGTGGACTCTTCCGTTTCTGCCCTTCTGCTGATCGAGCAGGGTTACGAAGTGGAAGGCCTGTTCATGAAGAACTGGGAAGAAGACGACGGAACGGAATACTGCACCGCCATGGACGACCTGGCGGATGCTCAGGCTGTCTGCGACAAGATCGGCATCAAGCTGCACACCGCCAACTTCGCCGCCGAGTACTGGGACAACGTATTCGAGCACTTCCTCGCCGAATACAAGGCCGGGCGCACGCCGAACCCGGACATCCTGTGCAACCGCGAGATCAAGTTCAAAGCGTTCCTCGACTACGCGATGATGCTCGGCGCCGACCTGATCGCCACCGGCCACTACGTGCGCCGCCGTGATATCGATGATCGCACCGAACTGCTCAAGGGCCTCGATCCGAACAAGGATCAGAGC
Source organism: Pseudomonas sp. H26/SER47-MNA-CIBAN-0231 (assembly GCF_040310465.1). Classification (NCBI taxonomy): domain Bacteria; kingdom Pseudomonadati; phylum Pseudomonadota; class Gammaproteobacteria; order Pseudomonadales; family Pseudomonadaceae; genus Pseudomonas; species Pseudomonas sp. H26/SER47-MNA-CIBAN-0231. Next base: position 99,625 of record NZ_JBEOPW010000001.1, on the reverse strand, counting down.
TACTTCCTGCACGCCGTCGGCGGCGAACAAATCGCCAAGACCCTGTTCCCGGTCGGCGAACTGGAAAAGCCTGAAGTCCGCGCGATTGCCGAGAAATACGAACTGGCCACCGCCAAGAAGAAGGATTCCACCGGGATCTGCTTCATCGGCGAGCGCCGTTTCAGCGATTTCCTCAAGCAGTACCTGCCGGCACAACCGGGTGAGATCAAGACCACCGAAGGCGAAGTCATCGGCCGTCACCACGGCTTGATGTACCACACCATCGGCCAGCGTCAGGGCCTCGGCATCGGCGGCTTGAAGGATGCTGGCGATGAGCCGTGGTACGTGCTGCGCAAGGATCTGCAGACCAACGAGCTGATCGTCGGTCAGGGCAACAACCATCCATGGCTGTTCTCCAGCGCCCTGCTCGCTTCGGAAATCTACTGGGTCAATCCGATCGATCTGAGCCAGCCGCTGCGCCTGACGGCGAAAGTGCGCTATCGCCAGAGCGATCAGGCCTGCACCCTGGAAAAAACCGCCAGCGGCTATCGCGCCGTGTTCGACGAACCGCAACGTGCGGTGACGCCGGGCCAGTCGGTGGTTTTCTATGACGGTGAAATCTGCCTCGGCGGCGGCGTGATCGAAGTGGCCGAGCCGTGGAGCGACCAGGCATGAGCCCGACTCAGGAGCAACTGACGGCGCTGGGCGGCGTGTTTCTCGCCGCCGTGCTGGTCGATCGCATCGCCAAGACTGGCCAGACCAACGAAGCCGGCCTGAGTTGCATGCTCGGCAGCCTGCTGGTCCGCGACCCAAAAGATACGCTGGACGTCTACGGCGGCGACGACATCAATCTGCGCGAGGGTTACCGCGCATTGATCGGCGCGCTGGAGCGCGATCCGAGCACCTTGCAGCGCGAGCCGTTGCGCTACGCCCTGTCGATGCTCGGTCTGGAGCGGCAACTGGCCAAGCGTGACGACATGCTTGAGACGATTGCCAAACGCCTGCCGCAGATTCAGGCGCAGGTGGAGCACTTTGGCCCGGCCCACGAAAACGTCGTCGCCGCTTGCGGTGCGTTGTACCAGGACACGTTGAGCACCCTGCGCCAGCGTATTCAGGTGCACGGCGACATGCGCAACCTGCAGCAGCCGAGCAACGCCTCGAAGATCCGCGCCCTGCTCCTCGCGGGCATCCGCTCGGCGCGCCTGTGGCGTCAGCTCGGCGGCCATCGCTGGCAGTTGGTGATCAGCCGCCGCAAGCTGCTCAAAGAGCTTTATCCATTGATGCGCAGCGAGTAAACGCCGCGTCATGAAGGCTTTGTAGTCTGTAACGCGTAATACGCCGGTCAGTTGGCGACGGACCGGCGGATTTTTTCATGTATGATACGCGCCCCATTTCGTTGCCCGACTGTCCGAGAACACCCCATGCAGCTCTCTTCGCTCACTGCGGTTTCCCCTGTTGACGGCCGCTACGCCGGCAAAACCCAGGCCCTGCGCCCGATTTTCAGCGAGTACGGCCTGATCCGTGCCCGCGTTCTGGTTGAAGTGCGCTGGCTCCAGCGCCTGGCCGCCCACGCTGGCATCCCTGAAGTGCCAGCCTTCTCCGCCGAGGCCAACGCCGTTCTCAACGAACTGGCTGAAAACTTCTCGCTGGAGCACGCCGAGCGCGTCAAAGAGATCGAGCGCACCACCAACCACGACGTCAAAGCGATCGAATACCTGCTCAAAGAGCAGGCGGCCAAGCTGCCGGAGCTGGCCAAGGTCAGCGAATTCATCCACTTTGCCTGCACCAGCGAAGACATCAACAACCTGTCCCACGCCTTGATGCTGCGTGAAGGCCGTGACGACGTGATGCTGCCGCTGATGCGCCAGACTGCCAACGCCATCCGCGAACTGGCGATCCGTTTCGCCGACGTGCCGATGCTGTCGCGCACCCACGGCCAGCCGGCTTCGCCGACCACTCTGGGTAAAGAACTGGCGAACGTGGTTTACCGTCTCGAGCGTCAGATCGCTCAGGTCGCTGCCGTGCCGCTGTTGGGCAAGATCAACGGCGCCGTCGGCAACTACAACGCGCACCTGTCGGCCTACCCGCAGATCGACTGGGAAGCCAATGCCCGCGCCTTCATCGAAGACGAGCTGGGTCTGGGCTTCAACCCGTACACCACGCAGATCGAACCGCACGACTACATCGCCGAGCTGTTCGACGCCATTGCGCGCTTCAACACCATCCTGATCGACTTCGACCGCGATATCTGGGGCTACATTTCCCTGGGTTATTTCAAGCAGCGCACCATCGCTGGCGAAATCGGTTCCTCGACCATGCCGCACAAGGTCAACCCGATCGACTTCGAAAACTCCGAAGGCAACCTGGGTATCGCCAACGCACTGTTCCAGCACCTGGCGAGCAAGCTGCCGATTTCCCGCTGGCAGCGTGACCTGACCGACTCCACCGTCCTGCGCAACCTCGGTGTCGGCTTCGCCCACAGCGTGATCGCATACGAAGCCAGCCTCAAAGGCATCAGCAAACTGGAGCTCAACGAGCAGAAGATTGCCGCTGACCTCGACGCTTGCTGGGAAGTCCTGGCCGAGCCGATCCAGACCGTGATGCGTCGCTACAACATCGAAAACCCGTACGAAAAGCTGAAAGAACTGACCCGTGGCAAGGGTATCAGCCCTGAAGCGTTGCAGACTTTCATCGATGGCCTGGACATGCCAGCCGAAGCCAAAGCCGAGCTCAAGCAACTGACGCCGGCCAACTACATCGGCAACGCTGTGGCACAAGCCAAACGCATCTGATCGACCGTTTGCCCCGTTTGAGACGCCCGGCCGCGCCGGGCGTTTTTATTCCCGTCTGAAAAGTGCTTTTTTTCAATAGGTTACATATGAATTCCGATATTCCTCTTCAACTTCTGGGCGGCCTCACAGCACGCGAATTCCTGCGTGACTACTGGCAGAAAAAACCGCTGCTGATCCGTCAGGCGATTCCTGACTTCGAAAGCCCGATCGACGCCGACGAACTGGCCGGCCTGGCCCTGGAAGAAGAAGTCGAATCGCGCCTGGTGATCGAACATGGCGAGCGTCCATGGGAACTGCGTCGCGGCCCGTTCGCCGAAGACGAGTTCAGCAAATTGCCAGAAAAAGAGTGGACGCTGCTGGTGCAGGCGGTTGACCAGTTCGTGCCGGAAGTCAGCGAACTGCTGGAAAACTTCCGCTTCCTGCCGAGCTGGCGCGTCGACGACGTGATGATCAGCTTCGCCGCCCCGGGTGGCAGCGTCGGCCCGCATTTCGACAACTACGATGTGTTCCTGCTGCAGGGCCATGGCAAGCGCAACTGGAAAATCGGCCAGATGTGCGATTCCGAGAGCCCGCTGCTGCAACACGCCGACCTGCGCATCCTCGCTGAATTCCACGAGACCGAAGAATGGGTGCTGGAACCGGGCGACATGCTCTACCTGCCGCCGCGTCTGGCTCATTGCGGTGTCGCGGTCGACAACTGCATGACCTACTCGGTCGGCTTCCGCGCGCCAAGCGCCGCTGAAGTGCTGACCCACTTCACCGACTTCCTCAGCCAGTTCCTGACCGACGAAGAGCGCTACACCGATGCCGACGCCAAGCCGGCGGTCGATCCGCACCAGATTCAACACGATGCGCTGGATCGCCTGAAAAGCCTGCTCGCCGAGCACATGAGCGACGAGCGTCTGCTGCTGACCTGGTTCGGCCAGTACATGACCGAGCCGCGCTACCCGGAACTGGTGGTCGGCCCGGAAGACGTCGAAGAAGAAGACTTCCTCGCCGCCCTGCAGGACGGCGCCGTGCTGATCCGCAACCCGAGCGCGCGCCTGGCCTGGTCGGAAGTCGATGACGATCTGCTGCTGTTCGCCAGTGGCCAGAGCCGCTACCTGCCGGGCAAGCTGCGCGAACTGTTGAAGCTGATCTGCGCCGCTGACGCTCTGCACGCCGATAACCTCGGCGAGTGGCTGAGCGACGAAGACGGCCGCAGCCTGCTCTGCGAACTGGTCAAGCAAGGGAGCCTGGGGTTCGCCGATGAATAAAATTCGCGTTCGTGTCGCAGACTGGCAGAAGGATATCGCCGAGATCCGGCGCATTCGTGAAACGGTGTTCATCGCCGAACAATCGGTGCCACCCGAGCTTGAGTGGGACGCCGATGACGCGACCGCCGTGCATTTTCTGGCGTTCGAAGGCGACTTCCCGATCGGCACGGCGCGGCTGTTGCCCGATGGACATATCGGTCGGGTTTCGGTACTCAAAGACTGGCGCGGAATGAAGGTCGGTGACGCGCTGATGCAAGCGGTCATCGCCGAAGCCGAAGCACGCGGTTTGAAGCAACAGAAGCTCAGCGCTCAGGTGCAGGCCACGGCGTTCTATGAGCGCCTGGGTTTCAGCCTGGTCAGCGAGGAGTTTCTCGAGGCCGGGATTCCGCATGTCGATATGGTTCGGCATTCGGCCTGATTGACAGCGATTCCGAGACCTCTGTAGATCCCTGTGGCGAGGGGATAAATCCCCGCTGGGCTGCGAAGCAGCCCCAAATCCAGCAAACTCGGTGAGTCAGTTAAATCGAGCGCGCTGGGTCGGCGACTGCTGCGCAGCCGAGCGGGGATAAATCCCCTCACCACAAAAGGCCGCAAGAACACCACAAAACGCCCCGCCATTTTCAGATGCCGGGGCGTTTTGCTGTCTACGATTCAACTTGCCCCACCCCGGGCCGACAAACTGGCAATATCAAGCCTTTCGAACGCGGAGATAACGGACATGTCCCTACGCACCCTGCTCACCACCCTGCTGCTCGGCTGCAGTTTTTCGGTGCTGGCAGCCACAGAAATCGTCCCCCTCAAATACCACACCAGCGCTGACATGTTGCCAGTGGCGCAGGATTTCATCGGCCAGGACGGTCAGGTCAGCGCTTACGGCAATCAGCTGATCGTCAAAGCCGAGCCGGGCAAGATTCAGGAGTTGAAGGATCTGCTGGCGCAACTCGATACCGCGCCGAAGCGCTTGCTGATCACTGTCGACACCAACGAAAACAATGGCCGCGGCGACGAAGGCTATTCGGTCAACGGCGCGCAGCCGAACCAGACCCGGATCATCAGCCGCAGCACCACCAGCCGCAACGGCGGCGTTCAGCAAGTGCAGACCAGTGAAGGCACTCCGGCGCTGATTCAGGTTGGCCAAAGCGTGCCGATCACCAACACCCAGAGCGATTCCTACGGCGGTTACAGCAGCGAGACCCAATACCGCAACGTCACCCAGGGTTTCTACGTCACCGCCAGCGTCAGCGGCGAGACCGTTCATCTGGCGATCAGTACCAACCGTGACCGCATGAGCCAGGAACGTCCCGATGTAGTGAACGTGCAAAGCACCGACACAACCGTCACCGGACGCCTCGGTGAATGGATCACTCTGGCGGGCGTCAACAGCCAGACTCAGGCCGATAAACAGGGCCTGACCCGCAGCTACTCTACTCAAGGCCGGGATGACATGACCTTGCGGGTGAAAGTCGACACGCTGGACTAAAGCACCGAAAACTGACTGATTAGTCGTATTAGACGAAAGATGTAGTGCTTGAAAAAAAGCACTACAAAACGTTTGACGCGAAAAAAAAGCGAAGGCATGATGGCCTCGCTCCCGCTAATCAGAGGCCCTGGCAAGGGCCTTCGAAGCGCCGCTCGCACCTACCCCGCGAGCCGTTTCGTGTCTGTACCGCCCACAAGGTGTGTTTGACGAGGTTGCCGACTGGAACGAAGTTGTCCCGAGGGACGGAAGCGTATTTAGGTAACCCGGCTTCACGCTGCAGACCGTATAAAGGCCCACGACGCCCGCATGCGCCCCGCAGTCCGCCACTACCTGCTCACTTCCCCTCGAGCCCATCGTTCATCCCGTCGCCTACCCCGCCGAATCCGACTTGACCACCTAAGCTTCTGGTCAGCGAGCGCAGGAATTTTCCACCGCAGAACAACTTTTCATAAAAGACGCGACGAGGTTTATCTCCATGGCACTGACACGCGAACAGCAAATTGCAGCCCTCGAAAAAGACTGGGCCGAGAACCCGCGCTGGAAAGGCGTGACTCGCACTTACTCCGCTGCCGACGTGGTCCGCCTGCGTGGCTCGGTTCAGCCTGAGCACACCTTCGCGAAGATGGGCGCCGAGAAGCTGTGGAACCTGGTCACCCAGGGTGCCAAGCCGTCCTTCCGTCCAGAGAAAGATTTCGTCAACTGCATGGGCGCCCTGACCGGCGGCCAGGCTGTTCAGCAGGTCAAGGCCGGTATCCAGGCGATCTACCTGTCCGGCTGGCAGGTGGCTGCGGACAACAACTCCGCAGAATCGATGTACCCGGATCAGTCGCTGTACCCGGTGGACTCGGTGCCAACCGTGGTCAAGCGCATCAACAACTCGTTCCGTCGTGCTGACCAGATCCAGTGGAAAGCCGGCAAGAACCCGGGCGATGACGGCTACATCGACTACTTCGCACCAATCGTGGCCGACGCTGAAGCCGGTTTCGGCGGTGTACTCAACGCCTACGAGCTGATGAAAAGCATGATCGAAGCAGGCGCCGCTGGCGTTCACTTCGAAGACCAACTGGCTTCGGTGAAGAAGTGCGGCCACATGGGCGGCAAGGTTCTGGTGCCAACCCAGGAAGCCGTACAGAAGCTGACCGCTGCCCGTCTGGCCGCTGACGTTGCCGGCACGCCGACCATCATTCTGGCCCGCACCGACGCCAACGCGGCCGACCTGCTGACTTCCGACTGCGACCCGTACGATCAGCCATTCGTGACCGGCGAGCGCACTCAGGAAGGTTTCTACAAGGTACGTGCCGGCCTGGATCAAGCGATCGCCCGTGGCCTGGCTTACGCTCCGTACGCCGACCTGATCTGGTGCGAAACCGCCAAGCCGGATCTGGAAGAAGCCCGTCGCTTCGCTGAAGCGATCAAGAAGGAATACCCGGACCAGCTGCTGTCGTACAACTGCTCGCCTTCCTTCAACTGGAAGAAGAACCTGGACGACGCGACCATCGCCAAGTTCCAGCGCGAACTGTCTGCCATGGGTTACAAGCACCAGTTCATCACCCTGGCCGGCATTCACAACATGTGGCACAGCATGTTCAACCTGGCGCACGACTACGCCCGCAACGACATGACTGCCTACGTGAAACTGCAAGAGCAGGAGTTCGCTGACGCCGCCAAGGGTTACACCTTCGTGGCTCACCAGCAGGAAGTGGGCACCGGCTACTTCGACGACATGACCACCGTGATCCAGGGTGGCTCGTCGTCGGTGACCGCGCTGACCGGTTCGACCGAAGAAGAACAGTTCCACTGATTCGGCTACACATGAGCAAACGGCCTTTGCGGGTCGGATAAAAAGCTAACCGCAGAGCCGCAAAACTGACGCCCCGACTGGATCGGGGCGTTTTTTTTGCCTGCTGGAATCTCAAAGCCCCCATAAATCCCCGGTGGGAGCGAGCCTGCTCGCGAAGGCGATAAGTCAGCTTGCACATCTGGAGGCTGATCCACCGCTTTCGCGAGCAGGCTCGCTCCCACAGGGCTACCGTCAGCCGCGAGACGAAACATTGATCTGAAGCGCTACAAGCGTCAGAAATTTCCGCTAAAACGGTAGGCTTCGCTACTTGCAGTAACGCGCAAGTAAGACAACTTCCCAGCCACTCACTCGTTAAACAGTTACAAAACCACGCCAAACGATATCAATTATCATTTAGCAGCAACTATGTTCGTTACAAACTCTACAAAACATAATTGATGGAAACCCGGCTAATGCCCGCAACGCATGGGCCGCAGCGCCTTCAGGAGGCGCTATGTCCTTAATCCGGTAAATAATTTCGCCTTTGGAATTTTACTTGCCGGGTGTTTAGCCATAAAATCAGCCCGATTGATTGCTGCGACATATCGTCACTGCCTTATTTCTTTATCAAGCTCAGAGACCTTTGCTCTCTGTTAAGGATTACCAGCATGCCCGAAGCGACAGGACTCATGGCCCACAACTGGGGCTTTGCCATTTTCCTTCTGGGTGTCGTCGGCCTGTGTGCCTTCATGCTTGGCGTCTCCAGCCTCCTCGGGTCAAAAGCCTGGGGTCGCAGCAAAAACGAACCGTTCGAGTCGGGCATGCTACCTACCGGTGGCGCCCGCTTGCGGCTCTCAGCCAAATTCTATCTGGTCGCGATGCTCTTCGTGATCTTCGATATCGAAGCCCTCTTTCTCTTTGCATGGTCTGTGTCCGTCCGCGAAAGCGGCTGGACCGGATTCGTCGAAGCTCTCGTTTTCATAGCAATTCTGTTGGCAGGTCTTGTCTACCTGTTCCGAGTGGGCGCCCTTGACTGGGCTCCGGAAGCTCGTCGCAAGCGGCAGGCGAAGCTGAAACAATGAGGCTTTGGCAATGCAATACAATCTCACCAGGATCGACCCCGATGCTCCTAACGAGCAGTATCCGATTGGCCAGCGGGAAACCGTTGCCGATCCGTTAGAAGATCAAGTCCACAAAAACATTTTCATGGGCAAGCTGGAAGACGTGCTGAGTGGCGCGGTCAACTGGGGACGTAAGAACTCCCTGTGGCCGTACAACTTCGGCCTGTCATGCTGCTACGTGGAAATGACCACCGCCTTCACGGCGCCCCACGACATCGCGCGCTTTGGCGCCGAAGTGATCCGGGCCTCGCCGCGTCAGGCCGACTTCATGGTTATCGCCGGTACCTGCTTCATCAAGATGGCGCCGATCATTCAGCGTCTCTACGAGCAAATGCTCGAGCCTAAATGGGTTATCTCCATGGGTTCGTGCGCCAACTCCGGCGGCATGTACGACATCTACTCCGTGGTTCAAGGGGTGGACAAGTTCCTGCCCGTGGACGTCTACGTACCTGGCTGCCCGCCCCGTCCGGAAGCATTTCTGCAAGGCTTGATGCTGTTGCAGGAATCGATTGGACAGGAGCGTCGTCCGCTTTCCTGGGTCGTTGGTGATCAAGGCGTGTATCGCGCCGACATGCCATCGCAGAAGGAACAGCGCCGCGAACAGCGAATCGCAGTCACCAATCTGCGCAGCCCTGACGAAGTCTGATCCAGTTCTGTTCCAAGTAACGAGAAGCTGGCTTCATTCTTTACGTTGACCGAAAGCGAAAAATAACCATGACTACAGGCAGTGCTCTGTACATCCCGCCTTACAAGGCAGACGACCAGGATGTGGTCGTCGAACTGAACAACCGTTTTGGCGCCGAAGCGTTCACCGCGCAGGCAACCCGCACCGGCATGCCGGTGCTGTGGGTGGCCCGTGCCAGACTGGTTGAAGTCCTGACTTTCCTGCGCAACCTGCCCAAGCCGTACGTCATGCTCTATGACCTGCACGGCGTGGACGAGCGTCTGCGCACCAAGCGTCAAGGGCTGCCGACCGGCGCCGATTTCACCGTGTTCTATCACCTCATGTCGCTGGAGCGTAATAGTGACGTGATGATCAAGGTGGCCTTGTCCGAAGGCGACCTCAGCATGCCTTCCGTCACCAGCATATGGCCCAACGCCAACTGGTACGAGCGCGAAGTCTGGGACATGTTCGGCATCGACTTCAAAGGCCACCCGCACCTGTCGCGCATCATGATGCCGCCGACCTGGGAAGGTCACCCGCTGCGCAAGGACTTCCCGGCGCGCGCCACCGAATTCGATCCGTACAGCCTCAACCTCGCCAAGCAGCAACTGGAAGAGGAAGCCGCGCGCTTCCGTCCGGAAGACTGGGGCATGAAGCGTTCCGGTGCCAACGAGGACTACATGTTCCTCAACCTCGGCCCGAACCACCCTTCGGCGCACGGTGCGTTCCGCATCATCCTGCAGCTGGACGGCGAAGAGATCGTCGATTGCGTCCCGGACATCGGTTACCACCACCGTGGCGCCGAGAAGATGGGCGAGCGCCAGTCCTGGCACAGCTACATTCCGTACACCGACCGTATCGACTACCTCGGCGGCGTGATGAACAACCTGCCGTACGTGCTCTCGGTCGAGAAGCTCGCCGGCATCAAGGTGCCGCAGAAGGTCGATGTCATCCGCATCATGATGGCCGAGTTCTTCCGGATCACCAGCCACCTGCTGTTCCTCGGTACCTACATCCAGGACGTCGGCGCCATGACCCCGGTGTTCTTCACCTTCACCGACCGCCAGAAGGCGTACACGGTGATCGAAGCCATCACCGGTTTCCGTCTGCACCCGGCCTGGTACCGCATCGGCGGCGTTGCCCACGACCTGCCGCGCGGCTGGGAAAAACTGGTCAAGGATTTCGTCGAGTGGATGCCCAAGCGTCTGGACGAATACACCAAGGCCGCCCTGCAGAACAGCATCCTCAAGGGTCGTACCGTCGGCGTCGCTGCCTACAACACCAAAGAGGCCCTGGAATGGGGCGTCACCGGTGCCGGCCTGCGTTCGACCGGTTGCGATTTCGACCTGCGTAAAGCGCGTCCGTACTCGGGCTACGAGAACTTCGAATTCGAAGTACCGCTGGCCGTCAACGGCGATGCCTATGACCGCTGCATGGTCCGCGTCGAAGAGATGCGCCAGAGCATCAAGATCATCGATCAATGCATGCGCAACATGCCGGAAGGCCCGTACAAGGCGGATCACCCGCTGACCACGCCGCCGCCGAAAGAGCGCACGCTGCAGCACATCGAAACCCTGATCACGCACTTCCTGCAGGTTTCGTGGGGCCCGGTCATGCCGGCCAACGAATCCTTCCAGATGATCGAAGCGACCAAGGGCATCAACAGTTATTACCTGACGAGCGACGGCGGCACCATGAGCTACCGTACCCGGATCCGTACTCCGAGCTTCCCGCATCTGCAACAGATCCCTTCGGTGATCAAAGGCAGCATGGTCGCGGACTTGATTGCGTACCTGGGTAGTATCGACTTCGTTATGGCCGACGTGGACCGCTAAGCATGAACAGCACGCTTATCCAGACAGACCGTTTCACCTTGAGTGAAACCGAGCGCTCGGCCATCGAGCACGAGCTGCATCACTACGAAGACCCGCGCGCGGCGTCGATCGAAGCCCTGAAGATCGTTCAGAAGGAACGCGGTTGGGTGCCGGATGGCGCCCTCTACGCGATCGGCGAGATCCTCGGCATCCCGGCCAGCGACGTTGAAGGCGTGGCGACGTTCTACAGCCAGATCTTCCGTCAGCCGGTCGGCCGCCACATCATTCGCGTCTGCGACAGCATGGTCTGCTACATCGGCGGCCACGAGTCGGTGGTCAGCGAAATCCAGAACAATCTGGGCATCGGCCTGGGTCAGACCACCGCCGACGGTCGTTTCACCCTGCTGCCTGTCTGCTGCCTCGGCAACTGCGACAAGGCACCGGCGCTGATGATCGACGACGACACCTTTGGCGACGTGCAGCCTGCTGGCGTGGCCAAACTGCTCGAGGGCTACGTATGACCCTGACATCTTTTGGTCCAGCCAACCGCATCCAGCGCTCAGCCGAGACGCACCCGCTGACCTGGCGTCTGCGCGATGACGGCGAAGCCGTGTGGCTCGACGAGTACCAGGCCAAGAACGGTTACGCCGCTGCGCGCAAAGCCTTCGCCGAGATGGATCAGGACGCCATCGTCCAGACCGTCAAAGACGCTGGCCTCAAAGGTCGCGGCGGTGCCGGCTTCCCCACTGGCGTGAAGTGGGGCCTGATGCCCAAGGACGAATCCATCAACATCCGCTACCTGCTGTGCAACGCGGATGAAATGGAGCCGAACACCTGGAAAGACCGCATGCTGATGGAGCAACTGCCCCATCTGCTGATCGAAGGCATGCTGATCAGTGCCCGCGCGCTGAAAACCTACCGTGGCTACATCTTCCTGCGCGGCGAATACACCACCGCCGCCAAGCACCTCAACCGTGCCGTGGAAGAAGCCAAGGCGGCCGGCCTGCTGGGCAAGAACATTCTCGGTTCGGGTTTCGATTTCGAGCTGTTCGTCCATACCGGCGCCGGGCGTTACATCTGCGGTGAAGAAACCGCACTGATCAACTCCCTCGAAGGCCGCCGCGCCAACCCGCGCTCCAAGCCGCCCTTCCCTGCCGCCGTCGGCGTGTGGGGCAAGCCGACCTGCGTGAACAACGTCGAAACCCTGTGCAACGTGCCGGCGATCATTGCCGACGGCGTCGACTGGTACAAATCGTTGGCCCGCGAAGGCTCCGAAGACATGGGCACCAAGCTCATGGGCTTCTCCGGCAAGGTCAAGAACCCGGGCCTGTGGGAACTGCCATTCGGCGTCACCGGTCGTGAACTGTTCGAAGATTACGCCGGCGGCATGCGCGACGGCTTCAAGCTCAAAGCCTGGCAACCAGGGGGTGCCGGTACCGGTTTCCTTCTGCCTGAGCACCTCGACGCACAAATGTATGCCGGCGGTATCGCCAAGGTCGGGACCCGGATGGGTACCGGTCTGGCGATGGCGGTGGACGACAGCGTCAACATGGTCTCGCTGCTGCGCAACATGGAGCAGTTCTTCGCTCGCGAATCCTGCGGTTTCTGCACCCCGTGCCGCGATGGTTTGCCGTGGAGCGTCAAGCTCCTGATGGCCATCGAACAGGGCAAGGGCCAGCCAGGCGACATCGAGACCCTGCTGGGTCTGGTCGGTTTCCTCGGCCCGGGCAAGACCTTCTGTGCTCATGCACCGGGTGCCGTGGAGCCGCTGGGCAGCGCCATCAAATACTTCCGTCCAGAGTTCGAAGCCGGTATTGCGCCTGTCAGCGCCGCCGTCCCGCCTCTGGCAAGGCCGATCGTAGTCGGCGCGTAAACGCTTAAAAAGGCGAAGGGTCCGTGCCCTTCGCCTTTCGTCCGATGACGCCCTTCGGGGCTGTTTGGATTCGGACGCATAACAAGATTCCATTAGCCACGCCCGCTGACACCGGGCCAACGAAGACCTTTGAACCATGGCCACTATCCACGTAGACGGCAAAGCGCTCGAAGTCGACGGGGCAGACAACCTGTTACAGGCATGTCTGTCGCTGGGCCTCGACATTCCATATTTCTGCTGGCACCCCGCGCTTGGTAGCGTCGGGGCCTGCCGCCAGTGCGCGGTCAAACAGTACACCGACGAGAACGACACCCGTGGTCGCATCGTCATGTCCTGCATGACCCCGGCCACCGACAACACCTGGATCTCCATCGACGATGAAGAATCCAAGGCGTTCCGCGCCAGTGTTGTCGAATGGCTGATGACCAACCACCCGCACGACTGCCCGGTGTGCGAGGAAGGCGGTCACTGCCACCTGCAAGACATGACAGTGATGACCGGCCACAACGAGCGCCGCTATCGCTTCAGCAAACGCACCCACCAGAACCAGCAACTCGGCCCGTTCATTTCCCACGAAATGAACCGCTGCATCGCTTGCTACCGCTGCGTGCGTTTCTACAAGGACTACGCCGGCGGCACCGACCTCGGTGTGTTTGGCGCCCACGACAACGTGTACTTCGGTCGCGTTGAAGACGGCACCCTCGAAAGCGAGTTTTCCGGCAACCTCACCGAGGTCTGCCCGACCGGTGTGTTCACCGACAAGACTCACTCCGAGCGCTACAACCGCAAGTGGGACATGCAGTTCGCCCCGAGCATCTGCCATGGCTGCTCGAGCGGTTGCAACATTTCTCCGGGCGAGCGTTACGGTGAGCTGCGTCGCATCGAAAACCGTTTCAACGGTTCGGTGAACCAGTATTTCCTCTGCGACCGTGGCCGTTTCGGTTATGGCTACGTCAACCGCACCGACCGCCCACGTCAGCCGCTGCTGGCCGATGGCACCAAGCTCAGCCTCGACGCTGCGCTGGACAAAGCCGCCGACCTGCTGCGCGGACGCAACATCGTCGGCATCGGTTCGCCGCGCGCCAGTCTTGAAAGCAACTACGCGTTGCGCGAACTGGTCGGTGCCGAGCACTTCTATTCGGGTATCGAAGCCTCCGAACTGGAGCGCATTCGTCTGGTCCTGCAGGTGCTGAACGACAGCCCGCTGCCAGTGCCGAACATGCGCGACATCGAAGATCACGATGCGATCTTCGTCCTCGGCGAAGACCTGACCCAGACCGCCGCGCGCATGGCGCTGGCTCTGCGTCAGTCGGTCAAGGGCAAGGCTGAAGACATGGCCGAAGCCATGCGCGTACAGCCGTGGCTCGACGCGGCGGTGAAGAACATCGGTCAGCACGCGCTGAACCCGCTGTTCATCGCCAGCCTCGCCGAAACCAAGCTCGACGACGTCGCTGAAGAATGCGTACACGCAGCTCCCGACGATCTGGCGCGCATCGGTTTCGCCGTGGCTCACGCGCTGGACGCCAGTGCCCCGGCCGTTGAAGGTCTGGACACCGAAGCCCTGGAACTGGCGCAGCGCATCGCCGATGCCCTGCTCGCCGCCAAGCGCCCGCTGATCATCGCCGGTACTTCGCTGGGCTCCAAAGCCCTGATCGAAGCTGCCGCGAACATCGCCAAAGCCCTGAAGCTGCGCGAGAAGAACGGTTCGATCAGCCTGATCGTGCCGGAAGCCAACAGCCTCGGTCTGGCCATGCTCGGTGGCGAATCGGTCGACGCCGCGCTGCAAGCGGTCATCGATGGCAAGGCCGACGCTATCGTCGTGCTGGAAAACGATCTGTACACCCGCACCGCCAAAACCAAGGTCGATGCCGCACTGAACGCCGCGAAAGTGGTGATCGTCGCTGACCATCAGAAAACCGCCACCACTGATCGCGCGCACCTGGTTCTGCCAGCGGCGAGCTTCGCCGAGGGCGACGGTACGCTGGTCAGCCAGGAAGGCCGCGCTCAGCGCTTCTTCCAGGTTTTCGATCCGCAATACCTGGACGCGAGCATTCTGGTGCACGAAGGCTGGCGCTGGCTGCACGCCCTGCGCGCGACCCTGCTGAACCAGCCGATCGACTGGACGCAACTCGACCACGTCACCGCTGCCGTTGCCTCGAGCACCGCGCAACTGGCACGTATCGTCGATGCTGCACCGTCGGCTGCTTTCCGCATCAAGGGTCTGAAACTGGCCCGTGAGCCGCTGCGTTATTCCGGCCGCACCGCCATGCGCGCCGACATCAGCGTTCACGAACCACGCACCCCGCAAGACCAGGACACCGCGTTCGCCTTCTCCATGGAAGGTTACTCGGGCTCCGCCGAACCGCGTCAGCAGGTGCCATTCGCATGGTCGCCGGGCTGGAACTCGCCACAAGCGTGGAACAAGTTCCAGGACGAAGTCGGTGGTCATCTGCGTGCTGGCGACCCGGGCACACGCCTGATCGAAAGCACCGGTGATTCGCTGAACTGGTTCGCCGCTGCGCCGCGTGCGTTCAACCCGGCGCCGGGTACCTGGCAAGCCGTGCCGTTCTTCCACCTGTTCGGCAGCGAAGAAAACTCTTCGAAAGCCGCCCCGGTACAGGAACGCATCCCGGCACCTTACGTCGCGCTGGCGAAATCCGAAGCGGATCGCCTCGGCGTCAACGACGGTGCCCTGCTGAGCCTGAACGTGGCCGGTCAGACATTGCGTCTGCCGCTGCGCATCAATGAAGAACTGGGCGCCGGTCTGGTGGCATTGCCTGCGGGCATCGCCGGCATTCCACCGGCATTCGCCGGCGTGTCCGTCGACGGTCTGCAGGAGGCAGCGCAATGACCTGGTTCACCCCTGAAGTGATCGATGTGATCCTGACGGTCATCAAAGCCATCGTGATCCTGCTGGCCGTGGTGGTCGCAGGCGCCTTGCTCAGCTTTGTCGAACGTCGCCTGCTGGGCTGGTGGCAGGACCGTTACGGTCCGAACCGCGTTGGCCCGTTCGGCATGTTCCAGATCGCCGCCGACATGCTGAAGATGTTCTTCAAGGAAGACTGGACCCCGCCGTTTGCCGACAAGGTGATCTTCACCCTGGCGCCGGTGGTGGCCATGTCCGCCCTGCTGATCGCCTTCGCGATCATCCCGATCACCCCGACCTGGGGCGTGGCGGATCTGAACATCGGCCTGCTGTTCTTCTTCGCCATGGCCGGTCTGTCGGTCTACGCGGTGCTGTTCGCCGGCTGGTCGAGCAACAACAAGTTCGCCCTGCTCGGCAGCTTGCGTGCCTCGGCGCAGACCGTGTCCTACGAAGTGTTCATGGGCCTGGCCCTGATGGGCATCGTGGTCCAGGTCGGCTCGTTCAACATGCGCGACATCGTCGAGTACCAGGCTCAGAACCTGTGGTTCATCATTCCGCAGTTCTTCGGTTTCTGTACCTTCTTCATCGCTGGCGTCGCCGTGACTCACCGTCACCCGTTCGACCAGCCGGAAGCGGAACAGGAACTGGCCGACGGTTACCACATTGAATACGCCGGTATGAAATGGGGCATGTTCTTCGTCGGTGAATACATCGGCATCATCCTGATCTCGGCGCTGCTGGTCACCCTGTTCTTCGGTGGCTGGCATGGTCCGTTCGGCATCCTGCCGCAACTGTCCTTCGTCTGGTTCGCACTGAAGACCGCGTTCTTCATCATGCTGTTCATCCTGCTGCGCGCTTCCATCCCGCGTCCGCGTTATGACCAGGTGATGGATTTCAGCTGGAAATTCTGCCTGCCACTGACCCTGATCAATTTGCTGGTGACCGCTGCGGTTGTGTTGATGAACACGCCTGCGGTTGCGGTTCAGTGAGGATTTGACCCATGTTCAAATATATTGGCGACATCGTTAAGGGTACCGGTACCCAGTTGCGCAGCCTGGTCATGGTCTTCGGCCATGGCTTTCGCAAGCGCGACACCCTGCAATACCCCGAGGAGCAGGTCTACCTGCCGCCGCGTTACCGTGGCCGCATCGTCCTGACCCGCGACCCCGATGGCGAAGAACGCTGCGTAGCCTGCAACCTGTGCGCCGTGGCCTGCCCGGTGGGTTGCATCTCGCTGCAGAAAGCTGAAACCGAAGACGGTCGCTGGTACCCGGACTTCTTCCGGATCAACTTCTCGCGCTGCATTTTCTGCGGTCTCTGCGAGGAAGCCTGCCCGACCACCGCGATCCAGCTGACCCCGGATTTCGAGATGGCCGAGTTCAAACGTCAGGACCTGGTGTACGAGAAAGAAGATCTTTTGATCTCCGGCCCCGGCAAAAACCCTGATTACAACTTCTATCGTGTTGCAGGTATGGCAATCGCTGGCAAGCCGAAAGGCGCTGCGCAGAACGAAGCCGAACCGATCAACGTGAAGAGCTTGCTGCCTTAAGGAAGAACGATGGAATTCGCTTTCTATTTCGCATCGGGTATTGCTGTGGTGTCCACGCTGCGTGTGGTCACCAACACCAACCCTGTGCACGCCCTGCTCTACCTGATCATCTCGTTGATCGCCGTGGCCATGACCTTCTTCGCCCTCGGCGCGCCGTTTGCCGGTGTGCTGGAAGTGATCGCCTACGCCGGCGCCATCATGGTGCTGTTCGTGTTCGTGGTGATGATGCTCAACCTGGGTCCCGCCTCAGTGCAGCAGGAACGCACCTGGCTCAAGCCCGGCATCTGGGCAGGACCGGTGATTCTTGCCGCGCTGCTGCTGGCCGAACTGCTGTATGTGCTGTTCGCTCACCAGAGCGGCCAGGCCATCGGCCACACCACCGTAGACGCGAAAGCCGTGGGCATCAGCCTGTTCGGCCCGTACCTGCTGGTGGTCGAACTCGCCTCGATGCTGCTGCTCGCCGCAGCCGTCACGGCGTTCCATTTGGGCCGTAACGAGGCGAAGGAGTAAGACATGCCTGCTATCCCTCTCGAACATGGTTTAGCCGTTGCCGGCATCCTGTTCTGCCTTGGTCTGGTCGGCCTGATGGTCCGCCGCAACATTTTGTTCGTGTTGATGAGTCTGGAAGTGATGATGAACGCCTCTGCCCTGGCCTTCATCGTCGCGGGCGCCCGCTGGGCGCAGCCGGATGGACAGATCATGTTCATCCTGGTGATCAGCCTTGCCGCAGCCGAGGCCAGTATTGGTCTGGCGATCCTGCTGCAACTGTATCGCCGCTTCCACACGCTCGATATCGACGCTGCCAGTGAGATGCGCGGATGAACCTACTCTTTCTGACTTTCGTATTCCCTCTGATCGGGTTCCTGTTGCTGTCGTTCTCGCGCGGCCGCTTCTCGGAAAACCTCTCGGCGCTGATCGGTGTCGGTTCGATCGGCCTGTCGGCCATCGTCACCGCTTACGTGATCTGGCAATTCAACGTCGCACCGCCGGAGGGTGGCGTGTACACCCAGGTGCTGTGGCGCTGGATGTCGGTGGAAGGTTTCCAGCCGAACTTCGCGCTGTACCTGGATGGCCTGTCGGTGACCATGCTCGGTGTGGTCGTCGGCGTCGGCTTCCTGATCCACCTGTTCGCGTCCTGGTACATGCGTGGCGAAGACGGTTACTCGCGCTTCTTCTCGTACACCAACCTGTTCATCGCCAGCATGCTGTTCCTGATCCTCGGCGATAACCTGCTGTTCATCTACTTCGGCTGGGAAGGCGTGGGCCTGTGCTCGTACCTGTTGATCGGTTTCTACTACAGCAACCGCAACAACGGTAACGCGGCACTCAAGGCGTTCATCGTCACCCGCATCGGCGACGTGTTCATGGCCATCGGCCTGTTCATCCTGTTCCAGCAACTGGGCACGTTGAACGTCCAGGAACTGCTGGTGCGTGCGCCTGAGCACTTCAAGGTCGGCGATTTCTGGATCGTTCTGGCAACCCTGATGCTGCTCGGTGGTGCTGTCGGTAAATCGGCGCAACTGCCACTGCAAACCTGGCTCGCGGATGCGATGGCCGGCCCAACTCCGGTTTCGGCACTGATCCACGCCGCAACCATGGTCACCGCCGGTGTCTACCTGATCGCCCGTACCCATGGTCTGTTCGCCTTGGCGCCGGACATCCTGCACCTCGTCGGCATCGTCGGTGGCGTGACCCTGGTGCTGGCCGGTTTCGCCGCGCTGGTGCAGACCGACATCAAACGTATCCTCGCCTACTCGACCATGAGCCAGATCGGCTACATGTTCCTGGCGCTGGGCGTTGGCGCCTGGGAAGGCGCGATCTTCCACCTGATGACCCACGCCTTCTTCAAGGCCCTGCTGTTCCTTGCTTCCGGTGCGGTGATCGTTGCCTGCCACCACGAGCAGAACATCTTCAAGATGGGCGGTCTGTGGAAGAAACTGCCACTGGCCTACGCCAGCTTCATCGTCGGTGGTGCCGCGCTGGCCGCTCTGCCACTGGTTACCGCAGGCTTCTACTCCAAGGACGAAATCCTCTGGGAAGCGTTCGCCAGCGGCAACCAGGGTCTGCTTTACGCAGGTCTGGTCGGTGCGTTCATGACTTCGCTGTATACCTTCCGCCTGATCTTCATCGCGTTCCACGGTGAAGCCAAGACCGAAGCCCACGCCGGCCACGGCATTGCCCACTGGCTGCCTCTGTCGGTACTGATCGTGCTGTCGACTTTCGTCGGCGCGATGATCGTGCCACCGCTGCACGGCGTACTGCCGCAAAGCGTTGGCCATGCCGGTGGCGAAGCCAAACACAGTCTGGAAATCGCCTCGGGCGCCATCGCCCTGGCCGGTATCCTGCTGGCAGCGCTGCTGTTCCTCGGCAAGCGTCGCTTCGTCACGGCGATCGCCAACAGCGGCATCGGCCGTTTCCTTTCGGCCTGGTGGTTCGCTGCCTGGGGCTTCGACTGGATCTACGACAAACTGTTCGTCAAGCCGTACCTTGCGATCAGCCATGTACTGCGCAAAGACCCGCTCGACCAGACCATCGGTCTGATCCCGCGTATGGCCAAGGGTGGTCACACTGCCCTGAGCCGCACCGAGACCGGTCAACTGCGTTGGTACGCCGCCTCGATGGCTGCTGGTGCCGTGCTGGTGATCGGCGCCATCGTGCTGGTAGCGGTCTGATATGAACCTTGCGAATTTGCGAAAGGAAACGAGCCCGTCATGATTCTGCCTTGGCTAATCCTGATCCCCTTCATCGGCGGCCTGCTGTGCTGGATGGGTGAGCGCTTCGGCGCTACCCTCCCGCGCTGGATTGCGCTGTTGACCATGACCCTGGAACTCGCGCTCGGCCTCTGGCTGTGGGCCCACGGTGACTATTCATTCGCACCGGCGCCGGGCGCCGATCCGACCTGGGCGCTTGAGTTCAAGCATGTCTGGATCCAGCGTTTCGGCATCAACGTGCACCTGGCCCTCGACGGCCTGTCGCTGTTGATGATCCTGCTGACCGGCCTGCTGGGTATCCTCTCGGTACTCTGCTCGTGGAAAGAAATCCAACGTCACGTTGGCTTCTTCCATCTGAACCTGATGTGGATCCTGGGCGGTGTGGTCGGCGTGTTCCTCGCCCTCGACCTGTTCATGTTCTTCTTCTTCTGGGAAATGATGCTGGTGCCGATGTACTTCCTCATCGCGCTCTGGGGTCACAGTTCTTCGGACGGCAAGAAAACCCGGATCTACGCAGCGACCAAGTTCTTCATCTTCACTCAGGCGTCCGGCCTGATCATGCTGGTGGCGATCCTCGGTCTGGTGCTGGTCAACTTCAACAACACCGGCGTGATCACCTTCAACTACGCCGACCTGTTGAAAACCAAGATGTCGATGACCACCGAGTACATTCTGATGCTCGGCTTCTTCATCGCTTTCGCGGTCAAGCTGCCCGTCGTACCGTTCCACTCCTGGCTGCCTGATGCTCACGCCCAGGCACCGACTGCCGGTTCCGTCGACCTCGCCGGTATCCTGCTGAAAACCGCGGCCTACGGTCTGCTGCGTTTCGCCCTGCCGCTGTTCCCGAACGCTTCGGCGGAGTTCGCGCCGATCGCCATGACCCTCGGTCTGATCGGGATCTTCTACGGCGCGTTCCTGGCGTTCGCACAAACCGACATCAAGCGTCTGATTGCCTTCTCTTCCGTTTCCCACATGGGCTTCGTGTTGATCGGCATCTACTCCGGCAGCCAACTGGCGCTGCAAGGTGCAGTGATCCAGATGCTGGCGCACGGTCTGTCGGCAGCGGCGCTGTTTATCCTCAGCGGTCAGTTGTACGAGCGTCTGCACACTCGTGACATGCGTGAGATGGGCGGTCTGTGGTCGCGTATCGCTTACCTGCCGGCCATCAGCCTGTTCTTCGCGGCGGCGTCGCTGGGCTTGCCGGGCACCGGTAACTTTGTCGGCGAATTCCTGATCCTGATCGGCTCCTTCGCCAGCGCTCCATGGGTGACGGCGATTGCCACTTCCGGTCTGGTGTTCGGTTCGGTCTACTCGCTGATCATGATCCACCGTGCCTACTTCGGCCCGTCGAAATCCGACGCGGTGCTGCACGGCATGGACGCGCGCGAACTGATCATGGTGCTCGGTCTGGCGGTATTGCTGATTTACCTCGGCGTCTACCCGCAACCGTTCCTCGACACCTCTGCCGCCACCATGCATGGCGTGCAGCAGTGGCTCGGCACCGCCTTCTCTCAACTCGCTTCGGCCCGGTAAGAGCGCTATGGAATTCACGATTCAACACTTTATTGCGCTTGCGCCACTGTTGATCACCAGCCTCACCATTATCGTGGTGATGCTGGCAATCGCCTGGCGCCGCAACCACTCGCAGACCTTCCTGATTTCGGTGGCGGGTCTGAACCTGGCCCTGCTGTCGATCCTGCCGGCTCTGAAAGTTGCGCCTCTGGCCGTAACTCCGTTGCTGCAGATCGATGCCTTCGCCTGCCTGTACATGGCGATGATCCTGGTCGCCACCCTCGCCTGCGTCACCCTCGCCCACGCCTATCTCGGTGATGGCGGTTCGGGTTACCCAGGCAATCGCGAAGAACTGTATCTGCTGATCCTGATGGCCGCCGCCGGTGGTCTGGTTCTGGTCAGCGCGCAGCACCTGGCCGGGTTGTTTATCGGTCTGGAACTGCTCTCGGTACCGGTCTACGGTCTGGTGGCTTACGCCTTCTTCAACAAGCGTTCGCTGGAAGCCGGTATCAAGTACATGGTGCTGTCGGCCGCCGGTTCCGCGTTCCTGCTGTTCGGTATGGCGCTGCTCTACGCCGACGCCGGTTCGCTGAGCTTCGTCGGCATCGGTCAGGCCCTGGCCGCGACTGGCCTGCCAAGCCCGCTGGCGCAACTGGGCCTGGGCATGATGCTCATCGGTCTGGCGTTCAAGCTGTCGCTGGTACCGTTCCACCTGTGGACGCCGGACGTCTACGAAGGTGCACCGGCACCGGTGGCGGCGTTCCTCGCTACCGCTTCGAAGGTCGCAGTGTTTGCGGTGATGGTGCGTCTGTTCCAGCTCTCCCCTGCTGCCAGCAGTGGTGTGCTGAGCGACGTGCTCAGCGTTATCGCGGTCGCCTCGATCCTGTTCGGTAACCTGCTGGCCCTGACCCAGAGCAACCTCAAGCGTCTGCTCGGTTACTCGTCGATTGCGCACTTCGGCTATCTGCTGATCGCGCTGGTGGCGAGCAAGGGTCTGGCGGTGGAAGCCATCGGCGTCTATCTGGTGACTTATGTCATCACCAGCCTCGGCGCGTTCGGCGTGATCACCCTGATGTCGTCGCCGTACAACGGCCGCGACGCTGACGCGCTGTACGAGTACCGCGGCCTGTTCTGGCGCCGTCCGTACCTGACCGCCGTGCTGACCGTGATGATGCTGTCCCTGGCCGGCATCCCGCTGACCGCCGGCTTCATCGGCAAGTTCTACATCATCGCCAGCGGCGTCGAAACGCGTCAGTGGTGGCTGGTCGGCGCACTGGTACTGGGCAGCGCCGTCGGCGTTTTCTACTACCTGCGCGTGATGGTCACCCTGTACCTGATCGAGCCAAACCTGCGTCGCCACGACGCCCAGCTGCACTGGGAACAGAAGGCAGGCGGCGTGATGCTGCTGGCCATCGCCCTGGTCGCATTCTTCCTGGGCGTATACCCGCAGCCATTGCTGGTGCTGGTACAACAGGCGGGTCTGGCGGGCTGATTGCTCGGCTGATCTGGCTGGAAATGAAAACGGCACCTTCGCGTGCCGTTTTTTGTTTGTAGCAGAAGTCGATATCGCCTGCGTTTGTGCAAGCGTCATCGCGGGCAAGCCCGCTCCCACAGGTGTGTGTGTGTGGCTCATAGCATCAGGGTGCATCGCTCCTGCAGTCTCGTGTACTGCCTGGGTTCTGGATACAGCATGAAAGCGTTTTGTACGATATTTTACCGGCCCACTTGCATCCTTATACAAACTCCGAAAGCTCTCTCCTTAAGCTCCGTTTCGTCCTACAGCCAACCCCGGAGAACAGTTCTAAGGTAGCTGCCCTGGCAGGTAGATATTGAATCGAGGCGGGTAATGAAACGAGATATCTTTTGTGAGTTGATGGAGGGTGTCGATGCTTTGGCTGCCCAGCGACAATGCAATGTTGCGCAACTGCACTATCAGCGCAGGTCGACGGATAGGACGCTTGGCTGCACGGAGCATTGGCGCGACTTTGCAGCGCTGAAATATTCTGGCTATATTTATCCAGAATACAGAGGTGAGCTGATGATCATCGTTCCGCTGGCTGAGGCCAAAAACAATTTATCGAAACTCGTCGATGATGCCGCTGCTGGCCAAGTCATCACGATTGCCAAGCATGGGCGGGCGATGGCTCGTCTTGTTCCGATAGGGAGATCCAGCGCACAGCGCATTGGCGCGATGAAGGGCAAACTCGTATTGCCCCAAGATTTCGACTCACCTCTTTCCGACGAAATATTGGATGCATTTGAAGGCACGCAGGCATGAGGCTTCTGCTTGACACGCATATTCTGCTCTGGACGCTAAGTGATGATGCCAGACTGACCACCAAAGCCAGAAAAATCATTGAAAATGCAGCTGATATCTACGTGAGCGCGGCAACATTCTGGGAAATGGCGATCAAGGTCGGACTTGGAAAGCTGAATGTCGACCTAGAAGAAATCCGTCAATATTGCATTGATAGCGGGTTTATTGAATTGCCAGTGAGCGCAGAACACGCGATTGCGGTGAAAGATCTTGAACACCATCACCGGGATCCGTTTGACCGCATTATTGTGGCCACAGCAATGACCGAGCCGATGAAGCTGCTCACGGCTGATCCTTTGGTGGCTCAGTACACCGATCTGGCCGTTCTGGTCTGACCCAGCGGTGGCAAGTCAGTCGACATCATTGTGTTTTGCACATCGCTTTCGCGAGCAGGCTCGCTCACACAATGGATAGGTCTGCTCAAAACATCCGATGACACCTTAGGTCCTGTGAGAGCGAGCCTGCTCGCGAAAGCCGCAGATCAGGCAGCAAAGAAAACGGCACCTTCCGGTGCCGTTCGCTTCTCACATTTCCAACATCACTTGCGCGCATCCGCCCAGGATTTCAGCAGTTCGCTATAGCTCACGGTTTCGCCCTTCGGCTTCTCGTTGGCCAGTTTCGGCTTCGGTGCGCCCGGTTGATCGAACCAGTATTGCGCATCGCGTTCCGGGTTCATTTTTGGTGCGCAAGTGGCCTGGGCCTTGGAGCGTTCGAGGCGTTCCATGATGCGGTCCTGATCCTTGGCCAGGCCATCGAGCGCTTGTTGCGGTGTTTTCTCGCCGCTGGCGGCTTCGGCGATATGGCTCCACCACAGCTGAGCGAGACGTGGATAGTCGGGCACGTTGGTGCCGGTCGGCGACCATTGCACACGGGCCGGGCTGCGATAGAACTCGACCAGACCACCGAGTTTCGGCGCCAGATCGGTCATGGCCTGCGAGTTGATGTCCGACTCGCGAATAGGTGTCAGACCGACGATGGTTTTCTTCAGCGAAACAGTTTTCGACGTGACGAACTGCGCGTACAGCCACGCCGCGAGTTTCTGTTTCTCAGGCGTGGATTTCATGAACGTCCACGACCCCACATCCTGATAGCCGAGCTTCATGCCTTCTTCCCAATACGGGCCTTTAGGCGACGGCGCCATGCGCCATTTCGGCGTGCCGTCGGCGTTGACCACCGGCAGGCCGGGTTTGGTCATGTCGGCGGTGAACGCGGTGTACCAGAAGATCTGCTGGGCAATGTTGCCCTGCGACGGCACCGGGCCGGACTCGGAGAAAGTCATGCCGGCCGCTTCCGGTGGCGCGTATTTCTTCAGCCAGTCGACGTATTTGGTGGTGGCAAACACGGCCGCCGGGCCGTTGGTGTCGCCGCCGCGGGTCACGCTTGAACCGACGGGATGACAGTCCTCGACGCGGATGCCCCACTCGTCCACCGGCAAACCGTTGGGCAGTCCCTTGTCACCGCCACCGGCCATGGAGAACCAGGCGTCGGTGAAGCGCCAGCCCAGCGACGGGTCTTTTTTGCCGTAATCCATGTGGCCGTAGACGCGTTTGCCGTCGATTTCCTTGACGTCTTCGCTGAAGAATTTGGCGATGTCTTCATAGGCCGACCAGTTCACTGGCACGCCCAACTCGTAACCGTACTTCTCCTTGAACTTGGCTTTCAGATCGGCGCGTTCGAACCAGTCGGCACGGAACCAGTACAGGTTGGCGAATTGCTGGTCGGGCAGCTGATAGATCTTGCCGTCCGGCGCAGTAGTGAAAGAAATGCCGATGAAGTCCTTGATGTCGAGGGTTGGCGAGGTGAAGTTCTTGCCCTCGTTGGCCATCAGGTCGGTGATCGATTCGGTCTTGCCGTAGCGAAAGTGCGTGCCGATCAGGTCAGAGTCGTTGACCCAGCCGTCGTAGATGTTCTTGTCCGACTGCATCACCGTCTGCATTTTCTCGACCACGTCGCCTTCCTGCAGCAGGTCGTGGGTAAGTTTGATCCCGGTGATTTCGCTGAAGGCCTTGGCCAGCACTTTGGACTCGTATTCGTGGGTGGTCAGGGTTTCCGAAACCACCTTGATGTCCATGCCGCGAAACGGCTCGGCGGCCTTGATGAACCACTTCAGTTCTTCAAGCTGCTGTTCGGCCGTCAGGGTCGAGGGCTTGAACTCGCTGCCGATCCATTTTTTTGCAGCATCTTCGTAGGCGTCGGCCCAGGCAGATGCGCTCAAACCGCTGAGTGCCAGCATGGCTGCCAATGAAATGCTATGTCGCAGCTTATTGTTTTTATCGAACATAGAGACCTCCTGTTTAAGTTGTGGAGCCGCGTTGCCGAACGATTCGACTAGCCCCAACGCATCACAGCCAACAGCCACACCAGGGACAACGCGGACGCCACCCAGATGCTCCAGTCGGTGACGCCGATTACCAGCAAATGCAGGTAGGCGCTGCCGAGAAGACCGATAAACAAGCGATCGCCACGGGTGGTGGCAATCGGCAGAAACCCGCGCCGCAGAATGCTCGGCGAGCGCAATTCCCAGGTGGTCATGCCCACCAGAATCAGACCGATGCCGATGAAGAACGCGGCGGTCGGTGTCGTCCAGCTCATCCATTCCATCATCAGCTCCTCATACCCGACCGAGGGCAAAGCCCTTGGCCACGTGGTTGCGTACAAACCAGATCACCAGCATGCCCGGCAGGATGGTCAACACCCCCGCCGCTGCCAGCACGCCCCAATCGATCCCCGACGCCGACACGGTGCGCGTCATCACCGCCGCAATCGGTTTGGCGTTGACCGAGGTCAGCGTGCGCGCCAGCAGCAGCTCGACCCAGGAAAACATGAAGCAGAAAAACGCCGTGACGCCGATACCGGAACCGATCAACGGGATGAAAATCTTCACGAAAAACTTGGGGAAACTGTAGCCGTCGATATAGGCCGTTTCGTCGATCTCCTTGGGCACGCCAGACATGAAACCTTCGAGAATCCACACCGCCAGCGGCACGTTGAACAGGCAGTGCGCCAAAGCCACGGCGATATGCGTGTCGAACAAGCCGATCGACGAATACAACTGAAAGAACGGCAGCAAGAACACCGCCGGCGGCGCCATGCGGTTGGTCAGCAACCAGAAGAACAGGTGCTTGTCGCCGAGGAAACGATAGCGTGAAAACGCGTAAGCCGCCGGTAACGCCACGCTCAGGGAAATCACCGTGTTGAGGCTGACGTAATACAGCGAGTTCAAGTAGCCGGTGTACCAGCTCGGATCAGTGAAGATCACCTTGTAGTTCGCCAGCGTGAAGTCCTGTGGGAAAAGCGTCAGCCCGCCGAGGATTTCGGTGTTGCTCTTGAACGACATGTTCAGCAGCCAGTAGATCGGCACCAGCAGGAACAGGATGTAGACCAGCAACGGAATAAGCTTTTTCTTGCTCATGGCCGGGCCTCAGCGGTTGGCGTCGGAGTGCGTCATGGCGGTATAGAACAGCCACGACACCAACAGGATGATCAGGAAGTACACCAGCGAAAACGCCGCTGCCGGACCGAGGTCGAATTGCCCTACGGCCATCTGCGTCAACGTCTGACTCAAGAAGGTCGTGGCATTGCCCGGCCCGCCGCCGGTGAGCACGAACGGCTCGGTGTAGATCATGAAACTGTCCATGAAGCGCAGCATCACCGCGATCAGCAGCACGCTTTTCAGCTTGGGCAACTGAATGTGGCGGAACACCGCCCAGGCCGAGGCGCGATCGATCCGCGCGGCCTGGTAATAGACGTCGGGAATCGCCCGCAGGCCGGAGAAACACAGCAGCGCGACGAGCGAAGTCCAGTGCCAGACGTCCATCACCAGCACCGTCACCCAGGCGTCCATGGTGTTGGCCGCGTAGTTGTAGCTGATGCCCATCGCGTTGAGGCTGGAACCGAGCAGGCCGATGTCGGCGCGGCCGAAGATCTGCCAGATGGTGCCGACCACGTTCCACGGAATCAGCAGCGGTATCGCCAGAATGATCAGCACCACCGAGGACCAGCGGCCCTTGGTCGGCATGGTCAGCGCGACGGCGATACCCAGCGGGATTTCAATCAGCAGCACGCAGGCTGAATAGATGAACTGGCGCAGCAGCGAGTCGTGCAGACGCGGATCAAGCAGCACTTGCTTGTACCAGTCAGCGCCGACGAAGTAGCGGCTGGACTGGTCGAAGATGTCCTGCACCGAATAGTTGACCACGGTCATCATCGGGATCACCGCACTGAACGCCACCAGCAGGAACACCGGCAACACCAGCCACCAGGCCTTGTTGTTCTGCACTTTGTTCATGGCTGCGCCTCCTCGTCGCTGACTTCCAGGAGAAATTCGTCGGCATAGACCATCAGCCATTGCGCCGGGAAGCTGATGTAAGCCGTGCCCTGAGGCACCGGTTTGTCTTCAGCCAGACGCACCTTCAACGGTGCGCCGTCGAGGTTGAGGGTCATGATCTTGTAGGTGCCGAGGTCTTCGACGTGTACGACTTCGGCCTGCATCGCGTCGTCAAACGGCTCGTCCCACACATGAATGAATTCGGGGCGGATGCCGACCTTGAGATTTTTCCACTGGCCGTGCTCGATATGGCGCTGCAAGGCGTCGGACAGCGGCAGGTGCGTCGAGGCGAAACCGACACCACCGGGCTGCGGCTGCACCTCGATCAGATTCATCCCCGGGCTGCCGATGAAATAGCCGACAAAGGTGTGGCTCGGCCGCTCGAACAATTCCCGTGGCGTGCCGAACTGGACGATCTGGCCGCCGTACATCACCGCAATCTTGTCGGCGAAGGTCGAGGCTTCGAGCTGATCGTGGGTGACGTAGACCATGGTGATGTTGAACTGCTCGTGGATCTGCTTGAGCTTGCGCCGCAGTTTCCACTTCAAGTGCGGGTCGATCACCGTCAGCGGCTCATCGAAGAGGATTGCCGAGACGTCATCGCGCACCAGGCCACGGCCCATGGAGACTTTCTGCTTTTCGTCGGCGGTGAGATTGCGCGCTTTCTTGCTCAGCAGATTCTGCAGATCGAGCACTTCGGCAATTTCCTGCACCTTGCTGTGCACTTTCGCCTCGGCCATGCCCTGATTACGCAGCGGGAAAGCGAGGTTGTCGAACACGGTCATGGTGTCGTAGACCACCGGAAACTGGAAAACCTGGGCGATGTTGCGCTTCTCCGGCGTGAGGTCGTTGACCGCTTTGCCGTCAAACAACACGTGGCCCTGGGACGGGCTGAGCAGGCCGGAAATGATGTTGAGCAAGGTCGACTTGCCGCAACCGGACGGGCCGAGCAAGGCGTAGGCGCCACCCTGCTCCCAGACGTGATCCATCTCGCGGATCGCGTAATCCTCCGCGCCGCTCGGGGTTTTGCTGTAGCTGTGGGCGAGGTGCTGCAAACGGATTTCGGCCATCAGGCAACCCTCGCGACACGCCGGCCCGGTGCTTGCACCAGACGGCCCTGCGCATCGAAAACGAACAGTTTGTGGGTCGGGATATAGATGCGGATCGGCGCATCGACGTCGTATTCGTGAACCCCGGGCAAGTGCAGCACCAACAGAAAGTGCTCGTTGCGCACATGCAGGAAGGTTTCCGAGCCGCTGATTTCGGCGACCTCGACGGTCACCGCCAGTTCGAGGTCGTCATCGTTGCTCGGCACCAGCGAGATATGGCTCGGGCGTACACCGAAGCGGAACTCGCCCTCGCCCACCGGGCGCAGATCGACGTTCAGCGGGAAGTGTACGAAGTTGGCGAAGCTGACTTCGTTGCCGGCAATGCGTCCCGGCATGAGGTTGATCGGCGGCTCGGAGAACAATTCAGCGGCGAGCACCGATTGCGGTTGGTGATAGACCTCGGTCGACGGCCCGCTCTGAATCACCCGGCCTTCGTGAAGAATGGTCGTGGTGCCGCCGAGCGCCAGCGCTTCGTTGGGTTCGGTGGTGGCGTAGATGGCGATGGTGTGGCGGGCCTTGAACAGCTCGCGCATTTCCTGACGCAGCTCTTCGCGCAGCTTGTAGTCGAGGTTGACCAGCGGCTCGTCGAAGAGGATCAGTTCAGCATCCTTGACCAGCGCGCGGGCCATGGCCGTGCGCTGTTGCTGCCCACCGGACAGCTCCAGCGGATAGCGCTGCAAGAACTTCTCGATGCGCAGCATGCGTGCGGTTTCCTGCACCTTGCTGTGGATGATCTCTTTCGAGATGCCGGCCTGACGCAGTGGCGAGGCGATGTTCTCGAACACGGTCATGGTCGGGTAATTGATGAACTGCTGATAGACCATCGACACGTTGCGCAGCCGCACCGGGCGCTGGGTAACGTCGACGCCGTTCATCAGCACTCGGCCGCTGTCGGGCTTGTCGAGGCCGGCCATCAGGCGCATGAGGCTGGTCTTGCCGGACAGGGTGCGCCCGAGCAGAACGTTGAAGGATCCGGGTTCGAATTTCAGGCACGCATCGTCGATCCAGATCTGGCCCTCGACGGTACGGCTGACGTGCTCCAGGGTGAGTGACATGGCTCGGCCTTTGTTATTTTTGGAGTCAAGCGACCGGAGCAACAGAGCGACATTCGTGCCAGAAATGGCAAGTGCTTGATTTGTCTTGAGAAGCAGTGTTTACGGGGGCAAGCAGCGTTCACAGCTGAACACTTTTGAACAGTCGGAGTGATTGACAATGAACAATAGTGAACAACACTCTATGCACGCTTTTGCCCAATCCTGAATGCAAATTGGATCCCCTGTGGGAGCGAGCCTGCTCGCGAAAGCGGTGTGTCATTCAATGAATGCATTGACTGAACCGACGCTTTCGCGAGCAGGCTCGCTCCCACAGGGGGATTTGTGTAGTTTTGAAGATCGGGTTCATAACAATAATAAAATCGCTGCACTCAGAGGCTCGCCCCCATGGCCGCACCTGCTTCGCCGCTGTCCCACGACGCGATCGTCCAGACCTCCTGGCAACGTTGCCGCGCGTTCGGCCTCGACCACCAGAGCGCCCCGGCCTTCGATCAATTGCCCGCCGCCGGCATTGCGCGGTTGCTCGACAGCCATCACTCGCTGGTGCAGACCACGCATCAGGAAGTCCTGCCCTACTACGAAAACATCCTCAGCAATTCCAACTGCCTGATCATGCTCGCCGACAATCAGGGCCAGGTGCTGACCTCATGGGGCACACAGCGCTTTATCGAACCGAATCTGGCCCGGGGCTTTCAGGCCGGGGCGAGCTGGATGGAGCGCAGCAGCGGTACCAACGCGATCGGCACCGCACTGGCCTGTGAGCAGGCGGTGCACATCGAACACGACGAACATTTCCTCAAGGCCAACCGCTTCATGACCGGCTCTGCCGCGCCGATTTTCGACGCCGAGCGCAAAGTCATCGCCGTGCTCGATGTCTCCAGCGACAGCTATCTGCCGCCCTCGCACACCCTCGGTATGGTCAAGATGATGAGCCAGACCGTGGAGAACCGGCTGATCCTCAACCTGTTCCATGGCCAGCACTTTCAACTGACCTTCAACACCGGGTTGAACAACCTCGACAGCCAGTGGGCCGGGTTGTTGATTTTCGATGAGAGCGGACAGGTGCTGTCGGCCAATCGCCGCGCCGACAATCTGCTCGGTGTGCGTCTGTCGCGGGTGAGTGTCGAAAGCCTGTTCAAGGTGTCGCTGCTGGAGTTGATCAATCAGCCCGAGGGTCTGCCGTTTGCCTTGCAGACCTCTGGACGCAACCGTTTCCAGTGTTTGCTGAAACGGCCGAAACAGGCACCGGTGCAAGCGCGGGTGTTTGTCGCCGAGGACAAGCCTGCGCCAGCCAGTGGGATCAGCCTCAATACGCTGCATTTCGGCGACAGCCGTGTGGAAAAAGCCGTGCGCCAGGCCGAGCGCTTGCTGGAGAAAGACATTCCATTACTGATTCACGGTGAGACCGGCGTCGGCAAGGAAGTCTTCGTCAAAGCCTTGCACCAGGCCAGTTCCCGGCAAAAACAGGCGTTCATCGCAGTGAACTGCGCAGCGATCCCCGCTGAACTGGTCGAGTCCGAGTTGTTCGGTTACGAGAAAGGCGCGTTCACCGGGGCCAACCAGAAAGGCAGCATCGGCCTGATCCGCAAGGCCGACAAAGGCACGCTGTTTCTCGACGAGATCGGTGACATGCCGCTGCCAACTCAGGCGCGTTTGTTGCGCGTGTTGCAGGAGCGCTGCGTGCAGCCGGTGGGCAGCAGCGAGTTGTTTCCGGTAGATCTGCGGATCATTTCCGCGACCAACCGATCGTTGCGCGAGCAGGTACAACTGGGCCGCTTTCGCGAGGATTTGTACTACCGCATCGGCGGCCTGACTCTGGAGCTGCCGCCTTTACGCGAACGCAGTGACAAGCAGGCGCTGTTCAAACGGCTGTGGGAGCAACATCGCGAGCCGACGCAATGGGCGGGGCTGAGCCCGGAGGTGTTGGAGCTGTTTGAAAAGCACCCGTGGCCGGGGAATTTGCGTCAGGTCAGCAGCGTGATGCAGGTGGCACTGGCCATGGCCGAGGAACAACCAGTGCGGCCTGAGCATTTGCCGGATGATTTTTTTGTCGACCTGGAGATGGAACCGGTGGAAACAGCGGCGCCGCTGGGGCTGGATTTGAATGATGTTGAGGCGTTGAATCGCGAGTTGAAGGCGGCCGGGGGGAATATCTCGCATCTGGCGCGGCGCTTGGGGGTTAGCCGGAATACGCTGTACAAGAGGTTGCGGCAGGCTGAATGACAAGTTGTCTGGACGGGCCTCTTCGCGAGCAGGCTCGCTCCCACAGGGGATCGATCGTTCCCACGCTCCGCGTGGGAACGCAGCCCGGGACGCTCCGCGTCCCTACAGAGCCGAACGCGGAGCGTCCGTTGAGGCATTCCCACGCAGAGCGTGGGAACGATCATGGTAGGGGCTTTGGGCCTCAGTCAGCCAGACGCCACGTGGTCCCACCCTTGCCATCTTCCAGCACGACACCCATCGCCGTCAGCTGATCACGAATCCGGTCCGACTCGGCCCAGTCTTTCGCCGCCCGAGCTGCCAGGCGCGCCGCAATCAGTGCATCGACTTCAGCCGCATCGACCCGCCCTTCAGCGCCCGCCTGCAGGAAGTCATCGGCCTCAAGCTGCAACACACCCAGCACACTCGCCAGTTCTTTCAGACGTGCCGCCAGCCCCGCCGCTGCATCGAGATCGCTCTCACGCAGACGATTGATCTCGCGCACCATCTCGAACAGCACGGCGCAGGCTTCAGGGGTGCCGAAGTCGTCGTTCATCACCGTGGTGAAACGCTCGACAAACGCTTCACCGCCTGCCGGCGCCACGCTCGGCAGGCCTTTCAGCGCATGGTAGAAACGCTCCAGTGCGCCCTTGGCGTCCTTGAGGTTGTCTTCCGAGTAGTTGATCGCGCTGCGGTAGTGGCTCGATACCAGCAGGTAACGCACCACTTCCGGGTGGTACTTGTCGAGCACGTCGCGGATGGTGAAGAAGTTGTTCAAGGACTTGGACATCTTCTCGCCATTGATGCGAATCATGCCGCAATGCATCCACGCGTTGGCGTAGGTCTTGCCGGTGGCCGCTTCGCTCTGGGCGATTTCGTTTTCGTGGTGCGGGAACTCCAGGTCGCTGCCGCCGCCATGAATGTCGAAGGTCTCACCGAGGCAGCAGGTGGACATCACCGAGCACTCGATGTGCCAGCCCGGACGTCCGGCGCCCCATGGCGATTCCCAGCTCGGCTCGCCCGGCTTGGCGGCTTTCCACAAAACGAAATCGAGCGGGTCTTGTTTCGACTCGTCGACCTCGATGCGCGCACCGATGCGCAAATCTTCGATCTTCTTGCGCGACAGCTTGCCGTAGCCCATGAACTTGGCGACGCGGTAGTACACGTCGCCATTGCCCGGCGCGTAGGCGTAGCCCTTGTCGATCAGGGTCTGGATCATCGCGTGCATGCCGGCGATGTGATCGGTGGCGCGCGGTTCCATGTCCGGCTTCTGGATGTTCAGGCGCGCTTCGTCTTCGTGCATCGCGGCGATCATGCGCTCGGTCAGCGCTTCGAACGACTCACCGTTCTCGCGCGCGCGATTGATGATCTTGTCGTCGATGTCGGTGATGTTGCGCACGTAGGTCAGGTCATAACCGCTGAAGCGCAGCCAGCGCGTCACCAGGTCGAACGCGACCATGCTGCGGCCGTGGCCGAGGTGGCAGTAGTCGTAAACGGTCATCCCGCAGACGTACATGCGCACCTTGTTGCCATCCAGCGGCTTGAAGACTTCTTTGCTCTTGGTGAGCGTGTTGTAGATCGTTAGCACGTTAGTTCCTTGACTCACTCACTGGCCCCACGAATCACGCAGGGTCACGGTACGGTTGAATACCGGCTGACCGGGTTTCGAGTCCTTCAGATCCGCAACGAAGTAGCCTTCGCGCTCGAACTGGAAACGGTCTTCCGGCTGGGCGTTGCCGAGCGATGGCTCAGCGCGACAACCGGTTAGCACTTGCAGCGAGTCAGGGTTGATGTTGTCGAGGAAGCTGGCGCTGTCTTCGGCCTTTTCCGGGTTCGGCGAACGGAACAGGCGATCGTACAGACGCACTTCGCACTCGACGCTGGCGGCAGCCGGCACCCAGTGGATCACGCCTTTGACCTTGCGCCCTTCCGGGTTCTTGCCGAGGGTGTCCGGGTCGTACGAGCAACGCAGTTCGACGATGTTGCCGTCGGCGTCCTTGATCGCTTCGTCGGCGCGGATCACGTAGCTGCCGCGCAGACGCACTTCACCGGCCGGTTCCAGGCGCTTGTAGCCCTTCGGCGGCTCTTCCATGAAGTCTTCACGGTCGATGTAGATTTCCCGGGCAAACGGCAGCGCGCGCACGCCCATGTCTTCTTTCGGGTGGCGTGGCAGTTCGAGGTTTTCGACCTGGCCTTCCGGGTAGTTGGTGATGACCACTTTCAGCGGACGCAGCACGCACATGGCACGCGGTGCGCTGTGGTCGAGGTCGTCACGGATGCTGAACTCGAGCATGCCGAAATCGACCACGCCGTCGGAACGGTTGGTGCCGATCATTTCGCAGAAGTTGCGGATCGATTTCGGCGTGTAGCCACGGCGGCGGAAGCCCGACAGCGTGGACATGCGCGGATCGTCCCAGCCGTTGACGTGCTTCTCGTCAACCAGTTGCTTGAGCTTGCGCTTGCTGGTGATCGTGTAGTTCAGGTTCAGACGGCTGAACTCGTACTGGCGCGGGTTCGCCGGCACCGGCAGGTTCTCCAGGAACCATTCGTACAGCGGACGGTGGCTTTCGAACTCGAGGGTGCAGATCGAATGGGTGATGCCTTCGATGGCGTCCGACTGCCCATGGGTGAAGTCGTAGTTCGGATAGATGCACCACTTGTCACCGGTCTGGTGGTGATGCGCGTGGCGGATGCGATACATGATCGGGTCGCGCAGGTTCATGTTCGGCGAAGCCATGTCGATCTTCGCCCGCAGCACGCGCGCGCCGTCGGGGAATTCACCGGCTTTCATGCGCGCGAACAGGTCGAGGTTTTCCTCAACCGAACGGTCACGGAACGGGCTGTTCTTGCCCGGCTCGGTCAGGCTGCCACGGTATTCCTTGGCCTGCTCCGGGGTCAAGTCGTCGACGTAGGCCTTGCCGGCCTTGATCAGCTCGACGGCCCAGTCGTGCAACTGGTCGAAATACTGCGAGGCGTAGCGCACTTCACCGGACCATTCGAAGCCCAGCCATTTGACGTCGCTTTCGATGGCGTCGATGTATTCCTGATCTTCCTTGGCCGGGTTGGTGTCGTCGAAACGCAGGTGCGTGACGCCACCGAACTCCTGGGCCAGGCCGAAGTTGACGCAGATCGACTTGGCGTGGCCGATGTGCAGGTAGCCGTTGGGCTCCGGCGGGAAGCGAGTCACGATCTGGGTGTGCTTGCCCGAGTCCAGGTCTGCCTGGATGATCGGCCGCAGGAAGTTGACCGGCACGGCAGGGCCGGACTTGGCATTCGAGGTAGGGTCGACAGTGGGCTTGCTCATAGGATCCTTGACGTACAGGTGCGCGGCCGCAAAGAGGGGCCAGACAAAACAAAGCCGCTATCATAGCCGATGCTGTCAAGGGCCTGACAGAGCAGCTCTTATAAAGGCACGCATTTAATCGCCGGGAAATGAAAAACCGCCTCGAAATTCGCGCCTGTCACGCTAAACTGCGCACCTTGGCCGAAGCAGGCTGAACCGGTTGTGGGGCTCAATGTCCCAGAACCACGAATTCCTCAGAAGAGTAGCGATCATGACTCAAGTCAAACTGACCACCAACCATGGCGACATCGTCATCGAACTGAACGCTGAAAAGGCGCCGATCACCGTTGACAACTTTCTCGAATACGTTAAGGCCGGTCACTACGAGAACGTGGTTTTCCACCGTGTGATCAAGGGTTTCATGATCCAGGGCGGCGGTTTCCAGCCTGGCATGCAGGAAAAGAAAGACAAGCGCCCGAGCATCAAGAACGAAGCCGACAACGGCCTGAAGAACGAGAAGTACACCCTGGCCATGGCTCGCACCATGGACCCGCATTCGGCATCGGCGCAGTTCTTCATCAATGCCACCAACAACAGCTTCCTCAACCACACCGCCAAGACCGCTCAGGGCTGGGGTTATGCCGTGTTCGGTAAAGTCGTTGCAGGCACTGAAGTAGTCGACAAGATCGAAGGCGTTGCCACCACTTCCAAGGCCGGCCACCAGGACGTACCAGCAGACGACGTGATCATCGAGAAAGCCGAGATCATCGAAGCGTGATATTGCTGATTTCAGACTTGCATCTGGAAGAGGAGCGCCCGGACATTACCCGGGCGTTTCTGGATTTGCTCGCCGGACGCGCGCGCTCGGCGAGTGCGTTGTACATCCTCGGCGACTTCTTCGAGGCGTGGATTGGCGACGACGCCATGACGCCCTTTCAGCGTTCCATCTGCCAGGCCCTGCGCGATTTGAGCGACAGCGGCACGGCCATATTCCTGATGCACGGCAATCGCGATTTCATGCTCGGCAAGGCCTTCTGCAAACAGGCCGGCTGCACCTTGCTGAAGGATCCGAGTGTCGTGCAGTTCTACGGCGAGCCAGTGCTGCTGATGCACGGCGACAGCCTGTGCACCCGCGACGTTGGCTACATGAAGCTGCGCCGCTACCTGCGCAACCCGATCACCCTGTTCATCCTCCGCCATCTGCCGCTGAGCAGCCGCCACAAACTGGCGCGCAAGCTACGCAGCGAAAGCCGTGCACAGACGCGGATGAAGGCCAATGACATCGTCGATGTCACCCCGGAAGAGATTCCGCGAGTGATGCAGGCATTCGGCGTGAAAACCCTGATTCACGGCCACACCCACCGCCCGGCAATTCACAAGTTGCAGCTTGGTGAGCAGGCGGCGAAGCGGATTGTGCTGGGGGATTGGGATCGTCAGGGTTGGGCGTTGCAGGTGGATGAGAGCGGGTATGCCTTGGCGCCGTTCGATTTCGCCCCGCCGCTGGCATTGCCGCACGGCTGAAGAGCTTTACCCCCTCACCCCAGCCCTCTCCCCCAGGGGGGCGAGGGGGAAAGGGAGCTGATCGCATGCAGTTCAAAACCTGAGTTCGACTCGGTATCGCAAGTCGATGTACCTCGAACATGCACCGCGGTCAGTCCCCTCTCCCTCCGGGAGAGGGTTAGGGTGAGGGGCTCTTGATTCTAGTGCCCCGAAGCTGCCGGCCCGGCCTTGGCGGCAAACGGCGGTTTCGCCAGCCATACAATCAGAATCAACCCCATGAACCCCCAGCCCAGCAACGTGAAGTAATCCACGGTGGAGAGCATGTACGCCTGGCTCGTGAGGATCTGGTCCATCTGCGCATACGCCGACTGGCTCGCCCCACCCAACTGATTCAAGGTCTCGCGGGTGGCAGGCTCAAACGTGCTGATGCTTTCGCTCATATACGCATGATGCTGATCGGCCCGGCGAATCCAGATCCAGGTGGTCAGCGACGCCGCGAAGCTGCCGCCCAGTGTCCGCAGGAAAGTCGCCAGGCCTGCGCCGTCAGCGATCTGGCTTGGCGGCAAGTCCGACATCAGAATGCTCAGGGTCGGCATGAAGAACAGCGCCACGCCGATGCCCATGAACAACTGCACCAGAGCGATGTGCTGGAAGTCGACTTCGTTGGTGAACTCGGCACGCATGAAGCAGCTCAGGCCAATCGCCAAAAACGCAATGCCGGCGAGCAGACGCAGGTCGAACTTGTGCGCGTATTTGCCGACAAACGGCGACAGCAGCACCGGCAGAATCCCGATCGGCGCCACGGCAAGTCCCGCCCAGGTCGCGGTGTAGCCCATTTGCGTTTGCAGCCACTGCGGCAGGATCAGGTTGATGCCGAAGAAGCCTGCGTAACCCAAAACCAGCACGAGCGTGCCGATGCGGAAGTTGCGATGGGCGAACAAGCGCAGGTTGACCACCGGATGGCGGTCGGTCATTTCCCAGATCACGAACACCGCCAGGGCGACCACGGAAATCGCCGCGCCGACGATGATGAAATTCGACTCGAACCAGTCCAGGTCATTGCCCTTGTCGAGGATCACCTGCAACGCGCCGACACCGATGATCAGGGTGATCAGACCGACGTAATCCATTGGCTGGCGACTGGTCACCACCGGCCGTTTCGCCAGTTGCGAACGCACCACCATCACCGCAAAGATGCCGATCGGCACGTTGATAAAGAAGATCCAAGGCCAGCTGTAACTGTCGGTGATCCAGCCGCCGAGAATCGGCCCTGCAATGGGCGCGACCACCGTGACCATCGCCAGCAGCGCCAGGGCCATCCCGCGTTTCGCCGGCGGATACACCGCGATCAACAGCGTCTGCGTCATCGGGTACAGCGGCCCGGCGACCAAGCCTTGCAGCACGCGAAAGCCGATCAGCTCAGGCATCGAAGTCGAGATACCGCAGAGAAACGACGCCAGCACGAACAGCATCGTCGCCCACAGAAACAGCTTCACCTCGCCGAAGCGGCGGCTGAGCCAACCGGTCAGCGGCAGCGCAATCGCGTTGCTCACGGCGAACGAAGTAATAACCCAGGTGCCCTGCTCCGAACTCACCCCGAGGTTGCCGGAAATCGTCGGCAACGCCACGTTGGCGATGGTCGTGTCGAGCACTTGCATGAACGTCGCCAGCGACAGGCCGATGGTGCTGAGCAACAGGCTGGGCGGCGTGAAAGAAGCGTTATTGCTCATTGTGAATCCTATGAAACCTGATGGTCGCTGCGGCCTGATGAACACAGGCGGCCCTGTGGTAGCAGGCCCTTGTGGCTAGGGGATTATCTGTGGCGAGGGGATTTATCCCCGCTGGGTCGCGAAGCGGCCCCGCTTTGGGCTCAGAAAAAACGGGCCTGCTGCGCAGTCCAGCGGGGATAAATCCCCTCGCCACAGATAAATCCCCTCGCCACAGATAAATCCCCTCGCCACAGATAACCCCTCACCACAGAGCCTGCTTCTGATCCGGTGTGCTCTCAGCGCTGTGCGGTCTTGCCTGCTGCTGCGCTGTTGTCGTGAATCAACTGGGCAATCATCGCGTCCGCTTCGGCCAGTTGGCGCTCGTAGACGTTGGTGCTGAACGAGGCTTTCTGCGGCGGTTGCTGGGCCAGCACCGGGCCGCTCTGGTCGTGCAGATTGACCTCGACATTGGTCGACAGACCGACACGCAGCGGGTGCTTGGCCAGCTGTTCGGCATTGATGTGGATACGCACTGGCACGCGCTGGACGATCTTGATCCAGTTACCGGTGGCGTTCTGTGCCGGCAGCAAGGCAAATGCGCTGCCGGTACCGGCGCCGAGGCTGTCGACGGTGCCGCTGTATTTCACATCGCTGCCGTAAATATCGGCCTCGATATCCACTGGCTGGCCGATGCGCATGTCACGCAGTTGGGTTTCCTTGAAGTTGGCGTCGATCCACAGCTGATCCAGCGGAATCACCGCCATCAACGCAGTGCCCGGCTGTACGCGCTGACCCAGTTGCACGGTGCGCTTGGCGACGTAACCGGTGACCGGCGCAATCAAGGTGCTGCGCGCATTGGTCAGGT
Source organism: Pseudomonas sp. H26/SER47-MNA-CIBAN-0231 (assembly GCF_040310465.1). Taxonomy (NCBI): domain Bacteria; kingdom Pseudomonadati; phylum Pseudomonadota; class Gammaproteobacteria; order Pseudomonadales; family Pseudomonadaceae; genus Pseudomonas; species Pseudomonas sp. H26/SER47-MNA-CIBAN-0231. The sequence continues at coordinate 59,867 of NZ_JBEOPW010000001.1, read as the reverse complement.
AGGCCTGACGCAGATCGGCAGCCGCCGACATTACGTCTGGATGCGACGAGACCACGGTGTCGTCGACCAGTGCGCTGGTGGTCTTCAGTTGCTGTTTGGCGTTGGCCAGAGCGTTCTGCGCCGAGGTCAGGTCGTCGCGGGCGTGGGACAGCTCTTCCTGGGAAATCGCCCCGCCCTGGGCGAGATTTTTCCGCCGGTTGTAGTTGTCCTGGGCCTTCTGCACTTCGGCCTGCTGCGCGTTGACCTGGGCTTTCATGCCGTCGACGTTGCTATACAGGCCGCGCACCTGACGCACGGTGCGCGCCAGTTTCGCCTTGGCACTTTGCAGGCCGACTTCGGCATCGTTGGGGTCGAAGTTGACCAGCACCTGGCCTTCCTGGACCAAATCCCCGTCGTCGGCACCGATGCTGACCACGGTGCCGGTGACCAGCGGCGTGATCTCCACGACGTTGCCGTTGACGTAGGCATCGTCGGTGCTTTCGTTAAAGCGCCCGATGAACTCGTGATAGGCCCAGACGCCGGCAATGGCGAGCAGGACCACCACAGCGAGGGCCAGCAGCATCACCTTGCGTTTGCGCGGGTTGCCGGTGTCCGGGGTGTTGTCTTGAGCTTGGGTGTTTTCGGCAGTGGCCATGACAAATACCTTGAATTATGGGTGCGACGACGCGGGGCTGGCGTTGGCTGCGTTCAGGTTTTCATCCTGAAAGCCGCCGCCCAGCGCTTGCATCAGTTGAATCGACAGGTCGATCTGCTCGGCATTGAGGGTCGCCAGCTGACGCTGGGCCTGGAGCAATTGCTGCTCGATGCTGAGCACGTCCAGGTAGTTGCCGATGCCGGAACCGTAACGCTGGACGACGGTGTTGTAAGAATCCTGAGCGATGTCGGTGGCGTGTTGCTGCGCGCCGATCTGCCGGCCGATATCGCGCAGCTGGTTGATGGTATCGCCGACATCACCCAGGGCTTTGACCAGGCTCTTGTTGTACTGCGCCACCGCCAGATCGTAATCGGCGTCGCGGGCATCGAGGTTGGCGCGCAAGCGTCCGCCATCGAAAATCGGCAACGACACGGTCGGCGCGATGTTGAAGAAGCGGCTGGCCGAACCGAACATCGCATCACCCAGCAACGACTCGGCGCCGGCCGAGGCCGACAGATTGAGGTTGGGATAGAAACGGGTTTTCGCCGCATCGATGTCTTTGCTCGCCGCTTCGACACGCCAGCGTGCCGCGACCAGATCCGGGCGGCGTCCGAGCAGTTCCGCCGGCAACACCGACGGCACCGCCACGGCGCTGGCTTGGAGAACTTTCGGTCGAGCGATTTCGTTGCCACGATCCGGGCCTTTGCCGAGCAATACGGCCAAGGCGATTTTCGCGCTGTTCAAGCGTTTTTCCGCGTCGATCAGGCTGGCCTGAGAACTGGCTTCCAGACTCTGGGTTTGCTGGAACTGGTACTGGCTGTCGATCCCCGAACTCAAGCGGCGCTGACTGAGGTCGAGCATTTGCCGGGTGCGCTTGAGGTCTTCGCTGGCAAGGTCGTAAACGATGTGCGCCTGACCGAGATCGCTATAGGCACGGGCGACGTCAGCGGCAAGTGTCAGCTGCGCGGCCTGACGGTCGACTTCGGCAGCGCGGGCCTCGCCGAGTGCGGCTTCCCAGGCATCGCGCTGGCCGCCCCACAAATCGAAGTTGTAATTGAAGCCGGCGCTGACATTGCGCACCGTCGCATAGGCACCGCCCTGCCCCAGCGGATCCTGATCACGAGCCAGCCGCGAACGGCTGATGCCGGCGCTGGCGTCGAGGGTCGGATAACGCTCGGCATCGGCGGCATAGGCGGCGGCACTGGCCTGATGGGCGCGGGCGGCGGCAATCTGCATGTCCGGGCTGTCGCGCAGCGCTTCGCGGATCAGGCCGTCGAGCTGCGGATCGCCGAGGCTGCTCCACCAATCGCTTTTCGGCCACGCCGCTGGCGACAGGGTGACGCCTTCGAGAGACTGCGCTGTCTTCAGGCTCTTCGCGTCGAGGCGCTGGCCTTCAGTGTCGAGGCCGCTGTAGTTGGCGCAACCGGCGAGGATCATCGCCGACAGCAACAACGTCAGACTGCTGCGCAAAGTGTTAGCGCTCATTGTGATCACCTAGACGCTGGATGGTGATCGGGTCACCGGCGGCCAGCAGAATTTTCTTGAGGATGTATTCGAGGGTTTTCAGCTCGTCGCGGGAGATCGCGCCGGCCAGTTCATTCATCGCATCGGCACCGATGTGCGGCAGACGATCAGCCAGTTGCTGGCCCTGCTCGGTCAGCTTCAACTGCACCTGACGCCGGTCGCCTTCGCTGCGCTGACGAAGCAGAAAAGCCTTCTGCTCGAGACGATCGAGCATGCGCGTCATCGACCCGCTGTCCAGCGACAGATGCCGGCACAGCTCGGCCGGGGTGTCGACACCGAACTGGGCCATGATGATCAACACCTTGAACTGCGCGGCGGTGATGCCGTGGGGTTCCATGTGGGTATCGATGATCCGGTCCTTGAGCAGTGCGGCACGACCGAGCAACAGGCCGAGGTGGCAATGTTTGAATTCTTCCGGGGTGAAATGCTTCATGGCTCGACCTGATAACTGCCTAGGCAGTGAATGTATGTCGAGATGTTACTGCTTAGGCAGCGAATGTCAACGCAATAGTTAGGGGGCTTGGTAATTAGTTGACCAGTGGGCTGGGTTTTATCGCGTGAGCGATCGCACTCGCGAGCAGGCTCGCTCCCACAGGGAAAACGCGTTCCAATGTGGGAGCGAGCCTGCTCGCGAAGGGTGCGACTCGGTTCAAATGAGCAGGTGCGCTCTAGAAATCCCGCTTGTAGAAAATATCCAGCGAACTCGCCACGCCGCTCGCCGCTTCGACGTAGACCTTCTTGCTCAGCTTGTAGCGCAAGGCGATGGTGCTGGCCGGTTCGAAGACGCCGACGCCGTAGCGCAGGCTGAGTTTTTCCGAGATGTTGCCGCTGGCGACGACGCTGGTGTCGTTGCCGCTGCCTTGGGTGTCGAGTTGGAAGTCCTGAATCCCCAGATCCTTGGCCAGACCACTGGTGATCCCGGCACTGCCCATCAGGCCCAGGCCCAGCGCGGCTTGCGCGAGCATGTTGTTATCTTCGCCGCTGGTGCTCAGCGGACGGCCCAGCACCAGGTACGACAGCGCCTGTTCCTGACTCATCGCCGGTTCGGAGAAGATCTGCGTGGTCGGTTGTTCGGCGCTGCCGCTCAGGCGAATACCGGCGATGACGTCGTCGGTCTGGCGGATCGCTTCGATGTCCAGATACGGCTGGTCGATGGGGCCGGCGAACAACAGACGCGCGCGACGCACCGTCAGGCGCTGGCCGTAGGCGCGATAGCGGCCGTCGTTGAGCCACAGTTCGCCACGGGTGTCCATGTTGTCGCCGATGTGCACCTGACCTTGCAGATTCGCGGTCAGGCCGAAACCGGCAAAGCTCAGCTTGTCTTGACCGACGATTACGTCGATGTCCATTTTCATCGCGATCGGTGGTTTGCCCTCCTCGGTCTGCGCACCGACGATGATCGTGTCGTCGGAGACCTTTACCGTCGATGGCGGCAATTCACGCACGGTGATTTCGCCTTTCGGCACCAGCACCTTGCCGGCAACTTTCAGCTCATCGCCGGCCATGGAAATCTTCAGGTCCGGGGCCATTTCCAGTTTGGCGTAGGGCTCGACGCTGACCGGCAATTGCGTGCCCTTGAGCGCCAGATCGACCACCAGCGCCTGCCCCCAGACGACGTTGCCGTTGAGGCTGCCCTTGCCAGTCTTGCCGCTGTTCCAGCCACCGTCCAGGCGCATCGATTCGCCGGCGATCGCCGCAGTCAGTTGCAGATTCTGCAGCTCCATCGGCAGTTCGGCGCCGGACACTTCGCCATCGCTGAGCTGCACAGTGCCATTGACCAGCGGTGCGAGCAGGCCACCGGAAATAGTGCCGCTGCCGTTGAGCCGGCCGGTGAGTTTTTCCACCATCGGCACGAACGGCCGCGCCACCGACAGATCGAGGCCGGAAAGGCGGAACGAGCCGCTCAGCGGTTTGTTTTTCGGCAGCGGATTGAGCTGCGCCTGCACCAGCAATTCGCCGAGTTTGCCGCCGACAAAATTGAGCTCGGTGTCGACGCGCTTGGGCGTGAGCTTGCTGCTGAGTTTGAGGGTCTGGTAGGGGAAATCCAGCCACTGATCCTTGTCGCGCACGCGCAGGGTGCCGCCGCTGGCATCGACACTGACCACGCCGTTCGGGCCGCTGGCCGGCAAGTCCAGTTGCAGATCGGCGTTGAGTCGACCCTGCCAGGCGAAGTCCTTGGGCAACCATTGCGCAAGGCTTTCGATCGGGAATTGCTTGAGGTGATAACGCAGCTTCGGCTCGGGCATCAGGCGTTGGTCTTCGCCACACAGGCTGGCGTTGCCGGACAGCCAGCAATGCGCGCCGAAACTGATCTGACCGTCCGCCAGGCGCTCCAGTTTTGCGGGGCCTTGCAGCTTCCAGTCCTGGCCACCGGCCTGAATGTCGCCACTGGCCAGACGTCCGCGCCAGTTGCCCTTGTCGAAGTTGCCGTCCAGACCCAGCGCCAGTTTCAGCTTCGGTCCGATCAGGTCGAGGTTGAGTTTCTGGCTTTTGATATCGCCCTGAGCACTGGCGGTCAGGGTGCCCAACGAGGTATCGCCAGTCTGAATGCCGCTGCCCTTGAGATTGATCTTCGCCCGCTGCGCGCTGTCGAGCGTGGCATCGAGGTTGAGGCTTTGCAGGCGATTGTCCTGGAAGGCCAGTTGCGAACCTTGCAGATCAAGCTTGCCCTGCGGCGCCTTCAGCGTACCGCCGACGTTGACCTGACCGTTGACCTGCCCGCGCAATTGCGGCCAGAGCTGGGCCAGACGCGGCAGCTTGATGTCGATCTGCCCGCCGAGTTTGTCCTGCAGGCTGCCCTTGCCGTTGATGCTGTTATCGCCGAGGCGGATCTGCAGGGCGTTGAGGTTCCACCGCTCGCCAGCGCCGTCAGCCTTGGCTTGCAGAATTGCCGGCTGACCGCGCAATTTGCCTTTGAGGTCAAGGTCGGCGCTGAGGCTGAGCTGATCATTCTTCATCTCGCCTTTGCTCTGCAACGGCCCGGCCAGCGTGCCCGGCAGCTCCGCGACCCAGTACGCCGGGTTGAGCGCCGACAGATCCAGCGCGGTATCCCAGGCGATGCCGTCGGCGAAGCGCACATTGACGTGCCCTTCGGCCTTGCCCTGCCCGGCCTGCATGACCAGTTGCGGCAAGGCGATCTGTTCGAGGCTGCCGCTGAACGGACTGCTCAAGGTGAACGCCCCCGCCGGGCCATCCAGCGCCGCGTCGAAATTGCCGAGGTACTGACCGTCGGTGTAGGACACTTCGCCGGTAAAGGTGCGCAACGTCACTTGCGGCTCGTCGATTTCCGGATAGAGCCGGTGCCACGGGAAGTCTTGCCAGTTGATATTGGCCTGAGCGCTGAGGCCCTTGCTCCAGTCGACGTTGCCGGTGAGCTTGAGGCTTTGCGTGTCGTTGGCGTTGAGGTCGAGGCCGGCGATCTGCGCGCCATTGGCGTCAACCTTGCCCTTGAGCAGCAGCGCCACTGGCGATTTTTCGGCGGGCAGCGTGGCGTTGCCGAGCAGTTGGTAACCGTTTTTCAGGTCGCCTTCGCCCGTGAGCACAAGCTGATTGAATTGCAGGGTGTCCGGCAGATCGGCGCTCGGCTTGAACGCGTCGCTGGTGATGCGCACCTTGGCCGGCAGGTTTTCCGCCAGCGCTTGCAGTTCACCGTTCAACTGGCCGTCGAGGTAGCCACGGCTGTCGGCGTGCAGGTTGAGGGTTTTCAGCAGATCGCCTTCAACTTTCAGCGCCAGGGTCCACGGCTCGCTGCCGGGAGACGGCAAAGTCAAATCGCCCTGAATCGTCAGCGGCCAGTTACCGCTCGGTTGCAGCAGGCCGGACAGGTTCAGGCTGAGCTCGTCGCGCTGCAATTTCACGCTGTCGATCTGCAAGCCTTGAGCGGTCCAGTGCGCAGCCAGTTGCAAGCCCTTGAGTTGTTCGCTGCCATTGAACAACAGGCTGCCCACCTCGACGTCGCCCAATTCGATGGCCAACGGCAATTGAAGGTCCGGCAGTGTGATCGGGCCGCTCTCGGTGGTCTCTTCGCTCGGCGGGAATTGCAGGATTACCTGATCGGCCTTGAGCTGATCGATGCACAAGGTCATGCGCGTCAGGCACAGCGGCGACCAGGCGAAGATCGCCTTGTTCAGCTCGACACGGCTGGTGTCCTGCTGCCACACCAGGTGATCGGCGCTCCACTGCCCAGCGAGGCGACCGTGGAAATTCTCCACGCTCAGGCCCGGCACCAGGCCCAGCACCCAACGACTGCCGGCCTGCGTGCCAAGCAGTGCGGCCAGGCTCAAGACGATCAACACGACCAGCGCCAACAAAGTCAGCGCTGTTATTTTCACACCACGCTTCACAGCTCAGGCCCCATGGAAAAGTGCAGCCGGATGCCGCCGTCGTCGTCCAGCGCATGGGCCAGGTCAAGGCGGATCGGCCCGACCGGCGAGACCCAGCGCACACCCACACCGACCCCGGTCTTGAGGTCGGGCAGTTCGAGTTTGTTGAAAGAGTTGCCTTGGTCGACGAACGTCGCGACCCGCCATTTTTCGGCGATCGAGTATTGATATTCGACGCTGCCGGCCACCATGTAGCGACCGCCAATACGTTTGCCATCGGAATTTTTCGGCGACAGGCTCTGATAGTCGTAACCGCGCACGCTCTGATCGCCACCGGCAAAAAAGCGCAGCGATGGCGGAACCGAGTTGTAGCCGTTGGTGGCGCTGCCGCCGACCTGCACGCGGCCGAGCAAGCGGTGCTTGTCGAACACCGTGGTCAGGCCTTTGACCAGCGCGGTGCCATATAAAAGGTTGTTGTCCGAACCGAGGCCTTCCTTGGCCACTTTGCTTTCGAAGCTCAGGCGATAGCCGTTGCGCGGGTCGATGCGGTTGTCGCTTTTGAGGTACGAATAACTGATGCCGGGCATCAGCAACGTGCTCAGGCCGGAGTCGTCGCCGAGTTCGTATTCTTCACGTTGCCATTTCAACGAGATCACCCGCTGCCAGCCGCTGGGCAACTTGCTGTGCCATTCCGGGCCGAAGGTCAGCAGCTTGCTGAGGGTGTCGGAGCCTTCGATGTCTTCGAACTGATAGCCGCCGGCCCAACGCAATTTGTCGGTCAGTGGTGGGTCGAGCGGTATGTCGTAGAACAGCCCGACGTTCTGCCGGGGCGCCGAGAGTTCGGCCTCCCAGCCATAGCTGTCGCCCTGCGGGTTGACCCAGTGGCGCGTCCAGTTGGCCTTGATCCGTGGGCCGACGTCGGTCGAATAACCGAGGCCCAGGCCCATGGTGCGCGGCTTGCGCGTGTCGAGTTTGACGGCGACCGGAATCACATCGTTCTGCGCTGCCGTCGGTGCTGCATCGACGCGCACGCCTTCGAAATAGCCGCTCGATTGCAGGTCGCGGTTGAGTTCGGCGATCAGTTCCGAGTCGTATGGCTCGCCTTCCTTGAACGGCACCATGCGTTGCAGCAGGTCTTCGTCGAACGGCGTGTCGCCCTCGAAGCTGACTTTGCCCAGCGCATAACGCGGGCCGCTGTCGTAGATCAATTCGATGTCGGCCACGCCCGCGCGGGGATCGACCATGAGTTTCTGGCTGGTGAAATGACCGCTGAAGTAACCAAAGCGCGAGGCCTGGTTCTGGATCACCCGTTTGGCGTCTTCGTAACGGCCATGGTTGAGCACGGAGCCGGACTTGAGCAGGTCGCTCTTCGGTACGCGAAAGGATTTCAGCGAGGCCGCCGGGCCGTCGACGCGCACGGTGACGTTGCGCAGGCGAATCGGCTCGCCGGGATCGATGTTCAGCACCAGACGCGGTTTTTCCCCGCCCTTGACGTCACTGTCGATCTGCGGCTGGTAGTAGCCCAACGCCTGCGCCGCTTTGCGCGCCTGCTCTTCGGCGCCGCGACTGAAACGCAGCAAGGCTTCTTCGTCGCGATCGCCGAGGCTGCCGATATAGCCTTCTATATTGGCCTTGAGTTCATCGTTGGACGGCTTGATCCGTACATCCAATTCACTTTGCGCCAGCGCCGCGCAGCTGGATAACAGCATCAGCACGCCGCTGGTAAATCTTCGTGGAAACTTCATAGGCGCGGATGCTATCACGGGCTCGGGAGCCTGATAGAACAGGTAATTTGTGAAGAAGTTCGATCATTATCCCGTTGCTGTTTGTAACACCTGCGGATTGGCGTGGAAAAATACGTGTTCGCGCACCGGCCCGACGGCAACCTCGCCGATCTCCTGATAACCCTGCCTTTTATAGAATTCCAGGTAGCGCGGGTTGCCGGTGTCGAGCACCACCCCTTGCGAGGTTTCATCGACCGCGCACCAGTTGTGCACGGCGGTGAGCAACTGTTCGCCGTAGTGCTTGCCCTGAAACTGCGGGTGAATGCCGAGCAGCGGCAGCATGTGCACCGAGTCACCCGGCACGCATGCGGCGACGGCGTCGTGGTATTCCAGATAACGCCGGGTGCAGCGAAAACCGGTGCTGAGCACCATGCGCAAGCGCCACGCCCAGCTTTCGGTAACGCCCAGGCGCCGTTGCGGCGGTGCGATCAGGGCGATGCCGATCAAGCGGTCGTTGACCAGCAGGCCGATTGCCGGCAGGTCCTGCAGAAAATGCTGTTTGACCAGCTCGCGCACCGTCGCGCGCACGCGTTGTTCGTAGCCGGGTCGCTCGGCTTCGAACAGATAGCCGAAGGTTGGCTCGTGGCGATAGGCCTGATACAGCAACGAGCGGGCTTCGCGTGAATAGCCGCGGTCGAGCATGTGGATGTCGGCAACGGCGGACTGGGTTTCAGGCATTGCAGTGATTCTCCCCGGAGGCGCGCTCGGAGACTGGCGCGCTTGTTGGTACGAACCTTGGGCGGATGTGGTGGTTCCCCTGACAGGTTAGACCAGCCTCGGATCTTCATCGACTGGGGCGGGCCTCATCGCTGGCAAGCCAGCTCCCACAGTGTCTGCGTCGTTCACAACATTTACATACACCACAGAAACCTGTGGGAGCTGGCTTGCCAGCGATGGGGCCGGGACAAGCGCTACAAATCCCACAGGTGAAATTGATTTCTCCCACACTGGCCCATCTCCCCCATGTCAGCTAGCATCGCCCTTTTGCCAGGACTGCCGACCATGAAGATTGTTTCCTTCAACATCAACGGACTGCGTGCCCGTCCGCATCAGCTGGCAGCGCTGATCGAAAAACATCAGCCCGACGTGATCGGCCTGCAGGAAACCAAGGTCCACGACGACCAGTTCCCCCACGAAGACATCCGCGCCCTCGGCTACCACGTGCACTTCCATGGCCAGAAGGGCCATTACGGTGTCGCCCTCCTTTCGCGCAACGAACCGATCGCCATCCATAAAGGCTTTGCCACTGACGAAGAAGACGCGCAACGGCGCTTTATCTGGGGCACTTTTGCCGATGCCAACGGCGTGCCGGTGACGATCATGAACGGCTATTTCCCACAAGGTGAAAGCCGCGACCACCCAACCAAATTCCCCGCCAAGGAGCGTTTCTACAGCGACCTGCAAGCGCTGCTGGAAAGCCAGTTCCACAATGAACAGCCACTGGTGGTGATGGGTGATGTGAACATTTCCCCGGAAGACTGCGACATCGGCATCGGCCCGGACAACATGAAGCGCTGGCTGAAAACCGGCAAATGCAGCTTCCTGCCGGAAGAACGCGAGTGGATGGCGCGCCTGAAGAACTGGGGCCTGACCGACAGCTATCGGCACCTCAACCCCGACGTGAGCGACATGTTCAGTTGGTTCGACTATCGCAGCCGTGGTTTCGAAGATGAACCGAAGCGTGGCCTGCGCATCGATGTGATTCTGGCTTCCCATGGCCTGCTGCCACGGGTCAAGGATGCCGGCGTGGACTACGAACTGCGCGGCATGGAAAAACCATCGGACCATGCGCCGATCTGGCTTGAGCTGGCCTGATTCGCGAGTTGCCTGAGATCCCTGTGGGAGCGAGCTTGCTCGCGAAGGCGGAGTGTCAGTAATCAGATATGTTGCTGATACGCCGCCTTCGCGAGCAAGCTCGCTCCCACAATTGATATTTACACCCTTCAACCCCTGTCATATTTCGGTCACGCGCCTGACTTAATCTCCCCGGCAATCCCCTTGGCTTGATTCGGTGCCGGCATGACCCTGCGTGTTCTCTGCGTTTTCCTGTTGAGTGGCTGGCTGTCGGTGTCCGCCGCCGCCCTGCCGATCCCCGAAAACGGCCCGGCATTGCGCATTCAGGGCTCCAACACCATCGGCGCCGAACTCGGCCCGGCGCTGGTCGAAGGCCTGTTGCAGGAACAAGGCCTGCTGAAAATCCACCGCGAAACCCCGGACACCGCCAACGAACAACGCATCGTCGGCGAGACCGCACAAGGGCAACGCGTGGTCATCGAAGTCGCCGCCCACGGTTCCAGCACTGGCTTCACTGCATTGAAAAACGCCAGCGCCGATCTGGCCGCCTCTTCCCGTGAGATCAAGGACAGCGAACTGCTTGCCCTGCAAGCCCTCGGCGATCTGAAAAGCCCGGCGGCCGAGCAAGTCATTGCCATCGACGGACTGGCGATCATCCTCAACCCGGCCAACCCGCTTGAGCAGTTGAACACCGAGCAACTGGCGCGGATTTTTGCCGGCGAAGTGAAAACCTGGGAAGAGCTCGGTAGCCGTGGCGGCGCCATTCATTTATATGCGCGGGATGATCAGTCCGGGACGTACGACACGTTCAAGGAACTGGTCCTGAGCCGGCGCGGGAAAAGTCTCAGCAGCGCAGCGAAACGTTTCGAATCCAGCGAGCAGTTGTCCGACGCGGTCAGCGCCGATCCGCAAGGTATCGGCTTCATCGGCTTGCCTTACGTGCGTCAGGCCAAAGCCGTGGCGATTGCCGATGGCGCCTCGCAAGCGATGCTGCCGCTGAACAGTCTGATCGCCACCGAAGATTATCCGCTGTCGCGGCGCTTGTTCTTTTATCTACCGCCGGACAGCCGCAATCCGTGGGCGCAGGCGTTGGCAACGTTCGCGCAAAGTCCACAGGGTCAGGCGATCGTCGCGACCAGCGGTTTTGTCAGCCAGACCGTACAAGCCATGAGCGTGGCGCCGAATGCGCTGATGCCCGAGGGTTATCAATCTCTCAGCCGGCATGCCCAGCGTCTGACAGTGAATTTCCGTTTTGCCGAGGGCAGCGCCAGTCTGGACAACAAGGCGCGGCAGGATCTGGCGCGGGTGCTCGACTATATAAAGCGCCATGGCAAGACCGAACGGGCGGTGACGCTGGTGGGGTTTGGTGATTTGAAAGATGACCCGGCGCGGGCTGATCTGCTGTCGAAACTGCGAGCGATGGCGGTGCGCCGCGAGCTGGTCAGGAACGGTGTGGTCATGCGCGAAGTCCGCGGCTTTGGTGCGCTGATGCCGGTGGCGACCAACAGTGCGGATGAGGGGCGGATCAAGAACCGGCGGGTTGAGGTTTGGGTGTATTGATCCTGACGCCTGATCGTTCCCACGCTCCGCGTGGGAACGCATCCCGTGACGCTCCGCGTCACAGTGGACGCAGAGCGTCCATGGCGGCATTCCCACGCAGAGCGTGGGAACGATCAGACTGAGGGGAATGCGAATGAGGCTACTCGGTATTACTGGCCGCTGCGCAGCATCTCCTTCGGCACATACTTGCCGATCTCGAACTTGCCAATCGCCGCGCGGTGCACTTCGTCCGGGCCGTCGGCCAGGCGCAGGGTGCGCTGCATCGCATACATATAGGCCAGCGGGAAATCGTTCGACACCCCTGCCCCACCGTGCATCTGGATCGCCCGGTCGATCACCTGCAAGGCCACGTTCGGTGCGACGACTTTGATCTGCGCGATCTCGCTTTTCGCCACTTTGTTGCCGACGGTGTCCATCATGTATGCCGCTTTCAACGTCAGCAGACGCGCCATGTCGATCTCCATCCGCGAGTCGGCGATCTTGTCGATGTTGCCGCCCAGACGCGCCAGCGGTTTGCCGAATGCGGTGCGGCTCACCGAGCGTTTGCACATCAGTTCCAGCGCACGTTCGGCCATGCCGATCGAACGCATGCAGTGGTGAATCCGCCCTGGGCCAAGGCGACCCTGAGCGATTTCAAAGCCGCGTCCTTCACCGAGCAGGACGTTTTCGTACGGCACCCTAACGTTATCGAACAGCACTTCGGCGTGACCGTGCGGTGCATCGTCGTAACCGAACACCGGCAGCGGCCGGACGATCTTCACCCCGGGGGTATCGACCGGCACGAGGATCATCGAGTGCTGGGCGTGACGCGGCGCGTCGGGGTTGCTCAGGCCCATGAAGATCAGAATCTTGCAGCGCGGATCGCAAGCGCCGGAAGTCCACCATTTCTTGCCGTTGATTACCCACTGATCGCCGTCACGCACAGCTCGGGCGGCCATGTTGGTTGCGTCGGAAGACGCCACGTCAGGTTCGGTCATGGCGAACGCCGAACGGATCTCGCCGCGCAGCAGCGGCTCGAGCCAGCGCTGTTTCTGTTCTTCATTGGCGTAGCGCACCAACACTTCCATGTTGCCGGTGTCCGGCGCCGAGCAGTTGAACGGCTCCGGCCCCAGCAGGGAACGGCCCATGATTTCCGCCAATGGCGCATATTCGAGGTTGCTCAGGCCGGCGCCCAGCTCGGACTCAGGCAGAAACAAATTCCACAGACCCTCAGCCTTGGCCTTGGCCTTGAGCTCTTCCATGATCGCGGTCGGCTGCCAGCGATCGCCCTCGGCGACCTGGCGTTCGAACACCGCTTCGGCCGGGTAAACGTAAGTGTCCATGAACGCAGTCACGCGCTCACGCAGTTCCTGAACCTTGGGCGAATAAGCGAAATCCATGGGTAGTTACCTTCTCGGGCAGAGGTTGTTCAAGTCATGCAATCGATGCTAGAACAGCGCTGATCATTTACCTAGCCTATTCTCGGCGTGTATAAACATTCATCACCAATATATGATCCGCTGATCGTCAGCGCCAAAACACTTGCACTTAATAACAAGAGAAGCCGCGTTATGAATCTGAGCAAGGTCGACCTGAACCTTTTCATCGTCTTCGACGCGATCTACACCGAAGCCAACCTGACCCGCGCCGGGCAGATTGTCGGGATCACCCAGCCGGCGGTGTCCAACGCGCTGGCGCGGTTGCGCGAAACCTTCAACGACCCGCTCTTCGTGCGTACCGCTCAGGGCATGGTGCCCACGCCGATGGCGCAGAACATCATCGGCCCGGTGCGCAACGCCCTGTCGCTGCTGCGCGTATCGGTGCAGGAAAGTCGCATCTTCAACCCGGCGCAGGCGGTCAAGACCTACCGCATCAGCATGACCGACCTGACGGAAGCAATCATTCTGCCGCCACTGTTCCAGCGCCTGCGCCGCCTCGCGCCAACGGTGATCATCGAAAGCTTTCTGTCGAAACGCCGGGAAACCACCAAGGAACTCGCGGCCGGGCGTCTGGATTTCGCCGTGGATGCTCCGCTCAATACCGACCCGCAGGTGCGCCACGTCAAGCTGATGGACGACCGTTACGTCTGCGCCATGCGCAAGGGCCACCCAATGGCGGGCAAGGAAAAACTCAGCCTCGATGACTACCTGTCGCTGACCCACATCCATATTTCCAGCCGCCGCAGCGGGCTGGGTTATGTCGATCTGGCGCTGGGCAAAATGGGCATCCAGCGCAAGATCGCCCTGCGCTCGCAGCACTATCTGATGGCTTCGCAAGTGATGCAGCAGACCGACATGGTCATGACCGTGCCGGAACGCTTCGCCCGCCGCCATGATTTGCAGTCGTTCAATTTGCCGGTGAATGATGTGCCGTCGGTGGAAACGCATTTGTACTGGCACGAAAGCACCGACCAGGACCCGGCCAACCGCTGGATGCGCGAGCAGATGATCGAGTTGTGCCAGCAGGTGACGGCGCAGGAGAAGAAGCTGGAGAAGGTTTAAGACACGACACCGTGTCACCGTTCTTCGCGAGCAAGCTCGCTCCCACAGGGTTTTCTGTCGAACACAAATCCTGTGTTCACACACATCCACTGTGGGAGCGAGCTTGCTCGCGAAGGGGCCTGTACAGACACCCCAAAACCATCCCGCTTGACGTAAACGTAAACCACCGATTAGCTTAGCGCCATGCCCCTTTTCCGAGCGCTTTCATGAGCAGTCAGACCTACAGCATTTCCGACCTCGCCCGCGAGCTGGACATCACCACCCGGGCGATCCGCTTTTATGAAGAGCAAGGCCTGCTCAGCCCCGAGCGTCGTGGCCAGGAACGTATCTATTCGCCGCGCGACAAGGTCACTCTGAAGCTGATCCTGCGCGGCAAGCGCATCGGTTTTTCCCTGGCCGAATGCCGCGAGTTGATCGAGCTCTACGACCCGTCCGGCGGTAACACCAAACAGCTCAACAGCATGCTGGCGAAAATCAGCGAACGCCGCGAACAGCTCGAACAGCAGTTGCTCGATATCGAACAGATGAAGCTCGAGCTGGACACAGCCGAAGAGCGCTGTGTGCAGGCGCTGGAGCAGACGCTCAAGAGCCAGCAGGCGGTCTAAAGATTCACCACTTCCCCTGTGGGAGCGAGCTTGCTCGCGAGTACGGTCTGACATTCAGAATATCTGTCACTGACCCTACGCTTTCGCGAGCAAGCTCGCTCCCACAGGGTTCTTCGTGAACTCAAAAAAAACAGGCAGGTCCCGCCCATGTCCCTCCCCTCCCAAGTACGCCTGATCGAAGTCGGCCCGCGCGATGGCCTGCAGAACGAAGCCCAACCGATCAGCGTCGCCGACAAAGTGCAACTGGTCGACGCCCTGAGCGCCGCAGGGCTCGGCTATATCGAAGTCGGCAGTTTCGTTTCGCCCAAGTGGGTGCCGCAAATGGCCGGATCCGCCGAAGTGTTCGCGCAGATCCAGCGCAAACCCGGCGTGACCTACGGCGCACTGGCGCCGAACTTGCGCGGCTTTGAAGACGCGCTCGCCGCCGGGGTCAAGGAAGTCGCGGTGTTCGCCGCCGCCTCCGAGGCGTTCTCGCAGCGCAACATCAATTGCTCGATAAGCGAGAGCCTGGCGCGGTTTGCGCCGATCATGGAGGCCGCCAAACAACACGGCGTTACCGTGCGCGGTTACGTTTCCTGTGTGCTGGGCTGCCCGTATGAAGGCACGGTTGCGCCGGAGCAAGTAGCGATGGTCGCCCGTGAGCTCTACGCGATGGGCTGCTATGAAGTGTCGCTGGGCGACACCATCGGCACCGGCACGGCGGGCGCGACCCGGCGTCTGTTCGAGGTGGTTTCGGCGCAGGTGCCACGGGACAGACTCGCCGGGCATTTCCATGACACCTATGGCCAGGCCATGGCCAACATCTACGCCAGCCTGCTCGAAGGCATTGCGGTGTTCGACAGCTCTATCGCCGGCCTCGGCGGCTGCCCGTACGCCAAAGGCGCGAGCGGTAACGTTGCCACCGAAGACGTGGTGTACCTGCTCGATGGCCTGGGCATCGAGACCGGTATCGACCTGGACGCCTTGATTGCCGCGGGCCAGCAGATCAGCGCAGTGCTCGGCCGCCCGAGCGGTTCGCGGGTGGCCAAGGCGCGCAGCGCGCAGTGAGGTGTTACCGCTGCGTCAGTGCTGTGGGCAAAAGCGAGTAACACGGAAACAAATTGTCTGGCTTTGCCCGGGGGCAAAAAAGCCAGAAAAAACTAACTCACTGATTTGTAAGGTTTTTTAAAAGTTGGCACGACACCTGCTATCTCTATGGCATAACAAGAATAAAAAGCCGCAAACCAATAAAAACAAGACGAAACGACTCTGACATAACAAGAACAACACGGCAGAGACGCAGCTAACAGATTTTTTTGGAGAAGGTGTGCTTTTCAGGGTGCTCTCAGGAGTGACCCGCAACCGGGCAGAGAACAATAAAACTACCTTCAGGTAGCTCCCGAATCGGTTGGATCGTTAAACGAGAAAGCAGATCAGCGCTCAAAAAAATACGTTTGCTCTTGACCCCGGATGGGGGTCGCCAAAAAGCTGTACAGGGCAACGGTTGCCAAAAACAACAACAGACCGACCCTCAATAATAAAAAGAGCACGCAACGACAAATTAAAGGGGAGCTTCGGCTCCCCTTTGTGCTTTCTGTGATTCCTGAAACCACCCCAATCTCCTGTAGGAGTGAGCCTGCTCGCGATAGCGTCTTGTCAGTCGATGCAAATATTGGCTGATAGACAGCTATCGCGAGCAGGCTCACTCCTACAGGGATTTGTGTCAGGGCTTATTGATGCGCAGCTCCTCGATACTGATCTCGCGCATCCTGAATTTCTGGATCTTCCCCGTCACCGTCATCGGAAACGCGTCGACGAATTTGAAGTAACGCGGTGTCTTGAAATGGGCGATGCGTTCCTTGCACCAGTTTTGCAGCTCCAGCTCCGAGGCGCTGTGGCCGGGGTGGAATTTGATCCAGGCGACGATTTCCTCACCGTAGCGTGAGCAGGGAATACCGATCACCTGCACGTCCGCCACCGCAGGATGGGTGAAGAAGAATTCCTCCAGCTCACGGGGATAAACATTCTCGCCGCCACGAATGATCATGTCTTTGTTACGCCCGGCGATGTTGACGTAACCCTCCTCATTCATGCTCGCCAGGTCGCCGGTGTGCATCCAGCCGGCCTCATCGATGGCTTCGGCGGTGGCCTGCGGGTTGTTCCAGTAACCGAGCATCACGCTGTAACCGCGCGTGCACAATTCGCCAATGGTGCCGCGCGGCACGAGGTTGCCGGCGGTGTCGATGATCTTGCTTTCCAATTGCGGCTGGGTGCGCCCGACGGTGGTGACACGCAATTCCAGCTCATCAGCAGGCCCGGTCTGCAGCGACACCGGACTGGTTTCGGTCATGCCGTAGGCGATCTGCACTTCGCTCATGTGCATTTCGTTGATCACCCGGCGCATGACCTCGATCGGACAAGTCGCGCCGGCCATGATCCCGGTGCGCAGGCTCGACAGGTCGAAGGTCTGCCGCTGCGGCTGATCGAGCATGGCGATAAACATGGTCGGCACACCGTACAGCGCCGTGGCTTTTTCTTCGGCCACCGCTTGCAGGGTCAGGGCCGGATCGAAAGCGTCGTTGGGGTAGATCATCGTGCTGCCATGGGTGACGCAACCGAGGTTGCCCATGACCATGCCGAAGCAGTGATACAGCGGCACCGGAATCACCAGACGATCGGCAGTCGTCAGGCCGAGGCTTTCGCCGACCATGTAGCCGTTGTTGAGAATGTTGTAGTGACTGAGGGTCGCGCCCTTGGGGAAACCGGTGGTGCCGGAGGTGTACTGGATGTTCACCGGTTGATCGAAATGCAGACTGGCGCTGCGTTCGCGCAGCTGTTCGGACGAGACGCTGGCGGCCAGATCGCTGAGCTGCGACCACGGCAGAAACCCGGGCGTCGGATTGGCATCGAGGCTGATCACGCCGCGCAGCTCCGGCAGGCGTTCGCTGCGCAGCTGACCGATGGCGTGCTCGGCCAATTCTGGCGCCAGACTCTGGAGCATTGCGTGGTAATTCGAGGTTTTGAACGCTCCGGCGCAGACCAGCCACTGACAGCCGGATTGCTTGAGCACGTACTCGAGTTCGGAGCTGCGGTAGGCCGGATTGATGTTGACCAGGACCACGCCGATCTTCGCCGTGGCGAACTGGGTAATGCACCACTGCGCGCAATTCGGCGCCCAGATGCCGAGGCGATCGCCGGTCTGCAAGCCCAGTGCGAGCAAGGCCCTGGCCTGCTCATCCACCGCGTCGGCCAGTTGCCGCCAGGAGTAACGCAACTGCTGATGGCGTACCACCAAAGCCTCACCGTCCGGATGTTGTGCGACAGTCTGATCGAAGCGCTGACCGATGGTCATCGCCAGCAGGGCATGGTCCTGAGAGCCACGGGTGTAGCTGCGCTGCGGGTTTGCACTGGGTTGATCCATGACGACCCCTATTGTCTTTATTAGTGGGTTTTCCCGGTTTTGAATCCCTGTGGGAGCGAGCCTGCGCGCGAATACGCTGCGTCATTCACCCTTTAGGGCGACTGATACAGCGCTTTCGCGAGCAGGCTCGCTCCCACCAGAAACAAACCGATATCTGATCCTGAACTGCCCTTACTCTCGCCCAAGTTGACGCTTACGTAAAGCCGATTGACAGTCGATCTCTGGAAGCTTTACGTTAACGTAAAGCTGAACGCCGATTCGTCGTGCGCTCCACCCGATAAAAAAGCCAAAAGGTGCCACATGAGCTATCCATCCCTGAATTTCGCCCTCGGTGAAACCATCGACATGCTGCGCGATCAGGTGCAGTCCTTCGTCGCCGATCAGATCGCCCCGCGTGCCGCGCAGATCGATCACGACAACCTGTTCCCCGCCGACATGTGGCGCAAATTCGGTGACATGGGCCTGCTCGGCATCACCGTGCCGGAAGAGTACGGCGGCGCGGGTCTGGGTTATCTGGCGCACGTAGTGGCGATGGAAGAAATCAGCCGTGGCTCGGCGTCGGTGGCGTTGTCCTATGGCGCGCACTCCAACCTTTGCGTCAACCAGATCAACCGCAACGGCAACCACGAACAGAAAAGCAAATACCTGCCAAAACTGATCAGCGGCGAGCACGTCGGCGCGCTGGCGATGAGCGAGCCCAACGCCGGTTCCGACGTGGTATCGATGAAACTGCGCGCCGACAAACGTGGCGACCGCTTCGTCCTCAACGGCAGCAAAACCTGGATCACCAACGGCCCCGACGCCAATACCTACGTGATCTACGCCAAGACCGACCTGGAAAAAGGCCCCCACGGCATCACCGCGTTCATCGTCGAACGCGACTGGAAAGGCTTCAGCCGCAGCAACAAGTTCGACAAGCTCGGCATGCGCGGCTCCAACACCTGCGAGCTGTTTTTCGATGACGTCGAAGTACCGGAAGAGAACATCCTTGGTGTGCTCAACGGTGGCGTGAAAGTGCTGATGAGCGGCCTCGATTACGAACGCGTGGTGCTCTCCGGTGGCCCGACCGGGATCATGCAGTCGTGCATGGACCTGATCGTGCCGTACATCCACGACCGCAAGCAGTTCGGCCAGAGCATCGGCGAATTCCAGCTGATCCAGGGCAAAGTCGCCGACATGTATACCCAGCTCAATGCCAGCCGCGCTTATCTGTACGCAGTGGCCCAGGCCTGCGAGCGCGGCGAAACCACGCGCAAGGACGCGGCCGGGGTGATCCTCTACACCGCCGAACGCGCCACGCAAATGGCCCTCGACGCAATCCAGATTCTCGGCGGCAACGGCTACATCAACGAATTCCCCGCCGGCCGCCTGCTGCGCGACGCCAAGCTCTACGAAATCGGCGCCGGCACCAGCGAGATCCGCCGCATGCTGATCGGCCGCGAACTGTTCAACGAAACCCGCTAAACGGAGCTGACCATGGCAACTCTGCACACTCAGCTCAACCCGCGCTCGGCGGAGTTCGCCGCCAACAGCGCGGCGATGCTCAAACAGGTCGACGCGCTACACACCTTGCTCGCTCAAGTCGCGCAGGGCGGCGGTGTCAAAGCTCAGGAACGCCACACTTCGCGGGGTAAATTGCTGCCGCGCGAGCGCATCAATCGCTTGCTCGACCCCGGCTCGCCGTTTCTCGAAATCAGCCAACTCGCCGCCCATGCGGTTTACGGCGAAGACGTGCCGGCTGCCGGGGTGATCGCCGGCATCGGTCGCGTTGAAGGCGTTGAATGCATGATCGTCGCCAATGATGCGACGGTTAAAGGCGGCTCGTATTACCCGCTCACCGTGAAGAAGCACCTGCGTGCGCAGACCATCGCCCAGCAGAATCGCCTGCCGTGCATTTATCTGGTGGATTCCGGTGGTGCCAACCTGCCGCGTCAGGACGAAGTGTTTCCGGACCGCGAGCACTTCGGGCGGATCTTTTTCAACCAGGCCAACATGAGCGCCATGGGCATCCCCCAGATCGCCGTGGTCATGGGCTCGTGCACCGCAGGCGGTGCGTATGTGCCGGCGATGGCGGACGAAGCGATCATGGTGCGCAACCAGGCGACGATTTTCCTCGCCGGCCCGCCGCTGGTGAAAGCCGCGACCGGTGAAGTGGTCAGCGCCGAAGATCTGGGCGGCGCCGATGTGCACTGCAGGACCTCCGGCGTGGCCGACCATTACGCCGAGAACGATGAACACGCCCTCGCCCTCGCCCGCCGCAGCGTCGCCAACCTCAACTGGCGCAAGCTCGGCGAGGTGCAGCAACGCACGCCGATTGCGCCGCTGTACGCCAGCGACGAGTTGTACGGCGTGGTTCCGGCTGACGCCAAGCAGCCATTCGATGTGCGCGAAGTGATCGCGCGGCTGGTCGACGGTTCGGTGTTCGATGAATTCAAAGCGCTGTTCGGCACCACGCTGGTCTGCGGTTTCGCGCACTTGCACGGCTACCCGATCGCGATTCTGGCGAACAACGGCATCCTCTTCGCCGAAGCCGCGCAGAAAGGCGCGCACTTCATCGAACTGGCCTGCCAGCGCGGCATCCCGCTGCTGTTTCTGCAGAACATCACCGGTTTCATGGTCGGCCAGAAGTACGAAGCCGGCGGCATCGCCAAGCACGGCGCCAAACTGGTGACCGCAGTGGCCTGCGCCAAGGTGCCGAAATTCACCGTGATCATCGGCGGCAGCTTCGGTGCCGGCAACTACGGCATGTGCGGTCGCGCTTACGATCCGCGTTTCTTGTGGATGTGGCCGAACGCGCGGATTGGCGTGATGGGCGCCGAACAGGCTGCCGGTGTGCTGGTGCAGGTCAAACGCGAACAAGCCGAACGCAGCGGTCAGGCGTTCAGCGCCGAGCAGGAGACCGAGATCAAGCAGCCGATTCTCGATCAGTACGAAGAACAGGGTCACCCCTACTACTCCAGCGCGCGGCTGTGGGACGACGGCGTCATCGACCCGGCGCAGACCCGCGACGTACTGGCCCTGGCCTTGTCCGCGTCGCTGAACGCGCCAATCGAACCGAGCCGCTTCGGCGTGTTCCGGATGTGATGGGGAGAATCTGATGAACGACTTCAATACCCTCGAACTGCAAAACGACCCACGCGGTTTCGCGACGCTGTGGCTTAATCGCGCCGAGAAAAACAACGCCTTCAACGCCGAGATGATCCGCGAACTGATCCTCGCCCTCGACAAGGTCGCCAGCGATTCGAGCCTGCGCTTCCTGCTGCTGCGCGGGCGTGGCAAGCATTTCAGTGCCGGTGCCGACCTGGCGTGGATGCAGCAATCAGCGGAACTCGATTACCACACCAATCTTGACGATGCCCGCGAACTGGCCGAGCTGATGTACAACCTCGCCAAACTGAAAATCCCCACGCTGGCCATGGTGCAAGGCGCGGCGTTCGGTGGCGCGCTGGGCTTGATCAGTTGCTGTGACATGGCGATCGGCGCCGATGACGCGCAGTTCTGCCTGTCGGAAGTGCGCATCGGCCTGGCACCGGCCGTGATCAGCCCGTTCGTGGTGCAGGCGATCGGTGAGCGTGCGGCGCGGCGCTATGCGCTGACGGCCGAGCGCTTCAGCGGGCAGCGGGCGCGGGAGATCGGCTTGCTCGCCGAAAGCTATCCTGCGGCTGAACTGGAGCAACAGGTCGAACAGTGGATCGACAACCTGTTGCTCAACAGCCCGGCCGCCATGCGCGCCAGCAAGGACTTGCTGCGTGAAGTCGGCAACGGCGCGCTGACCCCGGCCCTGCGGCGCTATACCGAAAATGCCATCGCGCGGATTCGCGTCAGCGCCGAAGGCCAGGAAGGCTTGCGCGCCTTCCTGCAAAAACGCCCACCGAACTGGCAAGCCGCATCCACCAAGGAGTCGCGTTGATGAGCGCACCTGTGATTACCACCCTGCTGGTGGCCAACCGCGGCGAAATTGCCTGCCGCGTGATGCGCACCGCCAAGGCTTTGGGCCTGACCACTGTCGCCGTGCACAGCGCCACCGACCGCGATGCGCGGCACAGCCGTGAAGCCGATATCCGTGTGGATCTGGGCGGCAGCAAGGCTGCCGAGAGTTATCTGCAAATCGATAAATTGATCGCCGCCGCCAAGGCCAGCGGTGCCCAGGCGATTCATCCCGGCTATGGCTTTCTCTCGGAAAACGCTGGATTCGCCCGCGCCATCGAAGCCGCCGGACTGATCTTCCTCGGCCCGCCCGCCTCGGCCATCGATGCGATGGGCAGCAAATCCGCCGCCAAAGCGCTGATGGAAAAGGCCGGCGTGCCACTGGTGCCGGGCTATCACGGCGAAGCGCAGGACCTCGACACCTTCCGCGAAGCCTGCGAACGCATCGGTTATCCGGTGCTGCTCAAGGCCACTGCGGGTGGTGGCGGCAAAGGCATGAAAGTCGTCGAGGATGTCAGCCAACTCGCTGAAGCCCTCGCCTCGGCGCAGCGCGAAGCGCAATCGTCGTTTGGCGACTCGCGGATGTTGGTGGAAAAGTATTTGCTCAAGCCACGTCATGTGGAAATTCAGGTGTTCGCCGATCAGCACGGCAACTGCCTGTACCTCAACGAGCGCGACTGCTCGATCCAGCGTCGGCACCAGAAAGTCGTCGAAGAGGCCCCGGCGCCGGGTCTGACGCCCGAGTTGCGCCGGGCAATGGGCGAGGCGGCTGTGCGTTCGGCGCAGGCGATCGGTTATGTCGGCGCCGGCACCGTGGAGTTTTTGCTGGATGCGCGCGGCGAGTTTTTCTTCATGGAGATGAACACGCGGCTGCAAGTCGAGCACCCGGTAACAGAAGCAATCACCGGGCTCGATCTGGTCGCCTGGCAGATTCGCGTCGCCCGTGGGGAAGCGCTGCCGATCACCCAAGCGCAGGTGCCACTCAATGGTCACGCGATCGAAGTGCGTTTGTATGCCGAAGATCCGGCGAATGATTTCCTGCCGGCCACCGGGCGTCTGGACTTGTACCGCGAATCGGCGCAGGGACCGGGGCGGCGGGTAGACAGCGGCGTTGAGGAAGGTGACGAGATTTCGCCGTTCTACGATCCGATGCTCGGCAAGCTGATTGCTTGGGGTGAAGATCGCGAGCAGGCACGCTTGCGTCTGTTGAGCATGCTCGACGAGTTTGCGATTGGCGGGCTGAGGACCAACATCAATTTCCTGCGCCGGATCATCGCGCATCCGGCGTTTGCGGCGGCAGAGCTGGATACCGGGTTTATCCCGCGCTATCAGGAGCAATTGCTGCCAGCACCAGCCGCGTTGACCGATGAGTTCTGGCAGGCGGCGGCGCAGGCGTTTGCGCAGAGTTTGCCGAAGCGTGCGCGGGCGGATGATCCCGCCTCCCCCTGGTCTTGCAGCAGTGGTTTGCGCGCAGGTTTGCCGGCGCAAATCACCGTGCATTTGAGTTGCGAGGGACAGGATCGCGCGTTGACCTTGAGAACTGCGGCCCATGCAGAACTGCTGGGCGAGGCGCTGACCATCGAGCATGACGGCGTGCGCCGCACATTGCGGGCGATTCGTCAGGGCGGCGCGTTGTATCTGCAATGGGACGGCGAGTTGCGGCGCATCGAAGCGTTCGATCCGATCAGTGCCGTTGAAGCCAGCCACAGCCATCAGGGCGGTCTGACCGCGCCAATGAACGGCAGCATCGTGCGCGTGCTGGTCGAAACGGGACAGTCGGTTGAGGCCGGGGCGCAACTGGTGGTGCTTGAAGCCATGAAGATGGAACACAGCATCCGCGCGCCGCACGCCGGTGTGATCAAAGCGCTGTATTGCCAGGAAGGCGATATGGTCAGCGAAGGCAGCGCTTTGGTTGAACTGAAAGAGGGATGAAATAAAAGGATCGATCCTGGCCTTGAGCGAGGATCGATCCGTTCAGTAACGCGCCGTCGCCTGAACCACCACGCCGATAATCCGGCATTCATCGGTTAGCAGGGTTTTCGGCCAGGTTGGATTGAGCGGCACCAGGTAACGCTGGCCGGCCTGCTCGTCGAGTTTGCGGAAAATCGCTTCTTCGCTGTCCGGCCACTGGGCGATCACCAGTTTGCCAGGCACTGCCTCCAACTCTGGGTCAACCAGAATCAGCATGCCCTCGGCAACGCTCTGGCCGCTCGGCGCGGTCATCGAATCCCCCGTCACCGTCAGCCAGAACGCCGCACCGCCGCGAGCGTGGTAATCCGTCAGTTCGAAGCGCTGCTTCGCTGATGCTCCGGGATAGCTCGCCGCAGTGTCACGCACTTCGCACGGTGCACGCCAATCGCAGACCGGATAACGGAAGTACGGGTTGTACTTCTGCGCCAGCGGCATCTCGTCTTCCGGCGTCGGCTGCGGTTCGCGGATCACCAGAACGACTTCGAGGAAGTCCATTCCCAGCGCCTTGAGCACGCGGTTCATTTCGGTAACACCGGGTTCGCGACGCTTGTTCAGCCAATGACCGATCCCGCCCTGGGACATGCCGACGCGCTCTCCGAGCTCTGTTTGAGTGACTTTGAGTTCACTCATCTTGGCCTTGACCAACTCAATCCATTTATCCATGTGCCGCACCTTACGCGGACGTCTTCGACCGGCAAAACACATATTGTAGTATTTAAATTCTCGTCACAAATACAGGCGGTACTATCCTAAGGAAACGGACTTTCAATCGAACATGGAGTGACGTTTCATGATGAACATCAGCAGCAAAGACCTGCCCGATTTGCAAATCGACACCAGCTTCACCTCCCCTCAAGGCAATGCCGCCGCACAGCGCGCGCTGGACTACTACTTGAAACCGGCTGTTTCAGAACCCGAGACGGACGAACGTTTTTTCAATGTCAAAGGCCATCTCAGCGGCGAGGAAGCGCTGGTGCATGCCTCGGATCTGTTGCGATGTGCAGCCGCCACCGCGTTCAAGGCCGCAGAAAACCTGCAAGGCACCAGTCGCGATCTGGCCTTTTCGGTGGTGCACATGGTGGATATGGCGCGGGCGATGGTCGACCATTCGATCGACAACGACGAAGTAACGGCGGACAAGGTCCGGGCGGACAGGAAAGAATTTTCCCATCGCGCAGATAAAAACATTTGACTTGCAAATGATAATGATTATTATTGCAAGCAGCTGGTCGCGAGATCAGTCGATGGACCAGAGACCTTAGGTCGGTCTTCTGGACTATCTCCTCATCAGGCTAATCACGGTTTTTGACCCGGCTTTTTGCCGGGTCTTTTTTTGCCCGTTTTTCGGGCTTGTGTCTTCAGGCTAATGAAGTCTTTAGGTGCTGCAAATTCGATGGCGCGGATAATATCAAAAGAATATTGATTGGCAAGCCGAGCCCGGCGACATTGGGCAAAACTAATGGCAATCAGCACTTGAGAATCAATCGCATAGCCTCTAAGCTGCTGGCGCGTCACGGAAGACGCCCCCCGCTACGCCCGCAATTCCCCTCGGTTTCAGCCCTGCCTGCGTGTAAAGTACCGGTCATAAAAATCCTGTTCTGGAAGCGATTATGACCGTGGCCAAATCTTCGTTCGACATCAGCGCCAATTTCGACAGCGGCAATATCCAAGTCATCGACATCAGCAACCCGCTCAATCCGGTTCTGGCCATCCGTCCGGACACCCGCAGCGCTCATTTTCAGTGGTTCCACTTCAAAGCCAGCGGCCTGCATGTGCATCAGGAGCACTGGTTTCGCCTGGTCAATGCCAGCCAGTCCTCCTACAACAAAGCCTGGACCGGTTATCAGGCAGTCGCTTCCTACGACCACGTCAACTGGTTCCGTATCCCTACCAGCTTCGAAGGCGACAGCCTGCGCTTCTGCCTCGAAGCCGAACAGACTCACGCCTGGTTCGCCTACTTCGAACCCTACAGCCGCGGCCGTCACGACTGGCTCATCGAGCAGGCGCTGAGCAAGGCTGGCACCGAATTGCTGGCGACCGGCAAAAGTGTCGAAGGCCGTGACATTCAATTGCTGCGCAAAGGCAGTGGCGCCGAAGGCCAGCGCAAGATCTGGATCATTGCCCAGCAGCACCCGGGCGAGCACATGGCGGAATGGTTCATGGAAGGCGTGATCGAGCGTCTGGAACGCCATGACGACCCAATTCTGAACAAACTGCTGGCCAGCGCCGATCTGTATCTGGTGCCGAACATGAATCCGGACGGCGCCTTCCACGGCCACCTGCGCACCAACGCCATGGGCCAGGACTTGAACCGGGCCTGGCAGAACGCCAGCCAGGACATCAGTCCGGAAGTGCTTTTCGTCCAGCAGCAGATGGAAAAATATGGCGTCGATGCGTTTATCGACGTGCACGGCGACGAGGAAATCCCCCACGTCTTTACCGCCGGCTGTGAAGGCAATCCTGGCTTTACACCGCGCATCGAAAAGCTTGAAGAGCATTTCCGCAGCCATCTGAAGCACACCACCAAAGACTTCCAGACCACCTACGGCTACACCCGCGACGAACCGGGACAGGCCAACATGACCCTGGCCTGCAACAGCGTCGGGCAGAAGTACGATTGCCTGTCGCTGACCCTGGAGATGCCGTTCAAGGACCACGACGACCACCCGGACAAGATCACCGGTTGGTCGGGCAAACGTTCCAAGCAATTGGGCAAGGATGTGCTGACCACCCTCGCCGACATGGTCGACACCCTGCGCTGATCCCCTCCTCTGTAACAACAAAAGATCGCAGCCGGCCTGCGATCTTTTGCGTTATAGGGTCAGCCGCGATCACGCCCGCGCAACATGCTGTCGAGCACTTCGTCACGGCGTACCCAGCCATGGAACAGCGCCGCCGCCAGGTGCAGCAGCACCGTCAGAAACAGCAGATACGCCAAATAGCCGTGCGACTTGCGCAGCACCGCAAACAGTTGCGCATCGGCCGGCACAATCGACGGCAGATGCAGCGACGCCGTGAGCATTACCGGCTCGCCCGAGGCACTGATCATCGCCCAGCCGAGCAACGGCAACACCAGCATCAACGCATACAACAAGACGTGGGAAGCCTTGGCTGCCAGCACCTGCCAGCCCGGCAGATCATCCGGCAGTGGCGGTTGTCGTGTGGTGAAGCGCACCAGCAGGCGCACGATCACCAGCGCCAGAATCGCGATGCCCAGCGGCTTGTGCAAATGAATCAGCCATTCATGGCGAGACGACACCGAAGTGACCATGCCCGCGCCGATAAACAGCATGGCGATGATCATCAGCGCCATCAGCCAGTGCAGCAGGCGCGCCAGCAAAACGAAATGCGTCGGTTGCTTGCTCATGGACGAGCCTCCTGTTTGGCGGCGGGCAACTGGCTGACTTCACTGGTGCGACGCAGGTAGGAATCGGCGTAGCCAGCAGAACGCGCGGCCAGCAGTGGATCTTCCGAGCCTTGAATCCCGGCCGGCAGCACCAGCGGGTCGTAGTTGATGTCACGGCATTCGCCACTCAGCTGCGGCTGGGTTTTCTCCAGCACCAGAGTCCCGGCATTCAGCACTTTGCGATTTGCGGGCCAGGTCTTGCTGGCATCGTTGACCGGGTCGTCGGCGTTGGCCAGGGTGATATTCAACTGGAAGCGCAAGGGTGCGGCGGCCAGGCGTTGCACCAGATCCTTCTCGAGAAAGTCCGCGCCTTCAGGGGCCGTGGCACCTGCCGCGTCCTGCGCCAACGGGGTCATGCTCCAGCGTACGGCCTGTTTTTTACCGTTGCCATCGACCAGATAGAACGCATTGATGCTGTTATAGGTTTCGGTGGCGTAGCTGGCCGAAGGCTTGGCGGTCTTCACCCACGTCAAGAACGGCACGGCTTCCGGGTGTGCAGCGAAGAACGCCGGCACCTTCGTCGGGTCGGGCTTGCCAGTGGCTGGATCCGGCGACTGCGCCTGCTGCAATTGGTAGAACGCTTCAGGCGTGCCCACCGGAAACACCGGCATGCTGTTCATGCCGGTGCGCCATTGCTGACCGTTCGCCTGGGTGAAGCGCAGCGCCAGACTGCGGATCGGTACGGCGCTGTCCGGCGCATAGGGATTGCCCGCCGGCAAGGCAAAACGACCCACCACCGGTGTCTGCGGCAGGTTGAACACTTGTGCTGTAGAGAATGCCCGCGCCTCGCCACTGCTTTCGAAATGGCCGATCACGCACACGCCCTTGGCGTGATTGCGACGAAAGCCGGGATGCACGCCGTTGTTCTTTTCCAGCACATCGACCAACGCTTTTGGCGTCAATCGTTGTGGGTCAAAGTTGCCATGCACGTAGGCAAACGCCCCGGCCACGGCGGCGACTATCACGGCAATGCCGCCCAGACGTAGAACCAGGCTCGCGGCGCTCAGTGGCTGGCGCGGCGGCCTGCCGGGCGGTGCAGCGTTGGGGGACGAGCGATCAACCATGAATATCTCCAGGCCATCGGCCACAAGTGGAAAGAGTCAGCAAGACGCACCCCGTCTGGGTTTATTCCACGGCGCGGTATTTATTTTTGCGCACGGGGAATAACCTGCGCTGACGGGCGTCTTCCTAGTCCACAGCGTAGCGACCAGCAGAAATTCATGAGCGAATTCGACGAACAGTTGAGAGAAATCATTCCCAGATTGCGCCGCTTCGCCGTGTCGTTGACGCGCAACAGCAGCAGCGCTGACGATCTGGTCCAGGCCAGCCTCGAGCGGGCGCTGTCGGCCTGGGGCGAAAAACGCGCTGACGGCGACTTGCGCGCTTGGCTGTTCGCGATCCTCTATCGGCAATTTCTCGATGCGCACCGTCGTTCGCGGCGCTATGCGCGGATGCTGGAATTTTTCACCGGTCGCGACGATGCCGAGCCGTCGGTGGAACGCACGGTGATTGCTCAGTCGACCCTGCAAGCCTTCGAACGCCTGCCCACCGAACAGCGCGCTTTGCTGCTGATGGTCTCGGTGGAAGGCCTGTCCTATAAAGAGGTCGCCGAGATCCTCGGCGCCCCGATCGGCACCGTGATGTCGCGCCTGTCCCGCGCCCGCCAGGCCTTGCGCCAACTCAGCGACGGCGAAATCTACAGCCCTTCCTTGCGGATACTCAAATGATCAGCCTGCCTCCCAGCGAACGAGATTTGCACGCCTACGTCGACCACCAGCTCAGCGACGCCGATCGGCGCGTGCTCGAGACCTGGCTGGCCAGCCACCCTGAAGAAGCAGCGCAGGTGCGCGCCTGGCAACGCGACGCCCAGCAGTTGCGCGCAGCGCTGAGTGGCGCCTTGCAGCAACCGGCCAATCCGGCGCTCGACCCGATGATGATTCGCCAGCGCCGCCGCCAGCAGTCCCGTCGCCACCTGGCCAGCGCGGCGGTGTTGCTGATTGCCGTGAGCATCGGCGGTTTCAGTGGCTGGCAGGCACGGGAAATGACCTTGGTGCGCCCTGCGCAATTGCCGATGACTGACGCATTGCAAGCCTATCGCCTGATCGCCCAGCAAGGCGTACTGCCCGCCGATTACAAGGTCGACAGCGACGGCGACATGCAGCGTTGGCTCGACCGCTACTTCAGTGGTGCCGGGCGCTTGCCGGACTTGAAAGCTGCCGGATTCGAGCCGGTCAGCGGGCGCTTGCTCAGCACCGATGAAGGCGCGGCGGCGATGGTGATGTATGAGGATGGCAGCGGTCACAAGGTCAGTTTCTACCTGCGTCCACCGGGGCCGAAAAACACCCTGCTGCCGCGTGGCTCGCGCAGCGATGGCGATCTGCAGGCCGATTACTGGTCAGGGCCGGGCTACAACTATGCGGTGGTCAGCCCGACCGACTCGCCGGCGGCAGAGTTGCTCAAGCAATCGCCACCGTTCTGATGGTGATATTTCATGGAGCCGACGCCCGGGCTCTGGTTACACTTGGGCCACCGCGCTCCCGGTGGAGCCCGCCCAATCGAACAGGAGCCTGTCCCGCGTGCCCGCCCGAACGCCGAAACGATCACGACTGAGCCAACGCTGGCCGTTGCTGCGCCGCCTGTTCGGCAAAGGCCTGCCCGCCAGCGCCGGGCACGATGCTCATGCTGCGACCATCCGCGATTATTTCCGTGACAAGGCCAAAAGCCAGGGCTACACCCTCAGCCGCAGTCAGCAGCAAGTCATCGACTGCATGGCGCAGCAAGCCAGCGTGCTGCTCGGCGACAGCGGCCACGCCCCGCCGAGTCTGTACCTGTACGGCGCCGTCGGGCGCGGTAAGAGCTGGTTGCTCGACGGTTTTTTCCAGGCGCTGCCGATCACGCGCAAACGCCGCCTGCATTTCCATCAGTTCTTCGCTCGGTTGCACGACGGCATGTTCCGTCATCGCCAGGAGGAAGACGCGCTGGAAATCACCCTGGATGAGTTGCTGGAAGATTGCCAGGTGCTGTGTTTCGACGAGTTTCACGTGCATGACATCGGCGACGCGATGCTGATCACGCGGCTGTTCAAGGCCCTGTTCAAACGGCAGATCATGCTGCTGGTGACCTCCAACTATGCACCCGAGGGCCTGCTGCCTAATCCGCTGTATCACGCGCGCTTCAAACCGGTGATCGAGCTGATCAACACGCGCATGCGAGTGATGGAAGTCGGTGGCGCCCACGACTACCGCGCACTCAACCGCCAACACACGCATCAAGTGTTTACCCAAGGACATTACGTTTGGCCGGCGACGGCAGCTCAACGTCAGACTCTGGACCTGCCACCGGCCGACGCGCCTGCCCTGGCCCTCGAAGTTGGCAAGCGCCAGCTTCAGGCCCGTTTTTGCCAAGGCCGGCGAGTCGCGTTCACCTTCAACGATCTGTGTGAACAGCCAACGGCAGTGATGGATTATCTGCAACTGTGCCAGCGTTTCGACCAGTGGATCATCGATGAGCTGCCGCAGCTCGGCGAATGTCCGATCGCCGTGCAGCAGCGCTTCATCAATCTGATTGACGTGCTCTACGATCAGGACAAACACCTGACCCTGCTCGGCCGGTTGCCGCTGGGCCAGAGCCTGGAAGGTCACGCCATTGACCTGGCGCGCACGCGCAGCCGGTTGGGGCAATTGCAGGCAATCCACGAACCCAACTGACTCCCACCAGGTCCCGGGACAACTCAAAATCCGTTCAGCATCCGCTTTACCGCTATCATGTCGCCCATTCCAGCGCCCCCGCGTCGCTCCACCGATCAATAGCGAAACCAGACATGCACACCCTTGCTCAACTGCGCGCCGGCGAACTGTCAGGCATCACCCGCCTCGACCTGTCCTGCGGGCTGACCGAATTCCCCAACGAAATTTTCCAACTGGCCGAGACGCTGGAAGTGCTTAACCTCAGCGGCAACGCGTTATCCAGCCTGCCCGCTGACCTGCACCGCCTGACCCGCCTGCGTGTGCTGTTCTGCTCCGACAACCAGTTCAGCGAACTGCCGGCGTGCCTCGGCCAGTGCACCGCGCTGACCATGGTCGGCTTCAAGGCCAACCGTATCGTCAATGTGCCCGGTGCCGCCCTGCCGCCGCAGCTGCGCTGGCTGATCCTCACCGATAACCGCATCGAAAGCCTGCCCAGCGAACTCGGTGAACGCCGCGCTTTGCAGAAGCTCATGCTCGCCGGCAATCGCCTGCAATCGCTGCCAGACTCCCTGCGTCACTGCCATCGGCTGGAATTGCTGCGCATCGCTGCCAATCAACTCAGCGAACTGCCGCAGTGGTTGCTGACCTTGCCGAGCCTGACCTGGCTGGCCTACGCCGGCAATCCGCTGGAGACCGAAGCCGATGCCGCTGCCCTTGAGGCCACGCCGCTGATCGACTGGTCGGCGCTGCGCCTGGAGCAGCAACTGGGCGAAGGCGCTTCCGGGGTGATTTCCCGGGCGGTCTGGCAGCGTGACGATGGCACGGCGCAGGCGGTTGCGGTGAAGCTGTACAAAGGCGAGATGACCAGCGACGGCTCGCCGCTGCATGAGATGAACGCCTGCATCACCGCAGGCCTGCACCCGAACCTGATCCGCGTCGAAGGGCGCATCAGCGGCCATCCCGATCAACAGCAGGGGCTGGTGATGCAACTGATTGATCCGAGCTTCGGCAATCTCGCCGGTTTGCCCAGCCTGGACTCGTGTTCGCGGGATGTTTATGCCGAAGGTTGCCGCTTCTCCACCGAGGTCGCCCTGCGCGTCGCCAAAGGCATCGCCTCAGCGGCCGAGCACCTGCACCGCCAAGGCATCACCCACGGCGATCTGTATGGCCACAACATTCTGCTGAACGATCGCGGCGATTGTCTGCTCGGGGATTTCGGCGCGGCCTCGTTTCATGCCACCGGCGATGATGTGCAGACGCGCGCATTGCAGCGCCTGGAAGTCCGTGCGTTCGGTGTGTTGTTGGGGGAATTGCTGGAGCGTGTCGACTCAGGATTGAGTACGGAGCGGCGCGCGCACCTGGAGGCGCTGGAACGACGTTGCTGTCAGGCCGATGTGCTGGGGCGGCCGGGGTTCAGTGAAGTCATCGAGGTGCTGGAGAATCTGTGACCGCTGGGCGGTCATTCGCCAGCAGGCTCGCTCCCACAGTTGAAATACATCCAGTGTGGGAGCGAGCCTGCTCGCGAAGAGGTCATTACTGGCGCGACAGATCAGCCAGCCAGACCAACAAACATGTCCTGCACGTCATCATGGTTGTCGAGGCCTTCGAGGAACGCTTCGACTTCAGCCATCTGCTCGTCGCTCAAGCCGCTGACCGGGTTCTTCGGCTGGTAGCCGAGTTTCGCCGACAACACGGTGAAACCTTGTTCGGGCAGGGCTTTCTGCACGGCGTCGAGGTCGGTCGGGTCGGTGAGGAACAGCGTCGCGCCCTCTTCACCCGGCTCGAAATCCTGGGCACCGGCTTCGATCGCAGCCATTTCCGGATCGGCATCCGGGCTGTCCGGCGAGGCTTCGATCATGCCGACGTGGTTGAACATCCACGCCACCGAACCGGAAGCGCCCAATTGGCCCTTGCGGAACGCCACGCGGATTTCCGCGACGGTGCGGTTGATGTTGTCGGTGACGCATTCGACGATCAGCGGCACCTGATGCGGCGCGAAGCCTTCGTAGGTCACGCGATGGTATTGCACGGTTTCACCCAGCAGACCGGCGCCTTTCTTGATCGCGCGATCGAGGGTTTCTTTTGGCATCGAGGCTTTCTTCGCCTGCTCGACCACCAGACGCAGGTGTGCGTTGGTGGCGGTATCGGCACCGTTGCGTGCAGCAATGGTGATTTCCTTCACCAGTTTGCCGAAGATCTTCCCTTTGGCGTTGGCTGCCGCTTCTTTGTGTTTAACCTTCCACTGTGCGCCCATTACTCACTCTCTTGATCTGTGGCGCCGAGACATCTATTGGCCGACGCGTGGCGGCAAGTTTATACGGCCTAAAGTCGGCAATCGACCAAAAAAACAGCCGACGGAATCGACATCTTCACCAAAGCATGTAGGGGGATTCTGAAAAGCGCCTTTGACATGACCATTCAGGCCGACGGTTTCGTACCCTTGAGACCCCGTATCGCCTGACAGGGCCTGCTCGAATGCTCAATGACAAGGAAAGTCCCTTCACCCTTACGCTGACCGACAGCGGATTGCGCCTGCCGGTGGTGCGTTTTCGCGGCGAGGAAGCGCTGAACCAGCCTTACCGTTTCGACATCGAACTGCTCGGCCTGGCCCCGGCCATCGTCCCGGGATCCTTTCTGCACCGGCCGGCCTTTCTGCGGCTCAGTGAGCAGCACGGGTTCCACGGCGTCATTTCCAGCGCCAGCTGCGAACATCGCGGAACCCATCGGGTCGGCTATCGACTGATTCTGGTGCCGCATCTGCAACAACTGGCGCATACGCACAAGCGCCGCGTGTTTACTCACCTGAGTGTGCCGCAGATCATTCAACAACTGCTCGAAGAACATGCCCTGCCAGCGCACAGCTACCGCATTGAAATGAGCGTCGGTCACTACCCGGCAAGGGCGTTTTGCATTCAGTACGAAGAAAGCGATCTGGCCCTGCTGCAGCGGCTATGCGAAGAAGAAGGCATCCACTATCACTTCGAACACGGGCCGGACGGACACGTCGTGGTGTTCGCCGACGACAGCCTGAGCCTGCCGCAGGAACCGGTCGAAATCCCTTTCAATGCTGATGAGCAACCACCATCGCCCTGCGTCAGCGCACTCTATCAACAACATCGCGCGGCGCCGGTGCCGGTGCTGCATGCGGTGCGCAATCGTGGCCAGCCAACCGGCAACGCCGAAGCCGCCAACGAAGTCTCCACCGAATTGCCGATGCCCGCGCGATCGCCGGAACGTCTGCACGCCGAACAGCGCAGCCGGCGCCATCTGCAACGCCAGCGCTGCCAGTTGCGCTCCATTCACGGGCGCAGTGATTGCAGCGATTTGCTCAGTGGACGACTGCTGCTTGTGGCCGACCACCCGATTCATCATTTCAACGAACAATGGCTCATATGCGCCGTGCGCCACCAAGGGCAGCACCCTTCGATCCTTGATCCGACGCCAAGCGTTCAGCGTTATCACAACGACTTCACTGCGCAGCCCTGGTCGACCGATTTCCGTCCGCCACTCAAACAAGCTCGCCCGAATATTGCCGGTTATCACTTGGCAAAAGTCGCGGGTGCGCCTGGGCAACCTGCGCAAGTGGACGAAAACGGCTGCGTCGCTGTAAGCCTGTGGCCGGCTGAGAATAAATCCGCCAGCGACGCCCTGTGGCTGCCGATCGCCATGAGTCGGCTCAGCGGCCCCGTCGCGGTCGATCAATTACCGCGTGCCGGCAGTGAAGTGTGGGTGAGTTTCCTCGACAGCGATCCGGACCGACCGATCCTGTGCCTCAGCCACGCACGCCAGCCGCCGGAGCGCGAATCAGAACCCGCGCGCGACAGCCTGTTGCTCGACTGGCTGAGCCACCGCGCCGAGCATTGATTGGCGCTTCAGCCTTTGTCCGCCTTGCCCGCCGCCGCCGCGAATTTCGCCAGGCGCACGTCCAGATGCCGAGGCCGGCGCCCGTGATCTTCGGCGCGCTCCTTGCGGCGGATGGCGTTGCGCACCATCAGCGAGCCGAGGTAGCGAATCGGTTCCGGCGGGAAATAACCCAGCGGCCCGTTGACCAGCGGCGAACGGGTCCACGGGTTATCCAGGCCCTGCACCAGCGCGGCGAGAATCTGCCCGCCCATGTGACACGGGCCGACGCCGCTGCCGGAATAACCGAAGCCGTAAAACACATTGCCCGCCAAGCTCATCTGGCCGAAAAACGGCAAACCGGTCACCGAACGATCCGACGGGCCGTTCCACGTCGCGTCGATTTTGACCTCGGCGAACGCCGGGAAAAAATCCGCGAGACTGCGCTTGAGCAATCCGGCATAAGGCGACGGCTGATCGAACACCGGCAGCATCCGCCCGCCATAGGCGAAGGTGTTGCCGCCCTTGCCGAGCATGATCCGGCCGTCCGGGGTGTTGTGGTAGTAATGCACGAAAATCCGCGAATCGAGGACGCTGACGCCGCTGGTCAAACCGATTTGCTGCAGCAGCTCCGGACGCGGTTCGGTGATCAGCATGTCACTGGAAACAATCGCCACACTGCGCTCGAATTGAGGAAACGCGCGGGCCATCCACGCGTTCATCGCCAGCACCACACGGTCGGCGATGACCTTGCCGCAGGGCGTATGAATACGTGCCGGGCGGCCCTCTTCCAGTCCGGTCATCGCCGTGCCTTCATGTATCTTCACGCCCAATTGCAGCGCCACCCGGCGCAGACCGCGCACCAGTTTGCCCGGTTGCACGCTGGCGGCCGCCGGGGAAAACCAGCCCTCCAGATGTTTTGCTGAGCCAGCCATGCGCTGCACATCGGCGAGCGGGCGCTGGCTGAACGAGTTGATGCCGTTACGCTCCAGCGCCGCGATCACCGCGTCAGTTGCGCCGACCTGGGCGCGATTGGTCGCGGTGTACAGCGTGCCGTCGAGGCGGTAGTCGGCATCGACGCCGTACTGCTCGCAGAACTCGCCGATCGCATGGATGCTGCGCTCCGATTCCCTGACCAGACGCACTGCTTCTTCGACGCCGAACAAGCGCTCCAGGGTGAAATACTTGGCCGACCATGACAGAGCGCAACCACCGTTACGGCCACTGGCGCCGGCACCGCAGATGTCTGCTTCGATCAGCAGCACCTCCAGCTCCGGGTTTTGCTCCTTGAGCATGATCGCCGTCCACAATCCGGTGTAGCCGCCGCCAACGATGCACACATCCGTGCGCACCTCGCCTTGCAGCGGTAGACACTGCTCGGATGGGTCGGCCTGCAAGGCTTGCTCGAGCCAGAACGGTCGCATGGGAAATCTCCAGTCAGATAGCCACGACGCAGCCTGCCGCGCACCGCGCAGCAGGCCACGGGGCGAAGGGTTTCAGGAACGCAGCGGTTTGACGCTCAGCGGGCAGTTGGGGATCGCCGCGCGCGGCTCCATCACGCCGACCGGCCGACTGTTCCAGTGCGGAATCAGCACCAGCGCCGAGAACAGCGCGCATCCGGCGAAGACGATAAACACCGTCACCGAGTCGAAGTAGCCCGGCAGCAAACCGCCGAGCACCGCGCCAACGGAGCCGCAGCCGTTGACGAAACCGGCGGCGGTGGCACCGGCCTTGGCCTTGCCGAAATCGATGG
This sequence comes from Pseudomonas sp. H26/SER47-MNA-CIBAN-0231, assembly GCF_040310465.1. Taxonomy (NCBI): domain Bacteria; kingdom Pseudomonadati; phylum Pseudomonadota; class Gammaproteobacteria; order Pseudomonadales; family Pseudomonadaceae; genus Pseudomonas; species Pseudomonas sp. H26/SER47-MNA-CIBAN-0231. The sequence continues at coordinate 23,181 of NZ_JBEOPW010000001.1, read as the reverse complement.
CCGCCGCACCGCTGATCATCGAGTCCGGGCCGTACAACGTCAGGCCCATGACGAACAGCAACGCGACGACCAACAACACGCTGCCGGTGTTCAGCGCGGCCATGAACAACGCCAGCGTCACGGTCAGCGCCAGCAGACTCAGCACGCAGGCCGGCATGCGTCGGGCGCCGAAGAGTTTGTCCGAGGCCAGGCCGATCATGATCGGCCCGAGCAATCCGGCCAGTTCAAACGCGGTGGGAATGATCGCCGCGCCGACCTTGCCGACACTGGGCATCTGCTCGAAAACAATCACCGGGCCCCACAACAGAATCGCGTAGCGCGCCGGTTTCAACAGGAAATACGCCAGGCCCAGCACCAGCACCGTGCGGTTGCGCAGGATTTCCTTCAACGGCTCCCACACGCTGAGTTTGCTGTTGGCTGCGGTTTCTTCGGCGGTCAGTTCCGGCTCGGGCTCCACCGCCGGCAAGCCGACGTCTTCCGGTTTGTTGCGCTGGAAGACAAAGAACAGCACGGCCACCACCGCGACCACCGCCGCGCTGGAAATGAATGCCGCGTGCCAGGTGCCGACCAGCGTGTAGGCCCACCAGCCGGCGAACGGCGAGGCGACCAGACCACCAAACGCGTAACAGGAACTCCACAAGCCGAGCACGCGCCCGCGCTGCTCTGACGGGAAGAAGCTGCCAAGGTTTTTACACAGCCCGGACCAGCCAGTGGACTGCGCCAGACCTTGAATCAACATGCACGTGGCGAAGATCGGCAATGTAGCGAAACTGCCCATCACCAGCGCCGCAGCGGCGGATATCAGCAAACCGCCAAGCACCACCACTCGCGGGCCAAAGCGATCGGCGAGCATGCCCCAGGTGAACTGTCCGAGGGCATACGCCGCCAGATAGATCGCGTCGAGGTTGGCCATGGCCATTTTGTCGAGGGTGAAATCAGGGTCTTCGGCGATGCCCAGTTTGGCTACCGAAAATGCTTTGCGGGTGAAGTAGAACGCGGCGTACGCGAGCCAGGTAATAGCGAAGATCTGCACGCGCCAACGCGCCAGGGTGCCGATGTGCTTGTTCATGGTGGTTCTGACCTCAAGGTGTGAGTGTGCCGGCAGAATCGATTAAGAAAAACGCCTGTGTTTTTTATTGTTGAGCACTGCGTTACCGCCCTTCCCTTCGGCGATACCGGTCAGATGAGTCTGCTGTTGCACGCACAGGCTCATGGGCCGGCGCCGCTGCTCGACCGAGCAGCCAGCGATGGCGTGAGCCGATCAAAGCAATTACTGTTTAATAAATAAAATCGATTTATCGTATTTCACACATAAGCTGAGCTTGTTACTGGAGCCACCATGTCCGTCTCTCACGCCCAACTCAAAGCGTTCCACGCGGTGGCCGTCCATGGCAGCTTCACCCGCGCCGCCGAGCGGCTTTATCTGACGCAACCAGCGATTTCCGACCAGGTACGCAAACTCGAAGAACGCTTCGGCGTGCTGCTGTTTCACCGCAATAAACGTTCCGTACGCCTGACCGACCTTGGCGAGCGCCTGCTGGCGATCACCCAGCGCCTGTTCGTGATCGAAGCCGAAGCGCAGGAATTGCTGCAGGAATCCCAGGCCCTGCAGACCGGCAGCCTGATTCTCGCGGTGGACGCGCCGATGCACGTGTTGCCGCAGATCGCGCGGTTCTGCGAACGCTACCCGGGCATCAGCGTGAAAATCGAAACCGGCAATACCGATGAATCGCTGTTTCGCCTGTTCAACTATCAGGCCGATCTGGCGCTGCTCGGCCGCGACGTGACCGATGAACGCTTGCTGTGCGTGCCGTTGCGCAACGATCCGATGGTGGCGTTCGTTTCGCGCAATCATCCGTGGGCCGAGCGCGAATCGATCTGTCTGGCCGATCTGGATGACACGCCACTGGTGCTGCGTGAGATCGGCTCAGTAACCCGGCAGACCCTGGAAGAGGAAATGGCTCGAGCGGGCTTGCGCATTCGCCCGGCAATTCAGGTTGAAGGTCGGGAAGCGGCGCGCGAAGCCGTGGTAGTGGGGATCGGGGTTGGTGTGGTTTCAGCGGCGGAGTTCGGCGCCGACTCACGGGTCTGCGCGTTGCCGATCACCGACTGCACGAGGCGCCTGACCGAAACCCTGGTGTGCTTGCGCGAACAGAGTTCGCGGCGGGTGGTGGCGACGTTTCTCGATATGGTTCGCGAGAGCCTGACCTGACTCACTCCCTGTCCTGATCGGTCCCACGCTCTGCGTGGGAATGCCTCAACGGACGCTCCGCGTTCGGCTATTGGATGGGACGCAGAGCGTCCCGGGCTGCGTTCCCACGCAGAGCGTGGGGAACGATCACGGTGCGGCTAGCGCCAGATCAAAAAACGCCTGAATCAAGCGCAACTCGCGCCGGCGCTCCATGCAGCCAATCATGTGCCGGTTCATCAGCCCTTCCCCGGCAATCGGGATCGCCACCACGCGCGGGTCATGACTGACCTCCACCGATGACACCACACCGACCCCCAACTCGGCCGCGACCGCTTCGGTCACCGCCTCGCGACTGTCCAGCTCCAGCAACACCCGCGGCTGAATCGACGCATGTGCACACGCCTGGTCAAACGTGCGCCGGGTAATCGAACTTGGCTCGCGCAGGACCATGATCACTTGGTCCAGCTCCTTGAGTGTCATTTCCCCGGAGCGATTTGCCCAGCGATGCCCCGCCGGCACCAGCGCGCAGATCCGCGATTCGCTCAGCGCTTGCAGATGCAGGCCCTTGCGCGGCTCGACCTCGGTCAGCACCGCGACATCGGCGTGTTCCGACAACAGCGCCGCCAGGGTTTCCTGCGCGTTGCCCAGACGCAGATTCACGGTGATGCCCGGATAGCGTGCGCGCAGGCTCGCCAGCATCGGCATGACCATGTGCGGCCCATCCGCCGCCACCTCCAGACGCCCGGTCAGTAACTGCCGATTGGCCTCGAGCAGCATCTGCGCTTCTTCCGCCAGGCCGAACATGGCGCGGGTGATCGCTGCCAGTTTGGTGCCCTCCTCGGTCAATTCCACCCGTCGCGCGGTGCGCCGCAGCAAGGTGATCTGGTAATGCTCTTCCAGTGCCTTGATGTGTCCGGTGACTGCCGGCTGGCTGATGAACAACCGCGCAGCCGCGCGGGTGAAGCTGCCTTCGCGGGCCACGGCATCGAAGGCGCGCAGCTGAAACAGATTCATGGATAACCCTCACTGATGGCTGGCATAACAACAAACAATTTGATTGATGCAACGGCGAATTGCAACGTAGGCCCCGTAGCTTCATCCCACAGCGTTTTCGCGAGGACACACGAATGAGTACCGCCGCACCGATTCTGCTCACTCCCGGCCCGTTGACCACTTCGGCCCGCACCCGTCAGGCCATGATGGTCGATTGGGGTTCGTGGGATGACCGCTTCAACCAGCTGACCGCCAGCCTGTGCGAGCAATTGCTGGCCATCCTCAACGGCGCCGCCAGCCACCATTGCGTACCGTTACAGGGCAGCGGCACCTTTGCCGTCGAAGCGGCGATCGGCACGCTGGTGCCGCGCGACGGCAAAATCCTCGTGCTGATCAATGGCGCGTACGGCAAGCGCCTGGCGAAAATCTGCGAAGTGCTCGGCCGCTCGTTCAGCACCTTCGAAACCGCCGAAGACGAACCGACCACCGCCGCCGACGTCGACCGCTTGCTCCGCGCCGACGCTGACATCACCCACGTGGCGCTGATCCACTGCGAAACCAGCACCGGCATTCTCAATCCGCTGGCCGAGATCGCCGAGGTCGTTGCGCAACACGGCAAACGCCTGATCATCGACGCCATGAGCTCATTCGGCGCATTGCCCGTGGATGCGCAAAACGTACCGTTCGACGCGCTGATCGCCGCCTCCGGCAAGTGCCTGGAAGGCGTACCGGGGATGGGTTTTGTCTTCGCCCGCAAGGAATCACTGGCCGCATCTGCCGGTAACTCGCACTCGCTGGCGATGGACCTGTACGACCAGCACGCCTACATGATGAAAACCGGGCAATGGCGCTTCACCCCGCCCACCCATGTGGTCGCGGCGCTGCACGAAGCGCTACTGCAATACAGCGAAGAAGGCGGCCTGCCGGCGCGGCATGCGCGTTATGCGGCCAACTGTCAGGCGCTGATGGAAGAGATGAACAAGCTCGGCTTGCGCAGCTTCCTGCCGGCGGCGATTCAGGCGCCGATCATCGCCACGTTCCATGCCCCACAGGATCCGCGCTACCAGTTCAAGGAGTTCTACGAGCGGGTCAAGGCCAAGGGTTACATCCTCTACCCCGGCAAGCTGACCCAGGTCGAAACTTTCCGCGTCGGCTGCATCGGCCACGTCACCCCGGACGAAATGCGCCAGGCCGTGGCAGCAGTGGGTGAAGTGCTGCGCGAGATGGAAGTGCTCGATATCTGAGCCTCACCATAAATCCCCTGTGGGAGCGAGCCTGCTCGCGAAAGCGTCGTCTTAGGCGACACATAGGCTGATGTCAGACCGCTTTCGCGAGCAGGCTCGCTCCCACATTTTGATCTCATATTCAAATCAGGAATTCACGCCATGAACTACACCAATCCAAGCAAGCTGCAAGCCGCGATCCTCGACTGGGCCGGTACCGTGGTCGATTTCGGCTCGTTCGCGCCGACGCAGATCTTCGTCGAAGCCTTCGCCGAGTTCGATGTCCAGGTATCGATCGAAGAAGCCCGTGGGCCGATGGGCATGGGCAAGTGGGACCACATCCGCACCCTCTGTGATCAGCCGCAAGTGGCCGAGCGTTATCGCAAGGTATTCGGTCGCACGCCGACCGACGATGACGTCACCGCTATCTACAACCGCTTCATGCCGTTGCAGATCGAGAAAATCGCCGAGCACTCGGCACTGATTCCCGGCGCGCTGGACGCCATCGCCCAACTGCGCGCGCAAGGGATCAAGATCGGTTCCTGCTCCGGTTACCCGAAAGCGGTCATGGACAAAGTCGTCGAACTCGCCGCCAGCAACGGCTACGTCGCCGACCACGTGGTCGCCACCGACGAAGTGCCAAACGGTCGTCCATGGCCGGCGCAAGCGTTGGCCAATGTCATCGCTCTGGGCATCGACGATGTTGCAGCGTGCGTGAAGATCGACGACACCGTGCCGGGCATTCTCGAAGGTCGCCGGGCCGGCATGTGGACGGTTGCGCTGATTTGCTCGGGCAACGCGCTGGGTCTGGACTATGAAGGTTTCCGCGCGTTGGGCAGCGATGAACTGGCCAGCGAGCGCAAGCGCATCCACGCGCTGTTCGCAAGTTCGCGGCCGCATTACATGATCGACACCATCAGCGATCTGCCGGAAGTGATCGCCGACATCAACAAGCGTCTGGCCAACGGGGAGATGCCGCAAAACGCTTGAGGCTGGAAAACTAAAACACCGCTGATTGCAATCAGCGGTGTTTTTTTTGCACTGTCTTGAGTAAAGACATCGCTTGGATATGACTTATTCGGAAATAAGGTTACCTTGCGCATCGTACGCAAGACCATCGGGATGTTTAACACTTCCGTCCGGCAATTGTTCAGTTCCATCTTCCCAGACAATACGGCCATCCGGATATTCAACGGTATTATCCGGCCAGACGATTCGCCCGTCCGGATACTCTACCCGGCCGTCTTCATATTGAATGATGCCGTCGGGACGCTTGATCGAAGTTTTATCTACAGCGACTACGCTGCCGTCAGGCAGTGTGGTGGAGCCATCGACATTGACTTTCGCACCAATTGTTTGAATCAGCGTTATCAAGGCCACAGGATCGATGTTGATGTTAAGGGTCGGCCATGGCATTGGCGGACGCTTGGTGTCAACCGGGGCCACTGGTTTGGTTGGCGCTACTGGCTTGGTTGGCGCTACTGGCTTGGTCGGCGCCACTGGCTTGGTTGGCGCTACCGGCTTGGTCGGCGCCACTGGCTTGGTTGGCGCAACTGGCTTGGTCGGCGCCACTGGCTTGGTCGGCGCTACCGGCTTGGTCGGCGCCACTGGTTTGGTTGGAATTACTGGCTTGGTTGGCGCAACTGGTCTGGTTGGGACAACTGGCTTGGTTGGCGCAACTGGCTTTGTTGGTGTTACCGGCTTTGACGTCGTGGTAGTAGGGCGAGGCTTCGAGATCGGACTTTTCATATTCACACTCAAATTGATAAATATAGTTTTGATCTTTAATAACATACTAAAGAGCCGAGCCGACAATAATCACGCACAACCAACTATTCAAACCAAAAGAAACCACAAGATATAAACAACATAGAGTTACGCTGCGCAGACCAACGTACAACAATAACTTTCAATAAACAGAAGTCATAAACCGTAAAACTTGCACTTCGATTGATTGCAAATATCATCACGCCGCAGGTTGGCATGTATTGATCGCGACCATCGGCTACATCGCTGCAAATCCGCGCCGTCCCTGCAGGCCACCCGTGTGGGCAAAGACCAGACGCGTGCCGACCGCGAATTCGCCTGACTCGACATGCTGCTTGAGCGCCAGCAAGGCCTTACCGGTGTACAGCGGTTCCAAAGGGATGCCGCTGGTTTGCTCGGTCTGATCGATGAAGGTCAGCAACGCCTGGTCAACTTTGGCGAAACCACCACGGCTGGCATCGATCAGTTGATAGTCCGCCGCAGGCTCGGTGGTGTGCGCGAGGATCGACTCGATGTTCGGCGCTACGCCGTGATCATCCGGCACTGCCAGAGCACCGTACACCACGCGCTTGCCTTGCTCGGCGAGCGCCAGTCCGGCCAGTGTCGTGCCGGTGCCACAGGCCAGCCACCAGGCGTCGAAATCATTCCAGCCCAGCTTGGCCAATTGCTCTTCGGCCTGCTGCCAGATCGCTGCGCAACCCAAGGCGCCGGCCAGTCCACCACCGCCCTCGGGCACCGCATGCAGCGTAGGAAATTGCGCTTGCCATGGCACCCAGAATCCCGCTTCGTGCCGCGCGCGGTAGCCGGCGTAACCGAGCCAATGCAACTGCATGCCGAACGTTTGCAGATCCCGCACTGTCGGCGTGTCCTGCGGGTGCCCGCGCAGCAGCCCCACGGTTTTGAATCCCAGCCGCTTGCCCGCCGCCGCCAGCGCGTGCAGGTGATTGGAATGCGCACCGCCAAGGCTGATGATGCCCTCGGCGCCGGCACGCTCGGCGGCTTTAAGATGTTCAACGAGTTTGAACCACTTATTGCCGCTGATCAGCGGGTCGATGCGGTCCAGGCGCAGGATCGCGACCTCGATGCCGGCGTCTGCCAGCCAGCCTAGACGGAGCGGTTCGAGGGGGGCTTGGGCTAGCCAGTTGGGGGGAGGCAAAAGCATAAATGCCGGCTCTGTTTGCAGAGCCGGCATCTTAACAGCAGTCGCAAAAAACCTGCTGTTTGCAAGCGAACCTGCTCGCGAAGGCGTCGTGTCAGGCGAAATCTTCGTAGCTGACGCTCCGCTTTCGCGAGCAGGCTCGCTCCCACAGGTGATGCGTTGTGCTTACAACTCAGCCGCCAGCCGCGAACCCTGATTGATCGCGCGCTTGGCATCCAGCTCCGCCGCGACATCCGCGCCGCCGATCAAGTGCACGTTCTGCCCGGCTTCAACCAGACCATCGTGCAATTCACGCAACGGATCCTGCCCCGCGCAGATCACGATGTTGTCCACCGCCAGCAGTTGCGGCTCACCGCTTTCGCCGATGCGAATGTGCAAGCCTTGGTCATCGATGCTCAGGTATTCGACGCTGTTGAGCATCTGCACCTGCTTGTTCTTCAGACCGGTGCGATGAATCCAGCCGGTGGTTTTGCCAAGACCGTCGCCGACCTTGGTCTTCTTGCGCTGCAACAGGAACACCTCACGGGCCGGCGCATGCGGTGCCGCTTTGATGCCCGCCACACCACCACGGGCCTCCAATTGCGTGTCGATGCCCCACTCTTTCCAGAACGCCGCGCGATCCAGACTGGTGGCCACGCCTTGATGAACGAGAAATTCCGAGACATCGAAACCGATCCCGCCCGCACCGATCACCGCGACACGCTTGCCGACCGGTTTGCGCTCGAGGATCACGTCCAGATAACTCAGGACCTTGGCATTCTCGACGCCCGGAATCGCCGGCACGCGCGGGGCGATACCGGTGGCGAGGATGATTTCGTCGTAACCGCCGTCAACCAACTTGGCCACGTCAACGCGGGTGTTCAGGCACACCTCGACATTCGTCGTTTGCAGCTTGCGGTTGAAGTAGCGCAGGGTTTCGAAAAACTCTTCCTTGCCCGGTACGCGCTTGGCGATGTTGAACTGGCCACCGATCTCGCTGGCCGAATCGAACAACGTCACCTGATGACCGCGCTCGGCGGCCACGGTGGCGGCGGACAAACCGGCAGGGCCGGCACCGACCACGGCGATTTTCTTGATCTGCTGCACCGGCAGGTAATTGAGTTCGGTTTCGTGGCAGGCACGCGGGTTGACCAGGCAACTGGTGAGCTTGCCGCCAAAGGTGTGGTCGAGGCACGCCTGGTTGCAGCCGATGCAGGTGTTGATTTCGTCGGCACGGCCTGCGGCGGCCTTGTTGACGAAGTCCGGATCGGCGAGGAATGGTCGGGCCATGGAGACCATGTCGGCATCGCCTTCAGCAAGAATCTGCTCGGCAATTTCCGGGGTATTGATGCGGTTGGTGGTGATCAGCGGAATGCTCACCAAGCCGCGCAACTTGGCCGTGACCTTGCTGAACGCTGCACGCGGAACCTTGGTGGCGATGGTCGGAATCCGCGCTTCGTGCCAGCCGATACCGGTGTTGATGATAGTCGCGCCGGCCTGTTCGATGGCTTTGGCCAGCATGACGATTTCATCCCAGGTGCTGCCACCTTCGACCAGATCGAGCATCGACAGGCGGAAGATGATGATGAAATTCGGCCCGACCGCTTCGCGCACACGACGGACAATTTCTACCGGCAGGCGCATGCGGTTTTCGTAGCTGCCACCCCAGCGGTCGGTGCGGTGGTTGGTGTGCGCGGCGAGGAACTGGTTAATGAAGTAACCTTCCGAGCCCATGATTTCGACGCCGTCGTATTCGGCGGTTTGCGCCAATACCGAGCAGGTGACGAAATCGCTGATCTGCTTTTCGATGCCCTCTTCGTCCAGCTCTTTGGGCTTGAACGGGTTGATCGGCGCCTGAATCGCGCTCGGTGCTACTTGTTTCGGGCTGTAGGCGTAACGCCCGGCATGAAGAATCTGCATGCAGATCTTGCCGCCCGCCTCGTGCACCGCGCGAGTGACGATGCGGTGCTTGAGCGCCTCTTCCTCGGTAGTGAGCTTGGCCGCGCCGGAATACACGCCGCCCTCATCATTCGGGCCGATGCCGCCGGTGACCATCAGGCCGACACCGCCACGGGCACGTTCGGCGAAGTACGCCGCCATGCGCTCGAAGCCACCGGGCTTTTCTTCCAGGCCGGTGTGCATCGAGCCCATCAGGGTACGGTTGCGCAGCGTGGTGAATCCCAGGTCCAGCGGGGCCAGCAAATGCGGGTAATGAGCGGCGGTCATCGGTAACTCCACAACGAGCGATCACGGAAAGTTGCGGGAGCTCTGCGTCCCCCGTCAGTCATGTTCGACAGACTAAGAGTCGCACCGCTGTCACTCAATGACCGTAACTGACAAGTTATTGATCCAAATGCGCAGCGCCCCTTGGCAACCCGAGCCATGGGCCCTACCCTAGTCGGCACATCCTGTACCCGGCTGTTGTTGGTTTTCATGCGCAAACTTCTGTATCTGTTTTTCTCCATGGCCCTCGTTGCCGCCCTGACCACCTACGCCATGTGGGCGGCAGACCGGCCGGCGGGACATTACCTGTCGGACCTGCGCATCAAGCTCGCCGTCAATCAGGGCACGCCCGGCGACCGTGGCAATCTGCTCGGCATTCAGCCCGAACTGTTCCCCACCGATTACCAAAGCTCCGCACGCCTGCACCGCAAGCTTGCGGCGTACCTTCAGCAGGCCCGCGATCAAGGCTTGCTCAACGAAAAAACCGTGGTGGTATTGCCCGAGCACGTCGGCACCTGGCTGATGATCAGCGGCGAGAAAGACGAGTTGTATCAGGCGCCGACCCTGGCGGAGGCAATGAACTGGCTGGCGGCGAGCAATCCGCTGTTGTTTGCCCGAGCGTGGCTGCGGGCCAAGGGCGAGCAACGGCTGAACGATGCTTATCTGCGGATGAAAGCGAAGTCCATGGCCAAGGATTACCAGGCGCTGTTCGGCGGTCTGGCCAAGGAGTTCCAGGTCACCCTGGTGGCCGGCTCCATCGTGCTGCCGGAGCCAAGCATCCGCGACGGCCGGCTCAAGCCCGGCAGCGGCGCCCTGTTCAACAGCAGCGTGGTGTTTGGTCGCGACGGCGTACCGTTGGGCCAGCCGCAACGGCAGATGCATCCGATCTTTGATCAGCAAGGTGTGATTCAGGCCGAAGACAAACACGCCATACAGGTCGTCGACACACCGGCCGGACGCTTGGGCATCCTTATCGGCAGTGACAGCTGGTACCCCGCCAACTACCGCACCCTCGATGAACAAGGCGCGCAACTGGTGGCGGTGCCGGCGCAGGTTATCGGCCAAGGCGCCTGGGACAAGCCATGGCGTGGCTACAAGGGTTCGAGCACGCCGGGCTCGGTCAGCCTCAAGCCCGGCGACCTCAATGAAGGTCAGGCCTGGCACCGACTGACCCTCACCGCACAACCACCGAGCAGCCGCGCGATTGCCGGCGTCAGTGTGTTCATGCGCGGGCAGTTCTGGGACAAGTCGAGTACCGGCACAAGCTTCCTCAGCAGCAACGGCCAGCAGTTCGCCGATGGCGAGGCCCGTGGTGCGCGCTTGCTGAATGTCTGGCTGTAGACCATGAAGCCGCAGCCGATGCGCCTCGGGGATCTGTCGGTGGGCTTCGTCCACAGTCTGGTCGACGCCGTGCGCAGCCACGACGCCGATCCGCTGCCTCTGCTTGAACAATATGGCCTCGATGCCGCGCGACTGGCCGAGGCCGGGGCGCGCTTGTCGATCCCGCGATACATGCGCCTGGGCCATGCGGCGATTCAACTCACCGGCGACCCGGCCCTGGGCCTGCGCATGGGCCGAATGATCCGCTTGAATCAGGCTGGGCTGGCCGGCATCACTGCGGCGCAAGCGCCCACCGTGCGTGAAGCGGCCCGCTGCCTGACGCGCTTCGAGCCGCTGTACGGTTCCAACTATCGCGGGCAGTCCAGTTTCCACGAAGACGCCAACGGTGCGTGGCTGCGCTTCTACTCGATCAGCCCGTACAACGCCTATAACCGCTTCGTGGTCGACTCGATCCTCGCCGGCTGGCTGCATCAGTTGTCGAGCCTGTGCGGCGAAACGTTGCGCGCCGAGAGAATCGAAATCGAATTCGAAGCGCCGGATTACCGCGACGCCTACACAATGCTTGGCGACTGCCCGATCCAGTTCAGCGCCGAACGCAATCAGCTGCGCCTGAGCCTGAACAGCCTTGCCCTGCGCAACCCAGAACATTGCCCGAGCACCTGGCGACATCTGCTGCAATTGTGCGAGCGGGAGCTGGAACAACTGACCCGCACCCGCAGCCTGCGCGAGCGCATCACTCAGTTGCTCGGCCCGCTGCTCAATGGCGGCCGCGAGCCGGATCTCGAGGAAGTCGCGGCACGCCTGAAACTGCCAACCTGGACCCTGCGGCGCAAACTAGCAGAGGAAGGCACGCAATTTCGCGCGATCCTCAATGACACACGCCGCGACCTGGCAATGACCTACATCCGCGACACCGAACTGGCGTTCGGCGAGATCGCCTACCTGCTGGGCTTCGCCTCAGCTGAAGCCTTCCAGCGTGCATTCAAACGCTGGAGCGGGCAGACGCCCGGCGAATCCCGACGAAATTACCGCTCGGGAGCCTGAAGCTCAGAGCTCCGTGGCGTCGTCAGCCGGCTCTGGTTGATCCAGTTCAAATGCCTGGTATTCGAGCAGTTCTTCCTGATACTCATCCATCGTATAAATCCCCCAACTGCTCGCTATGAAAATGGCCTGATCAATCGACCTGTGCCCCGAGCATAAAGTGCCCGTATGAAGGAAAAGTGAAACGCTGCCTTCATGAATAAAACGTAGCAGGTGGTTGGGGATTTATCGCGGCGCTGATGTCGCAGGTGTGTAACCAGATCTTAAGCCAACCTGGAAAACAGTGTGGGAGCGAGCCTGCTCGCGATAGCGGTGTGACAGTCTAATCATCTGTCGACTGATACACCGCTTCGCGAGCAGGCTCGCTCCCACAGGGTTTCGCTTGGTTTCTTATTGGCCCGACGCAGGCATCGCCGGAATCGGCTCTGACGGTGGCGGGATATCCGGGTTGGTCGGTGGCGTGATGGTTTCGCTGGCGGGCGTGGGCTCTTCCAAGGGCGCTGGGGCAGGCGTAATCGGCGTCGATTCCGCTGGCGGTACTACCGGCTCGGAGCTCACTGGTGCGGTTTCAGCCGGGGCTGGTGCAGGTTCTGCAGCCGGCGCGGGGGCCGGTTCCGCTGCAGGTGTCGGCGCCAGAGGCGCAGGTGCAGGTGCCGCTTTTGGTTCTGGCACACCAAGATCGGTTTTCGGCTTTTCTTCGATGTGTGCAGCTTTCTTCGCATCGGCGGGCAGGAACTGCTCCACCAGTGTGAAGAAACGCTCGTAGAACTTCTGCGCAATGACCGTCTCACTGGCGACCTTGACCATCGAGTCGTCCGAGGAGCCGATCGGCATCGACACCGAGCCCAATACACCAACCCCGAGGCTGGCGGAATTGTTGGTCTTCTTCAACGCATAACGGTCCTGCAGGGCGTTGGCGAACACCGTCGCATGATGCCCGGCGCTGCCGTCTTCGGCACAGACCACGTTGAAGCTGATCTCGAGATGGGTCTCGCCGGTCTGCTGGAAGCTCTTGTGCCCGCTGACCAGTTTCGGATCACTGCTGGTAATGATGTAGCCCTGACTGAGCAACGCGCGCCGGGCCGCTTCGCAACTGGCGGTGTCGGTTACCGGGTAATTGCGCGAAAAGGTGCCGGAGTCATCGAAGTTCTCATGCTCATAGATCGGCTTGTCCTTCGAACAACCGGCCACCGCAGTCAACAAAAGCGCCAGCCCGACAACACGCATGGGAGTGGAAATCAACATTGAACATCCTGAGGGAAAACAGTCCGGGGCGTATTGTGCAACAGATCGCCGCCCCATGGCGCATGGAATAGTGTCAAGAATCGGTTACAACTTTACCTATCATGACCGCCAGGAAAAAGCCGCGTGGACAAATGATCGATCAACGCGCGCAATTTCGCCGTGGCTTGTCGGCTCGACGGCCATAACACCCTAGCCGCCCGACGTGTTCTAAACGCCAAGGGACAGTGTACATCCAAGAATCAGGTCGGCTGTCAGGCCGCCTTCGCGAGCAGGCTCGCTCCCACAGAAAGGCAAAAGCAAAAGATCGCAGCCTTCGGCAGCTCCTACACAATGAGCGCAAGCTCGAGTGCTCTTGATCTTGATCCACCGGCGACGTCGGAAGGCTGAGTGGAGGGATCGATCGGGTGTGGGAGCGTAGCGACCGTCTGGCGCAGCCAGACACAGCGCAAGGAGGTGCAGCGAAGCAAACCGGAGCCGCTGCGCCCGGATCGATCCCGCAGCGAAGGAACCCGAGCCTGCGAGGGCCGAACGTAGGAGCAAGCCTTTTTGGGTACTTTTTCGGCGTCTGGAAAAAGTGCCTCGCCGTAAGGGCGAAACCGCCAGCTGCCGCACCCGAAGAAACGGATATTCACCCAAACCACCCAGAGCATGGCCGGCCCAAAGGCCGCCACGCCACCAAAAACAAAAAAGCCCCGACCATCAGGCCGGGGCTCCTTCAAACGTCAGTCAAAAGATCAGAACCGCTCGATCTCCGCCTCAGCTTCCAACTGCTTGCGATACGCCGCAAAGTCCTGCTGCCCTTCACGGGAAGCCAGGAAGCGACGATATTGCGCCTTCTCTTCATCAGTCGGTGCAGCAGCTTCGTTAACACCGTTGAGTCGCACAACCATCAGGCTGCCATCCGGCAAGGTAACGCTGGAGAACGTCGGCTTGTCCTTGGCAGCCGGCTTCGGCATCCGGAACAGTGCCTGCAGCACAGCCGGATCAACCCCTTCCTGACCACGGGTGGCCGCTTCGGTGATCTTCCAGTTCTGACCGTCAATGGCCTTGTCCAGCGGCGCCTTGCCGTCGCGCAGATCAGCGATCAGCTTCTCGGCACGGGTCTTGGCCTCGGCACTGGCGTGCTCCTTGGTCAGTTGAGTACGGATCGCCGCGCTCACACTTTCCAGCGGCAGTTGCGCAGGCTTCAGGTGCTCCTTGGAACGCAGCACGATCACGGTTTCCGGGTCCAGCTCGATGGCGGTGCTGTTGGCACCTTCATCAATCACTTCCGGGCTGAACGCAGCAGTGACCACGGCACGGTTGGCTGCAACACCTTCGCCACCTTCACGGCCGAACGGTTTGGAAGTGTGCACGGTCAGTTTCAGATCCGCTGCTGGCTGCGCCAGGTCAGAGGCTTCGAACGCCGAGTCTTCCAGTTGCTTGGTCGCCTCAACAAAACGCTGCTCGACCTGAGCGGCTTTCAGCTCGCGGGTCAGCTTGTCTTTCAGGCTGGCCAGGGTCGGCACTTCAGGCGCTTCCACGCCCAACAGCTTGATCAGGTGATAACCGAAGTCGGTACGAATCGGCTCGGACACCTGGTCTTTCGACAGCGAGTACAGAGCCTTTTCGAAGGCCGGATCGTAAACGCCAGGACCCGCGTAACCGAGGTCACCGCCATTGTTGGCGGAACCCGGGTCCTGCGAGAACTCCTTGGCCAGCGCTTCGAACTTCTCGCCCTTGGCCAGACGCGCCTGAACTTCTTCGATCTTCGCCTTGGCCTGCGCTTCGGTAGTCTTGTCGTTCACTTCGATAAGGATGTGCGCGGCACGACGCTGTTCCGCCAGGTTGGCGATCTCTTTCTGGTACGCCGCCTCAAGGTCTTCATCCTTGACTGCGACCTGATCAAAGAACGACGACTTCTTCAGCTCGACGTAATCGATGATCACCTGGTCCGGCGTCATGAATTCCTTGGCGTGCTCGTCGTAGTAAGCCTTGACCTCGTCATCGGTCAGCTTGACCGCAGCCGGGTTGGCCTTGACGTTCAGAGTGGCGAAATCACGGGTCTGTTTTTCGAGACGGGCGAATGCCAGCACTTCGGCGTCGGTGACGAAACCGCTGCCGGCAACGCCTGCGCGCAACTGGCCGATGAGCATTTCCTGAGCCAGCATCTGGCGGAACTGCATGCGGCTGTAGCCCAGTTGACGGATCACCTGGTCGAAACGCTCCGAGCTGAACTTGCCGTCGACCTGGAATTCAGGCGTCTGCAGGATCACTTGATCCAGCGCGGCTTCGGAGAATGAGAACTTCGCCTGTTCGGCGCCTTGCAGCAGCAACTTGCGGTCGATCAGGCCTTTGAGCGCCGATTCGCGCAGCATCTTTTCGTCGAGCAAGGAAGCATCGAAGTCCTTGCCCAGCTGTTGCATCAGCTGACGGCGTTGCATATCAACGGCCTGGCTCAGCTCGTTCTGGCTGATTTCGTCACCGTTGACCTTGGCCGCCTCGTTCTTGTGAGTCGTGGCCTGGAAAATGGCATCGAAACCGGTCAGGGCCATCAGTGCAACGATGACCCCGATAATGGTCTTGGCAATCCAGCCTTGTGAATTGTCCCTGATATTCTGCAGCATGCGTCCCCCAGAAACGGTTGAACTTCAATTTAGGCAACCGTGGAGCGTGGGTAGAATCCGGATAGAAGAAAGGCGCATCCGAGGATGCGCCTTCTCGTAACTGGCGGAGCGGACAGGGCTCGAACCCTCGATCCCGGCGTTACAGGTGGCTCTTTCAGCCACCTGCTCTACCGCTCCGCTGCCAAGTCAGGCTTGACCCCGACCCGGATGGGTAAAAACCTGGAAACTCAGTTAACAGCTTCTTTCAGCGCTTTACCGGCTTTGAAACCTGGCTTCTTGGCAGCCGGGATTTCCAGAGACTTGCCGGTTTGCGGGTTGCGACCGGTACGAGCCGGACGGTCAGTCACGGAGAAAGTACCGAAACCAACCAGAACAACGGAGTCGCCAGCCTTCAGAGCGCCAGTGACGGATTCGATTACAGCGTCCAGCGCACGGCCAGCAGCAGCTTTCGGGATATCAGCGGATGCAGCGATAGCATCAATCAGTTCCGACTTGTTCACTCTAAGTCCCCTTATATCTATTTTGAGATGTTTCTAAGTTTTTTGGTGAAAGCAAAAACGAGTGCTGAATGGCCTACAGACACTTAAGAGCCGCTTTATAACAAGGGCTCTAAAATGCTGTCAAGGAAAGCCCCCCAGGCTAAAACGTATTAATGCGTGCTAATTCTTTCCTTGGCATCAGACTCGCGTTTTTCGTCCTTGGCAACTATCTCCGGAGCCACATCCGGCAAGGGCTCCGGCGCGTATTGCAGCGCAATTTGCAGGACCTCGTCAATCCATTTAACCGGTTTGATCTGCAGATCCTGCTTGATATTGTCAGGAATCTCCTTCAGATCGCGGACGTTTTCTTCCGGAATAATCACAATCTTGATTCCGCCGCGATGTGCCGCCAGCAGTTTTTCTTTCAAACCGCCAATTGCCAGCACTTGCCCACGCAGAGTGATCTCACCGGTCATGGCGACATCGGCGCGCACCGGAATGCCGGTCAATGCCGAGACCAACGCGGTGCACATGCCCACGCCAGCGCTAGGGCCGTCTTTCGGCGTAGCACCTTCCGGCATGTGAATGTGGGTGTCGCGCTTCTCGTGGAAGTCCAGCGGAATGCCCAGGCTTTTCGCCCGGCTGCGCACAACGGTCTGTGCGGCGGTGATCGATTCGACCATCACATCACCGAGCGAACCGGTCTTGATCAGTTGCCCTTTACCCGGAATCACTGCGGCTTCGATGGTCAGCAACTCGCCGCCAACCTGAGTCCACGCCAGGCCAGTCACCTGCCCCACCTGATCCTGTTGCTCGGCCAGGCCGTAGCGGAACTTGCGCACACCAAGGAAATGCTCGAGCAAGTCCGCTGTCACTTTTACCGAAAAGCGTTTTTCCAGCGCATGCTCTTTCACTGCCTTGCGGCAGACCTTGGCGATCTGCCGCTCGAGGCCCCGCACACCCGCTTCACGGGTGTAATAACGGATGATGTCGCGGATGGCTTCCTCGTCGAACTCCAGCTCGCCCTTCTTCAGACCGTTAGCGGCGATCTGTTTCGGCGAGAGGTATTTCACGGCGATGTTGATCTTCTCGTCTTCGGTGTAACCCGGCAGACGGATGACTTCCATCCGGTCCAGCAGCGCTGGCGGGATGTTCATCGAGTTCGAGGTGCACAGGAACATCACATCGGACAGGTCGTAATCGACTTCCAGATAGTGATCGTTGAAGTTGTGGTTTTGCTCGGGATCGAGCACTTCCAGCAACGCCGACGCCGGGTCGCCACGCATGTCGCTGCCCATCTTGTCGATTTCATCGAGCAGGAACAGCGGGTTGCGTACGCCCACTTTTGTCATCTTTTGAATCAATCTACCCGGCATCGAACCGATGTAAGTCCGGCGGTGACCACGAATTTCCGCTTCGTCACGCACGCCGCCCAAGGCCATACGTACGAATTTACGGTTGGTGGCATGGGCAATCGATTCCGCCAGCGAGGTTTTACCCACGCCTGGAGGACCGACCAGGCACAACACCGGGCCACGGATTTTCTTCACGCGCTTCTGCACGGCGAGGTATTCAAGGATGCGCTCCTTGACCTCTTCGAGGCCGTAGTGATCGGCGTCGAGAATGTCTTCTGCACGGGCCAGGTCGAGGCGTACTTTGCTCTGCGCCTTCCACGGCACCTGCACCAGCCAGTCGATGTAGGAACGCACCACGGTGGCCTCAGCCGACATCGGCGACATCTGCTTGAGCTTGTTCAGCTCGGCAGTCGCCTTGGCCAGCGCGTCTTTCGGCAGGCCGGCAGCATCGATGCGCTTTTTCAGCTCTTCGATTTCGTTGTGGCCTTCGTCGCCGTCACCGAGTTCTTTCTGAATGGCCTTCATCTGCTCATTCAGGTAGTACTCGCGCTGGCTGCGCTCCATTTGCTTTTTGACGCGACCGCGAATGCGTTTTTCAACCTGCAGCAGGTCGATTTCGGCATCCAGCAGTGCCAGCACGTGCTCGACACGGGCCGACAGATCGATGATCTCGAGGATTTCCTGCTTCTGCTCGATTTTCAGCGCCATGTGCGCGGCCATGGTGTCGACCAGACGACCGGGCTCATCGATGCTGTTGAGCGACGACAGGACTTCAGCCGGGACCTTCTTGCCCAGCTGAACGTATTGTTCGAACTGCGAAAGCAGCGTGCGCACGAAGACTTCCGACTCGCGCTCGGCGGCGTCGACTTCTTCGATCAGAGACACTTCGGCGCGGCAGTGGCCATCGACTTCGCTGAAGCGCTCGACAGTACCACGCTGCTCGCCTTCGACCAGAACCTTGACGGTGCCGTCAGGCAGCTTCAGCAGTTGCAGAACCGTGGCAATCGTACCTACGCGATAGAGAGCGTCTTCACCGGGATCATCGTCAGCCGGGTTTCTCTGGGCGAGCAGCAGAATCTGCTTGTCACCCGTCATCGCGGCCTCGAGGGCTTCGATGGATTTCTCGCGCCCCACGAACAGCGGGATAACCATGTGCGGATAAACCACGACATCACGCAATGGCAGGAGAGGCAATTCGATGGTTGTCTTCATGATTTCGCCTCTACGGCGGCCGTATGGCCGTAATCAGATGGAATTAAGCTTGAAACCAAGATGGGGGCTGCCT
The DNA here is from genome assembly GCF_040310465.1 of Pseudomonas sp. H26/SER47-MNA-CIBAN-0231. Taxonomy (NCBI): domain Bacteria; kingdom Pseudomonadati; phylum Pseudomonadota; class Gammaproteobacteria; order Pseudomonadales; family Pseudomonadaceae; genus Pseudomonas; species Pseudomonas sp. H26/SER47-MNA-CIBAN-0231. Next base: position 4,294 of record NZ_JBEOPW010000001.1, on the reverse strand, counting down.
CGAAAAAAAACAAGCGTAAAGCGGAGGTAAAAAACGACTTAAAAAAAAAGAGGCCCGAAGGCCCCTTCTTTGTTGCGGCGCTGTGAACGCTTACGCGTCCGGCGCTGCCTTGGCCGTCGGCTCACTGTTTTCGTAGATATACAGTGGCTTGGACTTGCCTTCGATCACGCTTTCATCGATCACGACTTTGCTCACCTCGGACTGCGAGGGGATCTCATACATCGTGTCGAGCAATACACCTTCGAGAATCGAACGCAGGCCACGGGCACCGGTTTTACGTTCCAGAGCACGCTTGGCGACCGATTTCAGCGCGTCGGAACGGAATTCCAGATCCACGCCTTCCATCTCGAACAGCTTGGCATACTGTTTGGTCAGAGCATTTTTCGGCTCTGTGAGGATTTGCATCAGCGCAGCCTCGTCGAGCTCGTCCAGTGTCGCCAGGACCGGCAGACGACCGACGAATTCCGGGATCAGACCGAACTTGACCAGATCGTCAGGCTCGACTTCACGCAGGGATTCACCAACCTTCTTGCCCTCTTCCTTGCTGCGCACTTCGGCGTTGAAGCCAATGCCGCCTTTGGTGGAACGGTTCTGAATGACCTTTTCCAGGCCGGAGAACGCACCACCGCAGATGAACAGGATGTTACGGGTGTCGACCTGCAGGAATTCCTGCTGCGGATGCTTGCGGCCACCTTGCGGCGGTACCGAAGCGACCGTGCCTTCGATCAACTTGAGCAAGGCCTGCTGCACGCCTTCACCGGAAACATCACGGGTGATCGACGGATTGTCGGACTTGCGGGAAATCTTGTCGATTTCATCGATGTAGACAATGCCCATCTGGGCTTTCTCTACGTCGTAATCGCACTTCTGCAGCAGCTTCTGAATGATGTTCTCGACATCTTCACCCACGTAACCGGCCTCGGTGAGGGTGGTTGCGTCGGCGATGGTGAACGGAACGTTCAGCAAGCGGGCCAGTGTTTCGGCCAGCAGGGTTTTACCGGAGCCTGTCGGGCCGATCAGCAGGATGTTGCTCTTGCCGAGTTCGACGTCGTCAGCCTTTTTGTCACGCTGGTTCAGGCGCTTGTAGTGGTTGTACACCGCTACGGCCAAAACCTTTTTCGCACGCTCCTGACCAATGACGTACTGGTCAAGGATGCCGCTGATTTCTTTAGGCGAAGGCAATTTATGCGCGCTGCTTTCGGCCTGTGCTTCCTGCACCTCCTCGCGGATGATGTCATTGCACAGGTCGACGCACTCGTCGCAGATAAAGACCGAGGGGCCGGCAATCAATTTGCGCACTTCATGCTGGCTTTTGCCACAGAAGGAGCAATAGAGCAGCTTGCCGTTGTCCTCGCCGTTGCGGGTGTCAGTCATTCGTTCGATCCAAATCCGATAGGCTTGCAACACAAGATGAAGGCTATTGCGGGCTTTTTCAAGCCCGCCGCTGATCGGACATGCCGATCAGGCCTGTTTTGCGCTGCTTATATTAAGCTGGACGCTGGTTGATCACTTCGTCGATCAGGCCGTATTCCTTCGCAGCTTCGGCACTCATGAAGTTGTCGCGATTGGTATCGCGCTCGATTTCTTCCAGAGTACGGCCGCTGTGCTTGGCCATCAGCATGTTCAGACGCTCGCGGATGAAGAGGATTTCCTTGGCGTGGATTTCGATGTCCGACGCCTGGCCCTGGAAACCGCCCAGTGGCTGGTGAATCATCACGCGCGAGTTCGGCAGGCAGAAACGCTTGCCCGGTGCACCTGCGGTGAGCAGGAATGCGCCCATGCTGCAGGCCTGACCGATGCAGGTGGTCGATACGTTCGGCTTGATGAACTGCATGGTGTCGTAGATCGACATGCCGGCAGTCACCGAACCGCCCGGCGAGTTGATGTACAGATGGATGTCCTTGTCCGGGTTTTCCGCTTCAAGGAACAGCAGTTGCGCACAGATCAGGTTGGCCATGTAGTCCTCTACCGGGCCCACCAGAAAGATCACTCGCTCCTTGAGCAGGCGCGAGTAGATGTCGTAGGCGCGTTCGCCACGAGCGGACTGCTCGACAACCATCGGGACCAGGCCGCCGGCGGCCTGGATATCAGAGTTCTGCTGAATATAAGAATTACGGAACATGCTCTGCAGTCGCTCCCAAATAGTTATGTCTTGAATACGCATAAGCCAGCTCGAGAGCTGGCTTATGGTGTGCACTTCTAACGCAAAATCAATCAGTCGGCTGCTGGAGCTTCTACCGGCTTGACTGCTTCTTCGTAGGAGACCGATTTGTCGGTCACACTAGCTTTCTGCAGAACAGTATCCACAACTTGTTCTTCCAGCACAACCGAACGCACTTCGTTCAGTTGCTGCTCGTTTTTGTAGTACCACGACACGACCTGCTCAGGCTCCTGGTAAGCGGAAGCCATTTCCTGAATCATTTCGCGAACGCGAGCTTCGTCAGGCTTGAGGTCGAACTGCTTGACCACTTCAGCAACGATCAGGCCCAGCACGACGCGGCGCTTGGCTTGCTCTTCGAACAGCTCGGCCGGCAGTTGGTCTGGCTTGATGTTGCCGCCGAACTGCTGAACAGCCTGCACGCGCAGACGGTCAACTTCGTTGGACAGCAGAGCCTTTGGCACTTCGATCGGGTTGGTGGCCAGCAGACCGTCCATTACCTGATTCTTGACCTTGGATTTGATCGCCTGACGCAGTTCACGCTCCATGTTCTTGCGAACCTCGGTGCGGAAACCGTCGATGCCGCTTTCCTTGATGCCGAATTGAGCGAAGAACTCTTCGTTCAGCTCAGGCAGCTTAGGCTCGGACACAGTGTTGACGGTCACGGTGAACTCGGCGGTTTTGCCAGCCAGGTCCAGGTTCTGATAGTCCTCAGGGAAGGTCAGGTTCAGAACGCGTTCTTCGCCGGCTTTAGCGCCAACCAGGCCTTCTTCGAAGCCCGGGATCATGCGGCCGGAACCCAGCACCAGCTGAGTGCCCTTGGCGGAGCCGCCAGCGAATACTTCGCCGTCAACCTTGCCAACGAAATCGATGTTCAACTGGTCTTCGTTCTGCGCAGCACGGTCGGCCACTTCGAAACGGGTGTTCTGCTTGCGCAGGATGTCGAGCATCTTGTCCAGGTCAGCGTCAGCCACTTCAGCGCTCAGACGCTCAACGGTGATGCCTTCGAAGCCAGCAACGGTGAACTCAGGGAAGACTTCGAATACAGCAACGTATTCCAGATCCTTGCCCGCTTCGAGCGACTTAGGCTCGATCGAAGGCGAACCGGCAGGGTTGAGCTTCTGCTCGACCACAGCTTCGTAGAAGGAAGACTGGATGACGTCGCCTACCGCTTCCTGACGCGCATCAGCACCGAAACGGCGCTTGATTTCGCTCATTGGCACTTTGCCTGGACGGAAGCCAGCAATTTTGGCCTTTTGGGCAGTCTGCTGCAGACGCTTGTTGACCTGAGTCTCGATGCGCTCTGCCGGCACGGTGACGCTCATGCGGCGCTCGAGAGCAGTAGTATTTTCAACAGAAACTTGCATGGATATTCCTCGTTGCACAGACGTTAGCCGGCCGTTTCCGACCCCAGAATCAAGGGCATGCATTCTAGTGGGTCAAACTCAAGAAGTCACCCTACTGGAAACGGGTAAAAAAACAGCAGGCAATTTATAGGGAGCGCCGCACGAATGCCGTGCACTCCACTGGCGAATACAAGCGATCACGTCAGGGCTCTGCAGCAACGCTTCTATATATAGAAGCAACTATCAAATCCGCCCCGACAGGCGTTCCGGTAAAACCGGAACGACGAGCAGTTCAGCGTCATCCGATCCTTTAAAAGCGATGAAGTGCCCTGCCCTGCGCTTCGAAATCGGCCATGGCCGGATTTCGAAACCGCTAAAACAAAAAAGGCGCCAGACTGTTAAATCTGGCGCCTTTCGGAATATGGGGTGGACGATGGGGATCGAACCCACGACAACGGGAGTCACAATCCCGTGCTCTACCAACTGAGCTACGCCCACCATATTGCGTAACAAAAAAGCCAAACAACTTCTTTGTCGAAACTGCATCAGGCCCAAGGCACAGATGAAGCTTTATTTGGTGCGGATGAAGAGACTCGAACTCTTACGCCTCGCGGCGCTGGAACCTAAATCCAGTGTGTCTACCAATTCCACCACATCCGCGGATGAAGCTTTTAAAGCAAAGGCGCCAGACCGTTAAATCTGGCGCCTTTCGAAATATGGGGTGGACGATGGGGATCGAACCCACGACAACGGGAGTCACAATCCCGTGCTCTACCAACTGAGCTACGCC